>NZ_LJSO01000005.1:0-301378 GCF_001399985.1 Pseudoalteromonas sp. P1-8
AAGTTTCTACGTGGGGTTGCCATGCTCTTCTCCTCCATGAGTTGAACAATTTAAGTTTAGTCATAATTTTGAGAAGTGAGAAATATTAAGTTGGGTGTCTTAATATCTTTTCAACTTAATTTAATATGGGTGTCTTAATATCTTTTCATAATTTGGGTGTCTTAATAAATTAAAAAGCTCAGCGGTGCTGAGCTTGGTTGAAATTAGGGTGTATTTTTGCACGGAAATGGTTACGAGAAGGCTTTTTCGCTTAGGAGTTCTTGCATTTGTTCGCGCATTTTAAATTTTTGAAGTTTGCCTGTTACTGTCATTGGGTATTCTTCAACAAAGCGGATGTGCTTTGGTACTTTGAAGTAGGCTAGTTTATCTTTTAAGAAATCACGAATGTCATTTTCATCAAGCACTGCATCATCTTTAGGTTGGATCCAGGCACATACTTCTTCGCCGTATTTTTCATCACTAATACCAAATATGGCCGCATCTTGAATACCAGGGTAGGTGTAGAGAACTTCTTCTATTTCTCTTGGGTAGATGTTTTCACCACCACGGATGATCATGTCTTTTATTCGGCCAACGATAGCAACAAAGCCATCTTCGTCCATAACACCTAAGTCACCAGAATGTAACCAACCGTCTTGATCAATTGTTGCTTTCGTTTTCTCTTCATCATTCCAATAGCAGCGCATAATTCCAGCACCACGACTACATACTTCACCCGGTATGCCAACTTTTTGAATATCACCCAGCTCGTCGATAATCTTCACTTCAGTATGGGCTAATGCACGGCCCACTGTGGTAACTTGTTTTTCGAGTGGTGAGTCGGTTTCGGTCACGTTATTTATCGGGCTACATTCTGTTTGGCCATAACCAATTACAACTTCTTTCATATGCATTAATGAGTGAACTTTACGCATAACTTGCTCGGGGCAGGTTGAGCCGGCCATCACGCCTGTTCGTAGGCTAGATAAGTCATAGTTTGCAAAGTCTTTAAGCTCTAACTCGGCGATAAACATAGTTGGAACACCATGTAGGCCAGTACAACGTTCTTTTTCAACAACTTCAAGGGTTGTTTTAGGGTCGAATGAATCACCCGGGAAAACTGCGGTAGCACCTTTACTTATACATACTAAATTGCCAAGCACCATACCAAAGCAGTGATATAAAGGCACCGGAATACAGAGTTTATCTTCATGTGTAAGCTTCATCGCTTGGGCCATCAAAAATCCATTATTGAGGATGTTTTTATGAGATAAGGTCGCTCCTTTTGGATTACCCGTAGTACCAGAAGTAAATTGAATATTGATATCTTGGTCACAGCTTAAAGTAGCAGCTATTGCATCAAGCTCTAGCTTATGGGCATCTGTTGCGCGCTGCATGATATCGCTAAAGCTAAACATGCCAGCAGCAGGCTCATCACCAATACGAATTATATTTTTTAGGTGTGGCAGGGCGTTTAAATTTAATTCACCTGCTTGTGAATCTTTAAGTTCCGGTGCGAGCTCATTGAGCATGTTTATATAATTACTGGCTTTAAATTCACTCGCTGTTATAAGTGTTGAACACTCAACACTATTGAGTGCGTATTTTAATTCGCTTGGTCGATATGCAGGGTTAATGCATACCATGATTGCACCAATTTTAGCTGTAGCAAATTGAGTTAAACACCATTCGATATTATTGGGTGACCAAATACCAACCCGATCGCCAGGTTTTACGCCAAGTGATAATAACCCCATTGCTAACTGGTTAATCTGCTGCTGGTATTGTCTATAGGTTAATCGGATCTGTTGATGATGAACCACAATTGCGGGGTGATCAGGGTAATTGTCGACAATATCGTCAAGATACTGTCCAATTGTTTGTTCTATCAATGGAATGTCTGTACGGCCTTGATAATAGCTTTGAGTGAGTGGAAGCGCATTGATGTGTGTGTTCTTTGTCTGCATTGTATTCTCCGTGTCCGGTTAATTTGTTGTCATGGACTTGATGCAAAAGAATTGAAACTATCATTTAAGATGATTTCAAAACATGCGTACCTGATTAACTAAACATAGATTGTCGACAAAGAAAAGCTTTATAAGACTAATGTACAGAGTGTAATTTTAATAAAACAGAATAAAGAGTGGTTTTTGGGGTGTAAAAAAACGTGCCGTAGCACGTTTTTTGGTAATAAGTATCTACTAAGCTTTTGGCTCATCTTGCTTATAAGTTTTACGCATAATGTACACGTAAGCACTAATGAATGCGTTTTCTTGGAATTTTTTCAGGCCTGTGTCTTCAAAATCAATAGGCACTGGGTTGCGCTTAAGCTGCTCTTTGATTTCAGTTGCAGATAAAACTTGCACATCTAAGCGCTCTATTAACTGAATAGCCGTTTCCATTTTGAAACCTTTCGCACTACCAGCGAATTTACCTTTTGCTTGGCGCTCTTTGATTGCTACAGAGTCAATTTGGTAATCTTCCATTAATTTTTTGAAATCAAATTGGAATTTACGCATTACTTCTGTGTCATTACCGTTACCTAAGGTAAAACGTGTTTGTCTGACATCACGGATATCAAATACGTCATTGTCTTTGGTTAAAATACACAGTAGTACGTCGCTACCTGTAATTTCTACACCGCATGTTCTCATGGTCATTCTCTAAATAACTTAATTTGCGCAATTATAGCAAGTAACGTTATGAAAAACAGTTGCTTTAAAAATGAATTTTTATAGCGATAACACTATGGTCACTTACACTAATGTCTTCGGTCAGTTGTGTAGGGGAAATATGCTTGTCATAACTTTCATAGTCGAGCGCTTTCACCTTTGAAACTTGGCAATCGGGATTAAAATGTGCAGAGGCAAGAATATAATCTAGTACATTACCTTTACCTTGGTAATAATGGCTAAAGGGTTTGTTTTTCTTATCATAAAACGAGCGGCTAAACTCATAGCTGTCGGTTAGGCCAACAACGGGCTCGTTATGTTCTATGCAGGGTTCACAACGTGTAGGATGAAACCCTTGTGTCATAAACGATAAAGTAGGGCTAGTAAGTACATCGTTAAAATCACCCATAACGAGTGTTGCACATTGCTTTTCGCGTTGGGTTTTTAACGCATCATAATAAACAATGGATGCTTCTAATGAACGCGATATTTGAGACTGCATGGTACCTACTGTTTGGTGTAACAACTGCAGCAACGGATCTTCAAGGTTGTGAATGTTAAGAATGTGTGCCATTGACTGCACACGTTGTGACTTAAAGTGAACAACATAAAAGCAGACTTCACCAAAATCAGGTAAATCAATAATACATTTAATCGGGGTGCGGTTAAATTTGAATTCATTTTGATTGTTTAAGTACTCAAGTAATTCAGGGCATGGTGTCAATGCATCGGCCGATTTAAACGGGTATTTACTGGCAATAGCAACCACAGGATTGAATAACACTTGCGGATAAAGGCTATCATGGGACGGGCTATCGACCGTTTTAAAATAATCATATCCCGCTTCTTTGCATTGCACTTCTAGAGCATGCTGACTAAACACTTCTTGAAACGCCACCACATCAGGGGTTGCCTTATTTAAGAAATTAGCAACAAACGATTGTTTTTGCTGCCATTGCGTATTGTTATAGCGTTCATGTAATTGGTAAAACGAATAGGGTGGCGCGGTATAATTTAATAAGTTAAACGTTGCAAATTTGAACGTACGCGTGTTTGGCATCTTCATCACCCTAAAAGTACTGACTCACTAAGTATGAAATGACTTAACTAATTGTCAATTTACTCTTCTAACTACTTGTATTTAAGAACGTGAGCGGCGACAATGGTCGCTTGTATTTACGAAGACTCAGTAAATACAAGCTTAAATAGCAATGCTTATTCGTAAAAGCGTTGCAGAGTTACATAAAATTTTTTAAAAATATTACATGTGATGCATTGTAGGCATCACCACTGTATTAAGGATTTATAATGCCAGTTATTACCCTCCCTGACGGCAGTCAGCGTAGTTTTGAAAACCCAGTAAGCACATATGACGTAGCAAGCGATATCGGTCCAGGTCTTGCCAAAGCAACAATTGCAGGCCGTGTTAATGGTACCCGTGTTGATGCATGTGATTTAATCACCGAAGATGCGCGTTTAGAAATTATCACAGCAAAAGATGATGATGGTTTAGAGATTATCCGTCACTCATGTGCGCACCTTATTGGTCATGCGGTTAAGCAGCTTTTCCCTGAAGCAAAAATGGCAATCGGTCCGACCATCGATAACGGATTCTATTACGATATCGATATGGAGCACTCTTTAAGCCAAGATGATTTAGATGCTATCGAAAAGCGTATGCTTGAGCTTGCTAAAACAAACTACGACGTTGTTAAAAAGACCGTAAGCTGGCAAGAAGCACGCGATACTTTTGAAGCGCGTGGTGAAACCTATAAAATGGAAATTCTAGACGAGAACATCGCGAAAGATGATCGTCCAGGCTTATACCATCACGAAGAATACATCGACATGTGTCGTGGTCCACACGTTCCAAACATGAAATTCTGTCAACATTTCAAAATAATGAAAGTGGCAGGTGCTTATTGGCGCGGTGATTCTGAAAACAAGATGCTGCAACGTATCTACGGCACTGCATGGGCAGATAAAAAGCAACTTAAAGCGTATTTAAAACGTTTAGAAGAAGCTGAAAAACGTGATCACCGTCGTATTGGTAAAGCGCTTGATTTATGGCACTGGCAAGAAGAAGCACCAGGCATGGTGTTTTGGCACAACGATGGTTGGAGCATTTACCGTGAACTAGAAGACTTCGTTCGTGAAAAACTACGTGAGTACGATTACGAAGAAGTTAAAGGCCCATTAATGATGGACCGTGGTTTATGGGAAAAATCAGGTCACTGGGACAAATACGCAGATGCGATGTTCACAACTGAATCTGAAAAGCGTGAATACGCAATCAAACCAATGAACTGCCCGGGTCACGTACAAATCTTTAACCAAGGTTTAAAATCATACCGTGATCTTCCATTACGTATGGCAGAGTTTGGTTGTTGTCACCGTAACGAACCATCAGGTGCCTTACACGGCTTAATGCGTGTACGTGGCTTTACTCAAGATGATGCGCATATCTTCTGTACTGAAGAGCAAATCATGGATGAAGTGTCTGCATGTATCAAAATGGTTTACGACACATACGAAACGTTTGGCTTTGAGAAGATCGTTGTAAAACTATCTACTCGTCCAGAAAAACGTATCGGTGAAGACGAAATGTGGGATAAAGCTGAGCTTGCACTAGCTGATGCATTAAAAGCAAACGACATTGAGTTTGATTACCTACCAGGTGAAGGTGCATTCTACGGTCCTAAGATTGAGTTTACACTTTATGACTGTTTAGACCGTGCATGGCAATGTGGTACTGTACAGCTAGACTTTGCATTACCAGGTCGTTTAGGTGCAACTTATGTTGCTGAAAATAACGAACGTCGCACACCAGTTATGATCCACCGCGCAATTTTAGGTTCAATTGAGCGTTTCATCGGTATTTTAACTGAAGAATACGCTGGCTTGTTCCCAACGTGGCTTGCTCCTAAGCAAGTTGTGATCATGAACATCACGGACAAACAAGCAGATTATGTGCAAGAAATTGTACAAAAATTAAATAAACTTGGAATTAGAGCCGCTGCTGACTTGAGAAATGAGAAGATTGGCTTTAAAATCCGTGAACATACGTTAAAACGTATTCCATATTTACTTGTTGTTGGCGATAAAGAAGTTGAACAACAAGAAGTGGCAGTACGCACTCGCACAGGTGAAGACCTAGGCAAATTTAGTGTTGATGATTTCGTTGCTAAAGTAAGCGAAGAAATTAAAAATCGACAATAAATCATGAGCGTGTAGGGCAAAACAAACAGCCAACTACACGCTTTTTATTTTATATTCTTGGAGGATCGTACCATTAGAGGCGGCAAGAAAGGGCAACAAACAGCTCAAAAAAATCGTATCAACGAAGATATTACAGCTAAAGAAGTTCGTTTAATTGGCATCGACGGCGAGCAAGCTGGCATCGTGTCATTAAAAGAGGCGCAAGCTATCGCTGATGATGCGGGTGTAGATCTTGTAGAAATCAGTCCTAATGCTGAGCCACCTGTTTGTAAGGTTATGGACTACGGTAAGTTCATCTTTGAAAAAAGCAAAGAACTAAAAGAACAAAAGAAAAAGCAAAAGCAAATCCAGGTTAAAGAAATCAAATTCCGTCCAGGTACGGATGAAGGTGACTACCAGGTTAAGCTACGCAACTTACGCAAGTTCTTAGAAGCGGGTGATAAAGCTAAAATCACTATCCGTTTCCGTGGTCGTGAAATGGCTCACCAAGAAATTGGTATCGAATTATTAAACCGTGTTAAAACTGATTTGGAAGATGTTTCGCAAGTTGAATCATTCCCAAATCGTGTTGAAGGTCGCCAGATGGTTATGATGATGGCACCTATTGCTAAAAAGCAATAAACAGGGTATATTACGCACCGATTTTATTTCAGGTCTGCAAGTAACAGTTTACTGTTCACCTGAAATAACCGGTTATAAGTAAGGTTGCACTGCTTTTGTAGTGAGCCTTCACCGGATTATGGCAGTAAGTTAGGCCTTAAAAGTAGAGCTGTTTTTATATCTCTCGCCTGCTTGCTAATTTTTAAGCAATACATTTGGAGTTATTGCAATGGCTTACAAGCTAAAAACTCACAGAGGCGCGGCTAAGCGTTTCAAGAAAACTGCTTCTGGCGGTTTCAAGCGTAAACAAGCGCATCTTCGTCACATTCTGACTAAGAAAACTTCTAAGCGTAAATTACACTTACGTCCTAAGATGATGGTTCATAAGAATGACCATGGTCTAGTTTCACGTATGTTACCATTCGCTTAATAGGAGTCTTCAGAAATGGCAAGAGTTAAACGCGGTGTTATCGCACGTGCACGTCACAAAAAAGTTTTAAAGCAAGCTAAAGGTTACTACGGAGCACGTTCACGTGTTTACCGCGTAGCTTTCCAGGCAGTTACTAAAGCGGGTCAATACGCTTACCGTGACCGTCGTGCTAAGAAACGTACTTTCCGTCAACTTTGGATTGCACGTATCAATGCAGCAGCTCGTCAAAACGGTCTTTCATACAGCCGTTTTATCAATGGTCTTAAAAAGACTTCTGTAGAAATCGATCGTAAGATCCTTGCAGATATCGCTGTTTATGACCAAGTTGCATTCGCAGCGCTTGTTGCAAAAGCAAAAGAAGGCCTAGCGGCTTAATTTCGCTTTTCATAAAGTTTAAAAAGGAGCCTAGTGCTCCTTTTTTTGATCTTAATTAATATTCATAACTAACAACGATTTTGCATAGCGTATGTCGTTTGCTCCATTTTTTTGTTGAATCACCGCAGTTTACGCAATCCATTCAGATTAGTTGTTATAATTTCCCCAATATAGAATAAGTACCGCACTTGAGAGTGATATGTTTGCGAGTTTAGTGTTTTTATCTGCTGCAGTAACTTTAGACAGCCACTTACCCCCATTATTGCCATGGCAAGGCGATAGTGTGTCTTTAATGCAAGAAAAAGGACCTTTAACCACAGATTTCGAATTAAGCGAAGGCACTTTATCGCCTGATTATGCAGACACTATGGCGTTCGTAGAACGCCTTGTTGCCGCAAACCCAACACAATTCAAAGTAACGACTATTGCGACAAGCAGTGCAGGTCGTGCGGTTAAGATGTTAGTGGCGAATGAGCAAGGTTTGTTTGATGCCAAACAACTTGTTGCTGATACAAAACCAACCATCTTTATTCAAGCAGGCATTCACAGTGGTGAAATTGATGGCAAAGACGCCATGTTTATGTTGCTACGCGATATTGCAACAGGTAAACGCCGCGATATCCTGAGCAAAGTCAATATTCTGTTTATTCCTATTTTAAACGTTGATGGTCACGAGCGTAGTAGCCAATACAACCGTATTAATCAGCGTGGCCCAGTAGAAATGGGCTTTCGAACGAATGGTCTAAATTTAAATTTAAATCGTGATTACACTAAGCTTGATACACCCGAAGTACGCGGTGTAATGCAGGTTATTAATCAATTTAAGCCAGATTTATACGTGGATGTTCATGTAACCGATGGCGCTGATTACCAATATGATGTTACCTACGGCTATAATCCGGTATTTTCTAGTGAATCACCAAGTGTGTCTCAAGCGTTAGATAATCTGTTTAAACCTGTTATTGATGCCAAACTCGAAAAAGCAGGGCATATTCCTGGTCCACTGGTTTTTGTAATGGACAAGCGCGAATTTAAAAAAGGTTTAGCTGGTTGGGTGGCAACACCACGTTTTTCAAATGGCTGGGGTGATTTACGTTCATTACCAACAATATTAGTTGAGAACCACTCTTTAAAACCTTATAAGCAGCGCGTATTAGGTACTTATGTATTTATTGATGGTGCTATTGACGCTTTAGCTGCAAATGATAAAGCTCTTAATGAAGCGGTTCAAAAAGAGCTCGATTTCAAACCTACGCAATTAGTTGTTGAACGTGGTTATGCAAAAGAGCCAGATACCATCGAATTTAAAGGTATCGCTTATTCAAGAACTGAAAGCGCATTGTCAGGGCAAGCTGAAGTTAAATATTTAGGTGAAGTTAAAAACTATGACGCTTTGCCTATTTACTGGCAGAAAGAGGTTAAAAAGACCGTTAACGTTCCTGCAGCGTTTTATATTCCGCCAGCGTACAGCCAATTGGTAAGTAAGCTTAAATTACACGGCGTAGAGGTAACGACAGTGAATGGTTTTGCTTCTGAGCCATTAACGCAAGCAAGCGTTGCTGATTACTCATTTGCAAAAGCACCTTTTGAAGGACGTTTTCGTGTAGAGGCGACATTTGATTACAACACCGTAGAAAATGTCGATATGACCGGCTGGTACAAAGTCTCAACTGAGCAGCCATACTCAGAACTGGCTACACACTTACTACACCCAGAAGCGCCAGATTCATTCTTTGCTTGGGGCGAGTTTAATACTATTTTTCAGCGCACTGAATACGTTGAGAATTACGCTTTAATGCCTTATGCACGACAAATGCTTAAAGAAAAACCTGCATTGGCTTTAGAGTTCGATAAAAAAATTCGTGAAGATAAAAACTTTGCAAAAGATGCTGATGCGCGCTTGCATTGGCTCTATGAGCGTACACCGTTTTATGATCAAGGCTATTTAAAATACCCAATTTTAATGGCGTTTGAGCAGTTACAAAAAGGACAATAACATGAAAGTGAAAGCTGTTCCTGTTACTGGCTTTGCGCAAAATTGCCGCATTATTATTTGTGAGCAAACGAATAAAGCGGCATTGGTTGACCCAGGTGGCGATGCAGATAAACTTCAAGCAGAACTTGCTGCTTTAAATTGCCAATTAGAGGCAATTTATTTAACACATGGCCACTTAGACCATGTGGGCGCAGCAAAGCAACTCGCAGAGCATTTTAGCGTTGATATCATTGGCCCACATTTAGATGATAAATTTTGGTTTGATGCCTTGCCAATGCAAGCGCAAATGTTTGGTTTTGCACCAATTACACCATTTTATCCAACAAAGTGGCTAAATCATGGCGATACAATCACAGTGGGTGAACTTGAATTATCTGTACGCCATTGCCCTGGGCATACTCCTGGTCATGTTGTTTTTTACCACCAAGGTTCAGAACAGGTGATAGTGGGTGACGTGATTTTTCAAGGCTCTGTTGGTCGTACTGACTTTCCAAAAGGGGATAGTGCGCAATTACTCGAATCAATTAAGTCTGAGATTTTATCATTCTCTGATGAAGTTGCTATTTTGCCAGGCCACGGTCCGAATACCACCGTAGGGCATGAGCGAAAAACAAATCCATTTATTAGCGGACGTTTTGGTTAATGCCAACGCGTAACATCAGTTAAGTAGTTTGTAAGTGGAACGGTATAAAATTGCAATTTTTTTGCATAAATAGTAGAAAATAGGCAGACTGATTTTTAAATCAGTTATATAATTTAACCAGTATTTTTACAGAAAAAGAAATAAAATGTCTCTGAACCAAGTAGATCGCCAAATTTTGGCATTATTACAGCAGGATGCTAGCTTATCTACGGCAGAAATTGCCGATAAAGTTGGTTTATCTCAATCTCCATGTTGGCGTCGTATTGCTAAGCTTGAGCAAGATGGCTATATCAAAGGTAAAGTTGCTTTGCTTGATGAGAAAAAGCTTGGCTTTGATATGTTGGTCTATGCCCATGTTCGTCTTTCTAACCACGGTAGAACGAACCTAGCTGAGTTTGAGCGTTTAATTATGAGCTATGATGAAGTAACCGAGTGTTACAGCATGGCGGGTACCATGGATTTCATGCTTCGAATTATTTCTAAAGGTATTGAAGGTTATGAGCAGTTTGTTCGTGATAACCTACTAAACCTTGAGTTTGTTCAAGAAGTTCACTCAAACGTGACCATGACATGCGTTAAGCGTAGTACGTCTTTACCTCTTTAATCTTTTTCTACTACGTTTTATTTTTTCGAAAACGGTTAGTGCTTTTAGGTACTAGCCGTTTTGTTGTTAATAATTGTTAACTTTTGCGGATTTTGCTAGAATTCTGCGCCTTGCCGAAATGCATTCACTATAAAGAGGATCTTAATGTTTAACTTACTCAGCAAAGCGCCAAGCTCTGCTAAAAACGATATTCTATCAGGCTTGACCGTTGCGTTGGCATTGGTACCAGAAGCGGTTGCGTTTGCTTTTGTTGCTAATGTTGAGCCTTTGGTTGGTTTATATGCCGCATTTATTGTTGGCTTAATTACGGCTATTTTTGGTGGTCGTCCAGGTATGATTTCTGGTGCTACCGGTGCACTAGCCGTTGTAATGGTAAGTTTAGTTTTAGATCATGGTGTAGAGTATTTATTTGCTACCGTGTTATTGATGGGGATACTGCAGGTACTCGCAGGTATCTTCAAGCTCGGCAAGTTTATTCGCATGGTTCCGCACCCAGTAATGCTGGGCTTTGTAAATGGTCTTGCGATTGTTATTTTCTTAGCTCAACTGGGTCAATTTAAAGTACCAGACGGTATGGGCGGTCAACAGTGGATGGAAGGGCAAGTACTTTATATTATGCTTGGCTTAGTAGCGTTAACTATGGCTATTATTCATTTCTTACCTAAGCTAACCACTGCAGTACCTTCATCGTTAGCTGCCATTGTAACTGTAACAGCGATTGTGATTGGTTTTGATTTAGAAGCGCGCACTGTACTTGATTTCTTAAAAGGAATGACAGGCAATGAGCAAGCAACCATTGCCGGTGGCTTGCCTGAGTTCCATATTCCTATGGTGCCATTTAATCTTGAAACATTAAAAATTATCTTCCCTTATGCCTTAGTTTTAGCGGCGATTGGTTTAATTGAATCGTTATTAACACTGACCCTAATTGACGAAATTACTGAAACCCGTGGTCACAGTAATAAAGAGTGTATTGGTCAAGGCGCTGCAAATATTACCTGTGGTTTCTTTGGTGCAATGGGTGGTTGTGCGATGATTGGTCAATCAATGATCAATATTAACTCGGGCGGTCGCTCACGATTATCTGGTATTAGTGCAGCAATAATACTGCTAGCATTCATTATTTTTGCAGCCAGCCTCATTGAGATGATCCCATTAGCTGCCTTAGTTGGCGTTATGTTCATGGTTGTACTTGGTACCTTCGAGTGGGCAAGCTTCAAGATGATGAAGCGTGTACCTAAGTCTGATGCTTTTGTTATTGTGCTTGTTTCAGGTGTAACCGTAGCAACAGACCTTGCGATCGCGGTATGTGTGGGTGTGATTGTTTCGGCTTTGGTTTTTGCTTGGCAACATGCGAAACACATTTACACAAGCAATTACATCGATGAGCAAGGCTCTAAAGTGTATGAGCTTCATGGTCCTTTATTCTTTGGTTCGGTTAAGAACTTTGCCGAGTTATTTGATGTTAAAAATGACCCAGAAGACGTGATCATTGAATTCAAACACAGCCGTGTTGCTGATCACAGTGCGATTGAAGCAATTGACAGTCTTGCAGACAAATACGCAAAAGTGGGTAAGAAACTGCATTTACGTCATTTAAGCCCTGATTGTATTCAACTATTACACAATGCGCGTGATTTAGTTGAAGTGAATGTGATTGAAGATCCAAATTATAAAGTGGCTTCAGATAAACTAGCTTAAAAATAAAGCAGAGAAAAAGCGAAGGCTGTTGTGGCCTTCGCTTTTTTAATGTCCGAAGAATGCGGTAAGGCTATAAAAAATTAAGATAGGCGGCAGTGCTTTGCTCTCGTGACTATCGGTATAATAAAAATAATTATGAAAGGTAATCTGATATTTTGAATTGGCAATCATTAGTTGATAATCGACAACGCTTTTTCTGGGTTTTGCAAATTGCAGGCTGGATAGGTTATGCGTTAGTTAATTATATCGGCTCAAAAGTCTTTGAAATGCGTGATATTTACGTATTTGTTATTGTATTAAACGCTTATGCAGGCTGTTTAATGACAGTACCTTTACGTTATATGTATCGTAAAGTTTGGAATGCCTCACCTTGGGTATTAATGCTTGTCGTTTTTGGTGCTTCCTATGTCACAGGCACATTATGGGCCGTTGTACAAAAATTCAATTTATGGGAAATCTACCGTCACGGTTACCGACCAAATGAATGGTTTTATTACTTACAACAAGGGTTAGATTCGGTTTACATCATTCTTTGTTGGAGCGGTTTGTATTTTGGTATTAAGTATTACCAGCTATTACAAAGTGAGCGTCAAAAGGCCCTAAAAGCAACGACTATGGCTCACGAAGCTCAGCTGAAAATGCTGCGCTATCAACTTAATCCGCACTTTTTATTTAATACCTTAAATGCAATATCAACCTTAATTTTGGTAAAAGAGAACAAAGATGCAAATTTAATGGTGTCAAAATTGAGTGACTTCTTACGATACACACTCAATACCGACCCAATAAAAAAGGTGCCATTAGAGCAAGAAATTCATGCCCTCATGCTGTACTTAGAAATTGAAAAAGTACGCTTTGATGAACGTTTACAAGTTAATGTAGATGTAAGCGAGCAGGCAAAAGAAGCCTTGGTACCAAGCTTGATCCTCCAACCGATTATCGAAAACTCGATAAAGTATGCAATAGCGCAACTAAATGAAGGTGGTGTGATTGATATTAAAGCACAAGTTTTTGCAAATGAACTATTATTGGAAGTAGGCGATAATGGTCCTGGCACTGAGCTTAAAAATGGCCAACTGGTTAATTCTCAAGGCGTTGGCATAGCTAATACACAGGACCGCTTAAAAACACTTTATGAGAACAACTACTCGTTTGTTCTCTCTGACAATACGCCAAGTGGATTAAAAGTTAATCTGCGCGTTCCGTTTGAAAAGGCTGTTAAGAAATGAGCAAAATTAGAACTTTGATCGTTGATGATGAACCGCTAGCAAGAAAAGGCTTAGCAGTTCGACTTTCTGAGTTTGACGATTTAGAAGTCATTCGTTTATGTAGCAATGGTCAAGAGGCAATTGATGAATGCTTATCGGGCAATATTCAATTGGTTTTCTTAGATATTCAAATGCCAAATATGAACGGTTTTGAAGTTGCAAGAGCACTTAGTGAGAGCGTAAATCCATTACCCGCTATTGTGTTTGTAACGGCTTTTGACCAGTTTGCAGTTAAAGCATTCGAGATTCATGCGTTGGATTATATTCTTAAACCAGTCGATGACAACAGACTAAAACAGGCGGTAGATAAAGTGCATACCTATTTAAAAACGCAACAAGATAACGCCCATAAGAAAAAACTAGCGAGCTTTGTTGCAGGTATTACAGGCAATAATTGCGAAGAAATTTTAAAGAAGTTAGCAACGGGTGATAGCCTTGCTGACCGTCGTTATCCAGAATCATTAGCTGTAAAAGAGCAGGGCGAGATTGTTCGTGTGCCTGTTATTACAATTCAATGGGTTGATGCGGCTGGTGATTATATGTGCCTTCATTGCCAAGATGGGCAAACGCATATCCTTCGTAAGACAATGAAAGAGCTTGAACAAGAGCTTGATCCACAACTATTTGTGCGAGTTCATCGCAGTGCCATTGTGAATACGAAGCAAATTAGCAAGCTTGTAACTCAAGTAAGCGGTGAGTATCTTTTAGTGTTAGATAACGGCCAAGAACTAAAAGTAAGCCGTAGCTATCGCGATAAAGTGAAAGCAGCACTCGCGAGCTAATAGCTATTCAAAATTTAATCAGTTAAAAACAAAAAAGGCGCAATTATTAATTGCGCCTTTTTTATTGAAAATTTTTGACAGATTAAACAGTTACAATCTTCATTGTGTTTGTTGCACCAATCGTTTCCATTGCATCACCGTGAGTTAAAATCACAGTATCACCAGCTACTAGTGAGCCTTGCTCAACAAGTGTGTTTAATGCATCACGTACCATGCTTTCATCTTCACACTTCGTTGAATCGAAAAATACAGGATAAACACCACGGTAGAGTGCTGTTTGGCCTAGTGTGCTTGGATGACGTGATAATGAATAAATTGGTAAACCAGAGCTGATGCGCGACATCAATTTAGCTGTACTACCTGATTCAGTCAGAGTCACAATAGCTTTAACAGAATCTAAGTGGTTAGCTGCATACATCGCAGATAATGCAATTGATTCAGCATTTGATGAAAAACGGCTGTCTAAACGATGCTTAGAAACGTGCGTTTCTTTTTGTGATTCAGCACCTAAACAAACGCGAGCCATAGTAGCTACTGTTTCTTCAGGGTAGTCACCAGCGGCTGTTTCTGCAGATAACATAACTGCATCAGTACCATCTAATACGGCGTTTGCTACGTCCATAACCTCTGCACGTGTTGGCATAGGGTTATCGATCATAGATTCCATCATTTGTGTTGCAGTAACAACTGTACGGTTAAGTGAACGAGCACGGCTAATGATAAGCTTTTGCTTACCAACTAGGGCTGCATCACCAATTTCAACACCTAAGTCACCACGAGCAACCATTACAGCGTCAGAAGCAAGTACGATATCGTCAATTGCTTCAACGTTTTCAACGGCTTCTGCACGTTCGATTTTCGCTAATAGTTGTGCGTTTGAGCCAGCGGCTTCTGCTAAAGAGCGAACATAACGCATGTCATCACCACTGCGTGGGAATGAAACAGCAATATAATCAACGCCAATCTCAGTGGCAGTAATTAAATCTTCTTTATCTTTATCAGTGAAAGCAGGGGCTGTTAAACCACCACCTAAACGGTTAATCCCTTTATTGTTCGAAAGCACACCACCAACAGTAACAGTCGTGTGAACTAGGTCACCGTCAACGCTATCTACTGTTAATTGAATTAATCCGTCGTTTAATAACAGTAAGTCGCCTGTTTTAACGTCGTTAGGTAGCTCTTTATAGTCGATACCTACCGCATTAACGTCGCCTTGGCCTTTTTCCATTTTTGCGTCAAGGGTAAATTTTGCGCCAACTTCTAGGTTTACTTTACCGTCTTTAAACGTTGATACACGAATTTTAGGACCTTGTAAGTCTGCAAGGATAGCAACGTGTTTGCCTAAACGCTTAGCAATGCTGCGTACCGCTTCAGCGCGGTCTTTGTGATCTTGTGCTACGCCATGTGAGAAGTTCAAACGAACCACATTTGCACCTGCACGAATAATTTTTTCTAGGTTGTTATCGCGATCGGTTGCCGGTCCAAGGGTCGCAACAATTTTTGTGCGTCTTAGCATCAAATTCTCCTGTGCGCTCAAATATATTAAGCGAATTGATGGTTATCTATTAAAATGTCGTGCTATAAACCTTTAATATAGGCTTATACATAAGCACAATGTAGAACTCATAAGTAAAAAATGATTGTTTTTACTTATGAGAATCTGGCTCTTTGTATTAATTATAGAGTATACAAAGGGTGAATGATGTTATTATGACACCGGTGTCAGGTAGCGTCAATACACATACCTTTTTAAAGGGTATTATAAAAATCTGGTCCGATGCCTTGGTTATTTTGATATACTGGGGGCAACGTCGCTTCATGATTTCGATGATTTATCTCAAGTTGGCTGTCAAGCTCGCATTTTTGGGCTGCTTGGGTATAATGCGCGCGTAATTATTTTGATTAACTAACCAATAGTTGTTACCGAGGAGGACACTAAATGCAAGTTGCATTAGTAGGGTTAGGCGTTATGGGTAAAAATCTTGCCCTCAACCTGATTGAAAAAGGGCTGACATTAGTAGCTTATGATAAAAACCCAGATGCGGGTGCCGAGTTACTAAGCTGTGCGAAAGCACTAGGTTTGGCAGACCGTTTACATATTGTGTCTGATTTAAATGATATGGTTAGACGCTTAGAGCCGCCTCGTTCGATTCTTCTTTTAGTTCCTGCTGGTGAATTGGTTGATAAAGTATGTACAGAGCTTGCAGAAGCAGGTGTTGACTGTGATGACATTATCGTAGATTGCGGCAACAGTAACTACAAAGATGGCATTAGCCGTAAACTTAAATATCAAAACAAATTTGAATTTGCCACTATGGGGATTTCTGGCGGTGCAGAAGGTGCACGTCACGGTCCTGCAATGATGGCAAGTGGTTCAGAAGGCGGCTGGGAGCGTGTTGAGCCGTGGTTTGAAAAAGTAGCGGCAAGCTACAAAGGTGAGTCGTGTTTTGCTCGTGTAGGCCAATCTGCAAGTGGTCACTTTGTGAAAATGGTTCATAACGGTATCGAATATGCGTTAATGCAATTAATTGCAGAAATGTATCAATTATTACGTTTAGGTACTAATCGTTCACCAAAAGAAGTGGCTGACATTTTCAATGAATGGTCTGAAGGCACTTTAAATAGCTACTTACTGTCAATTTCAAGCCATATCTTAAGCCTTGAAACGACAGAAGGTGAGCCACTAGTTGATTTAATCGACAATAAAGTTGGCGCGAAAGGCACGGGTTTATGGACTGCACAAAATGCCCTAGAGCTTGGTATTGCAGTGCCATCACTAGTTGCAGCTGTTCAAGCACGTCACTTAACAAATACGTGTGATACGCATGCTGCTAAAGAAATGACTTACGCTGCTAAAGCAACTGATACCGTTGATTTAGACTTAGCAGAGCTAAAAGACGCATTCACATTGGCAAGTTTACTTGCTTACCGCCAAGGTTTAGCGCTTATCAAAGGTGCGTCTCGTGCGCATCAGTGGAAAGTAGATCTTTCTAAAACGCTACAAACGTGGCGCGCAGGTTGTATCATCCGTGCTGATTACTTAGACAATGTAGCTGAAGGTGTAGAATTTATTGATTCTATGCAGCGTGAATCAGCAGCATTACGTAAAGTAACGGGTGCAGCAGTTTCATCTGGTCTTGCATTCCCTGTGTTAACAGCAACGCAAACTTACATTGCGACGTTAACAACACCAAGTAATGGTCATCTAGTTCAAGCACAACGTGACTACTTCGGTGAACATGGTATTAAAACTCACAGTGGTGAGATTTGCCATTTAACAGACTTAGTTGAGATTGACGAAAAAGTTCGTTAATTATCAAAAAGCATAAAAAAGGCACCAATTGGTGCCTTTTTTTGTATTTGCTGTATTAACGACTTAGCTCACCGCGCAGGTTGTCTTGCATCAAGTGACGAATTGTTTCTACTTCAAGCTTTTGACTAAATAAGTAGTGTAACTTGGTCAAACACGCTTCTAATGTCATATCGTAGCCACTGATCACACCACAATTTAATAAGGCATTACCGGTTGCATAACCGCCCATATTAACTTGGCCTTTTAAGCACTGCGTTAGATTAACAATCACCATACCGCGTTTACTTGCATCATTAAGAATATCTAAGAACGCCGGATCTTGTGGGGCATTACCCACGCCAAAACTTAATAACACAAGTGCTTTGATGTCATCATTAACTAAACTTTTAACCACTTTTGGGCTGATCCCAGGATAGAGATAAAGCACACCAATTGGCTGTGGCGTGATATTTGACACCTGTAGTTCGTTATCAACATAAGGGCTAAGTTGCCCTTTGATCAGTTGAATATTAATTCCTGAAAGTGCTAATGGTTCAAGGTTCGGTGATGCAAAGGCATCAAAGCCATCAGCATGGGCTTTTGTTGCACGGTTACCACGGAATAATTGGTTATTAAAAAACAGGCTTACTTCAGCAATTGGGTAATTAGCGGCTAAATACATGGCATTAAGTAAGTTTACTTGGCCATCAGAACGAAGTTGCGACAATGGAATTTGTGAGCCTGTCACAATTACAGGTTTTGTGAGGTTTTCGAACATGAAAGACAAAGCAGAAGCTGTGTAGGCCATGGTATCGGTACCATGCAGAACCACAAAGCCATCATAGTCTTGGTATTTACTCTTAATATCGTCAGCAATTAATTGCCAGTGGGCAGGGGACATATCTGAAGAATCAATGAGCGGGCAATATTCGTGAATATCAAACAAAGGCATTTCATCACGATTAAACTCTGCATTATTGACCACTGTTTCGGTTAAAAAACCTTCCGCTGGAACATAGCCACGGCTCGATTTTTTCATACCGATAGTACCACCCGTATAGGCGATATATATACGTTTACGTTTCATAAAAAAAGCCCAGTTAAATAACTGGGCTTAGTATACCTAAAATCGCTTAGCTAAGTAACTTATTGAATTACATTACACACTAAACAACGAGCGTAAACGCCTTGTGGATCGTTGTAATCTTTTAGGTTATCAATTTCACTACTTAACTGATTAATTAGGCTTTGTAAGTTGGCTTGTGTTGCTAGTACTGATTGTGATGAATCAGACTTAGCAAAGAAGCTCTTAACAGCCGCGGTGCCAAAGATATCTTGCAGCATTTGCTCTTGTGGTGTGAGCGACTGCTTGATGGTTTTGACATCATAATGATTAAGCTTAGCAAGCTCAGCTGCCGCCTTAATTGCATCTTGCTTATCACCAAGTTTATCAACTAAACCCAGTTCTTTTGCTTGAGTTGCAATCCATACACGGCCTTGGGCAATTTTATCAACTTGCTCAGGGGTCATGTTACGCGCTTCAGCCACTACATTTAAAAAACGTTTGTATGCATTTTCAACGCTCATTTGAATGATATCTGACATTTTCTCGTCAAGTGGGCGTGCAATAGAGAAGCCAGCAAGGTCTGTTGTAGCAACGCCATCTGAGTATATACCTAATTCAGCCATAGTATTTTCAAACGTCATGAAAGTACCGAATACACCGATTGAACCTGTAATTGTGCTAGGGGCTGCCCAAATTTCATTGGCTGCAGATGCAATCCAGTAACCACCTGATGCTGCCACTGAGCTCATTGAAGCGATAACCGGTTTACCCGCTGCTTTAAGAGCTAATACTTCAGCACGGATAACTTCAGAAGCAAACATACTACCACCACCTGAATCGATGCGTAGTACAACGGCTTTCACTTTGTCATCAAGACGCGCTTTGCGAAGTAGGGCTGCTGTAGAGTCACCACCAATTTCACCTGCTTTACGCTCGCCATCAACAATGGTTCCTTTCGCAACAACCACAGCTACTTTTTCAGTGATTGGGTTATCGAACTCAACAGGCGGTTTTACCAGCGATAAATACTCACGGAAGCTTACTTGCTTAAAGGTTTTGCCTGTTTCTTCTGCACCAACTAACTCAATAAGCTGTTGGCGAATTTGTTGTGAGGTTTTTAAAGAATCAACCCACTGATTATTTAGAGCGTATTGGCCCGAGTTACCGTCTACTGCTTGCATTTTTGCAAGGTAAACATCCATATCTTCATCGAAATTACTTTCATCGAATGGACGGCTCGCAGCAACGTCAGTTTTATACTCGTTCCAAAGTGCAGTTAACCAAACGCTATTCGCTTCTTTTGCCGCATCTGACATGTCATTACGAATAAAAGGCTCAACCGCTGACTTATAAGTACCAACACGGAAAATATGTTGAGTTACTTTTAATTTTTCAAGCGCATCTTTGAAGTAAAGCGGGAACATACCGTAGCCTTCAATGCTCACACCACCATAAGGGTGCATAGACACTTCATTAGCGTGGGCTGCAATATAGTATTGAGCTTGTGTATAGTAATAGCCCGTTGCAATAACTTGCTTGCCTGCTTCTTTAAACGCATCAATTGCTTTAGTTATTTGTTTTAGCTTATTGATGTGTGCACTTGGCATTTTTTGTAGATCAAGAAGCATCACACTGATGCGATCATCTTTAGTTGCTTGGTTGATCACTTCAACAACATCATCAAGTAGAATTTCTGATGGTGCCTCTTTACCCATAGTTGCATCGTTGATTGCTGCTTCTACAGGATCAACATACGTTTTTTCTTCAACAATAGGGCCATTTAAGTTTAGGCGTAGCACGGTTCCGTCTGCTACTTTTACTTGGTCTTCTTCACCTGTGATGGCAACAAAGAAGAGTATTACTAGTAATAGAAATAATATGTTTAGGACCAAACGGCGGGAGAAATTAATCCCGGTCCAAATGCCTTTAAATATCTTTGCTAGCAAAATAAATCCTTAATTCAGTACAGCTTAGTAGTGATCTCATCTTAGCTTAGAATAACTTTAAAATTAACTGTTAAATAGTAACAGAGTGTTTAAAACGACAATTTGCTACATATTAATTACCAGTGAAAAGTTGATTATTCTAAGTTATTGCCGCAGAATCTATTTCAAATAGAGGTTCGACCAGTTAACGGGGCACACAATGTTAGAACAAAAATTACAATTACCGCATACCGAACTTCGTAATCGTTTGGTTATGGGCTCAATGCATACCGGCTTAGAAGAAGGCTGGCATAACCGTAAACGCTTACGTGCATTCTACGAAGCACGTGCCAAAGGCGGCACGGGTTTAATCATTACAGGTGGTTATAGCCCAAATATTCGTGGCAAGCTATCTCCGTTCGCATCAACATTTAACTCATTTTATGATGTGATCAAACACAAAGCATATACTGATGCAGTGCATCAGCATGGCGGAAAAATTTGCTTACAATTATTGCATGCAGGTCGCTATGCTTATCATCCATTCAATCAAGCGCCAAGCTCAATTCAGGCACCTATTAATCCGTATAAACCTAAAGAAATGTCGTTAGGTTCAATTAAAAAAACCATCAAAGACTTTGCTAACTCAGCAAAATTGGCTGAAAAAGCAGGTTATGACGGTGTTGAAATCATGGGTTCTGAAGGTTATTTGATTAATGAATTCATGGCTAACCACACTAATAAAAGAACAGACAACTATGGCGGTAGTTTAGAAAACCGCATGCGCTTGGCTGTTGAAATTGTTAAAGCTGTACGCGCTAAAGTAAGTCAAAAGTTCATTATTGTATTTCGTTTGTCTATGATGGATTTAATTCCTAATGGATCAACACCTGATGAAGTAAAACAACAAGCACTGGCACTTGAACAAGCTGGCGTTGATATTTTTAACACGGGTATTGGTTGGCACGAAGCTCGTGTACCAACCATTGCCAGTATGGTACCAGCAGGTGCATTTAAAGAAGCATCAAAACGCTTAAAAGAAACGGTATCAGTGCCAGTGATCGCGGTTAACCGTATTAACACTCCAGAAATTGCCAATGGAATTTTAGAAGCAGGCGAGTCTGATTTAATTTCGATGGCACGTCCTTTATTAGCAGACCCAGAGTTTTTCAATAAATACGTTAATAATAAGTCTGAGCAAATCAATATTTGTATTGGTTGTAATCAGGGCTGCTTAGACCATGTGTTTAAAAATAAACGTGCAACCTGTTTGGTTAACCCGCAAGCGGCTTTTGAGTTAGATTACAGCCTTGAAAAAGCACCATCTTCTCGATTAGTCCTGGTTGTGGGTGCTGGCCCTGCTGGCCTTGCTGCAAGTTGTTACTTAGCAGCGAAAGGTCACAAAGTGACTTTAATTGAACGTAAAGAACAAATGGGTGGCCAATTTAATTTAGCCATGCAAGTGCCGGGTAAAGAAGACTTTAACCATACCCTTAACTACTTTACTAATGAATTAAAGCGTTTAAATGTCGATTTACAGCTCGGTACTGAATTTACTGACAATATGCTTAATCAATACGATGATGTGGTGTTTGCAACAGGCGTACGTCCGCGCGAAGCCAAAATAGAATGCAGTGAAGGCAAACGTGTATTCGCTTACGATGAAGTAATTCGTGGTGAAGTAGAACTAGGGGATAAAATTGCGATTCTAGGTGCCGGTGGTATCGGTTTTGATATGGTTGCCTTTTTAAGTGAACACAAAGGCCAAACAATTGAGCAATTCAAAACTCAATGGGGTATTGAATGCGAAGCTGCGCCTGAAAAAGACAATCGTCAAATTTACATGCTTAAGCGAAGTGCAGGGCGCTTTGGTAGTGAACTGGGTAAAACAACGGGTTGGATCCACCGTCAAGTTGCTAAACAACACGGTGTTAAACAAATCGCTGAGTGTCAGTATCTAAGCTTTGATAAGCAAGGTTTGAAGATAACGGTAAAAGGTGAAGAGCAAATCCTCGATGTTGATACTGTGATTGCCTGTATTGGTCAGGTGTCAAATACTGAAACGTTCGATAATCAAACCGAAAACGCTAAAGTACACGTTATTGGTGGCGCAAAACTAGCTGCTGCTATTGATGCAAAACGTGCGATTTTTGAAGCGCTACAAGTTGCTCGTAAAATTTAATTGAAAGTAAACTAGAAAACGTGCGGTCTGTGTGATTAATCTATTTAGTCACGAGACCGCTATGTTGAACACACACCTAATACCCCTTTACCATCGCATTTTAAATAAACTGCAGTTTTTAGATGGGCTCCCCAGCCTGTTAATTCGCTTGATCTTAGCCCCAGTGATGATCATTGCCGGCTTTAATAAACTAGCTTTAAGCGGTGATGTAACT
Organism: Pseudoalteromonas sp. P1-8; assembly: GCF_001399985.1. Taxonomy (NCBI): domain Bacteria; kingdom Pseudomonadati; phylum Pseudomonadota; class Gammaproteobacteria; order Alteromonadales; family Pseudoalteromonadaceae; genus Pseudoalteromonas; species Pseudoalteromonas sp. P1-8. The sequence continues at coordinate 22,949 of NZ_LJSO01000005.1, forward strand.
CATTTTTATCAATACTTTTTAGCATCAGATGATATTGTTGCTTGGTTCGGAAATAGTGAATGGGGTTTAGGCCTACCTATGCCCTCTCTACTGGCCTTTTTAGCTGCATGGACTGAGTTTTTAGGGGGGATCTTTATATTATTGGGTTTATTTACTCGTTTAACAGCAATCCCTTTAATGATCACCATGCTGGTTGCAGCGACAACAGTACATGCCAGTAATGGTTGGTTTGCTGTAACACCTACCGATGCCAGTACCAGCCCTGCGAGAGTGCTGAATTGGCTAGCAATACCAGGAAGTGAAGCCAGTTTAGTTAATTCCAATGAAGCCAGTGAAAGATTAACCAAAATGCGCGAGTTGCTAGAAACGCATGGTTATACAGAGTACCTCTATGCGAAAGGGAAACCTGTGATCTTAAATAATGGTATTGAGTTTTCCGCAATATACTTTGTTATGCTTTTAAGTTTATTTTTTGCAGGTGGCGGTCGTTACGTCAGTTTAGATTATTGGTTAACTAGAAAAGCATCGAATAGCTTTATTGCTAATAAAGATAAATGATAAGCTTGGGTTTTCTGCCCCGATTATTAAGGGGCATCGTACTTAAGCATTTACGGAATATTCATGGACGCTTTGACGCTATTACAAACTCGACAATCAGATCCTCGCCTTATCGCACCAGGACCAACTGCAGAACAACTTGAAATTATTAAGCGAGCGGCCATTAAAGTGCCTGATCATGGCTGTATTGCTCCTTGGCGATTTATTCTCGTTGAAGGCAATGCACGTAATAAATTAGGCGATATCTACCATCAAGCCGCAGTCGCTGAAAATCAAGATGAAAGAACCATTGAGCGCGCTAAAGATCTACCTCTACGCTCTCCTATGATGATCATTGCCATTGCTGATGTAACTGAAAACCCAAAAGTGCCACGTATTGAACAAGTACAAAGTGCAGGCTGCGCTGTACTTGCAATGCAACAAGCGGCATTTGCGCAAGGTTTAGGGGGCATTTGGCGCACAGGTTATTTTGCACAGAGCCCTGCTGTTAAAGCGGCATTAGGTTGTAAAGAACAAGATGAGATTGTTGGCTACTTATATCTAGGTACACCAGAAGTAGACATTAAAAAACCAATAAGACACAAGCCAGAGACGTTTTTTGAGAATTTATAAATATTAGGAACTTTTTTGCAGTTAAGCAGTCAGACACTATTAAGCTTACATATGTTAGTTTTTTTAGATTTAGCTTAGCTGTAAGAAGCGCACGGATGCAAAAAACGAAATAATTCTTCTTCAGTGTGTTTTTTAATCGGTTATTTTTTGTTAACGTATGGATAGTCTTAAAAAAATAACGATAAAGAAGACGAGAACGATGGGAAACTTATTTTTACGTGAAAAAGAAAATTGGTTCGCTTGGTCAATTTGGGGCTTAGTTGGTGCCGTGGTCACTTTTTTTGTTGCCATGTCTACGAAACAACCTCATTACCTTGGCTTGTCTGCTGTAGTGGTATTACTCCTACTGACTTGGTGGATGCAAAGCACTAAACGTTTCGATTTCGGCCGCGCTTTTAAAATTTGTTGCTACGTTTTAACGATCACCTGCTTACCAGCCTTTGCATTAGTCATTATACCTAGCTATAACCTCAATAAAATTGACGTAATAGTGCAGGGTTCAGGCTTTGCAATTGTTAGTTTAATTGTTTGTTTAGTTTGCTCTTTAATCGCAAAGCGCCCTAAGCAGTACTATTAAAATTACTTTTTTAAAGTTTTTTACATTTATGGCTTTACAACGAACGCAGTAAGCACTATTATGCGCGCCGTACGGAGAGATGGCAGAGTGGTCGAATGCACCGGTCTTGAAAACCGGCAGTCTCTCCACCATTATTTAGAAAAACCGCCTTTAGGGCGGTTTTTTGCTATCTGGAGATAAGTAATGTCAGCAAGCGAGTCTTCTTCTACACTAATGCGCATTGTTAAACATGTCCTGCTTTGGTGTATCTTTTCTTATTTTTATCACAGCGGGATCAATGTACTTGTAGCTATGGCCCATGATGCGCAGCCTGATTACGGGTTAATATCTTCAATCGCTTATGGTATTGGCTTTAATGTGTTAGTAGGGCACCTTATTGGCAAATACGACAAGCATTGGCCTGTCATTGCTGCATGTGTGATTTCTACAGTGGGTCTTATTGCTGTGCCTTTAATTATGTTAGGCAAAGATGGTTTAATGAGCGGCTTTTTTATTGCTTCGATGATCGCTACATTACCTGTTGCGACATTTGTAATTGATAAAATAAAGCAGCGAATTAGTGCAAACACTGAGCAAACGCAGTAAAACTAGGCGATATTCGTTGTTTTTTTATGTTAGTATGAGCACGTCTTTTAACTAAATAAACGTGAATTAAAACATGTCAGATAATTTTACAACAGACGCTGAAAAAGCAAGTTACGGTATTGGTTTACAAATGGGTGAGCAATTAAAAGCGAATCCATTCGAAGGTTTAAACTTAAATTCTGTATTTGAAGGTATGAAAGACGCATACACTGGTAATGATTTCCAAGTTGAAATCCCAGAAATTCAAGCAGCTTTTGAGAAAATCAACGCTGAGATCCAAGCTCGTCGTGAAGAAGAAGCTAAAGTTCTTGCAGCTGAAGGTATTGCATTCTTAGAAGAAAATGCAAAACGTCCTGAAGTAACAGTAACTGAATCAGGCCTTCAATACGAAGTACTTACTGCAGGCGACGGTGAAAAACCAACAGCTGATTCAACAATCCGTGCACACTACCACGGTACACTAATCAACGGTACAGTATTTGACAGCTCATACGAGCGTGGTCAACCAGCTGAATTCCCAGTTGGCGGTGTAATCAAAGGTTGGACTGAAGCAGTACAAATGATGGGTACTGGTTCTAAGTGGCGCTTATACGTACCACACGAACTTGCTTACGGTGAGCGCGGTGCTGGTGCAGCAATCGCTCCTTTCTCAACGCTAATCTTTGACGTTGAGCTATTAGAAATCATCTAATCGATTTCAAATAGACATAAAAAAACCTGCTTAAAGCAGGTTTTTTTATGTCTGAAACAAATAGCTAATTAGCTATTTGATTCAGCGTATTCTTTACACGCAGCAGTGTCTTCACATTCACCATATAGGTAAAGAGAGTGGTTAGTCAGTTTAATACCATTCTCTGTTGCGATTTCTTCTTGACGACGTTCAATTGTATCGTCTTCAAACTCAACAACCTTACCACATTTTAGGCACACTAAGTGGTCATGGTGAGTGCTACCTGATAATTCAAATACTGACTTGCCGCCTTCGAAGTGGTGGCGAGATACAATACCTGCATCATCAAATTGGTTAAGAACACGGTAGACAGTTGCAAGACCAATCTCTTCGCCTTTGTCTAAAAGAATTTTATAGACATCTTCAGCGCTGATGTGTTGGTTGTCTGGAGATTGCAGAATCTCTAAAATTTTAATACGCGGCAGAGTTACTTTTAACCCTGCTTTTTTTAATTCCAAGTTGTGATCAGTCATTCAATCTGTCTCAATTTTATTTAGTTATACTAGGCATCATCAAGATGCACACGACACATTAGCAACTATTAGAATAACGTGCCTAGTTACTAAGTGCAAAGAACAATTCGTCTATTTGCCGGTTTTTCAAACAAAAATGAACTGGTTGTGCATCTTTACATCAGCTAGTAAATGCGAGTAGTACTTGTTATTAATCAGCAAGTTCCGCTAAACACATTTCGTCATAAACCTGAGCACACCAGTCTTTAACACGCTTTTCAGTAAGCTCTGGTTGACGGTCTTCATCAATACCAAGGCCGACAAAGTTGCTGTCATCTACTAGTGCTTTTGAAGCTTCAAAATCGTAGCCTTCAGTTGACCAATGACCCACTACGATTGCGCCACGCTCAGTAACGATATCGTTGATCATGCCCATTGCATCTAAGAAGTATTCTGCATAGTCTTCTTGGTCACCGCAGCCGAAAATAGCAACAAGTTTACCTTCGAAGTCAACTTCTTCTAATTCAGGGAAGAAATCATCCCAGTCACATTGAGCTTCACCGTAGTACCAAGTTGGAATACCGAATAACAATAAATCGAATTCAGCAATCTCTTCTTTAGAACTTTTTGCAATGTCGTGAACCGCTACTAGCTTTTTACCTAATTCTTTTTGAATCATTTTAGCTACGTGTTCAGTATTGCCTGTGTCACTTCCGAAAAAAATACCTACGCTTGACATGGATTTAAAACCTTCTATCTATCAATAGCCAATCTTTCTTGTAAAATTGTTTCAATCAACGCGCTACGGCTAATATTCTGCGCATCTGCCATATCGCTTAATGCTTGATATAACTGTGATGAAACCTTAAATTCTACACGCTTTAAACCACGTGCTTTATCTCGCTTTATTTGATTACGTTTATTTACTTTTAATTGCATATCGCGAGGTAGGGGATTTGTTTTCGGCCTACCTGGACGCTTTTCGTATTCAAATAAATCGGGTGTTGTTCTATCTGTTTCTGACTTTGCCATGTCTAGCCCACACCTGCGCCTTGCCAGAAGACTTGAATAAGTCCTTTCGCTATAAACCCAGAACAGCCTAAAAATAGCACTAACCAAACGATGTATCGGCCAAATCGTGGTACATCACCTTTTTTAAGGACGTCTTGAATTGCCATTCCAATAAAAAAGAAAATACCGGCTAAGCCAAAATACAACCCTAAGGTATCAAATTCGTTAATTAACTGACTGACCATCAACGTATAAACCTTTAAATTAAACGGCGCGTACTATAGCACACAAATTTGTAATAATTTAGTGCGCACGATCAAAAACAGCGAATTTTATCAGCCCAATTAATGAGCTAAAAAATCGCTGATTGCTTTATTTACAGCAAGTGGTTTTTGGGCATGTAGCCAGTGACCTGCACCATGAATAATTTTTGCTTTTGCATTAGGGAATAACGCCATAATAACAGGGCGGTGTTCTGCTAAAATGTAGTCAGAATCATTACCTTTAATGAATAAAGTATCACATAAACAAGAATCATTTTCACTAACTTGCGCTAAAATATTTTCATATTGCTGGTATAAAACAGCTAAATTAAAGCGCCATTGATAGTGACCTTGATCATTTTTAGCAAAGCTTTTTAATAAAAACTGACGTACGCCCATTTCATCAATGTGCTTGGTAAGTATTTCATCAGCCGCTTTTCTATCTGTGATATTAGACTGTGCAACTTCGTTTAGGCCTGCAAAAATAGCGCTGTGACGAGGGTTATTAGCAACAGGAGAAATATCTAACACTACAAGCTTATCGATAAGTGCAGAGTGATTAAGTGCTAATTGCATGGCCACTTTGCCACCCATTGAATGACCTATGATGTGCGCTTTACTAATATTTAGATGTTCAAGTAACTCACTGACATCTTCAGCCATAGCGTGATAATTCATGGTATTGCTATGGAATGATTTACCGTGGTTACGTAAATCAATATTTGTTACACGATAATTTTCAGCTAATGCTTTTGCGATTACATTGAGGTTTTCAAGTGAGCCAAACAAACCGTGGATCAATACAACGTCTGAACCTTGACCCATTTGTTGGTAGTTTAATAGCATTTTCAACTCCTAATTTTAATGGCAGTATTTTGCCTAGTGAAATTACAAAATGCAAAACATAGAGAATTGCTGCGAGCTTAGGTATAATCATTGAGAACTTTTAAAATGTGACCCGTAAAGACAGGAATAACATGAAAAAAATCGACATAGACGACGAGTTATATCAATACATTGCAAGCAACACGCAAAGTATTGGTGAAAGTGCATCAACCATTTTGCGTCGTTTATTAAACCTCTCTGATGGCGCCAATGCCCCAGTTGAAACAACTACTAAAACTGAACAAGAAACCCCAGTTGTTGAAGTACAAGAACAAGCAGAACAAGAAACAAGCCCTGAACCAAGCGACGAAAATGTTGAAGAGGCTGCACAAACTGTCACAGCATCGACACAAGTGAAAGGTAATGTGTTTAATGTATTAAACAAAGAAGAGCTAGCAATGCAAAAAGGTGTTGTTGGTCGATTCTTATTTATACTAGCTGCTTTATATAGAACGCATAAAAAAGATTTTGTTAACGTGCTTGAAATTAAAGGCCGTGACCGTGTTTATTTTGCCACTAGCAAAGAAGCACTACTGGAAAGCGGTAGCAGCATGAATCCAAAAAATATCACTGATACTGAGTATTGGGTGATGACAAATTCAAATACAACCAGAAAAAAAATGATGCTTCACGAAGTTGCACTGTGCTTAGGTTACAGTGCGGATGAAGCAGAAAAAATTCGTGATTACTTATAATCCATAAGGAAATAATATGGCGATTCATCCAGATGCAGGTAAACCTGCACCGCAATCAAGCTTAGTGAATGTACCAAAACTGATCTCGGCTTATTACTTAAATGAACCTGACCTAGAACAAAACCCAGAGCATTGTGTTGCTTTTGGGACGTCTGGCCATCGTGGTTGTTCGTTCGATGTAAAATTTAATGAATCGCATATTTTAGCGATCACTCAAGCAATTTGTGATTACCGTAAAGAAAACAATATTTTTGGTCCACTTTTCTTAGGTAAAGATACACATGCATTGAGTGAAGCGGCTTTTAACTCTGCTATTGAAGTACTTGTTGCAAACGAAGTGCAAGTCATTGCACAAGAAAATGACGATTACACGCCAACGCCGGTAATCAGTCATGCTGTTGTTTGCCATAACAAAGAAAACCCAAATGAACTTGCTGATGGTATTGTGGTAACTCCTTCACATAATCCGCCAGAAGACGGTGGTTTTAAATATAACCCGCCAAATGGTGGACCTGCAGATACTGATGTGACTAAGTGGATTGAAGACAGAGCAAATCAATTACTATTAGAAGACTTAGTTGAAGTAGAGTTATTTCCATATGCTAAAGCATCACGTTCTGGTTTTATTAAGTACCAAGACTTAATTACCCCTTATGTTGATGACTTAGTTAATATCGTTAATCTAAAAGCAATTAGCGATGCGAAAATCAAAATTGGTGTTGATCCACTTGGTGGTTCTGGTATCAACTTTTGGCCAGTCATTGCAGAAAAATATAATTTAGACTTAACGGTCGTAAATGAGTCTGTTGACCCAACATTTTCGTTCATGCCTTTAGATAAAGACGGCAAAATCCGTATGGATTGCTCTTCTCCTTATGCAATGACAAACCTTATTGCATTAAAAGATGACTATGATATCGGTATTGGTAACGACCCTGATTATGACCGCCATGGTATTGTTACGCCTGACGGTTTAATGAATCCAAATCACTTTTTAGCAGTTGCGATTGACTACTTATTAAATAACCGCGAATGGTCAAAAGATGTCGCAATTGGTAAAACACTGGTATCAAGCGGCATGATTGATAAAGTTGTTGCACGTAATAACCGTGAAGTAAAAGAAGTACCGGTAGGCTTTAAATGGTTTGTAGAAGGTCTAAGCAAAGGTACCCTTGCTTTTGGTGGTGAAGAAAGTGCAGGGGCGTCATTCTTACGTTTTGATGGAACAGTTTGGAACACTGATAAAGATGGTTTCATCTTAGGTCTACTTGCTGCTGAAATTTTAGCTGTAACAGGTAAAACACCTTCACAGCTTTATAAAGAACTTGAACAAGAGTTCGGTGCGCCTATTTATAAACGTATTGATGCGCCAGCTAGTGCTGAGCAAAAATCACGTTTAAAAGCGTTATCAGCTGATGATGTAACTGCAAGTACATTAGCGGGTGATGCTATTACGCAAAAATTAACCCATGCCCCTGGTAATAACGCTGCTATCGGCGGTTTAAAAGTTGTTACTGAAAACGGTTGGTTTGCTGCACGCCCATCTGGCACTGAAGACATTTATAAAATTTACCTTGAATCATTCAAAGGTGAAGAACATCTAGCATTATTAGAAAAAGAAGCGAAAAAGCTGGTTGATTCAGTAATTAGCTAATTTCTTTTTTACCTATTAAAACGGCTGAGATTCTCAGCCGTTTTTGTATTCTACTCTCACGCATTTTTAGGATAGAACAATGAGCTATTCAACTCCTTCATATCTCGAAGAATTAAAAAGTACTGCCGACTTTTTAACCTTGACCCGCAACAATGAATTTTCACTAGAACCTTGTGCATTTACCCTTACAAACGGTACTGATGTCACTGTTCACGACACGGGTATCATTGAGTTTCAACCTGCACAGCAAACAAACAAAGATATTGTACTTTCAAGTGCGGTACATGGTAACGAAACTGCGCCAATTGAAATTTGCGATCAATTAATCAAGTCAATCATTACAGAACAACTTACCTTGAAGCAGCGTGTACTGTTTATTTATGGTAATCCTAAATCTATTAATATCGGTAAGCGTTTTGTAGATGAAAACTTAAACCGTTTGTTTAATGGTCATCATACTGTTGAAGGCATTGCTTCTAACCCTGAGCGAGTTCGTGCAAAGCTACTTGAAGACGTGGTTACTGATTTCTTTGCTAGAGGCAACCAAGACAGTGAGCGTTTTCATTATGATCTTCACACTGCAATTCGTGGCTCTAAAAATGAAAAGTTTGCAGTGTATCCTTTCTTACATGGTAAACCGTGGAAAAAATCACAACTGCAATTTTTACTTAGCTGTGGCGTAAACACGGTACTAATGATGAAATCAGCGGCAACTACCTTCAGTTACTACTCGTCGTTTGTACATGGAGCTGACTCATTTACGGTAGAACTTGGCCAAGTAAAACCATTTGGCGAAAATGACATGTCGCGATTTGAGAAAACCAAACAAACCTTAACTGCATTAATTAGTCAAGAATCTGTTGAATATAAAGAATTCAATGCAGAGGATTTCGAGTTGTTTTCAGTATATAGAACAATAAACCGTACTTGCGAAGACTTTAGTTTTCCATTTGCTGATGATGTGGAAAATTTCACCGGTTTCGCAAAGGGTGAATTAATGGCAGTTGATGGTCAGACCAGATATGAAGCGGAAGTAGATGGTGAAGCTATTATCTTCCCAAACGCTGATGTAGCCTTAGGTCAGCGCGCTTTGCTTACAGTTATTCCAATGCAAGTTGATAGCAACTTTATTTAAAATCTCTGCATTAACACCCATCTATATTTAGTTAACTATATGACTATAAAGAACTTATCTTGTTGTATAGTTAACTTTCCATGCGTTTTTAGCCATTTGTCATCTATTCGTCTATGATTAGTTGAATAACAACTTACGTTAACGTAAAGTGACGGCAGTTTAATTTAATTAGATTGAATATTGCGCAAACTTTATCCTTACAGCTCATGCTGATTAAAAATATAATTAAGGGCAGTAGCGTAGGTTTCTGACAACGAAAGAAGGTAGGTTATGAGTAATCCAAATAACGTATCGCTAAACATTAATCATGAACTGTCATTTATTGATGGTCACGCATTAACGATTCCTACATTAAGTATTCTTAATGAGGAAGGCGACATCTACGAAGGTGCAACCGCACCTGATATCGACAAAGCAACGGCAATCCGCCTATATGAAACAATGCGTTTTATTAGAGCACTTGATGAGCGTATGCAAGCAGCACAGCGTCAAGGCCGTGTTAGCTTTTATATGCAATGTCTAGGCGAAGAAGCGGCTGTAACAGCATCAGCTGCAGCGCTTGATCAAAACGATATGATCATGGCCCAATACCGTGAGCAAGCAGCTTTACGTTATCGTGGTTTTAGCCTTGACCAATTCATGAATCAAATGTTCTCAAATGAAAAAGATTTGGGTAAAGGTCGTCAAATGCCAATTCACTATGGCTCACGCGAACTTAACTACATGACTATTTCATCACCGCTTGGTACACAAATTCCGCAAGCAACAGGTTATGCATATGGCCAAAAAGTTCGTCATATTGATGCCCAAACAGGTGAGTTAAACAGCACTATTGATAACATCACTATTTGTTACTTTGGTGAAGGCGCTGCATCTGAAGGTGATTTCCATGCTGGTTTAAATATGGCCGCAGTTCATGAAGCACCGGTAATTTTCTTTGCCCGTAACAATGGTTATGCGATTTCTACACCTGCTGACGAGCAATTTAAAGGTGATGGTATTGCATCACGTGGTGTTGGCTATGGCATTAAAACAATCCGTGTTGACGGTGCTGATGCACTTGCTGTTTATGCAGCAACGAAAAAAGCCCGTGAAATTGCGACTACCAAAGGTGAACCTGTTTTAATTGAATCGATTGCCTATCGTCTAGGCGCTCACTCAACCAGTGACGATCCAAGCGGTTACCGTACAAAAGATGAAGAAGCAAAACATAAAGGCTGTCCAATCGAGCGTTTCCGTAAGTGGCTATTAAAGCAAGGTTGGTTAGACGAAGCGCAAGACGCAAAAGACAAAGAAACTATTCGTGAAGAAATTTTAGCAGCCCTTAAACGCGCTGAAAAAGTTGAAAAGCCAGCATTAGAAGACCTTATTTCTGATGTTTATGATAAGCCAATCCCATCACTGCAAAAACAATATGAAGAACTAAAAGAGCACATTTTGCAGCATCCTGATGCTTATCCAACAACTGCAGGGAGATTAAAGTAATGGCTAAAATGAACATGCTTCATGCAATTAACTCTGCCCTTGATATCACCATGGCAGAGCATCCAAATGCATGTATTTTCGGTGAAGACGTTGGTTATTTTGGTGGTGTATTCCGTGCTACATCTGGCTTACAAGAAAAATATGGTAAGCATCGTGTGTTCAATACACCGTTAACTGAGCAAGGTATTTTAGGTTTTGCTAATGGTTTAGCGGCGTTTGGTGCCCCTGCATTAGCTGAAATTCAGTTTGCAGATTATATTTTCCCTGCATTTGACCAAATCGTGAATGAATCAGCTAAGTTCCGTTACCGTAGTGGTAATGAATTTAATGTTGGCAATCTAACAATTCGTACACCGTACGGTGGTGGTATTGCAGGCGGCTTATATCACTCACAATCACCAGAAGCTTATTTTGCTCACACACCGGGTTTAAAGTTGGTGGTGCCACGTAACCCATACCAAGCAAAAGGTTTGCTTCGTGCATCGATTAAAGATGATAACCCTGTTATTTTCTTTGAGCCGAAACGTTTGTACCGTGCATCAACAGGTGAAGTTCCAGAAGAAGATTACAGCATCGAGCTCGGTAAAGCTGAAATCGTGCAAGAAGGTACTGATGTCACTGTACTTGCTTGGGGTGCTCAGATGGAAATTATCGAAGACGCCGCTAAAAAAGCTGCAGAGCAAGGTATTAGTTGTGAAGTGATCGACTTACGTACCATTTTACCATGGGATGTTGAGACCATTGCTCAATCAGTGACTAAAACAGGCCGTTTAGTGGTAAGCCACGAGGCACCAATCACGAATGGTTTTGGTGCGGAAATCGTTGCAACAATTCAACAAGAGTGTTTCTTACACCTTGAATCGCCAATTGCTCGCGTGTGTGGTTTAGATACGCCATACCCATTAGCACTTGAAAAAGAATATGTGCCGGATGCACTTAAAGTGCTTGCTGCGATTAAGCAATCAGTAGAGTTTTAGGAGTCAGTATGTCTAAAGATTTTATCTTGCCAGATATCGGCGAAGGCATCGTAGAGTGTGAAATTGTTGAATGGTTAGTTGCAGAAGGCGATTCTGTAAAAGAAGACCAGCCTATTTGTGATGTTATGACCGACAAGGCGCTTGTGCAAATTCCTGCTGTTCATGATGGTGTGATCAGTAAGCTTTATTATGCAAAAGGGGATATTGCGAAAGTACATGCACCATTATTTGCAATGGATGTTGATGGCGAAGCACCAACACAAAGCGAAGAAGTGCAAGCTCCTGCAACTCCAACTGAAGCATCATCTGAGGCGGGTGAGCACTTAGAAGATTTCATTTTACCAGATATCGGTGAAGGTATCGTTGAGTGTGAAATCGTTGAGTGGTTAGTGAGTGAAGGCGATGAAATCGTAGAAGACCAAGCTGTGTGTGATGTAATGACAGACAAAGCATTGGTGCAAATTCCGGCTAAATACACAGGTAAAGTTGAAAAGCTTTATTATCAAAAAGGTGATATTGCAGCGGTTCACAGCCCATTATTCCAAATGAGCATTGCAGGCCAAAGTGCAGAGCCAGATGTAAGTTCTGCGGTAGTTAAAGCACAAACAAATGCAGCAACTAAACCTTCGCAGAAGTCTGCGACTTCAGCAAACTCTAGCAAACAACTGAATAAGAAAGCTGTTGCTTCACCTGCTGTTCGTCGTAAAGCCCGCGAACTTGATGTTGATTTAACACAAGTGCCAGGCTCTGGTAAAAATGGCCGTATTTATAAGCAAGATATCGAAGATTTCTTGAATGAAACACCAAGCCAAGCAGCATCACAACAAACTGCGCCAAAAGCGGCAGAGCCTGTCTCAACTGTGGCGTCTTCTAGTGGCAATCGCGTAGAGCCTATTAAAGGCATTAAAGCGGCAATGGCTAAGCAAATGGTTGCTTCAGTTTCGACAATTCCTCACTTTACTTTCTGTGATGAAATTGACCTAACTAAACTAATTGCAATGCGCAGTGAGCTTAAAGAGCAGTATAAGCAACAGGGCGTTAAGCTCACTATGATGCCGTTCTTTATCAAAGCACTGTCGTTAGCGATTAAGCAATTCCCAGTACTAAACTCGCAAGTAAATGATGATTGCAGTGAGCTAACTTACTTTGATGATCATAACATCGGTATGGCGGTTGATTCTAAGATTGGTTTACTCGTACCAAACATTAAATCATGTCAGTCAAAGAGTATCGTAGATGTTGCAAACGAAGTGACTCGTTTAACTGAAGCAGCACGTGATGGTCGTGTTTCACCGGATGATTTGAAAGGCGGCACTATTAGCATTTCTAACATCGGTGCGATTGGCGGCACAATTGCAACCCCGATCATCAATAAACCTGAGGTAGCTATTGTTGCTTTAGGCAAACTGCAGCATTTACCTCGCTTTGATGCACAAGGCAATGTCGTTTCAGCTGCTATTATGCAAGTAAGCTGGTCTGGAGACCACCGAGTGATTGATGGCGGTACAATTGCCCGTTTCAATAACTTATGGAAGTCTTACTTAGAAGACCCTGCAAAAATGATGATGGCGATGAGCTAACATTAGTAAGCATTAAAAAACCAGCCTCGGCTGGTTTTTTTATTGTAAATTTTGTATTTGCTATATGCTGTAAAAATACAATCCATAACCGAGTAACAGCGCAGGTATTGTTGAATACACTGTCGCGATTAAGGCCGCTTTTGGTGCTAATGCGATAGCTGGAAATAGGGCATCGCCGTCATTTGAAATTGCATTGGCTGCCATCGCACTAAATGGAATAATACCTTGAATATAGAGTGTCATTACGACGATTTGTGGCCCGCAGCCAGGTAATAAACCAATAGCCACAGCCACCAGCGGTGCAAGATAAGCATACTCAGAAAACCAGGCTGTTAAATCAACACCGACTAGATTAACGAGAATTTCAAACAGCATAAAACTGGCAACAACCCAGGCAGTAACAAAGTGTGTGTCCATTAATACTTTCGTGAGCTTTGAGGGAGGTGTGCAAGGCGCTTCTTCACTGGTTACTTGCTTATAACTGCTGCCTTTAGAAGACAGAGACCACACAACCACGGTGAATAGCGCCATGATTGAGCCAAACAGGGTGACGCCAGTATTAACGCTTTGACTAAATTCGCTAAGGTCAGAATTAGTAGCTATGACAGAAGCAATAATCAAGCTTGGTACTAGGGTAAACTTCCAAATAGGGCGACTAAATTTCAAAGCGCTTGGTTGGCATTGTGGCTGCTCAGTATATTCACTTGCTTCGTCAGGTTGAAATTTATCTGGGCTATGAAATGTATTAACTATCTGACCGCTAATAATACCTACAGCAACACCGATTAACATCATTAATAAACCATCAAGCGGGCGGGTTGCTAACAGTAAAAAGGCGGCATCGCCCATGGTTGCGGTTAAGACAGCAACAACAGAGCCAAAGCTAGCCTGCTTTTTAGTAAATTGGGTTACCACAATAATGGCACCCCCACAGCCAGGCAAAGCACCTAAAATAGATGCAAAGCTCACCTCTAGAATGCCTGATTTAGCACGTAAATAGCTAAGCTGTAATTGAGGAAGTCGATCAATAAGGTAGTAATAGATTAATAAGGTGGCTGCAACAAATACAGATACTTGAAAAAAAGCATCACTCAGCGCTTGTAGGGTGAATTCTCGGCTTGCAGGTACCGCTAAAGAAATCAGTAATAAAAGGGGTAAAATTAAGCGTTTATTGTCCGTAATGTAACACCTCGCTTTATTAGGAATAAACCTCGTTTGTGTTAGTGAGAGCATACAGTGCAACCTAAAAATTAATCAGGTTACACTGTATTACGATTTTAAATGAAAATCAATCTCATTTGCATCTATTTGCGTTGGAACTCAGAAGTGGCATTCCAGGTCGGCCACTCTTTACGTTCTGAGATATCAAAACCTACTTGATAGAATAACTGAAGGTCCTGAACGGCACCTGATAAATCCCATTCATCACGGTAACGGTCGCAAGGCTGATGATAACAACCACGTAGCACTAAGCTCATACGCTTACGGTAATTTGCCGTTTCTTCGTCAAGAGCTTCACTACCACCACCGGCATACATTGCTGGTACACCCATGTTTGCAAATGCAAAGTGATCAGAGCGGTAGTAACCACCTGAAGACGGTTTAGGATCACCAGATACTGTACGACCTTGAGCTTTTGCAGCTGTTTCTAGCAGGCTATCCATTTCTGATTTGCCAATACCAACAACACTGATGTCTTTTACTTTACCTAATAGGTTTAAGCTATCCATATTTATGTTAGCAACCGTTTGTGCTGCTGGGATCACTGGGTTTGCAGCATAATATTTCGAGCCAAGTAAACCTTGTTCTTCAGCAGTAACTGCTAAGAAAGTCATTGAACGGCTAGGGTGCTCAGGTAAAGTAGCGAATGCTTCAGCAACTTCTATTAAACCAGCAGTACCCGTTGCATTATCATGGGCACCATTATAGATTTGGTCGCCTTTGCGGGTTTTATCAGTACCAAGGTGATCCCAGTGAGCTGAATAAATGATGTGCTCGTCTGGCTTTTCGCTACCCGGTAACGTCGCGATAAAGTTATACGAAATTGACTTTTTGATTGTGTTATTTACTTCAACACTTGCTGTTAGGTCGCCCATATCAACATGGTAAGCGCCTTTTGCCGCATTAGCTTTCATTGTATCGAAATCTAAGCCTGCTTTTGTGAAAAGCTCTTTAGCAACATCAGTTGTTACCCAGCCTTCAACAGCAACACGGTCCATGTTGTTATTTTCTTTTTGGAAACCAAATTGCTCACCGCTCCAAGAGTTTTCAACAACTGACCATGGGTAAGAAGCCGGTGCGGTTTCGTGAATGATAATCGCACCTGCTGCACCTTGACGGCTTGCTTCTTCATATTTGTATGTCCAACGACCGTAATAGGTCATGGCATCGCCGGTGAATAAATCAGGGTTTTTCGTCGCAAAACCAGGATCGTTTACCAGCATAACAACTGTTTTGCCTTTAACATCTAGGCCTTCGTAGTCGTTCCAGTTGTATTCTGGTGCATTAACACCGTAGCCAACGAATACTAATTCAGAATCTTTAATGCTTTGCTTAGCACTAATACGGCTGCTACCCATTACCATATCTTTTTTGTATTGGTAATCTTTGCCGCCAATGGTAAGTACCATGTCTGAATCAGCTTCTAGTGAAACAAGCGGTACTTCTTGTAAGAAGCTATCACCGTTACCCGGCTCAAAACCCAATGCTTTAAATTGGTCGGTTAAATAGGCAAGCGTTAGCTCTTCACCTTTAGATGATGGTGCACGGCCACCGAACTCATCAGAGGCAAGCACTTTAATGTGCTCTGCTAATTGCTCTGAATTAATGCTTTGATAGGCTTTTTCGACATCACTTGATGTGATACTTGTTGAAGCACAGCCCGCAAGGATGGCACTTGCAAGGACTGTCATTGGAAAATAGCGTTTCATAATAGCTCTTTTTTTGTTTTATGGTGGTATTAGTATATGAGGTTCTATTAATGAGAACCAGTTTTTACGGTAAACTACCCACAATACATCAAGAAGTTAAAAAATAAGCAATGAAACGATTTACTGCTCCCGAGCAATGGTCAACACAATACCTCACAACGGGTGCTTTTAGTGACCTAGCGACGCTATTTAATTTAGATAAACTGTCAGATTGGCCATCTTGCCAGTGGTTTAATCAATATCTAAATGCGAAAACTACACAGGGTAAAGCCATAACCTTTGTTGAAGATGAAAAGTTTGCTGATGAAACCCGTTATTATGAGCAAATCATATTTGAGACAGGGCAAGTACCAACAAGACAACAAAATTGGCATGACCTTTTTGGTGGCTTTATTTGGTGTTTATTTCCAAAAACCAAAGCGCTGATTAATCATCAGCATATCGAAGAAATTAAACTGCATGGTCTAAAAGAGCGTAGTAAACACCGAAATGCGCTTACTTTATTTGACGAATGCGGTGTGGTGCTGGCAATTACTGAGCAAAGCTGGCAGCAGCAATTACGCGACCACCAATGGCAGCAAGCCTTTGTAGAACAACGTGAACATTGGGGTAAAAGCATTAGGCCATTTATGTTTGGTCATGCTAACTACGAAATGCTCACTCAGCCGTATATTGGTTTAACGGGTAAAGCATTATTTGTAATTGTTCCTGATGACATATTTTGTAAAGATTTAAGCGAGCAATATGCGTATCTAGATCAACGTCTTTATGAGATGATAAAGCTTGATGATTGTTTGCGTGATAATAAAAACTTATCACCCTTACCCTTGTTAGGCGTACCAGGATGGTGGACTGACAATGAAGATCCAGAATTTTACAGTAACACTGATTACTTTAGACCGAAACGAAGGAAACGCACATGATTGAAGTGGCAGGGCTTAAAAAGAAGTTTAAGCTAACAAAAGATCATAAAAAAAATAAAACGGACAACGTAGACCCCCGTGAAGATAAAGAGTTTTTTCATTCTGTAAGAGACGTCAGCTTTCAATGTAACAAAGGTGAAGTACTCGGTTTACTCGGCCCAAATGGTGCCGGTAAAACAACCACCCTTAGAATGATTTCAACAGCCTTAAAACCAGATGAAGGCAGCATTACCATCTCTGGTCACGATATCGTTAAAAAGCCATTGGTTGGCCGCAAATCAATTGGATTTCTGTCAGGTAGTACCGGCTTATATGGGCGTTTAACAGTTAAAGAAAACGTTGAATACTTTGCCCGTTTACATGGCATGAGTAAAAAAGCGGTAGCCGCTCGTTGTGATGAGCTATTCACCTTACTTGATATGCACAGCTTTATTGATAAACGCGCCGAAAACCTTTCAACAGGTATGAAGCAAAAAGCCAATATTGCCCGTGCTGTTGTTCATCATCCTGATGTGGTTATTCTTGATGAGCCGACAACTGGTTTAGATATTATGACTACGCAAACCGTAATTAACTTTATTCGCGGCCTTAAAGAGCAGGGCACACCAGTTATTTTCTCAACGCACCATTTAGATGAAGTTGCCTTACTTTGTGACCGTGTTGCAGTGATAAACCAAGGAATTAGTTGTTTTGATGGCACCTTAGATGAGTTTAAACAAACAGGTCAAAGTGAAGAATTAAACCAAGCGTTTATGAATATTTTAACGGAGAGCCGTGATGTTTGAAGTATTTAAAAAGGAATTAAAAGAGCTATTACGTGACCGTAAAACATTGATATTCGTTGTTGCACTACCGGTTGCTATCTTCCCACTTTTATTTGCTGTTATGGCCTTTATTAGTTCACAAGCGGCGTTAGAGGCAGAACAAGAGGTCCATACTTACGCTATTATCAATGGCAATTACGCGCAAGAATTTACAGATAAGGTGTTTTACCATAAGAGCTTTGCTTTATATAAAGGCGACGAAACCTTTAATACGGTAGAAGATCTCACTAAAGCGGTAAAAGCAGGCACCATAGACATGGGTATCTATTTACCGTCAGACGCTAAGCAAACGTTAGATGATGCAAAGCAAAGCGAATGGCAAGTTGTGTATAACGACGCAAAAGCAATTAACTTCCTATTTGACCGTGTAAAAGAACTGGCAAAAGAATATGGCGATACGCTGCGTACAAACAAACTATTAAGCTTTGGTGTATCAGAAGAGCAACAAGCTGCCATTATCGAGCCTATTAAAGTTGTGAAGGTCGACACTGCAGATAAACGTGAAAATCTTGGCGAGAAAATAGGTGGGTTTATTCCTTATCTACTTATTCCTCTGGTATTGATGGGCGCAACGTATCCGGCGATTGATTTAGGAGCTGGGGAAAAAGAGCGCGGTACCCTCGAAACCCTTCTACTTACACCAATCACCCGTACACAGCTGGTGTTAGGTAAGTTTGTAACCTTACTTGCTTCTTCTATTGCAACAACCACCATTACTGTACTCAGTATGGGTGTATGGATATCAGTGGCCATTGCATTTGTAGATTTAGCAGTTGTTAAAAACGCATTTAGCTCTTTAACCGTATTAGATTTAGGGCTGATTTTTGTGTTGTTATTACCTATTGCCGCAATCTTCTCATCATTAGCGTTGGCTATTTCAATTTATGCGCGAACCTTTAAAGAAGCGCAAAACTACATGGCACCACTTAGCATGGGTGTAATTTTCCCAATTATGGTTGCCTTGATGCCAAATGTTGAACTGACGAGCAAAACTGCTTTTATTCCTGTTACAAATGTAGCTTTGGCAATCAAAGAAATTATTAAAGGTACAGTTGATTACACACTCGTGGGTTTAATTTTCTTAGCGACAGTGATTGTGGCAGGTGCATTACTCGCGTTTTGCGTTAAATGGTTTAATAAAGAAGATGTCTTATTTAGATAAGAGATACTGATTTTACCTAATAATAAAGCACCATTTTGGTGCTTTATTTGTTTGTAAGGCAAGCTAAGTACCTGCTAATCCTTATTAATTAATATATTTTCTGTATACTCCGCTTTTATTACTATTCTCTCCTATACTCTAAAGCAGAGTAGAAAAGAAGGCTTTCGATTCAATGGATTCTGGACATTCAGCGCATTTCTATCAACGTCACAAATTACCAATACTTGCTTTTTGTATTCTCTTGCTATTGGCTATTTTTGTAACTGTAAAGTATGAATACGACCTTAGAGAGGATGTGTTCAGCCGCACCTTTGAACAGATGCAAAGAGAGCTCGACACTAAAGAAAGTGTACTAAAAACAAGTTTAAGAGAGAATATTTCTGCACTTAACTTTTTAGATTCAACGCCGCCAGTGCTTGCAATTATGCGCGCAACCAATGATCAAAATATAGATCCCGTTTTAGGCACGCCTATCTCGGCATGGAAAGATCGCCTAGCTAAAATCTTTACTGGTTTTATGACAACAGATAAAGACTTAGCTCAGGCTCGTTATATCTACATTGCTGATAACGGCAAAGAGGTTGTACGCGTTGATAGTGTGAATAAACAGGTCTTTAGAATTAGTGAGGAGGACTTACAACACAAAGGCCAACGTGATTACATGCAAATTACGGCAAAGCTTGAAAATGGTCAAATCTACTTATCACCAATTAACTACAACCGCGAAAATGGTCGTTTACAACAGCCTTATACCAGCACATACCGGATTGCAAAGCTGGTGAAAGATAACGAAGGTAAGCCCTTTGCTGTTCTTATCCTCAATTATTATGCAGAAGATCTTATTAACAAGCTAACAAGCAAATCATCAGATAAATTCTCTGTTTATCTGTTAAATGCTCAACAACAATTTATCTATCATCCAGAGGAATCATACCGTTTTAGTTTTGAGTTAGATGATCCACATTATTGGTCAGAGGAATTTAGTGCCGACCTCAAAATTAGTTCAGTTGATTTTTTTGACGTAGTAAACCTACCTGAAAAACTTTATCTAGATAAAATTATTGAGTTTAAAGATGGTGTACATATGCAGCCGTTTACACTGGCTGTCTCTATAAGCACTGATACACTGCTGAATGAAATACATCAAAAACGATTAAGGTTTATTGGCATTTTATGCTTAATCATTTTAGTTGTGCTGATGTTATTTATAATCTATCAACGTGACATCAACAGAAAAATTGAGCTCAGTTTTCTAAAAGAAAAGAACAGTAAAATTATAGAAAACTCAACAGATGCCATTATTATGGTTCAGCCAAATGGTGTTATTTGTAATGCCAATGAAACGGCACAAACGTTTTTTGGTATAACAGAGCAAACCACCCATTTTGATACCTTGTTTAATTATAACGATGAAGATTTTCAAGGGATTGCACAAGCCATTAAAGAAGGGCAGCGGTGCTCGTTTGAAGCGGTTCACATCAGCGAGCTAAGCACACATTATTTCTCAATTACCATGACACCTGTTTTTGATGCAGCAAAACAGCAATATCAAATAGCGGCAATACTACGCAATATTGATTCACTTAAGTGCGCTCAACATCAACTAGAAAAGCTTAATGTGACATTAGAAGAAAAAGTGAAAAGCCGCACAGCCGAGCTCGAAAAGGCCACCGAAGAAGCATTAGCTGCAAGTAAAGCTAAAAGTGAATTTGTCGCCAATATCTCCCATGAAATCCGCACCCCGATGAATGGTGTACTTGGCATGCTCGAAATGCTTGAAGAAGAGCCATTATCTACTCAGCAAATGCAATACTTACATTATGCAAATACCAGCGCTAACTCATTGATGACACTGATTAATGACATTCTAGATTTTTCAAAAATTGAAGCTGGTAAACTTGATTTAGATAGTCACGAATTTGATGTCGTTTCAGTGTGCAGTGATTTAATAACATCGATGGCTGTTCAAGGTCAGAAAAAAGGTATTGAGATACTGTTCGATGCGCATGATATTACTCAGCGAACCGTGATGGGGGATAGCCACCGCTTAAAACAAATTCTCAATAATTTACTCAGTAATGCATTTAAGTTTACTCATAAAGGTCATGTTAGTTTAACGGTTAAGGAACAGCTGCATACAGATAAGTCGCTTTGCCTAAGCTTTGTAGTTGAAGATACAGGTATTGGTATTTCGAAAGAAAACCAAAGTAAATTGTTTGAAGTGTTTACTCAAGAGGACTCAAGTACAACACGCCATTATGGTGGCAGTGGTTTAGGCCTTTCAATAAGCCGAAAACTCGCTCAGTTGATGGGCGGTGATATTATCGTTGAAAGTGAAAAAGGAAAGGGCAGCCGCTTTTGTGCCAGTATCACAGTATCACTCAGTGCCTCATTAAAAGAGCAGGGGGCGATTACGGCTTTGAATAACAAACACGTTGGTTGTGCAGTTTTATATGATCTGCTTGGTCAAAACATAGAAACCCAATTAGAGAAAACTTGTCAGCCTCAGCCATCGAATGTTTCTCGATTAAGTGATATACCTGACAATGTTTTCAATGAGTTAGATTTACTTATCATTGACCATAAACACCCAGAACTAAACAATGTGTTGAGTTTTGCAAATAAATACTCCGACACCTGTGTATTAATTTTAGGTGTGATGGCATCACTTAAACAAAAAGAAACATTACCGAGCAATTGTACTGTTATTGCAAAACCTGTCACTCCTGATGAATTAGCCTATAAACTCGCTGTTTTATTTAATAACAATGATTCTGTTATTGAGCGTAAAAATACAGATACAAAAGAAATTATTGAGCTTGATTTAACATCTAGTTCAGTGCTTATCGTCGACGATAATATGATTAATATTGAGGTGAGCAAAGCAATCTTAAGAGATAGCTATGTTCATATTGAATCAGCCAGCGATGGTCTTGAAGCAATTGAGGTATTGAATAACAGCGAAACTCAATTTGATCTGATCTTAATGGATTGCCAAATGCCAAACTTAAATGGGTATGACTGTACCAAAGCAATCAGGCAGGGAAAAACAGGTGAGAAATACCAAGATGTGGTGATCATAGCCATGACCGCAAGCGCGATGGCTGGCGATAGAGAAAAATGCCTCAGTGTTGGTATGAACGACTATATCACCAAGCCAATTAAACAAGCCACATTGCGTAAAAAGCTCTCAATGTGGCTGAAGACTTAAGCGGCATCACGATCTTTATTAAATGCAGGTTTAGGCGTTAATGTACTAATATCAGCAGAGTGAATCACTTTTTGTGTTTCACTCCAGTGCAATAACTCAATACGGCCAGAGCTGTTTTCAACTAATGCAGTGCAGCTCTCAATCCAGTCGCCATCATTGCAATACAAAATTCCATCAACCACTTTAACGGCTGGGTGATGAATATGCCCACAAATGATGCCATCGACGGCTTGTTTTTTTGCTTCGTGGATTGCCGCTTTTTCAAATGCGTCAATTGCTTCACGTGCTTTATGCACTCGCGCTTTTATCCAAGAGGCCAATGACCAATAATTACCGCCAAATAAACGGCGAATGCGATTAGTCCAACGATTTAAAAAAAGTAAAAAGTCGTATCCTGCATCGCCCGCAATACTGATTAATTTGTTGTAGCGGGTTGCTGAATCAAAATCGTCGCCATGCAACAGTAAAAACCGTTTGTTAGCTTTTGTGGTATGGATATATTGTTTATGTACTTCAATACCGAATAATGAATCATTGGCATAATGGCGAAAGGTTTCGTCGTGGTTACCCGGTATATAGATCACTCGAGTGCCATCTTTCGCTTTTTGTTGAATAAGCGCTAATACATCATAATGACTAGGGTGCCAAAAGAACTGTCGTTTCATCGACCATAAATCGACAATATCACCGACCAAATACAGAACATCGCATTCAATCGCATTTAAAAAGTCTAGTAAATACTGCGCTTGGCAGTCTTTATAACCTAAGTGAACGTCGGAAATCCAAACGGCAGGATAGTGGGTTTTACTACTGCAAGTGGTGTTATTCATGGCATTTACTCATGGTGTAATAAAGTAAATGCTAGGCAGAATCAATGACAGTTAAAAGACGCTTTAGCGAAACATCTATGACAATTAATAAATACAAAAAAACCGCCGAAGCGGTTTTTTATATTTTGTTGAGCTGACTTAATTAGCCTTTAACAAGTGCGGCAATTTCGGAAGCGGCACTGTCTAAATCAAGCATTAGCTTTTCACCAGTACGACGGTTTTTAAGCTCCACCTTATTTTCATCAAGGTTACGCTCACCAATAACCAGCGTGAAAGGCACACCTAATAATTCCATGTCGTTAAACATAACGCCAGGGCGCTCTTTACGGTCATCAAACAACACATCTAAACCTGCATCTTTTAAACCTTTGTAAAGGTTATCTGCAATATCAGGAATACGATGAGACTTATGCATGTTCATAGGTACAATTGCTAAATCAAATGGTGCGATAGGTTGCGGCCATTTAATACCGTATTGGTCGTTGTTTTGCTCAATAGCGGCAGCTACGATACGTGATACACCTATGCCGTAACAACCCATTGTCATTACTTGGTTTTTACCTGATTCACTTAATACGCCTGCTTTCATTGCTTCTGAGTACTTAGTGCCAAGTTGGAAAATATGGCCAACTTCAACACCACGTTTAATTTGCAGTGAACCTTGGCCACACGGGCTTGGATCGCCTTCCACGATATTACGGATATCAGCCACTTCGTAGTTTTCTACATCGCGATCCCAGTTGATACCGCTGAAATGTTCACCATCTTTATTAGCACCAGCTACAAAATCAGCCATTACGTTAGCTGTACGGTCAACAATTATTGGCATTGATAGGCCGACTGGGCCTAATGAACCTGGTTTTGCGCCAATAGCAGCAACGATGTCTTCTTCTTTTGCCATTTCAAGCGGTGAGTCAACAAGCGGGTGTTTCTCAGCTTTTAACTCGTTTAGATCATGGTCACCACGTAATACAAGGGCAACTAAACCACGTTGTTCGTTTTCATCTGGTGCGCCATACACGATTAATGTTTTTACACCGCGATGAGGTTTAACACCATAGTGCTCTTTAAGCTCAGCAATTGATTTTGCATCAGGCGTTGGGAACGCTTTTAGTTCTTTGCTTGCAGCTGGGCGGTCTTCAGTCGGTGCCAGTGCTTCTGCTTTTTCGATATTTGCAGCATAATCACTTGCATCACTGAATGCGATTGCATCTTCGCCTGATTCTGCAAGCACATGGAACTCATGTGACACGCTACCACCGATAGAACCGGTATCAGCGATAACAGGGCGGTAATCAAGACCAAGGCGCTCGAAGATGTTGCAGTAAGCTTTGTGCATAACTTGGTAAGTTTTCTCTAAACACTCATCACTTAAGTGAAAAGAGTAAGCATCTTTCATCGTAAATTCACGAGCACGCATTACACCAAAACGAGGGCGAACTTCGTCACGTACTTTTGTTTGTACTTGGTAAAGAGTAAGCGGTAATTGCTTATAAGAGTTTACTTCTTTACGTACAAAATCAGTGATCACTTCTTCGTGTGTAGGGCCAAGTGCAAATGGGCGGTTGTGACGGTCATTAATACGAAGTAATTCAGGACCAAATTGCTCCCAACGACCAGACTCTTCCCAAAGATCAGCTGGTTGGATTATAGGCATTAACATTTCGATAGCGCCTGCTTTATCCATTTCTTCACGTACGATGTTTTCTACTTTTTTAAGTACGCGTAGACCAGAGGGCAACCATGTATACAAACCCGACGCAACGCGGCGGATCATGCCTGCTCGTAGCATTAATTGATGAGAAACAATTTCTGCATCAGACGGAGTTTCTTTAAGTGTTGCGAGTATATATTGACTGGTACGCATCTCTATTCCAAGTAGTGTTAAAATTATTATCGTTTACTCAAGACGTTTGAGTAATAACAAGGCGCTAAGTTTACCAGTGGAAGCACTGACACTAAAGCGCTATATGCTAAAAACTAGCATTTTTCAATGCTGGTCACTGTATTATGATTGTCCTGAACATGCCACCTAATATTAAAATCATATAAGGTCATGCCGTAGCTTTGTTCTGAGTCACGTTGCTTTTTATAAGCTGGGCGAGGATCTTGCTTTAATACATTGCTTATAAACGCTTTTAATTCAGGTTGTTCGGTCTGTTTTTCGATAAACGCCAGGGCTTCTTCACTAAACTCAACGCTCATATCGGTTTCTGGTCGGGTATCGGCAAAGCCTGCGGTGGCATCGGTCATTGCGTCTGAGTAGGGCAAATAAGGTTTAATGTCTAAAATAGGTGTGCCATCGAGTAAATCGATACCTGAAAGCAATAAGCTTAATTGACCATTTTTATATTCAATGCCTTCAAGTTTTACAGCACTCATGCCTATAGCATTTGGCCGAAAGGTTGCACGTGTTGCAAATACACCTTTACGTTCATTACCGCCTAGGCGAGGGGGTCTCACCATTGCTGAATAGCCTTTATCTGCGGTTTCATGAAATCTGAATAGTAACCAAATATGGCTAAATTCATCGAGGCCGCGTACAAACTCTTCACGATTAAAATCGCTGCTGAATACCAGCTTTGCTTTAGCCTCAGGAACCAAACGAGGTTGGCGAGGTATGGCAAACTTTTGTTTATAAGGAGATTGAATATGGCCGACGGCAGTTAATTGGTATTCGCTCATTGTGCATTGTCGTTAAGAAAATCTGCCGACATTTTACATGCAAACACAAAAAAAGGCAGTCGAGACTGCCTTTTAATATTTAGACTGTGTAGTTTAAATTAAAACATGTATTGGAATGATACAGACGCTACATCCATATCTGGGTCAATATCATCTTCTAATTTATAGCGCTCATACTCTAAACGTACTTGCATGTTTGTTGTGAAAGCATATTCTACACCTGCACCATAAAATACATCACCACCGTCTGAGTCAGCACTGATACTGCCAAGCTCGCCTAGGTCTTGCTCAATTTCAGCATCCCACTCTAGCCAACCACCTTTGGCATAAACAGAAAAGCTATCTGTAATTGGGGCTGCTAAGCGTGCTGCTAATGAAACACCGTCAATTTCGGCTTTAGAATCGATATCGCTTACTTCATCAAAATTTTGATAGGCAAGTTCAAGGCTCAAGTACTTGTTAAACTGAGTACCAATATAACCTTTCAGCATTTGTGAATCGTCATCAAAGTCAGTGTCATTTTCACTGTCTTCAAACTCAAAAGAATATTGGCCGTAGCCGATACCGGTATAAATACGCGGAGAATCCATTTCGGTAATATCTGCATGTGCAGCATTATTAAAACCTAGTAGTGCTAAAGAAAGTGCAGAAAGTGAAATTGCTTTAATCATTTAATAGCTCCTTTATAAAATAAATAAACGAATGTTTCGCGTCATTCACAAGGAGTATTGCAACGGCAATGCCAAGCTTAAAACAAAGCCTAAAGTATTGTTTTTAGGCTTTTTTAAGTGGTTTTTTGTGCAGTTTGTTGAAACTGTAATCAGGCATTCAGTTTGGCAGTCGTAACAATTTCAGGGTGCTCTGTAGAAGTTACTAGGTACGGTTTATAATTTTTTGTTGCTTTAAGCTTTTAGGCTTTTTGTAAAAGAGTTTCTGTTTCTATCGCGATCTCTTTCATTTTTATCGCATAGTTTTCGATTTTCTTTTCTTCGTCTGTTACGGCTGTATATGAAGGTACTTCGATTGGGTAGCCTGCTTCATCCATAGCAATAAAACTTATAACACAATGATTGGTTTCAACTAGGTTTTGGGTTTTAGGGTCGCCGCAGCGTACTTGAATAAAGATTTGCATACTGGTTTTACCTGTGTGGGCGATACTGGCTTTCACTTCGACTATTTGGCCAACCAAAATAGGGCGCTGAAACTTTACACCCGCAACAGAGACAGTGACGCAGTAATGACCGCTCCAACCTGCAGCACAGGCGTAACCAGCTTGGTCAATCCACTTCATTACTACACCACCATGAACCTTACCGCCAAAATTGACATCGGTAGGTTCAGCTAAAAAACGAAAGGTTACACTTGAAGACGGCATACTTTACTCACTTTTATAAAACACGACATTTTCAGCATAGCCTAAAAAAGGGGCCGAAGCCCCTGCAATTTAGGATAAATTTTAATTAAATGAGTAACGTGCGTTACATATTAGGGTAGTTTGGCCCGCCAGCTCCCTCAGGTGTTACCCAAGTAATGTTTTGACTTGGGTCTTTTATGTCGCAGGTTTTACAGTGCACACAGTTTTGTGAGTTGATCACAAACTCTTTCTCACCTTCAACTTCTTGTACTTCGTAAACACCCGCAGGGCAGTAGCGTTGTGCTGGCTCATCAAATTGCGGTAAATTCACTGCAATTGGAATCGAGTTATCTTTTAGCTTTAAATGGCATGGCTGCGATTCTTCATGATTGGTATTTGATAAAAACACCGATGAAAGTTTATCAAAGCTAAGCTTGCCGTCTGCTTTCGGGTAATCGATTTTTTCGGCCTGATCAGCTGCAACTAATGTGGCATGATCTGGCATGTTATCTTCAAAGTTAAACGGTAAGCTGCCACCAAATAGGTTTTGATCGAGGGTGTTATAAGCACCGCCTAAAAACTTACCCAGTTTGTGCATAACAGGGCCAAAGTTACGTGATTGATAGAGCTCTTTATACGCCCAGCTTTGTTCAAAAGCTGATTTATATTCAGATAAATCGGCATTTTCTTTACCGTCGCTAAGAGCCGCTACGATTACATCAGCAGCAACCATGCCTGATTTCATGGCTGTATGATTACCTTTGATCTTAGCAAAGTTTAATGTGCCGGCATCACAACCCACAAGTAAACCACCTGGGAAATGCATTTTCGGTAAAGAGCGCAGGCCACCTTTGGCAATGGCTCTTGCGCCATAGGCTATGCGTTCACCGCCTTCTAAAACTTCTTTAAAAACAGGGTGATGTTTCATGCGTTGGAATTCATCAAACGGGCTTAAATGTGGGTTTGAATAATTAAGATCGACAATTAAGCCAACCACAACCTGATTGTTGTCGCTGTGATACATAAATGCACCACCACTGGTATCACCGGTTAACGGCCAGCCTGTACCATGAACTACTGTGCCTTCTTTGTGTTTACTCGGGTCGATTTGCCAAATTTCTTTGAAACCTAAACCGTAATGCTGTGGTGATGCATCTTTATCAAGGGCAAAGTGTTTGATTAGCTCTTTACCTAAATGACCGCGGCAACCTTCTGCAAATACTGTGTATTTAGCTCTAAGCTCCATACCCGGCATATAACCATCTTTTTCGTTGCCGTCTTTATCAAGGCCCATATCGCCAGTGATAATGCCTTTCACTGTTTCGTCTTCAATAATCAAAGAGTGAGCACTAAAGCCAGGGAATATTTCTACCCCTAAGTTTTCCGCTTGCTCTGCTAAAAAGCGACATACATTACCCATAGAGACAATGTAATTGCCTTCGTTATGGAATGTTTTAGGGCTAGCAAAGTGGGGGATGCTGGTGGCTTTTTCACTGTTATTGAACCAGTAAATATCATCTTGCGTTACTTTAGTGGTAACTGGAGCGCCTAATGACTGCCAATCAGGTAATAATTCATCTAGCGCTTTAGTTTCAAAAACCGCACCCGATAAAATGTGTGCGCCCACCTCAGAGCCTTTTTCTACCACACAGATCATTAATTCTTGTTGTTTTTCTTGTGCTTGTTGAGCCAATCTAATCGCAGTTGATAAACCTGCTGGGCCTGCGCCTACGATGACTACATCAAATTCCATGGTTTCGCGTTCGACCATATAAACCTCTTCTCGGTGACGGACCTGCTATAAAGAACCTTATTTCATACTTGCAAATGAAACGTTACAGGCTGTGAATACTTTAAGGTTATTTTAGGTTGACGTTTACGTCAACAGGAAGTAGTCTGAATTCATAAAATAAATAAGTTGACGTTTAGGTCAACTTTGAGAACACACAATTGATGGAGTCACGATGAAAGTCCTCGTTCCAATTAAAAGAGTAATTGACTACAACGTCAAAGCACGCGTTAAAGCCGATAAAACGGATGTTGATCTAGCTAATGTAAAAATGGCGATGAACCCATTTTGTGAAATTGCAATTGAAGAAGCTATTCGTTTAAAAGAAGCAGGAACTGCCACTGAGGTTGTTGCTGTAACTATTGGTAATAAATCATCTCAAGAGCAATTACGTACGGCCTTAGCACTCGGTGCTGATAAAGCCATTCATATTGAAACAGAAGAAAAGCTTGAATCTTTACATGTTGCTAAATTACTTAGCAAGATTGTAGAGCAAGAATCACCTGAGCTGGTTATTTTAGGTAAGCAATCGATTGACTCTGACAACAATCAAACCGGTCAAATGCTTGCTGCTTTAACGGGTCGTGGCCAAGGTACCTTTGCATCTAAAGTCGATGTTCAAGCAGGTACTGTTAATGTAACGCGTGAAGTAGACGGTGGCTTACAAACAGTCGCTCTTAAACTACCTGCTATCGTAACCACAGACTTACGTTTAAATGAACCGCGCTATGCTTCATTACCAAACATTATGAAAGCAAAGCGTAAACCTCTAGATGTAATTGCTGCTGACAGCCTAGGTGTAGACCTTGCGCCTCGCGTACAGCTGGTAGAAGTAAACGAGCCAGAAAAGCGCAGTGGCGGTATTGTCGTTGAAGATGTTGCGACATTAGTAGAAAAGTTAAAAACAGAAGCGAAGGTGATCTAAATGAAAACATTAGTGATAGCCGAACACGATAAAGGTGTTCTAAAGCCTGAAACCAATAAAACGATTACTGCTGCTGTTAAACTAGGCTTTGATGTAGATTTACTACTTGCCGGCGAAAATTTAGCTGCAATGAGCGAGCAAGCAGCGTCAATTGCAGGTGTTAGCAATGTACTGATTGCCGATGATGCAGCTTATGCTAATCAACTTGCAGAAAACCTAGCTGATCTAGTTTTATCTTTAGCTGATAACTATTCACACATTGTCGCAAGCGCAACAACAACGGGTAAAAACTTTATGCCACGTGTTGCTGCACTTTTAGATGTTGCACAAATCTCTGAAATCATCGACGTTATTGATGCAGATACCTTTAAGCGTCCTATTTATGCAGGTAATGCAATTGCGACAGTTAAATCACTAGATAGCAAAAAGGTTATTACTGTTCGTGCAAGTAGCTTTGATATTGCACAAGAGCAAGCGCCAGTAGCTGTAACTAGTGTTACTGGTAAAGGTTCTGTTGGTCTGAGTGAGTTTGTATCAGAAGAACAAACTGAATCAGAACGCCCTGAGCTTACTGCAGCACCTGTGGTTATTTCAGGTGGTCGTGGTATGCAAAATGGTGAAAACTTTGCGTTATTAAATGGTATTGCCGACAAACTAGGCGCAGCCATTGGTGCTTCACGTGCTGCTGTTGATGCGGGCTTTGTACCAAACGATATGCAAGTAGGTCAAACCGGTAAAATTGTTGCGCCAGATTTATATATTGCTGTGGGTATCAGTGGTGCGATTCAACATTTAGCGGGTATGAAAGACTCAAAAGTGATTGTTGCCATCAATAAAGACCCTGATGCACCAATTTTCCAAGTCGCTGACTATGGTTTAGTTGCTGATTTATTTGATGTGTTACCAGAGCTTGAAAGCGCTCTGTAATTCATAACGATTCTGGTTGTTAAAAGCTGTTCACCTTTTAGGTGCGCAGCTTTTTTTCGTTTTATACCAATCCGCTTAATTAAGTAGTCTATTTTGAGGCAATAAAACCNATAAAAAGCTATAAGCTACTTTTTTTATACCAATCCGCTTAATTAAGTAGTCTATTTTGAGGCAATAAAACCTTGTTGATAACAAGGCAAAAATTTCGTTATTTAGTTGTTCTAAATGAGAAATTTTTAACACAGTTAGCGACAGGTTTAATCCCTCAAAATGATTAAGTATTATTGCGGGTTGGTATAAAAGGCACGTGTTCTATATGCCTCATTAAAGTTGTTAACTAGACAATTTCGAGCTCTGGATAAAACTTTTTCAGCATAGCGGCAATCTTCTTAGGTGTGAAAGGTTTTACTACAAACCCTTTAGCGCCCTTCTCAATCGCTTCTTTAACGTTTTCTACTGTTGAATGGGCTGAAACCATTACTACGTTTGCTTCAGGCGAAATTTCGTTGATTTGCGAGATAATCTCTTTGCCGTCACCATCGGGTAATTCAATATCTAAAAAGATAATATTGAACTCTTTTTCTTTACATGCGCTTAAACACTGCGCGGCCGTAGAAGCCTCACGCACATTATCGATACCTAGGTGCATTAATGTTTGATTTAAAAAACTGCGAACTGTGCCTACGTCGTCCACAATAAGAATTGAAAGCTGCGTATCCATACTATTCCTCTTAAACTATGAAGATAAACACTCATTGCACTGTAGAGTGTAACGCATTTAAGCTATAAGTGATTTGAATTTGACTATTATATCAAAAACTTCGTTATAATCTCATTATAGAGACCTATGTTTAAAAGGCCAGATAAGCTTTATGTCTAATAAAATAAAAAAACAATCTTTGCTTGGTAAAACACCTGCACGAAAAAAACCAACACAAGCAAAGCGCCAAAGACCAGCCCCCCAGCAACAAGCGCGTGCACAAGCTGCGCAGCAAAGCGTTCCTGAAGTCGAACTTAAAAAAAGTAAAACACGGTGGTACGCGCTCGCAGCAGTTGTATTAATTCTGCTAATTACGCCCAAACCTGTGTTAATCACTTATGAAAAGCTAGGTATGGTCTCGCAAAGTGTATTTTGGCCAGGGGTTTTTGGTTATGGTGCAAACTTATTTGATTCAACCCTCAGCCCCCGTGCAGACCTAAGCCGCAACATTATTTACCTGTGCCAGGATAAGCGCAAACCAGATACCTGCCAGAAGTATCGCGTGACAGAGCAAAGTGGCTTTTTTGCTGCCATGAAAAAGCTAATAATGGATTAAAAAATCTAATCCGAAAATTTAAAATTACTTGGTTGAAAGCTGTGTAAAAGATCACCATAATGGCGCTCCTTTTTCAACACAGACACGATCAGATACGACCATGCTAAACGAGCTAGATTGGCTTTTAAACTTAACGTTACTTGCACTAGGACTAGGTGCATTTTTTATTAACCAGCTTACATTACTGCGTTTTGCAGCGATTAGCGCGTGTAGTTTATTATTTTTATCGTTTAGTTTAGATCTGATGTCATCAAGCGTTATCTCAAATATGAGCTTGGTGTTGATCAACACATTTTATTTATTCAAGGTCTACACATTTGGCCAATTGAATATCAATCAAGGTTAATCTTCTCCTAAGATAAATTGATAGAATAGGCTATCCCATCTATCAGCTTTTATGCCCAAGCAGTCCTCTGCTTGGGCTTTTTTTTACTTACAAAATGATTGAACTGAGATACCATAAACGGCGTATATATACCCAAGCCACCTCAAGATGCAGAATTCAGCGTTTCACAGGTGCTTAATATCAAGGCGTTACTTTGCAAGAATGGTGGTCCCTTTTAAGAAGTAACAACGATGAGAGTAAGTGCCTGTGAAACGCCCAGAGGGTTGGTTTAAAAGCGATTTATACTGCGTTATTGATTTTAACAATAGAACCACTATTATTTGCAATCAATGCCTTGCCTAAATCGCTTTTAATTCCAACTGAAACTCGCATCTTGAGGTGGTTTGGGTATAGATAATTTGGAGTACCTTATGTCATTAAACGACTTCGACTTATTTCTCTCATCAATGGAAGACGTAAAACCTCTTAAGCATGACACTGTTCAATTTGATTCTACGAAACAGGGCCCTTCTTTAGCGCAACAAGAAAAACGTAAAGCAGCTGAGTGTGATTTAGCAATTGATGAAAACTATTTACGTACTGAATTCGTTGAGCTATTAGATCCTCATGCCATATTGGCATTTAAAAAAGATGGCGTACAAGGCCAAGTATATAAAAATCTGCGCTTAGCTAAATATCAACTCGATGCCACGCTTGATTTGCATGGCCAGCCTCTTCAACGAGCGCGCAGTACGCTTTTTAATTTTATTGATGACTGCCATAAACGAAATATTCGTGTCGTACTAATTCGCCATGGTATTGGTATCAAAAATAAATCACAGCCGGGTATTTTAAAGAGCTATACCAATAAGTGGCTGCAAGAAATTCCAGCGGTTTTAGCCTTTCATAGCGCCCTTAAGCATCATGGTGGTAGCGGTGCGACGTATGTGATGATTAAAAAGTCAGACGAGAAGAAACACGAGAACAGAGAAATCCATTCAAAAAGAAGTTAATAGAATAAGTGATTGAAGTGCAGCATAAAAACATGCTGCACATATTAACTGTGATTGGTTGGTTATGATTGGCTTACTTCAATAGCCTGAGCTGGCTGCTCCGACGCATTCGCTTGATTAAACCATGCTGAAACACCAAGAACGATTACTGACACTACGACTAGACTAAATTTAGCTCCACCTTGATTAGATTTCATAACGCCTCTTTTTTATTGTTGTTTTTTTATTGAGCAACAACAGAATAGCAAAGTTACAGATGTTAACAAGGTGTACATTAAACTAATTTGTAATGTGTCAATAACCTTTTGTTCTATCAACCTGATTTATTAGATTTTTACCTTCAATTAACCTTTTGACATTACCCGCAATTTGCAAAGTCACAGTCTCTAAATCTGACAATGCAGCACAGTGAGGTGTTAAGGTCACCTTTTCATGAGACCAGTAAGCATGCGACTTAGGTAAAGGCTCTTCGCTAAACACATCAAGGGTAGCGCCGCGTAATTGCTCACTATCAAGTGCTTCAAGCAAATCTTCATCGACAACATGCTTGCCTCTGGCAACATTAATAAGCACTGCATGATTTTGCAATTTACTTAGCAGTGATTTGTTAATGATACCCTGAGTGTGTTGGTTAAGTGGCAACAAGCACACGAGATAATCAATTTGACCAAGCATGTCATCTAATCCCTGCTGTGTGTAATAGGTACTTACTTCAGCATCGTGTTTTTCACTATTAGACCAAGCACTCACTCTAAAGCCATTTGCGAGTAAACGCTTAGCACAGGCTTTACCGAGTTCACCATAACCCAAAATACCCACATGTTGATGTGAATACGCTCGCTTTGGCTTCCAAGTACTGCCTGATTGTTTTAAATAATATTCTTTGAGTCTCAGCTTGTGTGCCAACACATGGGTCAACACGTACTCTGCCATATCATTCGCAAGATTATCATCAACAATTCTAACAACGGGGACGTGCGCCGCTATCTTCGTTAAGTCGATGCTATCAACGCCAGCCCCAAATGAAGAAACCGCTTTTAAATTTACCAGCTTAGGCCATAAGTCAGCAGGGGCATTCCAAGCCAGTACAAACTCAACGGCTTGGTAATCAGTGCATTCAGACCAAAGCTGCACGTCAACCTCTGGTAATAACGCTTGTAATCGGGCAATTAATTGGCTGCAATCTCGGCCTGTTACAGCTACAAGTAAAATCATTGTCTTCTCCATTTTGCCTCGTACTCGAAGCGCTCTTTAAAAAGTCACACAACTGCAACCTAACTGTCACAGCGAACTCTTACCCTAACCTCATCGCTGAATGCGTTTATGTTTGAGGTTTGTATGATCAGTGTTGATAAAGTAATAGAAGCAAATTTACCACAGTTAGAAAATTCACCAAAAGTAAAAGGCTTAGTAAAGAAAGGTTTGGGTTATTTATTACACGAGCAAGAGTTTGTTGCCTTTGGTGATGCATACCCACACTTACAAGGACTTGAGTTTGTAGAGCAAGTACTTGATGAGCTAGACTTTGACACGCGCTACAAGCCAAAGCAGATGGAACATATTCCTAGTGAAGGTAATGTCGTTATTGTCGCTAACCACCCTATCGGTTCTCTTGATGCATTAGCGCTAATAAAAGTCTTATCAAGTGTTCGCCCTGACTTAAAAGTCGTTGCAAACCGCATGCTGATGTCAATCACTCCGATGCATTCATTACTTCTTCCCGTTGACAACCTCTCTGGTACAAGCAAAAAGAAAGAGCTTGCTAATATCCAACAGCATTTAAAATCAGACGGTGCGTTATTAATCTTTCCTGCAGGAGAGGTGTCACGCTTAAGTCCAACGGGCATTAAAGACTGTAAATGGAATACTGGCTTTTTACGTATGGCGAAAAAGGCCAACGCACCTATTTTGCCTATTTACATCAAAGCGAAAAACAGCCCGTTATTCTACGGCACCTCAATGATCTACAAACCCTTAGCCAGTTTGTTATTAGTCAAAGAGATGTTTAAACAACGACAAAAATCATTAGAGTTTGAAATTGGCGCGTCCATCCCGCCTGAGTCATATTTAATCGAGAATTTAAAAGACAAAGAAATAGCTCAGCTGATAAGAAAGCAGTTGTATCGACTTATCACAAAAAAACCTCTGCCGTTAAAAACGCAAACCCCTATTGCCAGTCCAGAAGCAACGAAAGACCTAAAAAAAGCCATTGAAGAATGTGAGTTATTAGGTGAAACCTCTGATGGTATGAAAATTTACTTATATCAATACTGTGGTAGCTCACCGATTTTCCGTGAACTGGGGCGACTGCGTGAAATTGCGTTTCGGGCAGTCGGTGAAGGCAGTGGCAAACGCCGAGATATAGATAAATACGACATGGATTATCAACACCTTGTGCTGTGGGATGCTAAGCAACTTGAACTAGTCGGCGCATACCGACTTGCCTGCGCACAAGACATTATAGAAAAACATGGCCGTAAAGGTTTATATACCGATAGCCTATTTAGCTACAGCGATGATATTGCGCCTTATTTTGAAAAGGGCATTGAGCTTGGTCGCAGCTTTGTGCAACCCAAGTACTGGGGCAGAAAGAGCTTAGATTATTTATGGTTCGGCATTGGCGCATTTGTGAACCGCTACCCGCAATACCGCTATTTGTTTGGCGCAGTTAGCGTATCTAACGCACTCCCCGAGCAAGCTAAATCACTACTCGTTCATTATTACCAGCATTATTATGGTGCTAAACAAGTGTTAGCTATCCCCAATAATGAATATCGCCATACCGAATCACAAAAAGAACAATGTGCTCAGCTATTTGCTGGGGATGATATTAAAGAAGACTTTGTTGAACTTAAGCATGTACTTGCCAATATCGGCGCGCAAGTCCCAACCCTATTTAAACAATACACCGAGCTTTGCGAACCTGGTGGCGTACAATTTTTAAGTTTTAGCATCGACCCTGAGTTTAATAACTGCATCGATGGTTTAGTGCTTGTCGACCTAGATAAAGTGAAAGCGAGTAAAGCCAAACGATACTTAGGACAGACACGCGAATAGTCGTTATAAAATAGCTAAAAAAAGTCGGCACGCTCGCCGACTTTTTTCTTTTTAATTAAAGGTATTTCTAAGCGCAGCTAAATATATTTGCTCAATAGTTTTTAAATCTGCGATAGGAACATGCTCATTAACTTGATGAATGGTATGGTTTCGCACTCCACATTCAATCACTTGCGTGTGCTCATTAGCAAAAAAGCGACCATCTGATGTGCCACCACTAGTACTAAGCATCGGAAAGCTGCCAGTGATTTCATGCACGGCTTGTTCGAGCTGCTGCAATAAGCAATTGCTGGCCTGATGCAGGGTATAAAATGATTCACACGGGCGTTCCCAAACAAGCGTTAGCTGTGATGCTAGATCTGCCAATGCAAACTGAATTTCTTCTTTAACGTCTTTACTTTTATAGCCATGACTATAACGTACGTTAAACGTGAGCTCACATTGAGCAGGAACAAGATTATCGACCACATTGGCAATATTAATTCCGGTCACTTGCAGTGTTGTAGCCGAACTAGCTTCATCTTTGTGCCAACTAATTGCCGTTAGGCGCTTCACAACCTCTGCACTTAAATGCGCTGCGTTTATGGTGTTTTCTGGATAAGCAACATGCCCTGCTTTACCTTGAATAGATAATCGAGCAGACAAAGCGCCTCTTCTGCCATTTTTAATGGTATCACCCACATGCAAATGACTCGTCGGCTCGCCTACTAGGCAACCATCAAGCACAACACCTTGTTTGGCTAGACGCTCAGCAATCAGTAAAGAACCGTATTCAGCCTCGCCCTCTTCATCTGAGGTAATTAACCAGTAAAATGTGCCGCGTTTATTGCTATTTTGCGCTAAAAAACGTTTTGTTGCGCAAAGCATAGCAGCAACGCCGCCTTTCATGTCTGCTGCGCCACGGCCATAGATATTGCCATCGACTATCTCAGCGCTAAATGGATCAACTCGCCAATCACCTTCTGCAGCAGGTACCACATCAATATGACCAGAAAAAGCAACGATAGGGCCATCACCAAAGGTGATTTTAGCAATTAAATTAGTAACATGATTAAAGCTAAATACTTCACAGTCAAAGCCGAGCTGGCTTAGGCTATCTTCAAGCCAATCAATTGCACCAGCTTGAGCAGGCGTTACCGATTTAAATCGGATCAAGGTTTGTAATGTTTCTACCACGTCAGACTGCACTACTGAGCGCGTTGCTAACTCTGCATTTGATATCAAACTCATAATAACCCTAGTCAGTTA
Organism: Pseudoalteromonas sp. P1-8; assembly: GCF_001399985.1. NCBI lineage: Bacteria > Pseudomonadati > Pseudomonadota > Gammaproteobacteria > Alteromonadales > Pseudoalteromonadaceae > Pseudoalteromonas > Pseudoalteromonas sp. P1-8. Next base: position 60,667 of record NZ_LJSO01000005.1, read on the forward strand.
GAAAGCTTAGGTTATTACAACGAGAGATTATGACCGCAGTGTGAAACTTAAATTAATGATTTCCTTCTTCAATGAGGGTTTCTTGGGTTACCTTGGCAATATCTTTGTCTTCTTTGGTTAATTGTGTTCGCTGCCAACGACCAGCTGCGAACCAAAGATAAGTAATAATAGCCACAAGTACATTAGTAATAGCAAACGAATACCATATGCCCTGTGGTCCAAGTGAAGTATGCTTTGACAAAATATACGCGGTAGGAAATTGAATAACGCATTGCGAAAGCAGTGACACAACCATAGCATTGAGCATGTTTCCTGAAGCCCTAAATGCAGCAACCACACAAAGCTGCACGCCTATTCCGCCCCAAGTTAAACACATAACGCGAATGAACTCTGCGCCACCAGCAATCACAGACTCATCATCAGGAATGAAAAAAGCCACAAAGTATTCAGCAAACAGATAAGCAACAACGCCCACTAATGTTAGGCCTAGTAATCCCCAAAGCGAGGCTAAACGTGTTATTTGTGCTGCACGCTGTGGATTTCTTGCCCCCATGTTTTGACCAACCAAGGTTGAAACAGCCATTGAAAGACCCATTGCAGGGATCATCACCATTTGTAAAATATTAGAACCAACACCATAAGAGGCAATGGTGTGCGTACCAAAGCTGGCAACCAAAAACGACATAATGATTAAGCCAAAGGCTCTCGCAGAAAGTTCAACCGAGCCAGGAGCCCCTAAAAAGAAGGCTTGTTTCATATATTGCCAGTCTGGTTTAAAGCTAGAGAGTTTAAGTTGGATGCCGTGGCGGCCTCGCAAAAACACCCATACCCCGATTGCAGCCGCTAAGCTTTGCGTGATTAGTGTGGCTAGTGCAGCCCCCATTACGCCAAATCCAGCAAAGTCACCAAAACCAAAAATCAGTAAAGGGTCGAGCACAAAATTGAGTAATACAGTAGCGCTTACAATATAAAGCGGTACCTTGGTTTGCCCTATGCCACGCATTAAGGCTTGAAACATGGCATAAATAAATACAAACACAACGCCAATAAAAGATACATGCATAAATTTAAGCGCATCACCAAACACTTGATCTTCAACACCTAATAAAGTCAAAAAGTAAGGAGAAAGCACATAGCCTATTAAACCAAGTATGGTTGCGGTAATTGTCACCATTAACATAGTTTGGGCAGCAACATGGTTTACCTTATCTTGCTGACCAGCTCCCATGTATTGAGCGGATAAAATAGCGCCCGCCATTGCCAAACCAGAGCCAATAGCAATCACCAAAAAGGTAACGGGCATACTGACAGAAACGGCAGCCACTTGTTCTGCCCCTAAGCGCCCTACCCAAAATGCATCGGTCAACTGATAAGCAGACTGCAAAATATTGATTAAGATGATCGGGATACCTAATTTAAGTAACGCTTTTGAAATCGAGCCATGAAGAAATAAGTGCTGAGGATCAGCCATGAAAAACACCTAATAAGCAAATAACCCTGTTAGTTTATCAGCCGCAACTGAATATAGAGTCAATAAGAGTCAATCTTTTTTTTGCTGTACCTGTTTAAAAACTTAATCTAAATCAATAAATGGCTTCACTTAGTTCAAACATTTTTGAAACTTTGATCTAGAACAGGTTTTGTCCGCTTCAAGTTAGTAATAATAGCCTCAACCAAATAAGACAAGTAGTTCGCGGAGAACAACATGAAAACTAAATTAAGCATTGCATTACTTACTTCACTATTAGCACTCTCTCCTGTTGCAAACGCAAACTTAAGCGTGAACGTAGGTGCAATTAATGTAAACCCTGATAACGACAGCTCAAAAATCAATGAAGCACCAACGTTAGGTCTACGTGCAGATGATGATACTCAGCTAGGTATTACTGTAGATTATGCGCTTGATGACAATTGGGTAATTGAATTAGTAGCAGCAACACCTTTTAGTCATGATGTTCAAGGTGCAGGTGGTTTAGCAGGTAACAAAATTGCGAAAATCAAACATTTACCACCAACACTTTTAGCGCAGTACCACTTCTTAGACTCAACTTATAAGTTCCGTCCATTTGTGGGTGTAGGCGTAAACTATACTGTTTTCTTTGATGAAGAGCCTTCAGCTGCACTAAAAGCAACACTAGGCACTGACGATGTAGAAGTTAAACTAGATGATTCATTTGGCTTTGCAGCTCAAGCTGGTTTTAACTATATGATGAGTGAAAACTGGGGCCTTCATGGCATGGTTTCACTAATCGACATCGATACAGATGCAACTGTTTATGCTGACGGCGCAAAAGCGTTAACTTCAACTGTAGAAATCGACCCAGTTGTTGCTATGTTCGGTGTTAAATACAAATTCTAACTTTCATTTTGTGAAAGCCCATACGCACAAAAAGGCCATTTATTGGCCTTTTTTATTTCCATTCATCTCCTAATACCAAATTGCTATTTGTCTAAATTTTAAGACAAATTCTGCCAACCAATAAATTTGAACTACACTTAAAACTTAAGCCACACCTTTATCATTGGTTATTAAGTCATCAGTACAAAATATCATCGAAACTATGCCCAAGAGCATGCAATATCTGAATTTTCAGAGCTGGTCAATTGTTGTCCCTATTAGCCAGCAATTATAAAATAACCATAATAATTTTGACGTATAGAATGTAAATTGTGTGATAACGAGGGGCGTTAGTTGAAAATATTTTTTAATTCTTTAGTTCTGCTTACGTGTCTTAATTTAACTGCATGTAAAGTAAAAGACCCGAACGAAGATAAACCAGATGAGCAAACGCAGGTCGCAATCAGCGATCGCGAAAAGCTGCTTGCTGGTAGTGCAAATATTTCTTTTACGATCACCGATGAAAATCAAACACCTCTAAGCAATATCAGTGTTACCTTAGCAGGGCAAAGCTATCAGTCTGATAGCGATGGTACTATAAGTGTTAGTAACCTTGCTTATGGCAATCATGCGATTATGGTTGAGCAAACGGGATATTTTCCGCGTGCAAGTATTGTCGTTAATCAACCAGACTCATCGACAACTACAGTCCAACTCCAAACTAAAGCTTCGAGCAGTAAAAGCCTCTTATTTGCTGGAGATACCATGTTTGGCCGTCGTTATTTAGATCCCAAATTAAAAACCATGGGCACGTCTATTCCCGATGTAACTGATGCCTTGATCCATCCAGATACAGCCGGGGCAGACAGTATTGCAATTACTGCGGATGTCGCAGCCCTATTTGAAAATGCTGACTTTGCATCAGTTAACCTAGAATCGCCAGTGACGACTAATCCAGCAACCGTCCATCCAACCAAAGAGTTCAGCTTTTTTAGTCTACCAGACTCACTGCAAGGGCTAACCGAGATAGGCATAGATTATGTTGGTCTTGGTAATAACCATATCTACGATTACTTGCAATCCGGCTTAGAAGATACCCTTATTGAAGTAAGCAATGCTGGTTTACTACATAGCGGTGCAGGACTTGATGAAACCCAAGCAATGACCACAGTGAGTAAAACACTTGAAGATGTAACGCTCGTGCTTTTTGCCGCCACTTCAATCACAGGGACAGAACACGAATACAGCTACATTGCTAATACTGAAAAAGGCGGGGCTGCAAATTTAACCAACTCGGATACAGTTAAATCTTCACTAGAAGAACAGGATTCTTCACAATTTATCATTGCCCAAATGCACGGAGGTGATGAATACACCTATTCTCCTTCAAGCTATATTGGCAGCCGGTTTGAAGCATTATCAAAGCAAAATACAGATCTCCTTATTGCTCACCACCCCCATGTAGCGCAAGGCTTTGCTGTCTATAACGATATTCCTGCTGTACTCGGTCTTGGTAATTTCGTATTTGACCAACCTCGCCTTGATACCTTACTCGGTGTTGCTGTGATGATCGATTTAAACACAGAAACGCAAACCGTCAACCGGGCTTTTGCTTATCCTATTTTTGTTGAAGATTATAAACCACGCTTTACAACAGGTTTTTTAACTCACTACTTATTAAGACGCCTTGCTGAGTTTTCTGATGACAATATCACTTTAATTCCTCGTGATAATTATGGTGAAGTCTATTTTAGTCAAAATCAGGCAACAAAGAGCACGACAGACGTCACTATTGAGGTAAATAGCAATAGTGACATTATTGACTTGCGACAATACGCCCCTTCATCAGCCGCATTCGTATCTGAGATCGAAGTAACCAGTGGCGAACTCAGTAGTATGGTCTTTGGCCGCGACATAATGGTGTTTGGTGATTTTGAAGATTGGGATAACGACAGCGAGGCGTTTGAAGTAAGCCGCTGGGATCACACCAGTGACAGCGTTTTTCCATGTACAGACCAACCTTATGCTGGCATTCAAGCACTTTGCTCTAGTCGTGACGAGTTCGATAATACGCCATCGATAATACCGTTTAGACATACAATGCGAGTGATGGAATTAACAGATGAAAATGGCGATCCACTTCTGAGTAAAGACTTCTCATTTTATGGTTATTTACAATCAGAAAATGGTGGAAAAATTGATGCTCTATTAAGTTATACAACCGAAATAGACGATCTTACTTTTTCACAACATAAAATAGATGTAAGTGAAGGCGGTGACCAAGCATGGCATGCATTTAGTCATGACTTTAGTTTACCGTCAGATGAGTTCACTTTAGGACCAAAAGAACTTCCACCAAGAGGTGTGAAACTGCAATTTAGACATTATGCACCAAGTACAGGTGAAGCAATCTCTCGCTTAGATAATGTTGCACTAATTAGCTGGCAAGATGCTATCAGCTTAGATAATGGACTATGGCAAACCGAGAAAATGCACGGTTTTGACTTTTTAAAAATCTCAGCAAGTGATGATACGAGTGTAAAAATTACGTTCACATTACTTGATTAAGGAGGAGATGTGTCTGCTGTTCAACAATTGTTGCGTTTAAAAAACTTGCGCGCATTTTGGCTTACTTTAAGCTTATTTTGTGTGGTCTTGTTAAGTAATATGTTCAACCTCTTTCAGGCGAGCAATGCTTTTTTCTATCAAAATTTAGAGTCACTAAGCCACACTCAACAAACTAATGTTGTACTTATTACCAGCGACCGCTTAACAGACAACCACCAGCAACTCGTTGAAAAATTGGTTGAATATCAACCTCGCGCGATTGTAGTGCTGGCTAATGAAACATTAGTCGCACCAAAACTAGAAAATGTCTATTACCCATACGCTGAGGGAGAATATTGCGTACCACAAATTGATAATTGGGCTACTTACCAAATGCGCATTCCTCAATCAAATGAGCTTGAATGCAAAAGTATTTGGCAGCAGATATTTAATTATGATTCAGAACACGTTCAACTTATTGACTTTGATTTAGCTGTCACTGCGCTGCCAAAATTTAGTGCTGAACGGGTGCTAAATGTTGACGTAATGAGTGAGCAACTTGAAAATAAGATTCTTATCATTGGTCAAAAAGCGGCCGCTTTTAATGTCTTTATTCGCGCCCCAAAAGTCGACGGCTTAAATGATCCTTTATTACTGATAGCCTATCTCGCTGACAGTATTGATAAACAAACAACTGTAAAACAACTAAATAGCTTACTGACTATTTTTATTGAGCTTGCGCTTGTTTTTGTACTGCTTTTTAGCTTTCAAAAACTGTCGCTCATATATTCTTTTATTATTGCCTTAAATAGCGTGCTGCTATGGTGCTTATTGGGCTATTTTTTCATAGAATTTAATCAACTTTTCATCCCAATCGGACAATACATAGTATTGACATTTATCACCTTATTTTGGGTAATTGTTGTTCGAAAGATGTCTGAAGATAACGAGCTGAACACTGTTGTGAACAATATTCAGCAAAAAATGATGGGCCGTTTTATCCCACAAAGCTTTATTGAGCAAGCCTCGCCGTGGGATCCAATCATTCAATTAATTAGCCAGCAGCTAGACTTAGAAAAATCAATTTTCCTTGCCCGAAAAGAAGATGATCATCGTGTTGTTGAAATTCGTGCGATAAATTGTAATTTAGATGATATTCAAGAGATGCGTCGTGATTACAAGCGCACTCCTTACAGCAAAGCGTTAAAATCATTAGGGGTTGTACAAATTACCCGCCCCTTCTTTACACATATTAAAGAAGGTGAAATCGAATTTATGGCGCCCTTGGTTTATGCCGGTGACGTCCGCGGCTTTTGGGCACTATCTGTTATCCCTAACAAATACTTCAATCAGCAAGCGTTTGAAAAAAACGTCAATAAATTCGCAGCTCAAGTTGCTGAATTGCTTTTCCATTATCATATATTTAAAACGACTCAAGCGAGTAACAATAGCTTATTAAATCAATTACTAACCTTAAAGCTACATGAGCCGATTAGTGAGCAGGTTAAACAATCTATTAATGAAATGGAGCAAAAGCTAACAACCTTAGAAATGGTATTTAATCATACCCGCTCTGCCACTGTTTTATTTAATTTGTTTGGTCAAGTAATTCAAACAAACGCATCCCTTGAACAATTTGCCAAGCAGCACCAACTTGCGATTTTTGAAATGACGGCACTAGACCTACTTTGCAAGAGCTGTGATTTAGACGCTGAAATTGCTAAAGGGAAATTGCGTTATATCACTCTAAACAAAGCAGAGGTGGCCTTACCAGCTAAGTTTGGCGAACAAGACTATACCTTAAATATTAAAGCCCTACACACTGACAGCTCACAAGCGGCATCCGGTGAGCCTTTTCAAGTATCAGGTATATTATTTGAATTTATCGATAACCATGTAGCTCGTCATGAGGGGCAAGGTTAATGGATTTTGTGTTAGCACTCTTCCCTGCAGGTAGTGGCCTTGGTCAATCTGTTATTACAACAGTTTGGGTAGGCACTGCAGTTGTATGCTTACTTAACTTGCGCTTCGGCTTTCCATTAACAGGCCTTGTAGTACCCGGTTATATCGTTCCTTTGTTAATAATTAGTCCGACCTCTGCGGCAGTTATTATCATTGAAGCTATTGTTGTATATGCCTTAATGCGTTTTAGCGCACATTATATGATGGAAAAATTTGGCTATAGCCAAATGTTTGGTCGTGATCGTTTTTTTGCCATCATATTGATAAGTATCCTAGTTCGAGTATGTATGGATACCTTGTTTTGGCCGTTAATTGCAAACCAATTAAGTCGCTGGGATATCACCTTTGATTATGCTTCACAGCTCTACTCTCTTGGTCTTATCATTATCGCTTTAACAGCTAATGTAATGTGGAACGGGGGCTTTAAATATGGCTTAAAAGTAACCTTTATTCAGATACTTATAACCTTTATTCTCGTACGTTTTGTGCTCATGCCTTTCACAAACTTTAGTATTGCTAACTTGGGTATTATGTACGAAGCAGTAGCTGCGTCGATTATTGCGGCTCCCAAAGCCTATATCATCCTAGTTATTACCGCTTTTCTTGCCTCTCGGGCGAATATTAAGTACGGCTGGGAGTTTAACGGTATCATGCTACCAGCACTTCTTGCCCTTCAACTTACTCAACCGAGTAAATTACTAACTTCATTTGCTGAAACAGCCATTATTTTGGCCGTTGGCGGGGCACTTATTCATTTTACTAGGCTTAGACACGCCAATATTGAAGGTGCCAGATTATTGATGCTGTTCTTCACTATCGGCTTTATTTATAAACTGATTCTTAACTACATTGTGGTCTGGTATTTCCCTGCCATAAAAGTGACCGATACTTTCGCGTTTGGTTATATGTTAGCGACCTTACTTGCTTTAAAGATTTATCAAAAAAACGCCTTAGGTCTTGTCGTCAGAGCAACATTACAAACTTCGATAGTGGGTGGTGTACTTGCCATTATCGTTGGCTTTATTGTTATGCTAATTCCTTCGATACTATCTAAGCCGAACCTTAAACCCGAAACTGAAATTCAGCATGTTATTACGCTTAATCAGCAAGTTAGTCAGTATAAAAGTTACCTTTATACCAGTCGTAGTAATAAAGTTAGTGTAAGTAGTTATAAAGCAAATCAAGCCGTTGCTGAGTTTAAGTATGCTGTTTATCAGCTAAATAAGGCAATCATTAAACAGCAAGATATCGCTGAGCTCTCAGCTTTATTTTCTAGCATTGGCTTTTTACTGCAAGGTGATGAAAACTATATTTATCTGATTGATACAATTGAAGATAGGCAACGCGGACTGTTTGTTTTCAACAAACAACCTAAAACCCCTTTATTAGTCACCGTGCCATTTCCAATTACTGAAAGTTTAGCCAGTGATTCTGCGGCCCTGATTTTCGAACAGCTACAAAGTAAAGCTTTGGTATTTGGTACAAGTAAAACGCCACAAAAGACCTTAGCGAAAGAAAATCAACAAAGCCCATTTTATCAGGCGTTTATCTCTGCATTAGAAGGTACAGAGATATTGCAAATTCGAGAGGCCAACCGCCATACTGCTACTTTGTTTTCAGACAAAACAATACACGCAAACAGCCAATATTGGATCTATAACCAATTACCAAGCTCAGTAAGTCAACGCGAGTTACATGATTTTGTCGGCAGTGAAACAACCTCTTTTGGCACGGCAACGAGTAGCAGCCTACCTTCTTCAAGCTTTTCTGGTTCAATGTTCGAAATGTTTTTAGATGGTGATAATTACACCAATATTTTAGCCAGTATATACCGTGATAATTTCAATTACAGTAATCTACAGTTGAATGAATTAAATGAAGAAATTAATCAAATAGTTGATATTTATTCGACTCACATAAGCAAAAAAGGCAGTTTTGACTATCAACCACTTTCTAATAGTCAGGTCGCGCTTTGGGAGTTTGAAGTCTTAACGCCACTTTACAAGCTGATTGCTCGCATTGGTAATGATGCGCTGACTGAAGATATGCTAAACCAGCTAAAACAAATTAATGGCACCGCACAGCTTTTGAGCTATCAATTAAGGCTTGTGAAGAACAACAGTGGCCGTTATTTACTGCTGAGCCCGCTAGATACTCCTGCTGCATTACAACAAGGCCAAGGCATATTCCTATTTAATTTGACCGAGCACGAAGCAATTACCTTAAGTGTCCCTAGACCTTTATTTGAAAGTAATACGTTAAGCTTTGCCAGTGAGTTATTTGCTAAGTCGAACGCTGCTAACCTACTCGTTGCAGGGGCGCACCCTTATGCACATCCACAAGCAAATGTATTAGCTGCAGATAATGTTGATTCTTTATTCAATATTATTCACCAAAGCTTCTTACGTTTTACACAAAACCAGCCTAGTTTGAATATTCAAATTCGCAGCCATAGCGCACCTTCATGGATACGCCCAAATGCAATCGCATTCTCAACAACACAAATAAGCGATACAGCGATCCCATTAATGAAGCAAGTTGATAGTGAACTCAACGCGTTAGGTGTCAATTATCAAACAGTCATGGGGCAACAAGCCACTCGCGGTCTCGAGATTGGTAGCTCTCCGCAATCCGGTTACCAGCAGTTTAATGCCAATAGTGAGCTGGCAACCTTGTGGCTCGCTTCAGACTTTAAACAACAGTTTTCGATGGATCAAAGTAGTGTGTTACAACGTTTATTAGCCATTTCGAGTAACTCTAAGGTTAAGGTAATAAACCTTGCCACTCTATCGCCATTTAACTGGCAACCGTTGGATGTTAACAAGAACCAACAGCTACAAACCCTTGTAAATAACTATGTCGCTAATCAGCGTCTCACATCGTTGCGAGATTTTTGCTTCCAAATCCCCGCTTGTAGTTTACAAACCATCAAGCTGGAACACCTTGATAAATTCGCTCTAATGATAAAGCAGAACAATAACATCCTTGCGATCTATAACCCGACAAACAATCAACTGATTGATGTAAAAGCATTTAACCTGCTAATGGGAGGAGGTCAGCGTGTATTTAATTAAACGCTTATTCGCCCTATTACTTATTTTGACATTACTTTTAGCTATATTTTTTGCAGGGCGCAGCTTTTTAGTGTGGCTAGACTCAGCAGAGCCCGTGGATGCACGTAGCAATACCGAAACGCGATCTAATGTACAGTGGTTAAGTAGCGAAAAGCCACTGCGATTTACATTTTCTAATCAGCGAACTCATTCATTACGAATTCTCTCGAATGCCGTGTTTGACCAATCTGTGTTTCTTGAATTACCGGTCAATTACGCAATTAAATACGTTCTTTATGACGATAAAGGTAATGTGATTTTAGATAAAATTTACCATCACGCTTCAAAACTAGTTAACAATAGTGAAGAACAACAGATCAAACAAATAATAGAGAATAAACAATCACTAAACGTTGCTTCTGGGCAGTCTTTTTATTTGCCAATCACTCATTATCCAAATGCCAAAAGCCTTGATTTAACGCTGATCCCAGAAGAAAAATCACTACAAGGCGTGGTTGTCCGTGTTCATGCAAAAACCCCTGAACAAAATATCGACCCACTCAACAGTTGGCTTAAACGCCCTCTAGAAAGGCGAAGACGTGCCACTGACTATTTAACTATGGGTGAAAACACGCTAACCAGCGCTGAAATTAGTAATGCGATGGCATTTTGGTGGCAAAAAATTGCACCTCAAGGGATCCCTGGTATCGACTTTAAATCTGACATTTTGTATGAAACGCTACCTTACAATGTCACTACTTATGACTTTAGCATGCAGCAGCATGACTTAGGCGCTTATTACACTGAACTTGGCCTCTGTGCCAGTATTAAACTTGATGTGACTGACAGCCTTATTTTCACCGTCAACTCAGAGCAGCTATTACCATCGCTAACTTGGTATGATAAGCATCAGTTCAAGGCGCCAATACCAATCAGTGTATCTCCAACCGATAGCAAAAATAGCTATAAGACAGAGCTTATTGATGCAGGCCTAGTCACCATTTGTAGTGAAGAGCCATTACTGACAAATTGGCGAACAGCGTCAAGCACACCAATTTTAACGAGTTATGCAGGCAGCTATTTGGTGAATGAATTTGCCAGTGTAGATTTTGATATAGAGCCAAATAGTAATCTCAATATTGACGTTCGTGCATTGCAAAGTAGTCAGCTTAACGTGGTTATTTATGATGAACGTAACCTAGCAATAGAAGATTACACCGTGACTTTAAAAGGTGAAGTGTCAGACTTCGACCGATTGATCACCGATACAACTCAAAGACAGCGTGTCGGTATGCTCAATAGTTACTATTTACGTACCCCAGATAATGCTCATCATCTTAAAATTAGCGCTGAAAAAGATGTCTACGTTCGATTAAAATCTCGGTTAGCAGATTTCAATTATCAACGAACAATTTCTCATCAATATCTACCCGAGCCAATCAATGGTTTTTACGATATTGCCGCTTGGTATGAACAAAGAGCTGCAAATCATTATGAGTTAACGCAGCTAGCACATTTTACTAATATCCGTACTTTTACTCCGCCGAAAGAGCCGGATTTAGTGACAACTTTTTATCAATCTAAAGAGCTCTTTGCAAAGCTGCCATTATCAAATGTCGCTTTAGTGCTAAGTCCTGATCGCTATTTTATGCCGAAGTTACCACCGCAGGTGTTTAACTTTGGCTTATATAACAAAAATAACTATTCACCTTATGACGATTCTGAGGACAATAGTTTAGTTTATCGCTTAACTAACAAAAGCAGCAAAGAAGTCGCGGTGTCTGAGCTATCGGTCGAGGCATTACAGCAATTACAGTCACAGGCGAAAACTATTTACCAAAATTGGTATGGAGATCGTCCATGGATAAAGCAACGCATTTACCAACTTGATAAAAATACTCCTTTGACACTTGATTTCACAAAGCAACAGCGCCCTATGAGCTTAGTATTTAAAGTGTTTCGTGCAAATAGCAGCGAACCTGTAGAGTTATCGCTTACACAAAATGCCGACTACAAAGCAGGGCTGACCAGTGAATACAGCATCGCTAAACAACGCTTTATGCTAAATCAATCGGCATTACTCGATGCTTTTTTAATTCACCCAAAAAATAGTCAGTTAACAAGCTATCCTAGCGTTACTCAAACAATCACTAATGACATTGCTGAATTACATTCCCTAACACTGCAAACAACTGACACGGTGTGGGTTTCTATACTTGAGGAATATCCTTTGCAGGAGCAAAAAGTAAGGTGGTGGAACCATGAAAACTAAAATAATGATGATTATAGTTTGGCTCTTTGTATCTACATGCCACGCAACACCTAGTTTAAATGAGCTTACCTTGAGCTTAAAGTTATGGCTTGTTGATCAGCAACAGACTCCCACACACTTTAATGTCAACCAAGGTGCTCTATTTGCAAATGAATCTTTAAATTCCGGTGGTGAAATTCATTATAAACAGCAAGGTGAAAAGTGCATTGCTTATGCACCACATCGCTTTTATGACAAACACACACATACTATTGCAAAGGCACTATATGCACACTGCCAAGTATTTTTAAGCAACACTAAACACCGCAACGACCGTGATGAGCATGGAGAACTTATTGACTTTGGTAAGTATAAACCAAGCGCGAGTAATGCCTTTATTCTTGCATACTCTGAACATGTTGAGTCATTTTCGATTTATCAGATCCATGGTTACGCAAAAGAAAAAAGGAAGACTCCTGAGGGTAAAAAAGCTGATGCAATTATAAGTAATGGTCATGCAATACCTAGCAAGCGGACGATTGCAATCACAGCCTGTTTAAATGAACAGCTAGATATTACAGCTATGGTTTATGGCCTTGATGTTAAAGAACTTGGAGGCACCACCAATATTCTTGCATCGCTGGCTCCTAACAACAGTCAGTTTTTCCATATCGAGTTAAGTCGCCAGTTGCGTGAGCGATTAGTTTCTAATAACCAGCTATTTAAGTTGTTTAACCAATGCCTTATTTCATAATTGCTATTATTTTACTGCTGCTTTCAATGCAGCCTGCATACGCTGTTGATACAAATAGAGGTGTTCTTGAGCCCGCAATTTGGCTGCAAACCTCGCCAAAGCTCGCGCCCTATACCACCAGCCAAGATATGAACTTTAGTGCCAAGCAACATCGCTATCTTTGGCTTCCGAAAGGGCATTGGCTAGACATTGACCCTGAGCTTCTTAATAAATTCATTATTAGTGCGGGGAATACCCAATACATACAACAACGCCTACAAGTGCATCGCGATTTATTATGCGATACGAAGCGATGCCAACTCCCCGCTATGAGCCATAACCGAATTGTCGCCATCCAAAATCACCTAGATGAGGGTGCCACGTTCAGCGCTATGATTGGTCATATACCACAAAATGTAGATAGCTTTAGACGAGCCTTGTCGCTTGCTAAGCCCTCAGTTGTAACTAAAAACCGCAATGGCAGTGAACGTTATTATCAACTAAGCAAAGATGACGAAGTCACCTTGTTTTTCTCGGCAGCAAAAAAGCTTAAATTATCTGTTCGCCAAAATATGCAACAGCCTGATGAAAAAGGTGTTGTTTATGCGTATGTCGATAAACAATTGGTTGCTAAAATCAATACCATTAATAGCCAAGCCTTAGAATATAAAGAACAGTCGTTAGGCCTTGAAAATACTGAGTACCTAGCTATCGCTGCCGGACAATACTTAACGATAAAAAGTAAAACCGATGCATTTATCAAACTGGAGCAAAGTCACCGCGCAATTTATGATGATAATGCTGCAGAAAAAGAACAAGAAAAATTACTGTTACCCTACTGGTATCAAGTCGCTGATGATGCCATTACAGCGGTTTATCGCGACCACTCATTGCAAGTGTTTAGTGATGATGTATTTAAAGCAAATAACTCACTAGCCCTAAAACGCCGTACCAACTTGCTATCTATGATGACTGGGCAATCCCAGCTTAAGGGTAGTTATCGCACTTTGAACGCAGTTGAGTCTCAAAATAGTATGGTTACTGAACTCGCTGAGCAACGCTTAGTAGACGATCAGTTTTATCCGCGTATAAATCAACAGCTCCGCCTTATAACCACTTTAAGCCAATCTGCACAGCTATTTGATTTATTTAGTGAAAAACGTGCAACACCTTGGTTAACTTTAATTGCAAGGAGCACTAAAGACAGCCAATTGAAACTATCTGCAGGTGAAAATAGTTGGTTAGTAAACCTAAAAGCAACAAATGACTTTCAAACATTATTTATCTCTGTGCCACTGAGCAGTCAGTCGTTAACAATTCAAAGCTTAAGTAGTCAATCAAATAAAGTTGAGTTTGCGCTCTATGCAAGAACGCTTGCTGATCTGCCAAGCGACGAAGTGATATATCAACAAGCAGTTAATACTAAGAATATAAGCCCTGCGATATCAAAACTGATTGCAGATGACCTACACAAACAACATGCTGATTATTTAGCGGCCATCGAGCCTTACGCGCCAGCACGTAAAAACGTCTCTGCATTTAATGCCGAACAATCATTATTAACAGCGAAAGACTTAGCTGATAGCGCCCCTCTCGATGCCTTAGCATTTTTAAAACCTCTGACCCAAAATGCGAATACAACAATTGCTAAACAAGCTTGGCAACTTAGAGTCGCAATTTTACGTAAACAGCAACAGTTCCACTTAGCCAATAGTTATTTAGAAGGCCTATACAAAAGTACACAGCAATTAGAGCTGAAGCAATTTGCAGCAAAAGCCTTGATTGATAGTTATCAAACAGAACGTCAAGATATCAAACTATTTGCACTGTGTGCAGGTAACTTAACAAGCATAAATGAGTGCCCGCCAGTTTTGATTAATTTAGCGGTAAAACAGCAAAAACATCGTTTGGCTGCGTGGCTGGCTCACTCATCAATTGTGCCAACTAAAGTGTCTGAAAGCTTTAAAGCGCTTAACTATCAAACTCTCAGTGCCCCTCCCTTCATTGATGAAGCGCGTTATTTAGTAAAAGCTGGTATGCAAGAAACCTTTATTAACAGCCAGAGGAAATATCAAAATACTATCATCACAAAAACAATGCCATGGCACTTTACAGCCCAAACACCTATTAATTTAGTTATTAAGGCTCGCACAGCAGCCAAGCAGAACGGTGAGTATCAAACCGCTTGGCTTATGGCTGAGAGTCAATATCAGCATAAACTCATGCCTATTTTTAGTGATATACCCGCAACTACTTTGTTTGTTAAAAACCAACAAGCGGCCTCAATTGCAGCCACACTAGTAATTCGCCTTAAAGCTGGTGAAGCGCTAAAAATAACAGCTGACCATACGAGTTATCTTGATGTGAGCTTCATTCCAGACTCTTTATTTAGTCAGTTCGATTATGTGTCTGACGCCGCAAATAAATCCCCATCAAATGATATTATGTCGCTTATCTACTCTGCAGACGCTACACAAGCCGAACTTTTATTAAATGGGCTTTATTTACTTAGTAAAAAGCGCCTTACCAATAACCAATACACACAACTTCTTCAGCGCTTAGAAACCTTAGGTGCGGATTCTAAGTCGACCTTTTTACAAAACAGAATAGAAAGTTATGGTCAATGGCAGCCATTAGATAGTTTGCTCGACTTTGCTGGTACGCGATTATTTGACATGCAAAGTACAGCGCAAAGTAGCTTTGCAGATCGTTTTACATTGCTTAATACACAGGCAGGCTCCAATAAAGGCATACTGCTGCGCCCATTCCACACATTAAACATTGATTTAGCACAAACTGAAGGGCAACAAATTCGCTTTAAATTTAACTTTTCTACTGCTGAATTGGCTCGTGCAAATGTTGCTAACCTGTCATTACAATTAGCAAATGATCAAAAGATCTGGTCAGTCACAGAGCAGCAAAGCATTCCTTTCACATTTAACAAACGTGAATTGGATAACAACATCATTTCTGTCAGGTGGCTGAACCCGTATCTATCGCAGCACCTAACAATTGAAGCTGAACAATATGTTACAGGTCGCTGGCAACACCTAGAGCTGCCGACAACGTTACTCTTTTACACAGTGACACCTGATACGCCTTTAATGGCCAAATTACCTGCTGACAGACTCATTAAGTTAGAACAGATGAATGAATTTAAGCGAACAGAAAGACGTTTCTTCCACCCTGCGGGTAAGGTTGAAGTGACTGCAGATAAATTACAATACGTTCGTTTGTATAGCTGGCAGCTAAGTGAGCAAAGCAATAAAATTTCACCTTACTCACAGGCAAAAACCCTGTTGCCAGAACTGGTCACTTATCAAGCGCCAGAAAAGCCCTCTATTATCAATGAGCAGATAAACCTACATAGTGACGAATTAAATTGGCAGGGATTTATTCGCTACGATCAACAAACAATTTTCCAAAGTGCCGAAGATATACCTGCCCGTGAAGAAATAGATATAGGTGCCCGCTTACGCCTCAATGATGATAACCACTGGTATCAATTAGAGGGCTATTACTCTATGAGCGATAGCCAGGCTGATATTTTTGCCCTAAATGGTTACCATTCTTGGCAAGATGAAAACAGCCCATGGTATATCGACACGCAAATCAACTCACGTTGGCAGCCAAGCCATGATAGTTTTGACTTACAGTATGCATTAGATGCAAGTATCAGTATTGGTCAGTCTTGGCAGCGCGATACTGTGCACCGTCACCAATGGCAAGTAACGCCTTACATTCGTTATAACAGCGCAGACCTTGATGATTACTTATCAGATGAGCAACTAAACTCGAGCGTTTTCAACTTCTACCGTGAAAATCATGCATCTGGCTGGTTGAGTTATTACCAGTACCGTTATCAACCTTGGGTTGATAACTACCTTAATTTTGGTGTTTCCTCTGGTTCTAACGATGACTGGATAAGCCTAGACTACTTACGTTTCAACTCAAGTTGGAACCAATATTATCGTGGCCACATTTTTCAAGTTGGTTTAGATAGCTACTATCGCTTTGCCGATGAGCATAGAGCTACAGCCACATGGCAATACATCACTCGCTTTGCGTGGCAAAAACAAGTCAATTTAGGCAGTTTTACAAACGGCTGGCTGAAACTAAGCTGGCAGCAAGACTGGGTCTGGAACAATCATAATATTAGTCTCGAGTTTTCATCAGGTAATAACCAGCACACCGGCTTTGCACCTTTTGCTCATGATGAAATTATTTTCCCTGCACTTCAACTTAACCATTTGCTAGAGCACAGTGATTATGAGCAGTAAACAACTTAAACAACGCCTAGAAACCTTGCTATTTGCTGATATAGCTAGTTTTTGGCTAGACTTATACCGTCAGAAGTACCATGAACTTGTTGATGAATTAAGCCAATGGGAGCTGATAAAAAATCAACCTGACGATGACGATGAAGATGACTGGCTTTTATTACAAGCGATTGCTTTCCTTACTCACAAGATTGAAACCTTGCAGAATCAGTTGCTTAAACTTGATACCGACCATCGCCGTTTTGTAGAGCGTTTGAGCCATGCAGAGTTAAAAGCAGAACGTGAGTTTCACATTCTTGATTACGCATACATTTTAGGGGCAGACCGACTGCAGCTAAAAAAAGATCAAGAGGCTTTTCAGCGCTGGTTTGATGAAGGTGCGATGATTAATCGCTATCAAGATAAAACCTCTGAGCTTGAACAATCACTGAAATTTTTAATTGGTAAACTTGGGGATTTAGCGAATCGCTATTTACGTAGCCACGCTGACGAAATTGCGAAATCATGGCTGACTCTAAATTTAGAAAGCTTTTTCTTGTCGTTATTAGAAAAAACTGACAATGAAGCCATTCGCAACTCAATTTTTCGCGCTTTGGCAAATCAAGTGCAGCTAATAAGTGAATATGTAGATGATCCTGAGTTTAATGCCGAATTAGTAGAAAACTTACTACAGTCTCTTGAAAAAATAACAACCCCGCATGCTGCAAAAGTCGATATCTTAGAAATTTTAATTAATTTAAGGCCAACATTCACACGCTACTATATGCGCTCTCATATTGATTTAGAGCTACCTGAAAATGAGCAAATTGACCGAAGGCAGTTATTTTTACTCAGTGCCTTTGCTGGCATCCTTAGCAAACAGCTTAACCTCAGTGAGGTTAACATTAAACTATTATTTTTACTCGCCAAACATCGCTACCCAAGAGTAAGGCAAAGTGTCTATGAGCTGTGTTCTGTGTTGCCATGGCCATGCTCGCAACAGCTTATTTTAGAAGGCTTACAAAATGAGACTCAACAGGCTGTTAGGTTAACTCTGATTAAGCAATTAGCCGATCCACGTTTCAGTGAGCATCAGCAAGGATTCAAAGTTTGGCAACAACAATTAATAGCAACGGCTAGCTTTGCTGAAAAGCGCTTATTACTCGAGTTAAGTCCTCGCATTATGTTTAACCTGCAAGTGGATTGCCATACAGAGCAGCAAGCTAATAGTTTATTTAAATCATTTGTGGAATTTTTAAATCAGCGCCTAGAAGATGAGCCAAGTCTCGCTATTCGCCGCATTATCAGCCGTGTACGGGAACAACTTGTCAGCTTTGTGCACCAGCAGCAAGTAGCACAACTTGAAGTTGACCTGAGCGCCCACAAAAATCTAGATTTAGCTGATTGGAATGAGCAGTTACTCGGCAGGTTATTAAGTAATCAAGCGCAAAATTATGAAGCCTACAATGTCAGTGCGCGAAAGAAATCATGGCAAGTACAATATGGCTACAAGCGAGGCTTTCGTTTTTGGCGACTTTGGCATGAATTCAAAACGCCGAGTACTGATAAACGCCAGAGTTTTAACCACTTGCATGCAAGAAAACCAAGTGCATTTATGCATGTACCTAGTAGTACAGTGGCTGAAATTAGTCAAACAGAAGTCCCTGGCGAACCACGCTTTGATGAGCAGCAATTTAGTGCTCGTGAACACTTGCCATTACTCGACTTTCTTTTGAGCAGCCTTTCTCAAGACAACCTAAAAACGCCAGCAAAAACCTATACACCGGATGGTATTCTCATAGTGACCCCACCGAAGAGCCTATTTAAAAGGCTTTACTGCTATAGCTGGATATCGTTTAACTATGAAAAATTAAACGAACTGAGAAATGGCTCAGAAGTTGAACAAAAACAGTTTTTAGAGATATTAAAAAGTAAAGGGTTTACACTTGATTTTCAGCCGTATGGTAGCGTACTTGATACAAACTTCCCGGTAGAAACAAGTATCAGTAGGTTATATAACAAACTCGCAATTACACCATTTCTGTTTAATCTATGGTCAAGCTTTAAAGAGTATGCGTATTCAATTTACCAAAATAGCATAGGCCAGCTTATATTCTTTGTGCTCAGCTTTATTGCCTACTTTTGGGCAAGGCATTTGAAAATTAGTCGTCAAATAAAGTCTGACAGAGCACACATTCCGGTTTCAATTGGTGGTTGGGGAACGCGAGGAAAGTCAGGAACTGAGCGTTTAAAAGCTGCACTTTTTAGTAGCCTCACGTTAAAAGTTGTTAGTAAAACCACAGGCTGTGAAGCGACCATGATCTATGCCAGAGCCAGTGGTGAACAGTTCGAAATCCCTCTATTTAGACCCTTTGATAAAGCCAGCATTTGGGAACAAAGTGACGTTTTACACTTTGCCAAAAATGTAAATGCGGATGTTTTTTTATGGGAATGCATGGGGTTAACTCCGCGTTATGTCAGAATTTTGCGCAACTGGATGCAAGATAGCTTTTCAACTATCACTAACGCCTACCCGGATCATGAAGACATTTTAGGACCAACAGGTATCGATGTTGCTAATGAAACAAGCCATTTTATTGGTGAAAACAGCTTAGTATTCACCAGCGAGCAAAACATGGCCCCTATACTTGAGGCGAATGCGAAGCAAAAGAATTCAAATTTAATTCAGGTTCATTGGGCTGACGGCCTACAAATTACCGAAGATATTCGAGCCCTTTATCCATATCAAGAGCACCCTGCAAATATTGCTTTAGTTTGTAAAATGGCCAAACACATTGGCCTCAGCAAAGATTATGTATTTAAAGAAACCTCTGCGCGAATTATTCCTGATATCGGCGTATTACAACAGTTTCCTAGGGCACCAATAGGTTCTATAGAGCAGTCTTTTGTAAATAGTATGTCGGCAAACGAGCGCTTAGCAACGCTTGAGAATTGGCGCAGACTCAGCCTTTATGAGCTCAATGATTGCCCTAAGACACAAGTCATTGCATTAATTAATAACCGTAATGATCGTGTCGCTCGCTCGAAAGTATTCGCTAATATTTTGAGCCATGACTTAAGGTTTGACCGAATTGTAGTGATAGGTACTAATGTAGATGGCTTTTATAGTTATTTTATTAATGCATTAACAGAGCGAATTGATAAGCTCATTGAAAATAATGATATTGAAGAACTTGAAAGTCTATTGGTACAACTGAACTTATTTACTGCAGAGCAGCTCCATGCCCGCTTTGTCAATGCATATGGGCAAACCAATGCAGATAAATTAATGTCGCTGAGTGAAGGGACACTCAATAAAGCCTGCGTAAAAGAAATTCTCGGAGATATTTTAGACTCACAAGTAGGTGTTATTTTGAGTTATTTCTGCCACCACTTTCAACGAAATGCGCTTGCTGCTTTACAAGAAAACATAGCTGAAAATGCAAATGAAATAAAAGAGCGCCTATTAACTATTACTAAGTCTAAAATAACAGTCCATGAAAATAGTAACTTATCTGCCGATGAACTTACTATTTCAACCGCCGATTTAGCTCTGCCAAATACACATCAGGTTATTGTAGGCATGCAAAACATAAAAGGTGCGGGTTTAAACTACGTGTACGCATGGCAACAGTGGCAGAAAATACATCAAACCATTCGCCACTTATTTACTGAACAGTGTTCAGCTAAAGAGTTTCGTACCGCACTTACAAACTTAAATATGATTGTTTCGTTCAATCTCATTGAAATAGACTATATGAAACAACATTTAGCAACTTTAAAGAAAACTCACCTTGCGCAAAATGAGTTTTGCCAGGCTGAAATATCTAGCCTGTTAGAAAAACTTGAAGAAGATGAATCAAACCAGAAGCAGGAGCAACAACAAGCCTTACTTGTGAAATACTTCAATCAACTAATTGAATCATTTTTAGATGCCGGTGCTGCAGTAAAACGGAAAAAGCGCGCAAACCAAATTTATCGCGATATTGCAGATCAGCGTATCACTTTAGAAAAAGCGATTAAGCTACTCGGTAAACTTAGTCGCAATCAAAAGTCTGGATGGTTCGCGAACAAGTCAAATCAAGACTAACTTTATGGTTAGACCCAAGACCAAACCCCAATACTTATGGGTTTGGTTTTTTTGAGCTATAAAAAAATCTTGAAAAATCAGAAATTTCCGATCAAAAAACAAGCTTTTACAAATCATAAAGTTAAACGGTTATACGTAAAATCACCGCAAATCCGGCTTGTTCCTTAATTGAACAAAAGCCATTTAAAGCAGTAAAATTATACTATTCAATATTAATTTTATGTTAATCACCTAACGGAGAGTGTCATGAAAAGCTTGGTTACTAAACTAGCAATTTTACCTTTAGCTATTGCATCAACGATCGCAATGGCTGGCACAAATTTAGTAGAAAACGGATCATTTGAGAATACAGATACAGTGACCGATCACAATGGTCAATGGCAGTTATTTGATGTAATACCTGGTTGGACTCGTAGTACTAACGCTAAATTTGAAATTCAAACCAATAAACTTGGCATTGTTCCTGCGCAAGATGGTGAGCAACTCATTGAGCTTGATTCAACAGCCAACTACAGTATTTCGCAAGCAATTGCGACGACTGCTGGGAATCAATATGAAGTGAGCTTTTACTATTCTGCACGTGTAACAGGCAATGAACAAACAAATAAAGCAGAAGTTTTCTGGAATAGTGAATCATTAGCCGTTGTCAGCAGCAGCACAAAAGGCTGGACTAAATACAGCTTTACAGTTGAGGCTGACAGCGCAAGCTCAGTGTTAAGCTTTGCAGGCGCGGGGACATCTGATTCAGTAGGTGCATTCATTGATAACGTCGTAGTGACTGAAATTCCGGCACCATGTGCAGTTGTAACCGGTTTATATGGTATTAATAACTTTGGTTCTGAGACTGAAGGCTATGTGTATCACTTTAACCCAGAATCAAGCGCTGTAACGGTTGTTGCAGGTCTTAACAATACAGCATCAAATATTGCTAGCAAAGACGGTTTGCTGTACTTCATGGAGCAACTTGATAAGAGCAGCAAAGCGTCAAAAATCTATAGCCTAGATTTAGCCACTGATACGCAAGCTGAAGTTGCCGATGCGACATCATTCCCTATTTATCGCTCAACAGTGACTGCGGATGGTCTGTCTTTACGTGCGACAAGCAAAACATACATGTATGATTTTGACCTAACTACAGGTGAAAAAACGGTATTAGGTAAACTATCGTATGAAGGCGACTCATTCTCTGATGGCGACATCGCTTATTCAAGTGACTACAATGTACTTTACGTATTAACTGGTAAAGCACTTTACACATTAGATGAAGGCAGCCTTGAGTTAACTCAAATCGGTGAGCACGGTGTTAACTGGGCGTCAGGTATTGCGATTGCTGATGACGGTACAATTTATATTTCAGGTAGAGAAAGCGGCGAGAATGCAAAAATCTACACCTTAGATCAAAACACCGCTGAAGCGACATTTGTAATGGATGGTCCAGCACACGTAAACGACTTAACGTTTGTTAGTGAAGCAGTTTGCGCAGCAGAGTAAACTGTGTTTAAAGCCATAAAATGCCAGCTTAGCTGGCATTTTTTTTAGCTAATCTTAGGTATCACTTATTAGTGAGCTTCTTTTGCTCTAACATTTCTTTCCAGTGCATCACTTCTGCTGGCAAAATAGGGGCAACACCGCTAAAGCCCGCAACTTCAAGCATCTCTTCAACGCTGACTACACCTTTTTTGCGTTTAAATACACCACGCACATAAGCAATTGCATGCAAACCTCTTTCTGAATGAAATTTTTGCTCAATGTAAAAGTATTTATGATCCCAGCCAACCAAGCGAGTGCTAACTGTGTACTTTTGCATTGGCTTTATATCGCGAATATAGGTAATTGCAGTTGCATTAACGATTGGAAACCAGCGGCGCTTCATTATGTGCTTTAACAAGCCTACTCGCTCAGTCATCCAAGTACGGGCAAGGTCCATCATTGCTAAGTAGCGAGAATTAGTCAGATGGAAGTTAATATCGCAATCGGTCGGTAACGCTTTGAATTCAATATCAATCGTGTCTAACAATTGTTGATAATCACGATTACGTTTAATTTTAAAAAACAGCAGTATTAGTCGAAAATAGAGGTTCACGGTAAAGGTCTAACCAGTTGATGATGCACAAAGTGTATCACAGCGTATTGCTAAGGCGAATATTCTGCTCTAATCTGTGCATATATTAGTATAAAAAAAGAATAACCTAATGAAATTATTTAGTTTGGTCACTCTGTTTTCAGCCAGTTTATTTACCAGCTCTGCCTTTGCAGATTTTAACTTTGCTGGGGATGGAACCTTAAAGTACCCAACGGGTGTTGAAAAAGCCTTTAAATTTGGCTTTGCTTGGCAACAAGATGCTGAAAAGTTCACTATTGGTGATAAAAGCTATGATATGTCATTACCTGAGTCATATTCTGTGGCGATTACACTCAGCAAAGACGAGCAACAGGTATGGGTTCAGGAATTTAATAATGGCTTTATTGAAGGCTTCAACTGGCAAATTGCTGATCACACCCTAAAACTCGAAAAGCGCAAATTCAGCGATTCAGTCAAAGGTGATTATGTTATCAGCCTTGATAATCGAGACTACTTTTTTGCCCGCAATAACATCAGTGTTGTTATTAAGTTCGACGATGAGGGTATAAAAAGTATCGCCATTGATGGTGTCACCAAAGATATGGGTACCAAACAATAGTTTTTATCGAAAAGAAAAAGGCTTAGGTTTTACCTAAGCCTTTTTTGCTTAATTAAACTAGATAATTAAACCTTCACTGTCTTACGGTTAATCCCATAATCGCGCAGCTTATTTGCTACTGCAGTGTGACTCAAACCTAATCGCTTAGCGAGCTGGCGAGAGCTTGGATAAGCGGGGTAAAGCTTGCGAAGTAATGTCGCCTCAAAACGTTTTACCGCTTGGTCTAAGGTTCCTTCAAAGTCAGACTCAAGATAACCTAAATCATGAGTAAATGTTGGTAACTGCAGGTGCTCAATACGCAGTTCGTTATCATCTAGCAAGGATACCGCACGATAAATCGCATTTTCTAATTGGCGCACGTTACCCGGCCATGGGTAATCTTGTAAAAAGCGTAAACAATCCTCAGACATCACAGGCACAGAATGACCATTTTGCTGGGCATACTTTTGAATAAAGTGCTCTGCTAGCGGGCCGATATCTGCTTTTCTATCACGTAATGGGGCTATTTCTAAAGTCAAAACATTAATTCGGTAATAGAGATCTTCTCTAAATGTTCCCTCTTGCACCATCGCTGGTAAATCTTTTTGTGTTGCGGCAACAATACGCACATTTACTTTTACTTCGTTTTCATCACCGACTTTTCGGAAGGTACCGTCTTGTAAAAAACGTAGTAGCTTAGTTTGTAGCTGAGTCGACATTTCACCAACTTCATCTAAAAACACTGTGCCACCATCAGCTTGCTCTAAAACGCCGCGTTTTGGTGCCGCGTTTTCTTCATAGCCTGCGTAACCAAATAGTTCAGACTCAGCGACATCATCAGGCAACGAAGCACACGACAAAGCGATAAACGGTTTTACTGAGCGGTTTGATGCGTAATGACAAGCACGAGCAAGTAGCTCTTTACCTGTACCTGTTTCACCAGTAATCAGGATTGGCGCTTCAAGTTGTGCCATTTTACGCGCTTCACGAACCACACGGCGCATTGCAGTACTAAAGTTATGTATGGTTGCAAAACTTTCTTGGCCATAACGACGGAACGCACTGACTTGTTGGCCTAAGCGACTTTGTGATTTGATATTGATAACTGCACCGGCTAACACATCCCCTTCAGCACCTTGGGGGACTGAAATAGGTAGAATATCGGCAATAAAGTCTTCGCCAGCTACTTCAACTCGGGTTGTTTGACCAAGTACTTCTTTGCCTTCTAACCAACGCGTAAAATTAAAGCCTTTGAGCAAATTATTAATGTTAGCGCCAATCACTTCGCTTTCAGATAATTGCAAGTCGCGACAAGCGGCATCATTACATAAACGCACCCAGCCTTTAGCGTCAATAGATATCACACCGTCTGGCAATGCACGTAGTAATGTATTTAACTCATTATGCTCTCGCTCAGAAGGTAAAAATGCAGTTGTACGAACGTCTTTCACGCCATCTATCAAACGGATAGATGGCATAATTTTTTGGAATTGTTCAAACTCAATAGGCGGAAAGCTCACGTACATTCGACAATTAACCGAATCTACCTCGATGCCTTTTAAATCAACTTGGTAACTAACCAAGATATTGAGAATCTCTTGTGCGATACCAATTCGGTCAGCACAGTGGATATCTAAACGCATTACATCCTCAAAAAACGGGAACCTATAGTATGAGAATAATACGCTAACTCCCTGCAGCTGGGTAGTCTATTGTAAACAATTTTGGACAAATAACTTAATTAGTCGGGTACTTGGTCCATTCTCCACCATCTAATTGGATGTAAGGCTGCCCTTTTATATACATCATTACCGTATCCTCATTCTCGGCGACCTTGGCTGAAGTTGGTAAATTATCAAGCACTCGGTTAATGGGTACCGACCCTGTGAACAAATCTAACTTCATCGTATTATTGATTAACTCTGATAATGAAAAATAACTCATTGTTTCATCAACGACATTCAGCCCATCATGCTTTATATCAGGACCGATGAATTTAACCGCTGTTGGCACTGAAACTATTGAAGGGCTCGGAATTTCGCGCAAACCAGAGAATTGTAGTTTATCACCCTGTAAGGCAGCCCCATGCTCAGGCACAACCACCAGCATTACGTTTCGACCTTGTGCTTTTAACTCAGTTATAAACTTATCGATGTCATTAAATAAGCGCTGTTGTCTAAGCGGATAGCTTTCAAAGCTATTCATACGTTCACGACCAGCAAGTTGATTGCCATCGTGTAAGCTAATGGTGTTGTAGTAAAGAGCCCTAGGCTGCTCACTCGAACCTTGCTTTTTCAACCAATTAGTGAGTATATCCGCATCAGAATAAATCGGTTTGCCATCGAAACCATACTGCGCAGCACTAAATTGGCTAAAATCCAGTTTTGGCACAGAAACACCACCGTATTGTCTAATCAAACCAATAAAGTCATCAAAATGTCCATCGTGGTTAAGAGCCACACTGGTTTTATAGCCAAGCTCAGCAAGGTTAGTGAATAGCTGACATTGCTTATCAACAGGTTTAAATAGTTGCTCTTGACTTGTTTGCCCGCAACTTGCTCGTAATAGTCGAATTGCCGCAGGACCACTGTACGACGTTGCTGAGTTAAATTGGCTAAACAAAATATCAAAATCAGCAAATAAGTTACGTGGCTCAACACCAATTGCATTTAAATCAGCCGTCGCTAAAGAGCAAATATTTAGCACAACAACATCAAATGGCTGGCCATTAAATACGTCAGGAAACTGGCTTTGTAGTAAATTCTGTTGCTGGTAAAAGTCTTGTAACTGTTGATCCGGTGTCTTTTGTTTTGCTGTATCAGAAACTAAAACGGGTACTTGTTTTTTTGTAGTTTGGTTATTGCTAGCAACTTGAGTTGTAACCTCATCACTCGTAACAGCCCCACCTAACCAAAACGCATACATAAAGCCAATAATTGAAATACTGGTGTAACGCAACCACTTCACAGTAAACCAATAAAAAACCACTAAAGCAAAGAGCGCAAAAATCATATCGAGGCTAGCAACGCGCGCTGTGATCTCAAAAAAGTAGCCGATGCTAAAGTCTTGTACATTGCCAGCTTGCTTGGTGAGCCTGGAAATCGGGGGCAACCACGAGTCGTGATACAACAAGGCCACTCCTACCACCACACACATAGCGTGTTTGATACGAGATAACCATACATGTTGAAAAGAGATCGCTAGAAAAGCAAAAAATGCTAAGTTTGCAAATAAATCAAAAGAAATATCACCTCGGCTATACAGAACAAACTTAACTAGAAAGTATAAATTCCAAATACCTAATCCTGAAAGCCTCACTTGTTATCCTTCTTGTGTCGTTTTGGCGTATAGGGCGTTAATAATACATGCCTAAATGTTAGTTTTCGGTAGAGCACGACTACTTTATTAAACAATACCTTACCTGTATTACTTAGCAAAATGCCGATTAACATTGCGATGATAAAAGTAATAAAAAACTGGTTTAAGCTCATGATAGCTCACCTTTTAAGGTCACTTTAATTGGCTCAGATATAGGTCGAATCACTTTTTTAAATTCCGGTGTCTCTGTATTTAAATTTGCAATGTCTGCTATTTTTGTATCAAAAATGTAACTGACGTTTTCTTGTAATTGTTGGGTAAAGTCGGTTATTTCAGTATTAGCAAAATGACGTTGCATACGGCGACATTCTTGCTGAATATAAAAATGATCAGCAATGACATTTTTTGACATAAAAAAGTCGCTTATCTGTAATTTAAATAAGTGTTTAATCGCACTTTCCACATCGTGCTCTCGACAAGCATGTAGATAAAGGTAAACCGTGCCATCAGCAAAACTAAAAATATCCCCTTCACGTTTTACATGAAATAAATGTAATGGATGTATGGCATCAATACGCGGTAAAAGCTGCAACATAACAAGCACGCCACTTACACCCAGATTGGCAGCTGAGTCACTATGTTTAGCAACCTGCTGTACGAACTTATCTGGAGGCAAATAACCTTTAGCCAATACATTTTCACTGTATTTTAGAACATCATCAATAGATTTCGGTAGTGGCCTTGTAAACTGAAACCCTTGAATTGACTGAATTTGTGACAGTAAACGCGAAGGCTCAGAATAACTATATAAAATAAGGTTAACCCCTAAAGTTAAAAATAAGCACTCGTCCTGGTGACGAATAATGCCATCAACATTTTGAATTACTAATTTCAGTCGGCGACCACATTTCTTTCGAAGAGAGAAGCAATCTTTGGCTAACGCTTTTAAATCAGTGTATCGGGTAACTGCAAAAACTAACGTCGCTGATTTTTTGGTAAGCCCTTTAGAAAAAAGAGCATCATTATCATCAATTATTTTATAAAACACGGGTAGCTTTGTACCCTCAGGTACAGCACTGCGAGTTAGCCATACCTCGTCTTCATCAAAGTCTTGCTCCGTTGCTTGCGACTTATCATCAGCCTCTTGCTCTACCTCAACTAATGCAAGTTGACCATCATGAAGCTGTAAATTAACCGAACGCCCAGCGATAACTCCTTCTTTATGACACCAATAATCATACTCAAGAGTGCGAATTGATGCCTCTTGAGTTATATAAATAAGGCCATCAAAGAAACGGTTTAAGGCTAATAACTGACGTCTCAATTCACTGACATAAGCACCTGACATTAAAAACACTAAAGTGACATTTTTTGATTGTGACAAAGCAACATAGAGCTTGAGTTTTTCACCAAGCTGCTGTTCGTTCAAAGAGACTAAATGTTCTGAATCGACATGCACGATAACCGTACTGTTTTTCAGTTGCTCATACTGTTTTATTTCGTTAATAACACCACGGGAAAAATGCAAACTTTTTGATACATTCTCATTATGATGTAAATGGAAAGGACGTAGTACCCCTTGTTCGAACAAGGTAAATAATAACTCGCTTCTCTCTCCTTCGAAAAATAATTCGACTTGTTCAGAGAGCAAAAAAACCGAGTCTTTATGATTGGTTAAAAGATGCCTTGTTAACTCTAATAGCTGATTATCTAGCGGGGCAAGTAAAGCATAGTTTGCGCCTCGCTTTAGCTCAGAGAAAGCTCCGTTTAGTCCTGTAATATTTAAATGAGGCACCAACAAACCCTTAAAAAAGATACTTTAGTACTAGTTTTAAACGCTATTCTATATATAATGCAGATTATGTCCATGGATCGTGAACATTTTTAAGCTAATTTTTCTCATAACGGTTTTTTAGATGAATGACTTTGCAGTAAAAAATTCACATACCTTAACTCAATACGATATTGAAAAGCTGTTACGCCAATTTGGCGGCAAGGAAACGGATTATGTTGAAATTGTTGATGTTGAAAAAAATCGCAAAACGATTGAAAAGTACCCTTTGCTTAACGATATCGCATTAGCAACAACACAAACACAGAGCACGAAAAAAATTAACAAAAACGCAATAAAGAATCATAAATGAAGCGAATTTTTTTAAAAGGAATTAAAGGTGGCACTGGTACAACATCTATTGTGGCCAACCTTGCTTGTGCTTTGAGAAAATCAAATGTGCCTGTGTATGCCATCGATTTAGATCCAAAAGGCGACTTAGGCCTACACCTTGGTCTTGCTTGGGAGCATCAGCTAGGCTGGAGTGATTACCCAAACTTTGCCTCTGCATGTGAGCAGTTTCACCAAGATAACGACGGCGTAAAGTTTTTACCCTATGGCAGCCGTTCGAACTTAGGGTTAGACTTTTCAAGCATTATAGAAAGTTGTCAGCAGCTTAATGACAGCGATGACAGCTGGTTTTTATTTGACTGCCCAGCCCATGTTGATGTGCACCGCTATTCACTAAATGAAGACGATATATTCCTTGAGATTATTAATTGTGATGCTATTTGTCACAGTTTTGCTTTCAAACGTTTAAACACTCTAAAGCAGGCTGAATCATCTTGGCAGCATTATTTTTTAACCAATAAATATAATTCAGCCTCTGAGATTGAATCAGATTTATTGCAGCTTTGGCAGACTGAATTACCATTA
Source organism: Pseudoalteromonas sp. P1-8 (assembly GCF_001399985.1). Taxonomy (NCBI): domain Bacteria; kingdom Pseudomonadati; phylum Pseudomonadota; class Gammaproteobacteria; order Alteromonadales; family Pseudoalteromonadaceae; genus Pseudoalteromonas; species Pseudoalteromonas sp. P1-8. The sequence continues at coordinate 90,585 of NZ_LJSO01000005.1, forward strand.
ATTGCACCTTTATATATCAATAAAGATGAAGTCATCAAAGAAGCAACTGCATTTAGAAATGTGGCGATTAACTGTGCTCCATACAGCGTTGCTAATGATGACTTTGAAACGCTAGCCGGTTGGCTTGTAAGCCGCGCGAGTCAGAATGACCAATAGCATCCATTCACTCGGTATCACACACCGACTACTTAAAGGTATTTTAGGGTTGTTTTTAACGAAGCAACTTGTGCGCTTCGTATTTATAAAATTTTATAGTTATTACAACCAACACAAAATGAGCCTATTGGGAGCGATTTTACTCCCCTTTTTTGTGCTTTTTTTGTCATTGTTTATTAAATTAGAAAACAATAAAAAACGTGAGTTAAAGCTTAAACTTAAACGCTTGTATCCTCATGTTTCTCAACCAGTACTTACACCAAGCAATTGCATTCGGATTGCATTGCAAAGTGTGTACCTTGCGCTATTCAATACCACCACAACCTCACAGCAACATATCGCCGTTGAGCAGCGTAAATCTTGGCGTAAAATCACGCGATCAGCTCGCTTATTGAGACTGGCAGACAGTAAACTAGTACGCTCTTTTAAAGGGCTTTGGTTAGTTGCTAGAAAGCAAACAAAAACTAAATCATATAAAGCAGTGAGTCGCTCTCCACTTTGGAGAAACAGCACCTTAAAGGTCGCTTTTTTCACTCTCATTATTTTTGCGGTGGCTATATTTGTAACCGTGCCATTTAGTATTGAAGCGCAAGCAGTGTTCATTAGTTTAATTTTGGTTGTTGCTTATTCTCTAAGGCGGGTTGAAGGGAAAATGGCCACTATTGTGATGATCACCCTTTCTGTTACAACCTCTACACGTTATCTATGGTGGCGCTACACTGACACTCTTAACTGGGGTGACCCTTTAGCCCTTACCCTAGGGATTGGTTTGCTGCTTGCTGAAAGCTACGCTTGGTTGGTACTGATCTTAGGTTTTTTCCAAACCATCAACCCATTAAACCGTAAACCGATCGCTTTAGATAAAGATACAACAAACTGGCCAACAGTTGATATTTATATTCCTACTTACAACGAGCCGCTTGATGTTGTTAAGCCAACGACAATCGCCGCGCAAAGTATTGATTGGCCAGCAGATAAGCTTAATATTTATATTCTAGATGATGGTAAGCGCCCTGAATTTGCCGAATTCGCAAAGCAAATTGGTGTTGGTTATTTAACTCGTCCTGATAACAACCATGCCAAAGCCGGTAACATGAATCATGCGATGAAAGTTACTAATGGTGATTACATCGCTATTTTTGACTGTGATCACATCCCTGCTCGCTCATTTTTACAGATGACAATGGGACAGTTCATCAATGACAGTAAAGTGTGCTTAGTGCAAACACCTCACCACTTTTTCTCTGCCGATCCGTTTGAGCGCAACCTCAAAAACCATCGTAAAATCCCAAATGAAAATATGTTGTTCTATGGCTTAATTCAAGATGGCAATGATATGTGGGATGCGACCTTCTTTTGTGGTTCGTGTGCTGTTTTAAGGCGCAGTGCCCTTGAAGAAATTGGTGGTTTTGCCGTAGAAACCGTCACTGAAGATGCCCACACCGCGCTAAGAATGCAGCGCGCTGGCTACAAAACAACATATATTAATATTCCACAAGCCGCCGGCCTAGCTACAGATAGTTTATCTGCCCACGTTGGTCAACGTATTCGCTGGGCACGCGGCATGGCACAAATATTCCGATTAGATAACCCGCTGTTTGGTAAGGGCCTAAATATCGCACAGCGCTTGTGCTATTTAAACGCTATGTTGCACTTTTTATCAGGCATTCCGCGAATTGTATTCTTAACAGCGCCACTGGCATTAATTTATTTTAATGCGCAAATTATCTATGCACCGTTTGTTGCCATCTTTCTTTATATTGTGCCAACCCTGTTACAGGTAAAAATAACCAACTCTCGAATTCAAGGTAAATACCGCTATTCATTTTGGGGCGAAGTTTATGAGTCAGTACTTGCTTGGTATATTTTAAAACCCACGACAGTTGCGCTTATCAACCCGAATAAGGGTAAATTTAACGTGACTGAAAAAGGCGGTTTAAACAAGCAAGATCACTACGATTGGACGATTTCAAAGCCTTATATAATCTTGTTGCTTGTTAACGTTTTGGGTATGACCTACGGCGTGTTTAGATTGCTCTTCGGCGATAGTTCACAAATAGGCGTACTCGTCATTAGCATGCTGTGGGCAAGCTATAACGTGATAATTTTAGGTGCAGCTGTGGCTGTTGCCGCTGAAGCCAAACAAGTACGCAGCTCACACCGCATTAAAGCAAATTTCCCTGCAGCTATTCGCCTTGCTAATGGCCGTACTATTAAAGTAAAAATTACGGACTACTCAAATAATGGTGTTGGTCTTGAAACTGACCATAATCACCTTTGCCGTGTAAATGATAAAGTCGAGCTACTCATGAGCCGTGGCTTGAAGCAGTTTTCATTCCCAACTTATATTTGTAACACCCGCGATAAACAACTGGGTCTTACCCTCAGGGATTTAGATTTAGAAAAACAAAAAGCCTTTATTCAATGCACTTTCTCACGTGCTGATGCTTGGCTTGATTGGCAAGAAAACTTTAAACACGACAAGCCTTCATACAGCTTTTCTCACGTTTTTTATACCAGTCTAAGAGGCTTTAAGAACTTGATTTTCCATGCCCCAAATGAATTAAGACCCGCGATTGCGTTTGCATCAAGAGTCTTGTACTTTGTGGCGTCGCTATTACCTAAAAAACCAACAAAAGTACTAAAAACATCATGATAAAAACTTTTTTAACCTTGTTATTAGCTTTTGGCACACTCGGCATATCTGGCTGGGCGATAAGTGCTGAGCCTCTCTCTAATAAAGCGATTTTTGATGATGGTTACCCAGAGCAAGCACCAATTGAAAGCATGACGCTAAGCTTTGAAAAGCTTGGTTTAAGCAAGTTCAAGCTTGATGGAGTGAGTAATAGTACCCGTGTTGATTTTACAAACCGCCTCGATAAATTAGGGAAAAAACTGACTCTAGACTTTTCATACACAACCTCACCATCACTTATTGGCCGTGTCTCACATTTGAAAATTTTCTTAAATGAAAACCTTGTCACTGTGCTACCTATTGATGATAAGACAACGCCAATTGGCACAGTCTCTGAGCGCAGCATTGTTCTTAACCCTAAGCTAATTAAAGACTTTAACCAAATTCGCTTCGAACTAGTCGGTTTTTACGATCTGGTTTGTCAGGATGACTATAGTAAAACAATATGGGCCGAGCTTAGTAAAAGCAGCCGTATTTCTATTGACCGTCAGTCACTTGCTCTTGAAAGCTTACTTGAGTATTTCCCTGCACCATTTTTTGATTCGCGAGATTACAACAAGGTCACTTTGCCATTTGTGTTTGCGTCACAACCTGATGAAAACACACTCGAAGCAGCGGCTGCACTATCAAGCTTTTTTGGCGCTCAAGCAAAATGGCGCAAAGCACAGTTCCCTGTGCAAATTAATGCAACACCGACAGAACATAGTGTCGTATTCGCAACAAACGACAACAAGCCTGATTTTTTATTGAATTACCCTGATGTTGAAAAGCCAACTGTAGAAATTATCAGCAGCCCTACTCAGCGCTACGCCAAAGTACTGCTTGTTTTAGGTAAAGACACAGCACAATTGAAAGAAGCCGTAGTAGGTTTAGTCTTTGGCTATAAAGTAATGACAGGTCGCAGTGCAACCATTGATGCAATTAGCAACTTACCGCTTCGAGAAGCCTACGATGCGCCACTGTGGGTGCGTTCTGATCGCCCAGTAAGCTTTGATGAATTTATTGAATACCCAACTCAGCTGCAATCGGAAGGCTATCGCGGTCTACCTGTTCGGTTAGACTTGCGTTTTGCACCAGATTTATTCACTTGGCGTGAAAATGGTATTCCTATTACCTTGAATTACCGCAACACGCCTGTTGAGCAAAACATGTTGTCGCGTTTGAATATGTTGATTAACGGTAAGTTTGTGGATGGTTTTATTCTTGATAACGAAGGTGGTAAAACGATTACAACCGATACCTTGTTACCGCTTTTATCTGAATTCAATCCAACCAAAACTCGTCAAGACTTTGAGCTAACAGGGTTAGATTTAACAACAAATAACCAGCTGACTTATGATTTTAATTTTGCAGTCGTAAAAACCGGTGAGTGTAGCGCCATTCCTGCAGGCGGTGAATTTGGTGCAATTGATGGCAGCTCTACCATTGATGTAAGTGACTTCCATCACTATATTGCCATGCCAAACCTACGCGCCTTTGCAAATGGCGGTTTCCCATTCACCAAATATGCCGATTTACACCAAAGTACGCTTGTAATGGAAGCTAACAGCTCAGTTAACGCGATTAGTTTATTGCTTAATTTCACAGGTCATTTGGGTGCCATAACAGGCTACCCAGCGCACCGTTTAGACATTCAATTTCCAAGTAACCAATTGGCGCTAAACGATAAAGACATTATTATTATTGGTAAGCCTGACTCTTTCTTAAACTCACTTGCCAAAGACAGCGCCCTAAGTGTGCTTATCAACAACAACCAACGCATTGTTGATCAAGCTATCTATAATGGTGCCTACGACACTAAAGGTGCTGAAAAAATTAAAGTAAATATAAGCAGCATTGGTCGTTTAGCCGTGATGTCCGGGTTCCAGTCACCGTTTGATTCAGACCGCTCAGTAGTCTCTTTGATTGCCAGTAATGAAAATGCTTTTGCACTTCTCACTGATGCTCTACTGAATAATGATAAAACAGCTCAAATAATGGGAAGCTCAGCCATTATCAATAGCCAAGGCATCAAAACGATTAAAACCGATGAACAGTATTTTGTCGGTCACGTGCCTATTCATACCCTCATTTGGTTCCACTTTTCAGACCGCCCAGTATTGTTAGCGATTCTATCACTACTAACCCTATTACTTATTTCATTTATGTTGTGGCGAGTGCTCGCGCTACTTACCAAAAAACGTTTATCTGAAGGAGATCAGGCATAATGAAAACTATCGCTTCTTTACTATTCGTTTTTGTTTTTTCAAGCAACGCCTTAGCTCAGTTAAGCTGCAGCGCTTGGCCGCAATGGAATAACTTTAAAACTCATTTCATAACACCAGAAGGACGCGTAATTGATTTGGGTAGTGATTACAGTATTACCACCTCAGAGGGGCAATCTTATGCGTTATTCTTTGCTTTACTTGCCAATGATAAAGCCAGCTTCGATAAGTTGCTTGAGTGGACTGAAGTACATCTTTCTGAAGGTGATTTAAGTACCCGTTTACCAGCGTGGCAATGGGGAATAAAGCAAAATCAAGGACAAATCCTTGATTCAAATCCAGCTTCTGATTCAGATTTATGGATTGCTTATACCCTGTCGCAAGCAGCTATCTTATGGAATGAAAGACGCTACGCAGTGCTCAGCTCAGTGCTTGCTGAGCGCATCATTCGTGAAGAAACAGCGCAAATACCAAACCTCGGTCTGACTCTATTACCTGGGCCAACAGGCTTTGAAAAAGACAGTAGCTGGAAATTAAATCCAAGCTATGCACCGCTATTTATATTTGCGCAATTTGCACACCTATACCCGCACTCGCCTTGGCAAACATTACACGATAACTCGGCGCAGTTATTAATAGATACAGCACCAAAAGGCGTGAGCCCTGATTGGGTTAATTACAGCGTGGAAAAAGGCTTTTATCATGATAAAAGCGCCCCTGCTACAGGTAGTTATAATGCGATCCGCGTCTACCTTTGGGCCAGTATGATGGCAGAAGATGCCCCCTATAAAAATGCCCTTACACAGCAGTTTAAACCTTTTGTTGATAGCATTGTTTCTTCAGGCAAAGTGCCATTAGAAACCAATGCAGTCTCAGGCAAAACGGCAGGCAACGCCCCAAGTGGTTTTGTTGCCGCCTTATTGCCATTGCTTGCTGAAGATAATGCATCACAAACTGTGACAGCTTTACAACAGCAAATTATGATGGATACCCGCTTTACCACCAGCCGCTACTACGACAGCGTGTTGTATTTATTTGGTAACAGCGCATTGAACAAACGTTTTAGTATTGATAAAAACGGGGCTTTAACAACTAACTGGAGCAATGAATGCCGATAAAGTGGCTACTTGCTGCAGTTTTAGCAAGCTCCAGTGCATCCGCAGCAATAAACAAAGACCTTGATAGTCAATCAATTGATTGGTTAATTAGCCAAGTACAACTTGGTGAAATTGAGCGTGATAATCAATTGATGAGCGACAGCTTAGAAAAGCTGCAAAGCATTGCACCTAAAAATACTCAAGTGCAATGCGCCGAGGTGCGCGTTTTATATAGTCTCAAAGAAACCGACAAAGCCAATGCGCATTTAGCAGAGCTTAGTAACCTATCACATCCGTGCGTAACAAGCTTAACCCTACTTGCACGCGTCAATAACCAAGACAAAGAAGCGGTTCAACAAGCCAGGCTTCGTGCCAGGGCCGGACAATACAGTGACGCGGTAAAAATCTACAATCGGCTATTTAAATCCGCCTACCCTAATATTGAATATGAGCTGGAGCACATAAACTGGCTTGCTCAAGATCCAAATCAATATCAGCAAGCACTGCGCGGTTATCGTTCTTTACTAAAACGCTACCCAAATAGTGGCCGTTTTGAGCTTGCCTACGCAAGACATCTGTTAAAACAAAACCCAACAAACAAAGAAGCCATAGAATTACTGAGCCATTATGCACACAGTAACCAATATGGTGTTGAAGCTGAGTTTGCGTGGCTTGCAGCCCTTGAGGATATGCCGCTTAATAAACAAACTGAGCGCGAATATCAGCGTTACTTTGCAGCCTACCCTAAAAGCAGTAAAGGTCAGCTACAATTTAGTGACTTTAAAAAAGCGCATTTAGCGGAGCAAAAAAAGCAAGCAGACCCTGCGTATCAGACATGGCTTATGGGCAGTGTCGAACTTGAAAAACGCCACTTTGATACAGCAGAAAAGCTTTTTAATAAAGCACTGCGAGGTCGTCCTCAAGATCCTGAAATATACAATAGCTTAGGTTTATTGAACTTAAGGCAAGGTCGTAATGCCAATGCTTACCAGTACTTTAAAAAAGCTCAAAAATACAGCATAGATGCAAACCGTATAACAGTTTTAAAAGGCCTCGCCAATACTGCTCGTTTTTGGCAATACATAGATGAAGCTAAATCAGCCATTAGTAGCAATGAACTCAAACAGGCTGCGCTTAAGCTGGATTTAGCTGACACCTTAAATGAAGACCCTAATACGGTATTGTTTTACCGTGCTGAACTTGCCAAACAAGCAGGCCAACTGCAAAACGCAATGAACCTTTATAAGCAAGTGCTAAAAGACGACCCTCTGCAACAGCCTACTTTGCGTGCCATGCTTGAATTGACCGCCTCAGATGGTAATTATGCTCGTAGTCATCGTTTTTATAATGGCTTAACTCGTCAGCAACAGGCATTAATTGCTGAAGATTATACCCTATTACAAACACAGCAACTGAGAACCCGCGCTGATGAGCTTACTGCTGAAGGTAAGCTAGATGAAGCAGTTGATGTGCTACTTATGGCAATCAAACAAAGCCCACGTCAAAGCTGGCTTTACTACGACCTTGCAAATTTATATCAACAACAAGGTTTAGTTGATCATGCCAAAGCTCTGTATAAAAAAACCTTGTGGCAATTTCCGCTAGATGCAGATTTGCGTTATAGCCATGCACTATTTTTACGTTCGTTGAACGATTACCAAGGAGCACTGGCAACCTTAGATTACATTCCTAATAACGCGCGCACTGAACAAATTAATGTGCTTACAGAGCAGCTAAGTATTAATACCAAACTAGAAAGGCTCTCTGCCAACAATACAGCCACGAATAAAGCCACGGTGATTTATAAGCTCACCGAGTTAGAAGCACAGCCATTAACACCTTTAATGCAAGCTGAGCTTGCCAGTCAATGGCAACAAATTAATGAGCAGCAGTATGCAATAAGGCAACTGAAAAAAGCTCTTACTCGTGACCCAAGTTTGAGCCCATATTGGCACATGACATATGCAAATTGGCTAATTGAAAGCAACGATAAAAACGCTGCTGATAGCTGGTTTGCAGACTATCAACTGCCGAGTAACGCAACCGATGCAGAGCAATCACAATGGTTAGCACTACAAGTTAATTACGTTAATCGCTTTAGTGATAGTAACCAACGAGTTGCTAAGCTCTCAGAGCTTGCAACACGTTACCCTGATAACCCAGAACTGTCAGAGGCGCTGATCAATGCTCATATCGAGCAAGGCAATAGTAATCAGGCCATTATCCGCTTTGAGCAGCACGTTGCAAAAGGACAAACTGTGTCAACGGATACTGCTTTAGCTATTGCGACACTTGCTCGTCAGCAACAAAGAGATGGTTTAGCAGATCGCATCATTGCTGGGCAAATTAATCAGCTTTCAAGTGAGCAAAGCTATCGTCAGCAGCAATTAATGGCAGCCCTTGAACAATTTGAAGATACACAAAGTGCGATAAATCTAGCTGAGCAATTGCTAGCTAAATCAAACAACAACCAAGAGCTTTATTATCAAGCAGCAGCGGTTGCGCAAGCTAAGCAACAAACTACGCTTGCTCAAAGCTGGTACCGCGCTGCAGTTGATCCAGATACGGCAACGAGCACCTTAAGCGATGAGCAGAACTATGAACTGTATGCCCTTGATGAAAATGAAGCTTGGTATGTCAATAATGCCAAGCGTCAATTGCAAGGTATTGAGCGCGATGAGCAAGCGTATATCACTGCTGCAATCAACTTAAGTAGCCAAACCAGCACACAAAATGAGTCCACACTGGGCGCTGGTGCAACGCCTATTGAAGCAGGTTTCCCGCTATGGGGTGGCACTGGGATTGTGAAATTAGACCCAATGACAATATCGAGCCAAGAAACCCGCTTTGATGAAACCTTTGCTGGTAGCCGCTATGGTCAAGGAGCCCTGTGTATTTTTGACTGCCCACTTTTAAGTATAAAACCAAAGCAACAAGGTATGGATATTGGCCTTGCTTGGCAAAACGAGCAATGGCGAATTGATGTTGGGACCACTCCACTTGGCTTTTTAGTCGAAGATATCGTGTGGGGCGTTAATTACAATGGTGATTTAGGCGACTTTGGTTATGGCGTTACCTTTAATAAACGCCCGGTTACCAGCTCTGTATTATCTTACGCCGGACTAGAAGATGTCTTTACCAACCAAGTATGGGGCGGTGTTAGAGCTACGCAATTACAACTTAGTCTATCTCATGACCTTGGCCTAGATTGGGGTTTTTGGGGCAGTACTAACTATCAAATCTTGCAAGGTAAAAACGTAAAAGATAATCAAAGCTACAGCCTAATGGGTGGCAGTTATTATCGTTATATTCGCGAAAGAAACACCGAATTAAGTCTAGGCCTTAACTTATTACACTGGTCGTATAAGTATAATTTAAGTGAAGAAACCTGGGGACATGGTGGCTATTACAGTCCACAAAACTACTTGGGCGCTTCATTACCTGTGATTTTTGATAAGCGAGTTGGTCATAATTTTGTATACCGACTGCGCGCTGGCGTATCTTGGTCAACCACCACGACAGACGACATCGCATTTTTTCCTAACGACCCTATTTTGCAAGGCCAAGCAGAGGCTCAAACAGCTGTTACGGGCGTTGTACCTTACTTTGAAGGCGATACCAGCAATGGTTTATCGTATAACTTAGGGGCAAGTTTTGAGTATCGATTCACGCCTCATTGGTTCTTTGGTGGTTACGTCAACTTAGATAGAGCCGATTTTTACGAGCCGAATTATGCTCAGCTGTATTTTCGTTATTACTTTAATCCGGTGTATAGCGAACTGGCTTTCCCGGGTAAACCTGTTGTACCTTATGCAAGCTACTAACTGTCGCATCACAAGGGGCAAGTGTCGCAAGTTCTTCCCCTCTCCATAAGGTCTATGTATACTGTAGCGCACTTGTAGCTAGGATAAGGGTGTGTCCCTTTCCTTCAAGTACAAAACTTGAGCAACAAACCATTATCTTAGCTGCATCAAAAAACATGGCCGCCCGTTCACTAAATAAATACATAGAACGACCAAAGCAAAAACAATAAGGCCTCAAATAAAAACTTAGAGTTAGGAAGTAAATATGAGTTCATTACCTAAAGCAGGTGACTTTTTAGGGCATCCTAAAGGGTTATTCCTGTTGTTCGGCACAGAAATGTGGGAACGATTCGGTTATTACGGCATGCGCGCCATCTTAGTTTTATACTTAGTAGCGCTTGTACAAGAAGGTGGTTTTGGTTGGTCAAATGCAGACGCATTAAGCCTTTATGGTACCTTCACAATGGCTGTATACATCACCCCACTATTCGGTGGTTGGTTAGCCGATAACGTATTAGGACAACGTAAAGCAATTATCCTTGGTGGTTTATTGATGGCTGCAGGCCATTTCACTATGGGTATCCCACACAGCTACTTAGCTGGCCAAGAAGAAAATGTATTCTACATTGGTTTAACACTTCTTTGTGTGGGTAACGGTTTATTTAAGCCAAACATCTCAACTATGGTAGGTGATCTATACAAAGAAGGTGACCAACGTCGTGATGGCGCGTTCACTATCTTCTATATGGGTATCAACCTAGGTGGTGCATTAGGTCCTTTAGTTGCGGGTTATGCTGCAGCTGCAATGGGCTGGCAATGGGGTTTCATCGTAGCTGGTGTTGGTATGGTGTTATCTGTACTTTTACAGCTTGCATTAAGCAACAAATACTTAGGCGATATCGGTGTTGTGCCTTCTGCTAAGCTTTCTCAAGCACAGTCTGAATCAAACACTAAAGAGCCACTAACTAAAGTAGAAACTGACCGTATTAAAGTTATCTTTACTATGAGTGTATTCAGCATCATCTTCTGGATGGGCTTTGAACAAGCGGGTGGTTTAATGAACCTTTTCGCTAACGATTACACAGACCGTATGTTACTTGGTTTTGAAGTACCAGCTTCTTGGTTCCAATCTTTAAACTCAATTTTCATCATTGTTTTTGCACCTTTAGTTGCCATTATTTGGTTAAAGCTTGATAAACGTGAACCAAATTCACCGGTTAAGTTTGCTATTGCACTTATCTTCTTAGCACTTGGTTTCATTACTATGATCCTAGCGCTAATGACACAAGGTCAAGGTGAGCACCTACAAATCAGCATGATGTGGTTAGTTTTATTCTACTTATTCCACACCCTAGGTGAGTTATGTTTATCTCCAATTGGCCTATCTATGGTAAGTAAACTTGCACCTCTACGTTTAGCTTCAATGCTTATGGGTATTTGGTTCCTATGTACAGCGGTTGCAAACAAGATTGCAGGTTTCGTAGGTTCATTCCTAGGTGAAGGTGAAGAAGCGTTAGACAACGCGATGGGTATCTTCATTGGTTTAGGCGCAACAGCGGTTCTTTCTGCTGTGATCATGTACTTACTAAGTGACAAACTAGTTGCTTGGATGCACGGTGCTGAAGGTCAACACGAGCCACAAACTACTGAGCACATCCTAGCTGAAGAGCTAGAAGTGACAGCTGAAAAACAATAATACTTATTCCCCGTAGCACCCGCTGCGGGGAATTTCTCTCTCCCCTATTCCCTCAGTGTCCTTAAAACTGATACTATATTCTGATATTAATTTGGTTTGCAAAGGAACTGAGTAAGTGCGCTCTAACACTCAACTACTGGTTATTATTCTGACCAGCTTATTACTAACAGCATGCGGTGGCGATAAAACAACAAAAGAAGTCGCAACAGCTCCTGATCAGTCTGGTTTGATTATTTCTGTCGAAAATGGCTTATCGGCTGAATTTGCACAGGGCGATGTCACACTTAATGCAATAAGTAACACAGTCACAACAGACACCACATTTACTTACACTGAGACGAGCGCTTCAAGCACGGATATAGAGCAAGGTATTGTCTCGAGTATTCATACCTTTCGCCCTAATAACCTGATATTTGCTGAGCCATTAAGTTTAGCGATCAAATTACCAGATGAACAAACCAACCTTGCTTTTAGCATAGTGCAGTTAGTCGATGAGCAATGGCAAACTCTCAGTACAGAACAAAGCAATGATGGATTTGCAGTCAGTGCTATTACAGAATTTGGTAGCTTTGCTTTAATGTCTCGCACCGTTCCTGCAGCCAGTAAAACCATTGGCGAGCAATGTAATGACACTGCCAGTAACCAAACAGTACGCTTTATTCATGTTGCTGACTTACACGCGCGCTTTGGCTTTAAAGAGCAGTTATTCAGCCGTATTCGCAGTTACTACGACAAAGCTAAACTTGAAAACCCTAACACCTTATTCACCAATGGCGGTGACGATTATGAAAAGGGCACCGTAGCAGAACAAACATCACAAGGTTTAGCCACAGTCGAAGCAATAAAAGCCATGGCCTTTGACGTACGTGTGATTGGTAACCACGACTATGCATGGGGACCTGAGCAACTGTTGGACTTTGCCGATGACGATAATGCCATCGTGCTTTCAAGTAACACCGAATATGATGGTAGCGATGATACGCCGTTTGCCGGTGTTGATTTTTCGGTTGTCCAAGTAGGTTGCCTACGTATCGGCTTTTTTGGCATGACTTCAGTGCCTTGGAATGAACTCGATGAACCAGTTGAAGACGAGCCAATTCCTGATTTTATCGCTAATTTCAAAATGAATTGGCAGTGGCAAGAAGTGGCTGAGCAGCTTGTTAACCAATACCGTCAAGATGTTGATTATATGGTCATGGTCAGTCACTTAGGTGAAGGCACTGACACCCGCATCGCACAAAATGTTACGGGAATTGATTTAGTGCTTGGTGGGCATACCCATGGCGGTGAAAGTTATCAAACCTTAGATAACGGCAGTATTGTTATTCAGCCAAACTTTTTTGCACAAGGTCTAACGGATCTTACCTTAACCTTTAACCTTGAAGACAAATCTCTTGCAGATGTTGATTACAATACCGTCGCAACCACCAGCATTACAAGCCGAGATGAAAGCACTAAGGCCGCTATCGATGAAATCATGGGTCGCTATGCCCCAGATGCAAACACCGAAATTGCCGTTTCAGAAAACTACCCCACTGCAGAAGAACTCACCACGATTACAGCCAAAGCAACTATGCAGCAGTTCCCTGCTATTGATGCAGCGTTACTAGATGCAAGCCAAGTACAAGATCGTTGGCTACCGGGTACATTAACCCAAGAAGATTTTCATGCCGCGTTTAAGGTTGAACGCCAACCATCGAATACCCCGGGCTTTAATTCAATTTATCAAGTTGAGGTGACTGGCAGCCAGTTGAAAAGCATGCTCGAAAGCCAGCCAGAATGGGTCTCTTTACTGCCAGATAACATTGATGATGCAAGCACTTACCTCGTTGCTCTATTTAAAGGCCCAGCGCTAAATAGCGAGTTGTTCTTCCCAGCTCTGCCAAACTTAGAAGCACAATTGGTCGCTGAAAGTTGGTGGCTACTTGATAACTACGCGCGAGCACGCACCAGCCAATGTTTATATATCGATACCGATAACATGCTTAATGCGTGTAAAGCAGATGATGCGGTCACAGTATGGAATTTTAACAACCCTGAGCAAGGCTTTAGCAGTGACTTTGGCCCTGCAACACTCAGCTTTTATGACCCTGAAGACAAAAATTGGGGGCCAGAAGATAGCCAATTTGCCACCACCAGTGAGCTTGAAATAGCTGATTTAGCAAACGGTGCTTCAGGCGTGCTCGCCTTTGCTCGCCATAGCCCAACGCAAGGCTTAACCTTAACGGCTAATAGTGCTGCAAACGGTGATTACCAAACTGAAGGGCTTATCGCTGATTACACCTTAGTGATGGATATTATGTGGCCAGAACAAAGCACCAATGAGTGGCGCTCATTACTACAAAGCGATATCACTAACAGTGATGACGCAGACCTTTACGTTAGCCGAGATAACGCCATCGGTATTGCCACCAGTGACAGTGGTTACTTTGGCGAGCTTACAGCAAACAGCTGGCACCGTATTGCTTTTGTGTTTTATGCTGCTCCAAACAACGGGGCACTAAAAATTTATCTTGATGGCGAGCTGATTGGTATTAAAGATGAAGGTGAAATCAATGAGCGCTGGGCAATCAACGGTGCGGCCTTACTTTTAACCGATAATGACTACGAAACTAAGCCGGGTTACTTAAACGCCTTGTTATTTGCTGGTCGTGCGATGACTGATGCCGAGATTGCCAATATGGGTGCTGCACAGCAGCAACTTAATTTTACGCAATCAACCCGTACCTTAAACCAAGTGGTTGAGCGCCATTATCAAGCTGCGCCACAAATTATGAATAACCCTTGGTTACAACAACGCAGCAAGTTTTTTAACAAAGCGCGCCAAACTGTAAACTAAGCTATACAATCAACTTAATAAAAAAGGCCATTTCAGGCCTTTTTTATTGCCTGATAAATACTTAAATTTACCTTCAAATACATATAGATAACCACAAAATAGAATAGTAGATATTAGTCAACCTAGTGGCTTACTCATTGCCTTTGAAACTGCAATTGCTGAAATTAAAATCATTGTCCCATTTAATTTACAAAAGGGGCTTTGGCTAAATAGTGCGTGGATCTTCCCCTTATCGAGATTCTGGTTAATCATCCGCTCATTACAGAACAATAATTCTTTTTTAGCGCAGTGCTTATAATTGCGGGAGTAATGACAATGAGCGAAGTAAATAATCCATTAGGCCTAATGGGCATTGAATTCACTGAATACGCAACACCAGATGCAGATTACATGGACAAAGTGTTTACTGATTTTGGCTTCTCAAAGCTAAAAAAATTCAAAGGTAAAGACATTGTTTACTACAACCAACATGACATTCATTTCTTACTAAACAATGAACGTGAAGGTTTCTCTGCTGAATTTGCTAAAAGCCACGGCCCGGCAATCTGTTCTATGGGTTGGCGTGTAGAGAATGCACAAAAAGCATTCGAAGTTGCTGTTGAGCGCGGTGCAAAACCTGCAACAGACTCAACTCACAAAAACTTACCATACCCTGCTATTTACGGTATCGGCGACAGCTTAATTTATTTCATCGAGCAATTTGGCGACAAAGGTTCTATCTATGAGTCAGATTTTGAAGATTTAAGCGAGCAAAACATTGTTGAAGACAAAGGCTTCATCCGTATCGACCATTTAACCAATAACGTTTATAAAGGCACGATGGAAACATGGGCTAACTTCTATAAAGACGTATTTGGTTTTACTGAAGTTCGTTACTTCGACATTAAAGGTCAAAAAACAGCGTTATTATCTTACGCACTTAAATCTCCGTGCGGTACTTTCTCGATTCCAATCAACGAAGGTAAAGATAACAACAATAACCAAATCGATGAGTACTTAAATGAGTACAATGGTCCGGGTGTACAACATTTAGCATTCCTTACGAATGACCTAGTAAGTTCACTTGATAAGCTTGACCAATCAACGATTGCGACGCTTGATATCATCCCTGAGTACTACGACACTATTTTTGACCGTGTGCCTTGGGTTAAAGAAGATAAAGAGAAGATCCGTAAGCATCAGATCCTAGTAGATAGCCAAAGCGAAAATTGTTACCTACTACAAATCTTCTCGAAGAACCTATTCGGTCCTATCTTTATCGAGATGATCCAACGTGTAGATGACGGCGGTTTCGGTGAAGGTAACTTCCAAGCGCTGTTCGAATCAATCGAACGTGATCAAGAGCGTCGTGGTGTAATCTAAATCATCATAATGAATAAAAAGCAGCGTTATTCACACGCTGCTTTTTGTCGTTTTAAATTCTGTTTTAAACTAACTGTTTAAATTGCGTTGATTGCCTCCATATAGATAACTAATAAATCAGCGCGAACCAAATAAGGAAAGAGTATGAGCCTAATTAACGAAACCCACGATATTAATCTAAAAAGCTGGGTTGCATCTGCTAACAAAGCGAACTGTGACTTCCCAATTCAAAACCTTCCTTTTGCAGAAGTACGTCGTAAAAATTCAGACGAAGCGTTCCGTGGCGCTGTAGCAATTGGTGATCAAGTTATCGACTTAGCAAAAGTAAATGAACTTGGTTTATTCTCTGGTGATGCACAGGTTGCCGTTAAAGCCGCAAGCCAAGCTACACTCAATGAATTTATGGGTCTTGGTCAGCAGTATTGGTCTGCACTTCGTCTAGCATTATCAAAAGCACTCCGTGAAGGTGCGAGTGAGCAAGCGCAATTAAGCGAAGCGCTTATCGCTCAAGCAGACATCGAATTTGCGCTACCGTGCCGTATTGGTGATTACACTGACTTTTATACCTCTATTTACCACGCAACAGCGGTAGGTAGTCTATTCCGCCCTGATAACCCACTTCTACCTAACTACAAATGGGTACCTATTGGTTATCACGGCCGCTCATCGTCAATTGATGTTTCTGGTCAAACGTTCCACCGCCCTAACGGTCAAACTAAAGCGCCAGATGCAGAAGTCCCTTCATTCGGCCCTTGTAAACGCCTAGACTACGAACTTGAGTTAGGCATTTACCTTGGTAAAGGTAATGAATTAGGCGATGCAATTGCCATTGAAAATGCTGAAAATCACGTATTTGGTTTCTGTGTATTTAATGACTGGTCTGCACGTGATTTACAAGCATGGGAATACCAGCCGCTTGGTCCATTCCTTGCGAAGAACTTCGCTTCGACTGTATCTCCTTGGATTGTTACCACAGAAGCACTGGCACCATTTAGAACAAATTGGACACGTGACGAAAACGATCCACAACCAATGGACTATTTAGAGTCAGCTCATAACCGTGAGTTTGGTGCATTCGATATCAAAATGGATGTGCAAATTGAAACTGAAAAGATGCGTGCGGCTGGCGAAGCACCAACACAAGTATCTAAATCAAGCTTCAAACACTCTTACTGGACAGTCGCGCAAATGGTGACTCACCACACAGTAAATGGCTGTAACTTCCAACCAGGCGACATGTTAGGTTCAGGTACGCAATCAGGTCCTGAGCACGAAGAAGCTGGTTCATTATTAGAACTATCACGCGGTGGTAAAGAAAAGATCACCCTAGCTAATGGCGAACAACGTGCTTTCTTGGAAGATGGCGACAACGTAATCATGCGTGGTTGGTGTGAAAAAGACGGTTTTGCACGTATTGGTTTTGGTTCAGTCGAAGGTACAGTACTACCTGCAAAATAAAAATAACTAGCTATTTTTATTTCCAGAACAACGATTAAGGGCATTTTTTGCCCTTTTTTTTGCATTTTTTTCAGTTGAGTTACAATTTTTTGCTGGCTTTTTTAAATCAGATTGCTATCTTAGCTCGGTTATTAGTCAAATTTTGTACGCCATGTTAGTTAAACTTAAGTCTTTTTATCGCACGTTTTTTCCAGCTCGTCAGCTGTTGATCCGTCAAAATGGCGAGGTAAAACACTTAGTATTAGCCCCTTGGGTGCAATTAACGACTTTACTAGTCATTTTAACTGCTATTGTTTGGTTAAGCATTTCGACACTACAAATCATTTCTCAAGCTGACAAGATCACCAGCATTGAACAAACCCAGCTTACGAAACAGCAAGAATGGCAAAAACAGCATTATCAGCAACAAGCTGTCTATGAAAAACAGCTCGAGCAATTAGCCGTACTTGAACAAAAACAAGCGCTATTGCAAAGCATGATCGAGTCATTACCAGAATCAATGAACAAACCGGCACTGCCAACCGACGCAGAGCCATTGCTTTTACCTGTTCAGGAGCACGCTGAAGAGTTTCACGCACCTTTAGAAGATGAACAGCAACCAAAACAAGTTAAACGCTTAGAGAGCATTTCTGAGCGCCTAGCTCGCCTTGATGCAGCTTATAACAACAGCTTTGTTGTATTAGATGAGCAAATTAAACTTCGCCACCAAGAAATTGTTGCTATGTTAGAGGGCGCAGGCCTTGATAGTAGCCTTGCCAATGGTTCGGTATTAGAAGGTACAGATACAGCACAAGGTGGTCCATTAGACTTATTCGACGAATCAAAAATCCCTCTTGAGTTTTTAGCAATTGCCGACAAATTGCTGGCATTAAATAACCTCGAAAACTTACTGAGCGAATTACCACAAACACTTCCTGCTGCCGATTACTACATTTCAAGTAGTTATGGTCTACGAAAAGATCCAATGAATGGCCGCCGCGCTTTTCACAAAGGCGTTGATTTAGCAGGTTGGCATAAAACCGAAATTTTTGCTCCCGCTGACGGCACCGTTTTACGTGCTGGTCGTAATGGCGGTTATGGCAACTTTATCGAACTACAACACAAAAATGGCTTCGTTACTCGCTTCGGTCACCTTAATAAAATTAAGGTTAAAAAAGGCCAAACAGTGACTAAAGACGATGTCATCGGCTTAATGGGTAGTACTGGCCGTAGTACCAGCACTCACCTACATTACGAAGTTTTAGTGAATGGCAAACATGTCAACCCGGTTAAAATAACAAAGGCGCTTTCTCGTGTTCGGTAAAAAAAAACAATCAGCAGCTAGCTCGTCTGGCTCATCTTTAAAAAGAACCAACCACACCCCTTCTATTATTTCTGAAGACGTTCGTTTAACTGGCGGCCTCAGCAGCCAAGGTGAAGTTCAGCTTGACGGTCGCATCGAAGGCGATTTACGTGTTAAACATTTAGTGATTGGTCACACTGGCATGATTGAAGGTGTTATTGAAGCTGACAGTGTCATCGTCAAAGGTAAAATTATTGGTTCGCTTATTGCCAATAAAGTGACTATTGAAAGCACTGCAGAAGTTCATGGCGATGTATTTCATGACACCCTGAGCATCGAAGCCGGCGCAATCATTGAAGGCAGCTTAAAACATCGTAATGAAGAAGATAATGTGGCGCCTATTAAGCCTGAAGAACAAAACAGTTCTTCAATACTGGCTGATGATGACAACGACCTGTCGTTTGTAAACAAACAAGCCGCTGATAAGTCTTAACGTTTTTTAGCGGTTACATACATTGTAATATCCGCAGTGAAAACGAGTTCATCGCGGCTATTATAAACCTTCACTGGTACTAGCAAGTCTTGCTTTTCTAACCACTCACTCGGCACGTCTATCTGGGCAACAGCACGCATATCTGTGTCAATTTTCGCTAAATAATTCACTGTCATGCCTTTTGGGATCCAGCGATGTGTTTTTGCCGGCACAGTTGCATCAACCATCAAGCCAGCGCATAGCTCAGCAACATTACATTGTGCAATTGCATGGATGGTACCAATGTGATTATGGATTGCTCGGCGATTTTTAACAGTTGCGCTGCAATGCCCAGCAGTTAAATCTGTGATCAATGGCTTTATTGAACCAAAGTAAGGGGCTTTAAAGCACACGGCTTTACTAAACAACCAGTTACCCTTCGGCAGTGACAGGCATTTAGTCCAAATTTTTAATAATGATGATTGTGAGCTCACGACGTTTATCCATTATTTTTATGATGTGAGATAAAAAGCTAACACATCAGACCAGATAGCGAAATGGAAAATTTTTGTTAGCAGTTTTAATGATTACACATTTCGCTAAGTGAACGCTTTTCTTTTCCTTTAGGGGCACATAAAATACCGTTTTAAAGGAGAGCGAATGCAGTCACGCCAGCACAAAAACCTCAGCTTACTATTTATTCTTGGCCTTCTGGTTATCTTTAGCCCGTTAGCAATTGATATTTACTTACCCGCTTTTCCGACCATTGCAGAACAATTCAGCGCTTCAGAAAAGCAAATTCAGCAAACCGTCGCTATTTTTATGCTTACCGTTGGGCTTGGACAGCTCATTGCAGGGCCATTAGCAGATAAATTTGGTCGTAAGCCTGTGGCAATTACCGGTGTGACAATTTATGGTTTAGCGGCTTTTGGCGCGTATCTGGCACCTGATTTTACAAGCCTGATGATTGCAAGAGCACTGCAAGGTTTGGGGGCCTGTGCCACATTTGTAGTAGCATTTGCCATTGTAAGAGATAGATTTGGTAGTGAACGTAGCGGCCAAATCATTACTTATCTTAATGGTATCGTCTGCTTTATCCCTGCCCTCGCGCCAATTTTAGGTGCTTGGCTCACAGTACAGTTTGGCTGGCGCATGAACTTTTTATTCATGGCTGTATTTGCACTCATTGGTTTATTCATAACCTTGTTAATGTACAAAGAAACCCGCCCTGCAGATAGTGTATATAGTGGTCATATTCTTGACCTGCGCCGTTTTATGCCAATTATCAGCACGCCATTGTTTTTATTTCATAGCTTAATTTGCTTGGTAACTATGTCGGCTATTTTAGTCTTCGTTACGTTAGCACCTGGCTGGCTTATTACTAAATTAGGTGGCAGTGTTACCGACTTTACTTTCTGGTTTACCTGTAATGCGGTCTTGAGCATTGTTGCAAGCTTTATTATGCCACTTTACATCAAACGCCAACCAAAACGCGCGTTAAAAGCAGGACTCTTGTTGCTTGTAATCGCAGGTGCCTTAATGTTGGCCTTTAGCCAACAACGTACTGCGCTTGCCTTGATGTTTCCGATGTTTATTGCTGCGTTTGGTTTTGCACTGACACTTGGCTCATCAGCAGGCCGTGCACTAAGTTTATTTCCTAAGCAAGCAGGCACAGCATCAGCACTTATTGGCTTAATGCAAATGAGTGGCGCAAGCTTATTAGTGTTTATAACGCAATTGTTAAACTTGACTACACCAGTATTAATTGGCGTGCATTTTTTAATGCTCATCCCTTTCACCTACTTATTGTTCAAATATAAGCACTTGTCATAAAAAAGTTTTATCATACTTTTAGTCATAACGGGTAAATGAGAATCGTTATACTCTATTTATCCGTTTAGACATCTTGTTATTTCCTACCGTTATAAAAAGCATCTTTCTAGAATAATTTGTTCCAGTTTTGTGGATTATTTTACTTGTACCTATAGAGCCATTAATCTATTGTTTACTCACGTTAACATTTGGTTAACTCAAAAACATGTTTGGGATACGAATTATGAAAAAGAATAAATTAGCATTAGCACTGATCATCAGTGGACTATGTGCAGCAGGAACTGCAAACGCAGCAAATGACCGTTACATCATCCAAGTAGACAACAATAAAAAAGGCGTAGTTAAAGCACTCGCTAAAAAGCTTGGTGGTGATATTAAAGTTGATGGTAATGGCTTTATTGCAGCGCAATTTACAGGTCATGACCTTGCAAGCGTAAAAGGCTTACTAAACAACCCTCACATCAAACTAATTGAAGAAGACCAAAAGCGTGTACCAATGGCGCTTTATAACGATGACGCTGGTAATGCAATGCAGCAGCAATTAACGCCATACGCAGTTTACCAATCACAAGCTGATCAAGTTACCTTCGATGCAAATGCTGGCATGAAAGTCTGTGTGATTGACTCAGGTTTAGATGCTACAAACCCTGATTTCGTATGGGGTAACATTACAGGTGATAATGACAGTGGCACAGGCAACTGGTACGACAATGGTGGCCCACATGGTACCCACGTAGCAGGTACTATTGGCGCAGCAGACAATAATGTTGGTGTGGTTGGTATGGCGCCCGGTGTGGCAATGCACATCATAAAAGTATTCAACGCTGAAGGCTGGGGTTACTCTTCAGACTTAGCACACGCAGCAGATTTATGTTCTCAGGCAGGTGCAAATATCATCAGCATGAGCCTTGGTGGCGGTGGTTCAAATAGCACCGAGTCTAACGCATTTGCTAATTTCACAAGCGCTGGCGGTTTAGTTGTTGCTGCAGCGGGTAACGATGGTAACAACGTACGTTCATACCCTGCAGGCTATCCATCAGTAATGATGGTTGGTGCAAATGATGCGGACAACCAAATTGCAGATTTCTCGCAATTCCCTAGCTGTACATCTGGTCGCGGTAAACGCGCTACTACAGATGAAACTATCTGTGTTGAAGTAACAGCAGGTGGTGTTGATACTCTTTCTACTTACCCTGCTGGTATGGCAACGTCAGCTAGCTTAGCAGCTGATGGCGCAGGCTTTGCTACTTCATCAATGGAAAACGCGGGTAATTCATCAGGCACGGCGTATTACATGGGTACTGCTGAAAGCGTAGATGCTGGCGCAGCGGGGAAAATTTGTATGATTGACCGCGGCAATATCTCGTTCTATGACAAGGTAAATAACTGCGAAAACTCAGGCGGTATCGGGGCTGTTATCATCAATAACGAAGCTGGCATGTTATACGCTACATTAGGCGATACTAACGATACAACAATTCCAGCTGTCGGTGCGGCACTTGAAGACCGTTCAGCTCTTCTTTCAAGCACAACTATTGATATCGCAATTGGTACTAGTGATTATGGTTTCATGAGCGGTACATCAATGGCAACGCCTGCTGTTTCAGGTATCGCAGCGCTAGTATGGTCAAATCACCCTGAGTGTACGGGTACAGAAATCCGTGATGCACTAAAAGCAACGGCAGAAGATCAAGGTGCTTCCGGTCACGATGTTTACTTCGGTCACGGTATTGTTAAAGCAGCTGACGCAGATGCATACCTAACAGCCAATGGCTGTTCAGGTGGTGGCGATAATGGCGGTGGCACAACACCAGGTGGTGATGATATTAGTCTTTCTACTTCAGGTTATAAGTCAAAAGGCACTAAATACATTGATTTAAGCTGGAGTGGCGCTGCTACAAGCACTGTAGATGTTTACCGTAATGGTAGCAAAGTAGGCTCAGTGGCAAACACTAACAGCTATACTGACACTATCACAACAAAAGGTGGTGGCACTTACACTTACCAAGTATGTGAAGCACAAAGCACAACTGTTTGTTCAAACAACAGCACTGTGACGTTCTAATACTTTCCCCAACCCAAATCAGCGGGCATTGATTGTCCGCTTTTTCTTTTTCTAGAAGCTTGTTAAAATCAACTACCTAGCTTTTTATCTTTGTGCCGATGATCAATCCAGAATTTCTACTGTCGTTTTTAGGCGCCAGCTTTTTAATTGCCGTGGCCCCCGGCCCTTCTAATGCATTTTTAATGGCACAAACCTTTGCCAATGGCCGTAAAGCCGGGATGCAAAGTGCCTTTGGTTTTGCCTTAGGTGGTGTGGTGCATACTTTTTTTGCGGTGGTAGGTTTAACGGCAATTTTAAAAGCGTCGACTGTTGCCTATACCACAGTTCAGTATTTAGGTGCGGCGTACCTGTGCTATTTAGGCGTAATGACGTTAAAAGACACCTTTACACAGCCTGAGTCAGAGTGCGAAGAAAAACCCCATGTAAGTACCAGTAAAAAGCAAAATGTGATGTTTCAAGCAATGATGACCGAGGTACTTAATCCAAAAGTCGCTCTATTCTTTATTGCGTTTATTCCGCAGTTCGTCGATCCGAGCTTATCTTCAACGACCTTTCAGCTCGCTTTTTTTGGTTTACTTTACCCGCTTTTTGCTTTTCCAATCGACTGCACGTATATTTATTTCGGCGATAAGATAGCCAGTTATTTTCGTGAGCACCCACAAACCCAGATTTGGATTGATCGGATCACGGGGCTGGTGTTTATTGCACTAGCAATTAACCTATTGATATAAGAGCACTTATGGAACAAAAACAACAAGCCTTACCAGCCAAAAAGAATATTGCCCTCGTAGCCCATGATGGTAAAAAAGCAGCCCTACAGGCGTGGTGTGAAAAGCACCAAGACATTTTAAGTAAGCACACGCTATACGGTACGGGCACAACAGGTCATTTAATCGAGCGTACAACAGGGCTTGAAGTAATTAAGCTGCTAAGCGGCCCTATGGGTGGCGATCAACAACTTGGTGCTAAAATTGCTGAACATGAAGTGCACATGCTGGTGTTTTTCTGGGATCCACTTGCATCGCAGCCACACGACCCAGATGTAAAAGCATTACTGCGTTTAGCTGCGGTTTGGAATATTCCTGTTGCCTGTAATGAAGTCAGTGCCGATATGCTATTAAGCTCACCTATGATGGAAACTGAGCTGTGCCGCACGTTGCCAGATTACGAAAAATACCTCGCAACGCGCCAAGTGACTCTTTAGTTCTATAAGTCGATATATCAAAGTGGGGGCTATTAGCTATAAAGCTTGTGCGCCCACTTAGTTAAACCTGCAGTAACACTACCAAAGTGATCCCCGTTCAGCATATTTATATCGCCTAAATGGGATTTTAACGCGGCCTTTATCAGCGGTGATTGCGCGCTACCGCCCGTTAAGTAAATGACATCAGGCATTGTGCCAGCTTCTTGAATCGCTTGTTTAGCTAAGCTCACTATCTGGCTTATTGAGTCATCAACAGCTAAAGCTAGATCTTTTAGCGTTAAGCACTGCGTTAAGTCTGAATCTAAGAAGCGCAAATCTGTAGTAAATTCATTCGCTGACGAGAGCGCAATTTTTGCCGCTTCACCTTGCTGCACTAATTGGTGACCTTGCTTATTTTGCTGCAATTGAATTAAGCGTTTAAAAAGCGCAGGCTCTTTAACTTCACGAAGTTGAGTCAGTAACTCGCGATGATGGGCATCGCTATAAAACTGGCTTTGCAGATTTACATCATTGATTTTACAGGCTTGCCAAAACGGTTGATTCGGCAGTGGAAGACCCGATTTAAACTCAGTGCCTAAACCTAGTAATGGCATTAAACCATGAAAGCTCAGCGCAATATCTAAATCATTTCCACCTACACGCTTACCACTGTGAGCTAAAAAGTCATTGTCACGGCATTGCTTATCACGAAAGCTCGGCCCCATTTGTACAAATGAGCAATCGCTAGTACCCCCGCCAATATCGACAACCAACACTTTTTGGTCTTGCTGCAATGAGGTTTCATAATCAATGCCCGCCGCTAATGGTTCATATAAAAACGACACCTCTTTAAAGCCTGCGCGTTTTGCTGCTCGCTCTAATATACCGAGCGCTTGTTGATTAGACTCTTCACCACCGACTGATTGAAAGTTTACCGGTCGTCCAATTACCGTTTCTGTTAATGTGTCTTGCAATGATTGCTCGGCGCGTTGTTTAATTTTTAAAATCATCGCCGTGGCAATGTCTTCAAAGAAGTTTATTTGCCCTTGCTTTAAGCCTACTGCACCAAAGAATGACTTAGGCGATTTTACAAAGTAACCTTCTTCAGGAAATTGCACATACTCACTAATTGCTTCTCGACCTATAAATAAGGTCTCATCACCAGTTTGAATATCGAGGTCAGATTTAATACGAGGAATGGTATTTAAAAGCGCTTGTCGCTCAGTTTTAAAGTCGTGCTCAAATGGGCTACCCGTAAGGTGTTTTGTCACAAAATCGACAACTAATGCACTGTGATGAGTATAAAGTGTTGAGGGTAAATATTGCTTGCCCTGCTCAAGCGGCACTAAAGAGACTTGTTGCTCGTTATTCATTACACCGATTGCACAATTTGAGCTACCGTAATCAAAGCCTGCAAACATTCTAACACCTATACATCAATAAAAAGGCCGCGAAATTTACCATAGTCGCAGCCGTTTTTGAATGACGCTATGGCGTTTCATGTAAAAAGCTTGCAAAACGTGGTAGGCCATTCTTAGTAAAGCCATGATATTTGTAGGTAATAGTACTACCTATCGCTGGGGGCGATGATCTTTGTTGATCGGTAAACCCCGAGCCAATTTTAAACTCGGTACCATCACTGCTGCGCACCTTGAGTGCACCAAGCATATTTTTATACTTACCCTTTCCTGCGATATAACCGATTACAACCGCTTCAGCGTCAAAATAAGGCTTTAACTTTAGCAATGCATCACTTCGCCCTGCACTATGCTTTGCAGCTGCTAGATGCAGCATGACGCCCTCAGCTCCTTGTGCGATTAGTTCATCCATAAACAAACTAAGTTGCTTGTTATCATTAAAGTGCATTTGCGCAACGGCTTTAATATGCTCACTTTGCAGCTGGTTTACTAACCTTGTGTAGTTTTCATAACGTTGACTAAATGGCGTTGTCGCATCCGGCATATCAAATATCATGTAATTGACGGTTTGCCATTCTGATTCTACAGGTGTGACTTTTCGAACGATCCCGCTCACATTGGCAAAATCTTGGTGCTTAGTCCAAAGCTCTCCATCAAGCCAAACACCTGGCAGTGGATCTGTGAACCACTTGGGGGCATAAATTGGGTTACCATTTCGGGTTACTAATTGACTCCCTGTCCAAATAGCCCGAACGCCATCATATTTTTCACTAACTAAATAGTCAGATACATTTACCTTTTCGGCTTGATAGACGTTTGCTAAAAGCACTGAAGGAGCTTGTTGCGCTTCGGCTGAAAAGCCTATAAATAACGTGATTGCGCACAAAAGCGCACGAGTGAATTTAACCATTATTGCTTCCTTGCAAATTTGTGAGTATTAACGGGCTCTGGCTTTGACTACTTAACAAAAGCAGCTTAGCAACAGTCAGCTAATTATAGTTTAGTTTGTAGGCATTTGAAAAATTCGTTCAAATCAGCAAACACACCCGCGGCTTTACTAAAATCATGCTCTAACGTGAAATGATTTGGCACCGCATACACAGCAACACCTGCGTTGCTCGCAGCGGTAACACCGGTAAAGGTATCTTCGACAGCTACAGCCTCATTAGCCTTTATATCTAGTTTATCTAGGGCTAGTTGGTAAGGGTCACCAGCAGGCTTAGGATTATTAACATCATCTTTGGTAACCACACAGTCAAACCAATCGAAAATGCCATAGCCTTTTAAAATAGGATAGGCTTCATCTTTTGCACTACCTGTTACTAATGCCATTTTTAAACCACTGGCTTTGACTTGCTCAAGCACCGCTTTTGCATGTGGCATAAAGGCAGGTAAATTAGTACTAACAAAACGGCCAAATGCAGCGTACTTATCATCCGTTAACTGTTCTGGGCTGATAGTAAGCCCATAATTTGTCACAACCTCTTTAGCGGCTTCAAGTGTGGGTCTTCCTGAGAAGCGCTGACAAAACGTAGCTTCATCATACTGCACGCCAAAAGGAGCTAACAAGTCATTCCAAATATTAAAATGCACACTTTCAGAGTCAACCAAGGTGCCATCCATATCAAACAATACTGCTTTTAAAGTCATCCTCATTCCTTCAAAGTAAAAAGGTGCCATAGGCACCTTTAAATATGATTATTCAGTTAAGCCCGCAGGTGGCTCAGCAAAAGCTTCTTCGCCTGTTTCTACATCAACCAGCTCGTAGCCACGTTGCTTTCTTACCACTTTTAAAACCGGCTTAGAAAACGCTGTTTTTAAACGATCTGCATCTGCTTCAAGTTCTTCGACTGTATTACCAAATGGTGCTGCACCGGTTTCTGACCAGTTAGTCACTTTACCATTTAAGTTATATTCAACTTCATGAATTTGATATTGTGCCGCTTCATCTTTTGTTGCTTCACAAAAAATTACACGGTAGTTCCAAAATCCAGCCATAGTTATTCTCTTTCTCTTCAATTAATCCTGCCACTTTAGCAGTTACCAACGCGATTATAAACGAAAAAACCCGCTATACAGCGGGTTTTAATAGGACTTATTATTTCAGCTTAGAAGAAGCTTACTTTGAACTCAGCACCGATGTAACGCTCTTCGTTCACCATTGCTGTGTTGTTATTAAAGTCGATAGCACCGATTGATTGCTGCTCGTCGAACATGTTACGAACGAATGCTGATACTTCATATTCGTTGTCGCCTTCAGCCCAAGCATAACCTGAACGTAAACCTACTTCAGTTAATGGCTTGCCTTCAAACTCAACTGACTCGTATAAGAAGTAGTTGATTTCGCTGCGGTAAGACACGTCAGCGTAAGTGAAGAATTCACCGTCAGCTACTTCGCGGCTATAGCGTAATGTAAGGTTAGAGATCCACTCAGGTGCGTGCGGTAAGCTGTTACCATCAAGGATAGCTTGACCTGCGCTGTTTAATGAGTTTGTTACAGTACACTGCGCACACACGTCAACGGCTAGGTCTTTATCATCAAGCTCAGTGTTGTTGTAGCTTAAGTTAAATGTAGCGTTTAGGTTGTCAGTTAATACCCACTCAGTGTCTAACTCAAAACCGTAACCAGTTGTCTTATCGGCATTAACTAAACGGTTGAAGTTTGCACCACCACCTACAGCTGTTAATTGTTGGTCATCCATTGTGTAGTAGAACACAGTTGCGTTTACACGACCTTGGCCGTCAAGTACGTCTGATTTGATACCTGTTTCGAAAGACGTCACAGTTTCAGACTCAGCAACAGTTACTTCATCACCGAATAAGATACGACCTTGGATACTTGGTGCACGGAAGCTGTTAGCAACACGCGCGTACCAGTTTACGTCGTCGTTGATCTTGTAGTTAGCAGATAAATCCCAGCTAACGTGGTCGTCACTTGGATTTTCTGTTAGGAATAACGCACCGCCACCTGCTGGGCTTAAAGTACGGTTTGCAGAGAACTCTTTTTCGTCATCTGAGTAACGAAGGCCTGCAGTGATTTTTAAGTCATCAGTGATTGTGTAATCTAATGAACCGAATACCGCCCATGCTTTGGTATCTTGCTGCTGGATAACATAGCCGTTTAACTCACCTGGTGTTGAACCATAAGTGTCGTAGCTGAAGTTTTCGATTGTTAGCGCTTCATCAAAGTAGAAAACACCTACTTGGAAGTTTACGTCGCCAGCATAGTTGCTAGATAAACGAAGTTCTTGCGTGTATTGGTCTTGATCTGGAATACCGTCAGCACTTTCAGAATAGAACGGGATAAAACCTGGGCCCATATCTGGTAAGTAGCTTGCACCGTAACCACCGTCGATGTCAGCGCGAGAATAGATTTCAGCGCTTTCCCATGCAGAGATTGACGTAAGAGTTAAATCATTGATATCCCACTCAAGCTTTAAGCTTGCGCCTTGAGACTCAACTTGTTGTGTCGCACGAGAAGCAGCATCGTGGTAAACCACATCATGTTCGTAGTTATCAGCTAAATCGTTTGTGCCTGCTTTAATAGCGTTACCACGGAATGCGATTGGCGTACCGTCCATATCACGAACGTGGTAGTTGAAAAGACCTGTGAAATCGTCACCTTCATATAAGAACTGAACACGTGCCGCTTTTTCAGTGTAACCACCTAAAACGTCATCTTGTTCAAAACCAGGTGCACGGTTATCGATGTAATCGTCTTTTTCTTGCCAAAGTACAGAAACACGCGTTGATAAACGGTCTGTTAGGCCACCGCCAACAGCACCTTCAAAATCAACTGCGCCACGGCTACCGTAAGAAACTGAGCCATAGCCTTCAAATTCTTGTGATGGCTTAACTGTATCAAATTTAACAAGGCCAGCCGGTGTGTTACGACCGAATAAAGTACCTTGTGGGCCACGTAGAACTTCTACACGTGCTACGTCAAATACAGGGAAACCTTTTAAGATTGCGTTCTCTTGAACAACTTCGTCTACAACTAACGAAACTGGTTGAGAAGCATTTAGGTCAAAGTCAGTGTTACCTAGACCACGAACATAAAAGCGTGGGAAAGAACGACCAAACGAAGATTCGATTGATAAGCTTGGGATCTTCGCATTCATAAAACGAATATCCATACCAGCTGAGCTGTAAGCGTCTAAGCTGTCACCTTGTAATGCAGATACAGCTACAGGTACTTCCTGAGCGTTTTCTACACGTTTACGAGCGGTGATTTGAATAACTTCTAGTTGGTTGTTTTTTTCTGCTGTCGCTTCGTCGGCAGCAAGAGTTGAAAATGAAGTACCTGCTACGGCAGAGAACAACGTTGCATTGATAAGTGTTGCTAACGTAGATCTTTTCATTGCTTTCATGTCGGGTTTTAACCTTTTTTATGCACTCTTATTCAACGGTGATGATGTTGCGTCAATTCATTTGACGGGCTCGGCCAATTTTTCGCGCCTTGTAATAAGCTGCGCGGACCTCTAGTTCGAGAGTGCAAAACGAAGTAAAGAGGCTGAACGAACGCTGACGATTATAACACTTTATGACACTTTTACTGCATTAAAAATTAGAAATATACAATTTTTTTACAACAATTAGCGGCAACATCGCCACATTTAGAAGATTTTATGCAATTATTTTTCACTAAAGCGGACATATGTCCTGTGCATCTAATTGCAACAATGTGTAGACATTATGTACAAATGAGAGCCGCTTTCATTTACCCCTTTTTTAGCAACTAATCAGTCACACGTGCGAATTCTGGGTTAGCTAATTCACATTCATGCTCATTTAATAAGCCTAAGATTGCTAAGTTTAACTCTTCGATTACTTCCATATAAAAAGCAAAG
Source organism: Pseudoalteromonas sp. P1-8 (assembly GCF_001399985.1). Classification (NCBI taxonomy): domain Bacteria; kingdom Pseudomonadati; phylum Pseudomonadota; class Gammaproteobacteria; order Alteromonadales; family Pseudoalteromonadaceae; genus Pseudoalteromonas; species Pseudoalteromonas sp. P1-8. Next base: position 120,998 of record NZ_LJSO01000005.1, read on the forward strand.
TCGACGGTCTCTACGTAGCTTAGTACATCCACTTGTAAAGCCCAAGGCGTGAAGCCTTTAAAGCGAACACGGCAAGGCTCAAAGGCAATGTGCTTATGTTGCTCTAAAAGCTCTCTTAGGGCTTGCATAAACGACATTAGGTTTTGTTGCTTAGTATTGGCACTGAGCATCAATTTAGGTCGATAAGAAATACGCTCCCGTTCCGAAACATTCTCAAGCTGCATATCAACAAACTTTGCATTCGCTACATAGATAACTGAACGATCAAGCGTTCGAATTCGCGTCGCTCTTAGCCCTATCTCTTCTACCGTGCCTAACTGGCTGCCAAACTTACATAAGCTACCTATTTTTACTGGTGCAGAAATATATAAGGTGATTGCTGCAATGATATTCTCAACAGTTTTTTGCGCTGCAAGGGCAATTGCAAGGCCACCAATACCTAAACCTGCCAGTAAGGTAGTGGCATTAAAGCCTAAGTTTTCAAACCACATGAATAGCAACGAAATGACAATCAGGGTTTTAGCTACATTACTTATAGGGCGTAATAAGAAAATCGCTTGTGGTTTATCTTGTCTAATAAAGCGCTGGCTTAATCTGTGTTTGGCAAGATCAACTGCCCGTAGGCAAATCCAGCCCCAAGCGATCAATAATACGGTCGCGCCATGGAATAGCGCCATCACAGCAATAGTTACATTAGATTGGTCGTTCAATGAACGCGCCATAAATACTGCAAGTAACAGGCTAACTGGCCCATTAATAAAACCAATAACATCTTTTTCTACAGGGACTTTTAAGTGTGCGAGAACAAACGTAATTAGGCGGGTTATGATAATCGCGACCGCTAAAAACAGAACAAATGTGAAGGCAAAATAAATCCACTGCCAAAGCATCACCCCTAAAAACTCTATGTCTGGCAGGTTATTGTAAAGCCACTCACCGACTCGGTTATAGCCATACTCTTTGGTGAGTAAAGGAATTTGACTTACGGTGGCATTCGATATTTTCCAGATCCGATTACCTGTTTTATCATCCGGTACACTTTGCAATAAAATTTGCACCTTACCTTGTGAAGTGCTGATTTCTCCAACCAAATCACGATAACTAGGCACGCTTTCTTTTTGTTTTCCTTTAGGCTTATTGCTCAAGTTATCAACATCGACCCATAAGGTACGATCAAGTACCACAGATAAACTTTCAGCAAGCTGGATTTTTCCTAATGCCTCAACGTCTTTGGGTAAGTTACGATAATCAAGATAATGGCTTGCACGTTCAAAATCGCGGTCCCGGGCCGCTTTTAAGTACCCCTGCATGGAGCTGCGTGGCGTAATTCGGTCAAACGCATCATAGGGTAAGTCATCTTCAAGAGGCTCCTGCACTTTTTCCGTTGTAGCAGGTGTATTTGTTTCAGATTCTTGTTTGGCCGGTTTTTGTTCGGCTTGCTCTTCCTTGTTGTCTTTATCAATTAAAGATTTAACGGTCACTTCTGGTGTGGTTGTTGCCCATAATGGCGCATTAAACAACAGTAAAAAACACACTAATAACTTACTAAATTGTAATGAAAACTTGGTATTACAACGGCTCACACTCTATTCCTTGTTCGATAAACATTAAATCGCTGAAATAATCAGCTAATTAAATTAGAGCATGGTTTGTGTAACTGTACAAAAAATAATTAAAAATCTTTGCAAGCAAGCACTGAAATGTTAGTTATATAGAGACTTAAGCAAAGGATACTATTATGCAAATCTCAAGTTCACTGATCCCCCATTGGTCATCATTAATGATCCACGGTGCCATTGCCATCGTTTTTGGCTTATGTGGTTGGTTTGCCCCAGAAGCCTCATTAGCGATTCTGATGTTTATTTTCGCCGCTTACTTTTTTGTCGATGGTGCCATTAGAACTTGGTTAGCTATTGCTTCAAAAAATGAAAACCCACTTTGGTGGATGCTATTAGTGGGTGGTTTAATTTCAATTGCTGCTGCACTTGTAACCCTGTTTGCTCCCAACGTAACAGCTATCTTAATGCTGTACTTTATTGCCGCATGGGCCATTGCTATCGGAGTGATTGAAATATTGATTGCGAGTAAGCTACGCAAAGAGATCAGTAATGAATGGCTGTTAATTGGTAGCGGTATTATTTCGATTATCTTTGGTGGTTATCTGATATTTAACCCTGGCGCGGGCATAATCACCCTACTTTGGCTAGTTGCAACCTATGCCATCGTATTTGGCATAATGATGGTGTTGCTTGCTATGAAGCTAAAAAAACTCAATGAACGAGCATAAAAAAAGCGGCTAAGCCGCTTTTTTTATTTTTGGTTATTACGCCTTGTTAAAGCTATCTCACCATCGATATGAATATCGCGCTGCGGGAATGCGATGGTAATGTTATTTTCAGCAAATACTTTATAAATGCTAAAACGCAGCTCACTGCGCACTTGGCGAAGCGGGGCTTCTGATTCAGCACACACCCAGAAAATAGCGCTAAAAGTTAAAGAGCTATCAGCAAAGTCATCAAATAACACAGATGATGCAGGTGTTTTTAAAATGGCTGGGTGATCATCAAGAATTTGCTTCATCAGCTTCTCTACAAGCACCACGTCTGAACCATAAGCAACGCCAACATTCACAAATGAACGGGCATTACGGTCAATTAAGGTCCAGTTAGTTACTGTGTTTTCTAATAACTGGCTATTTGGTACCAGCATATGCACACCATCGTTACGGCGGATACGGGTTGAGCGAGTATTAATTGTCTCAACGACTCCTTTAGCTGTGCCCACTTCTAAAAAATCACCAATACGAATTGGTCGCTCCCACATTAAAATCCAACCACTAATGAAGTTATTGATAATGTTTTGTGCACCAAAACCAACACCAATCGCAATGGCACCAGAAACAAATGCAAACGCCGTTAGAGGAATATTGAGTACCTCTAGCGAGGTAAACACAAGCACTGCGATGGTCACAACAAGGTAAATACGGGTAAATAAGTGAACCGCGTCAGGGCCTAGGTTTTTTGCCAGTAATGCTTTTTTAATTAATCGACCAATCCAGGTAACCACAAACCACATTAAAAACAGCGCCAAAGGCACTTGAATTACTTTTAGTACAGTAATTTGCACATCATTGTAGGTGAACAATACAAACGATAATGCAGATTGCAGATCAACAAGGGTCATAAATTAACATTCCTAGTAAAAATCAGTTTGGTTCAGTTGTGACTAAGTTTAGCACGGCATAATAGGTGAAAACTTGGTAAATACTAAGTTCTTTATGCGCAATATGCGCTAATTATTAACTATTTTAGACTACAGCTGCTATATACATAGAGAGCTTGAGGTTTCACAGGCTTTGAATAGCACGAGGAGAACACAATGTCACAAATGACACTCACACAAAAACTTGCCACTTTACAACCCTTGGTTGATCTAAACTTATTTGAATCAAGTTTGGAGTACCGTAACCGCATCTTAAACTTACTTGCTGAGCAAGAACACTCACTGAATTTAATTAACAAAGAGTTTGGCAACGCTATGCCAGAGAGCTTTGGCTCAGAGAAAAAGTTTGTGTTGGGTTACAACTAATCTATGGTGACTTATTACCATCAAGATTTAAACTGGCAGCTAGTGCCACTTTTTACTTAAGTGAGCCATTAATAAACAATTGATGGCTTTTTACACACATTTATCCTCTCAATCACATTATTTGCGTTCAAATTCCCCAATCAAACGACAAACTTGATTGTTTCTAGCCAAAAATTTGGTAAGTTAGAAAAGATTTATCCACATTTTTGGAGCTCTCATGCGTAAGACCTTAGTAGCAACTACGATTGCTAGTGTGCTTTTATTATCTGCTTGTAGTTCACAACAAGCCGACACTCAAACTCAAGTTGAAACTGCCGCTGAAACACAAACAGCTAATGTTGAAAACGTTCTTTTCAAGCCAAGCCCTTTACAATACATGGCCCCTGAGTTTGATAAAATTTCGACCAAAGACTACGAGCCAGCGTTTGAAGCAGGCATCGCACAGCAAAAAGCTGAAATTGCAAAGATTGCAAACAACCCAGAACCAGCAACATTTGAAAATACCCTTGTTGCAATGGAGTTCTCTGGTGAGCTATTAGACCGCACATCTGCGGCATTTTTTAACTTATCAGGTTTAATCTCTGACAGTGAGTACCAACGTATCGCCGCGAAAATGGCGCCGATTATGTCAGCTCACACTGATGACATTTACCTAAACAAAGCTTTATTTGCTCGCGTACAAAGCATTTACGACAACAAAGCATCTTTAAATGCTGAAGATCAACGCCTTGTTGATTACTACTACAAAAAGTTCGTTAACGCGGGTGCAAAACTAACTGAAGCTGAAAAAGCAAAAATGCGTGAAATCAACGCAGAGCTTGCCAAGCTTTCAACTGAGTTTTCACAAAACATCTTAAAATCATTTAAAGAAGATGTGATTTTAGTTAAAGATAAAAGTGAATTAGCGGGTTTATCTGAAGGTGAAATTGCAAGCCTTGCAGCTGCTGCTAAAAAAGCAGGTAAAGAAGGTTACATGATCACATTGGTGAACACGACTCGCCAACCTATCTTACAAAGCCTTGAAAACCGCAAGCTTCGTGAAAAGATTTGGACAACTTCTTCAACGCGTGCACAAGCAACAAACAGCCCTATCATCATCAAAGAAACTAAACTACGTGCAGAAAAAGCGGCATTACTTGGTTATAAAGATTGGGCTTCGTATGTAATGACTAATCGTATGGCGCAAACAACTGAAAATGTTTACGGCATCCTTGATGACTTAGCACCGAAAGCGGTTGCTAAAGCAGAAGCTGAAGCAGAGCAAATCCAACAAGTAATTAAAAAGTCAGGTGAAACGTTTGCGCTTCAACCTTGGGACTGGGCGTTTTACGCTGAGAAAGTTCGCCAAGAGAAGTACGACTTAGACCCTGCTTTAGTTAAGCCTTACTTTGAAATGCAGTCAGTGATCCACGACGGTTTATTCTTTGCGATGAATAAACTTTACGGCATTACCTTTAAAGAGCGTAAAGACTTACCGGTTTATCACGAAGACGTCATGGTGTTTGAAGTATTTAACGAAGACGGTAGCGCTATCGGTCTATTCTACATGGACCCTTACGCACGTGAAGGTAAACGTGGTGGTGCATGGATGAGTGCTTATGTTAGCCAAAGCGGCCTTAAAGACACTATGCCTGTGATCTACAACGCACAGAACATTCCTAAGCCAGCTGAAGGTCAACCTACACTTATGACTTTCTCTGAAGTAACGACTATGTTCCATGAGTTTGGTCACGCTGCACACGGTTTATTCTCTGATGTTAAATACCCAAGCTTAGCGGGTACAGCAACTGCTCGTGACTTCGTTGAATTCCCTTCACAAGCACATGAAGACTGGAATATTGAACCAACAGTACTTGCAAACTATGCCAAGCACTACAAAACAGGTGAACCAATTCCACAAGCGCTTTTAAATAAAGTACTTGAGTCACAAAAATTCAACCAAGGCTTTGATACAACTGAGTATTTAGCTGCGGCACTGCTTGATATGGAATGGCACTCATTTGGTGTTGATGCTGACATTACAGACGTTCAAAAGTTTGAACATGATGCATTAGACAAGCACGGTATTGCTTACTACCCAGTACCACCACGCTATAAGTCTTGCTACTTCAGCCACACCTTTGCCGGTGGTTACTCAGCGGGTTATTACGCTTACCTTTGGACTGAAGTATTCGCAGCAGATGCGTTTGCACACATGACCGAAGAAGGTGGTTTAACACGTGAAAACGGTGATAATTTCCGTAAAGAGATTTTATCTAAAGGTAATAGCCGCGACTTAATGCAAAGCTACATTGAGTTTCGTGGTCAAAAACCAACAACAGACGCACTATTAAAGCGTCGTGGTTTAGTTGAATAATCTAAAATTATTCGCAAAATGATGAAAGCCCGCAATTAATGCGGGCTTTTTGTTATAGTGCAATTTTTAAAATTACAAATTAATCAAACATGACCTACTTATTTGCTGTAACCCTACTTTGGGCCTTTTCGTTTAGTCTTATTGGTGTTTATTTAGCAGGCCAAGTAGATGCATGGTTTAGTGTCTTAATGCGCATCGGCTTGGCAACTTGCGTGTTTTTGCCCTTTTTGCACTGGCGTAAAACCCCTAAAGCCTTAGCCCTAAAGCTCATGGCAATAGGCGCAGTACAACTTGGTGTGATGTACAGCTTCTATTACCATTCGTTTTTGTACCTCAGTGTGCCCGAGGTACTGCTATTCACGGTAATGACGCCACTTTACATCACTTTGTTAAACGATTTGCTTGAAAAACGTTTTAATGCAAAGTTTTTATTCGCCGCAATGCTAGCTATTTTAGGCGCCGTTGCTATTCGCTATGAAGGCGTCGATGAAAACTATCTTATTGGTATGTTAATGGTTCAGGCTGCCAATATTTGCTTTGCTACCGGTCAAGTAACTTACAAACGTTTAATGCAAGATGAGCAACTCCCTCACTCTCGGGTGTTTGCTTGGTTCTTTATTGGCGCTTTAATTGTCGCACTGATTTGTTACGGCTTATTTGGTGATACCAGTAAGCTACCCACCACAACGACACAATGGGGCGTGTTAATTTACTTAGGCACGATTGCTTCAGGGCTTGGTTATTTCGCGTGGAATAAGGGCGCGACTATTGTCAATGTAGGTGCCTTGGCCGTAATGAATAACCTACTGATCCCAGCTGGGATCATCGTTAACATTGTGATTTGGAATCGTGATGCCGATATCATCAAGCTTGCTATCGGCGCAGCGATTATCTTATTAGCACTTATTATAAATCAGAAACTTAATAAAACTGCCACGGAGTCATGATAGGCTAAACTCTATTCGATTAGAGGGATGCTGTTATGCGCGCACTGGTTTTATGTTGTTTAGTTTTCGTTATTCAAGGCTGTAAGAATCTGCCTATGGATCAGGCAGTGCAAGTGGGTGCAAGGCCTTACTATTTAATCGACAAGATGACAGATGGGCCTTTAAAGCAGCAACTTGCTGCCTGCGGTAATGACCCTTTTTACAAAACTGATTTTGTAATTGGTCATCGCGGTGCCCCCATGCAGTTTCCTGAGCACAGCAAAGAGTCATATTTAGCCGCTGCAAGAATGGGCGCAGGCGTACTTGAATGTGACGTCGCCTTTACTAAAGACAAACAACTCGTGTGTCGCCATTCACAGTGTGATTTACACACTACTACCAACATTTTAGCGATTCCTGAGCTCGCTGCAAAATGCAGCCAACCTTTTACCCCGGCCAAAGACGGCCAACCAGCTCATGCTAAATGCTGCACCAGCGATATCACCCAAGCTGAGTTTTTAACCTTAAAAGCTAAAATGGATGGTGCCAATGCAAATGCCAAAACGGTCGCAGAATATATGCAAGGCACACCAAGCTGGCGCACTGATTTATACGCAAACAGTGGCACCGTAATGACCCACCAGCAAAGCATTGAGTTATTCAAATCACTGGGTGTAAAAATGACACCCGAACTAAAAAGCCCAGAAGTTAGCATGCCATTTAACGGTTTTAGCCAGCAAGATTATGCGCAAAAAATGCTTGATGAGTACCGAGCTTTAGGTGTGAATAGCCAAGATGTTTATCCTCAATCATTTAATCTTGAAGATGTGAAGTATTGGCTAAACAATCACCCTGAATTTGCAAACAACAGTATTTATCTTGATGGCCGAGATGAGCAAGCAGACTTTGATGCCATGGATGAAACAACTTGGCAGCCATCAATGCAGGCTCTATATAACGATGGAGTACGCATTATCGCACCGCCAATGTGGATGCTTTTGAGCCTTGATGAGTCAGGTGCAATCGTGCCTTCCCTTTATGCTATTAAAGCTAAACAAGCTGGACTGAACATCATTACTTGGAGTTTAGAGCGCTCTGGTCCATTAAATAATGGCGGTGGTTATTATTACCAGTCGATTGCCCGTGTAATTAAACAAGATGGGCAAATGATGAATGTGATAGACGTGCTTGCTAAGCAAATTGGTGTAATGGCTATTTTCTCTGACTGGCCTGCTACTCTTACCTATTACGCAAGCTGTATGCAGTATCCTGCCTCAGAGAGTTAACTGAGCATCAATAAATTTCAAGGGCTTTTACTCGTCCAAAAGGTGGAGCTGAGGTATTATTAGCTAAACCGTTTTTTACAAGGATAAACATGATTATTCAGCACCATAGCCACGACATAGCGACTAACACAGGTGTAATGCGCACCAGTATTTATCGTCCTGTAGAAGAAGGTAAATACCCGTGTATTATCTTCTATTCTGAGATTTTCCAAGAAACAGCACCAATTGCACGCTCTGCGGCAATACTTGCTGGTCATGGTTTTGTCGTGTTAGTGCCAGAAGTTTTTCATGAGTTAAATCCTATTGGGACAGTACTTGCCTATGATGATGCTGGTAAAGACAAAGGCAATGCCGACAAATGGGCAAAACCGCTTGAGAGCCATGACTCAGATACTGACGCCTTAATTGCATTTGCACGTCAGCAAGAATACTGCACAGGAAATGTAGGTGCGATGGGCGTATGTATTGGTGGTCACCTTGCATACCGTGCTGCATTAAACCCAAGTATCAAAGCCGCTTTTTGTTTATACGCGACAGATATACACAGCGATACTTTACCAGCACAAGCAGGTAATAACTCATTTGAGCGCATGGCAGATATTAAAGGTGAGATCCACTTTGTTTGGGGTAAACAAGACCCACATGTACCAAAAGAAGGCCGCCTTAAAATTTACCAACAAGCGGTGGCAACAGGCATTAATTACCAGTGGCAAGAAGTGAACGCCCAACATGCGTTTATGCGCGACGAAGGCGACCGATACGACCCAGCTCTTGCCATCAGCATGTATCAACAAGCAGTCGCTTTATTTAATCGCACACTTGTTTAAATCGTCATAGTGGCTACTTGATTAGTAAAATAATCCTTCAAGTAATCAAGTAAAACCCGCAGCTTTTTACTTCCCGCCGCCCCTGGCGGGAATACGCCATAAAGTTCAATATCAGCAGTTTTGTAATCATCTAAGATTGTGCGTAACAATCCTGCTTTGATCCTTGGCAATGCATCATAAACTGGGATTTTCGCTAAGCCATGCCCAGCTTCTACAAAGGCAGTTCGTGCAGCAGCGTTGTTGGTACTTATGCCACCACTAACTGCCACCTCAAAGCGGCGTTTATCTTTTTCTAGCGTGACAACAGCACTACTTGGTTGATACACCACCCATGTATGCTCCGCTAAATCGGCGATGCTCTTTGGTATAGGGTATTTTGTAAAGTAATCGACTGAGCCACATAAGCAAGTAGCCATACTTGCAAGTTTAGAGGCTTGTAAGCTTGAGCTTTCAAGGGCCACGCCTCTAATCGCTAAGTCGTAGCCTTCTTTGATGATATCAACCACATCATCACTAAGCTGTAAATCAATATCAATTTTCGGATACAAACGCTTAAACTGAGCCAGTGCTGGTACCACAAGTTGCAAGCCTACATTCACCGGGCAACTCAATTTAATAACCCCAACCGGTTCACTCTTTAAGTTTTCAAGGTGTAAGTTAGCTGCCTCAGCGTGCTCGGTGATAGCCTGACAACGTTCATAATAAGCCATACCTGCTTCGGTGAGGGTCATGGTACGCGTTGAGCGGTTAAGCAAGGTAAGCTTTAGTTGCTGTTCTAATTTCTTTAAGTGATAACTAACAACAGCCCTTGATAAACCAAGTTGCTGAGCTGCTTTAGTTAAGCTGCCTTGCTGCACAATGTGGGCAAACACCACCATGCTTTTTAATTGCTCAAACGATACTTTCATACAAACTCCTAATCTAACCTGAATAATTGTATCAATTATTAAACCAATGAAGTCAAATTTATCTGCGTTGTTTAACTCTATTTTCACCCCTATAGTGTTATCAACGATGTTTAATACACAAAAAGGGATTCACTATGTCAGCTAAGAAAATTTTAATGGTACTCACTTCACACGATGAGCTTGGCGATACAGGCCATAAAACAGGCTTTTGGGTTGAAGAATTTGCGGCGCCCTACTACGCCTTTATTGATGCTGGTGTAGAGGTAACTTTAGCCTCTGTTAAAGGTGGCCAACCTCCGGTTGATCCAAACAGTGCAGCCCCTGATGCAGCAACCGATGCCACAAAACGTTTTGAGCAAGACAGTGCGGCAAAAACTTTAATGGCTAACACTAAACCTCTGGCTGAAGTTAAAGCCGATGATTTTGATGCGGTATTTTACCCTGGTGGCCATGGTCCGCTATGGGACTTAGTTGATAACCAAGATTCAATTAGCTTAATTGAGCAATTTATTAATTCAGAGAAGCCAGTGGGTGCAGTATGTCACGCCAGTGCAGTATTACTGAATGCGAAAAATGCAGCTGGTAAATCTGTGGTATTTGATAAAAAAGTAACCGGCTTTAGTAATTCAGAAGAAGACGCCGTACAACTTACCAATGTTGTGCCATTACTTGTTGAAGATGAGCTAATCAAACAAGGTGGTCAGTATCAAAAAACCGATGATTGGGGCGAGCTTGCGATTGAAGATGGCCTACTAATCACAGGGCAAAACCCTGCAAGTTCAGAGCTTGCTGCGAAAAAACTATTAACCAAATTAGGTTAAAATAAGTCAACATGCCCTAGACCTTTAGTAAACACCTTGCATATCAAGGTGTTTACCTTCACTTTTAATAAGTTATACTCATTCGGTCACATTGATTTAAGAGCTTCTCATCATGACTGAAAAAAAAGCTGTCAAAATTCCTCCTATTAGTAGTAAGCGATTCGCAATTTTAGGCATTATGCTGGTGTGCTTGGTACTGCAAATAATTAATACCCTACCCGGCATAAACTTAAACGGCTTAGGTATTTTGCCAAGACAAATGTCTGGTTTATCGGGGGTGTTTTTTGCGCCATTTTTACATGGTGGCTGGGCACACCTTTTTAGTAACCTAGTGCCATTTGCGATTCTCGGCTGGCTAGTTTGCCAATTTAGCGTAAAACGCTTTTGGCTGGTGTTTGCAGGCACAGCGCTCATTGGTGGGTTATTAGTATGGCTATTTGGCCGCAGCAATATTCATGTAGGACTAAGTGGTGTTATCTACGGTTTATGGGGCTACTTAATTAGCTACGGCATTATGCACCGCTCATTCAAAGCCATTTTAATCAGTATTGCGGTTGTTGTGTTATACAGCGGCCTGATTTGGGGTGTCTTCCCGCAGCGCATTCATATTTCATTCGAAAGCCATTTATTCGGCGCAATTAGCGGCGCATTCATCGGCTATATTATGGCAAAGCGTGATAAGCAAAAGAGACCTAAGCTTTAAACTGAAAGCTGAAAGCTGAAAGCTATTAGCTTCTAGTCTCTCAACTTCATTGTCACCATCACAACGCCATGGTCGGTACTTTGATCATCATAGGCAAACTGGGGGTTGATCAAGTGCTGATCATAGGTGTGATAATCAACCACCTCAAAAAAGCTACCCTGAAACCCGGCATCAAACTCACGGGATAACAAAATATAATCAAATACTGAGCTGCTACTGCCAAAATAGTGGGTGGCTTCTCTGTCGTTCTCGGTGACAACATGGCGCTGATAGAGTTGCCAACTATCTTGTAGTTTAAACTCTGAACGAGATGGGCTATTTTGCCTATGACCGCTAAAACGAAGGTGGTCAGCGATTAAATGGTTAAGCACGCCATCGTGTAACTCATTATTAAAGTCCCCCATCACAATCACAGGGTTATTAGTGTGCGCTCTGCGCTTAATGATTTCTACGAGTAACAGCGCTGCTTCACTGCCACGCTGCATGCTTGATGCCCAGCGTCCAAGAACTTGCGATTTTAACTGCATAACTAAGTTTTGCTGTTCGCTTTGGCTTTCATCCTCTTGGTGATGGAGCATGCTGCGCTTAGATTTAAAGTGCACTACATAGCAATCGACGTGTCCTAAGTGAGGTACTTCAAGTGTCGCGCGAATAATACTGCGGCTAAAGTTAAAATTATCGCTCAAGCCCATCGCTAAAATATCATCTTGCTCTGCCTCAACCTGACTGACAGCAACAATTTTATAGCGTGAGGCAATAGCCACAACCGGATCGCGATAAATAAAGTCATCAATCACCGTTGGCTCATCAACGACTGCAAAATAGGGGTAACCCTCTGCGTTAACTTGTTGTTTTAGCTCATTGATACTGAACACTTCTTGAAAGCCAATGATATCTGGCTGCTGATTTTTAAGGTAATCAGCCAACCAGCGCTGCTTTTTGGCCCACTGCTCAGCGCTATAAATGCGCTGAAAATCATAAAATGCGTCAGGTGGCGATAAATAATTATATAAATTAAACGTCGCCACCTTTAATTGACTGTTTTCTATCACTTAACTCCTTATTCGTGTAACCACTCAGTGGCAATAATCAGGTCTTCAAAGTATTTCACTTCGCCACTGATAAACCAGTTACCCACTTTGCTTGCCACTTGTTGCCAGTTTTTATTACCAAGCACAGCTATACGGCAAAACTCTTTGTTATGTTTAAGGCCTAACTTAAAATCATCCCACGCCGCTTGTAACTCCCAGCCTTCTAACTCAGTAATATCAACATAGGCTCTTATTTTTGCACTCGGAACTGCCGCTACAGCATTATCTATAAGAGGAGTGAGAGTTTTATAATCCTCGTGGGTAAGCTTTCCGACTACTTTAATTGTGAGATAAAAAGTCGTGCCAGTTCGCTCAAGGCCAATGGCTAAACCATGCTTTTTCATGTCATCCTCCTTGTTATTCATAATTAATAACTGTACTTCCCTTGCTCTATCTGATCAACTAGGATGGTAGTCTAGTAATGACATTCATTAAAGCACAATTTAGGAGTTTCAATGAGTAATACCGACAGTTATACGCCACCTAAAGTGTGGCAATGGGATGCAGAAAACGGTGGTGAATGGGCGAAGACTAATCGTCCGGTCTCAGGTGCAACCCACGAGCAAGACTTGCCCGTTGGTAAACACGATCTCCAACTCTACTCACTTGCGACACCAAACGGCCAAAAAGTGACTATCATGCTCGAAGAACTATTAGAGCTTGGTATTGATGAAGCTGACTACGATGCATTTTTAATTAAAATTGGCGATGGTGATCAATTCTCTTCAGGGTTTGTCAGTGTTAACCCTAATTCAAAAATCCCAGCCTTAATGGACCACAGTACCACGCCCGTTACTCGCGTGTTTGAGTCAGGTGCAATTTTACAATACTTGGCTGAGAAATTTGATGCGCTGATCCCAAGCGATCACGCCAGTAAAACAGAATGTCGTAATTGGCTGTTTTGGCAAATGGGCTCTGCCCCCTACTTAGGCGGAGGCTTCGGTCACTTTTATAGTTATGCACCATTCAAAATGCAGTACCCAATTGACCGTTTCACCATGGAAGTAAAACGCCAGTTAGACGTATTAAACCGCCATTTAAGCGACCATGACTACATGGCTGGTAGCGAATATTCAATTGCCGATATCGCTATTTGGCCTTGGTATGGCAGCTTGGCACTTGGCAATTTATATGATGCGGCAGAGTTTTTAGATGTTGAGTCATATAGTCATGTGATGCGCTGGGCAAAACAAATTGAGCGCCGCCCTGCTGTAAAACGAGGTCGCAGAGTAAACAAAACATGGGGTGATGAAGCTGAGCAGTTAGCAGAGCGCCACTCTAAGGAAGATTTTTAAGGGCTTAAATGCCCTTTTTCATAAAAATAAAAAGTATGCAAAAGCTCAGTAAAGAAGATATCTACCAACGCCTCAGTAACACCGAGGATGCCCGTGCCTGCAAAGCAATTGATGAAGCTGCTTGTAAAGTAGTGCCCGGCAATTTTCTTACCTTATTAGTAAGCCAACTATTTAGTAAGTTTGCAGATGCCCTGTTAAACCCTAAAGTGACCCTGCCTTGGCTTTTACAGAGCATTAATGTACCAAGTAGTTTTATTGCTTGGCTTGTGCCTATTCGTGAGTCAGGCTCAATGTTGCCACAACTGGCCATCGCAAGTGCTATTCGTAGGCTGCCTGTCAGAAAGTGGGTTTGGGTGATTGGCGCCATAGTGCAAGCCTTGTGTATTGTAGGCATGCTTATTTGTGCTTTAACACTTCAAGGTGCAACGGCAGGTTTTGCTATCATCGCTATTTTGATTATCTTTAGCCTTGCTCGTGGCTTTAATTCCATTGCTGCAAAAGATGTATTAGGCAAGGTCATACCTAAACAACAACGAGGCAGCATTAGCGGTCTTGCTGCGAGTTTTGCAGGATTTGCAACGCTCACATTTGGTCTTGGTTTATGGTATCTACAAAGCCTTGGCTATGAAAATGGGGTGTATGTTGCTTTAATGCTGGCCGCTTTAATGTGGCTGTTTGCAGCGCTCAGTTATAGCCGCATTCAAGAATACAAGGGTGCAACCGAGGGCGCTGAAAACGGCTTTCTGCATGCTTTATCAAAATTAAAACTGCTTTACCAAGATAAACAATTTGCTCACTTTATTATCACTCGTGCGTTGTTGCTATGTTCTGCTTTGAGCGCCCCGTTTTATATCGTTCTTGCTAGTGAACAGGCTTTCGACTTTTCACTACTTGCTACGTTTATGGCGCTTTCTGGGCTTGCCAGCTTAGTCTCTGCGCCTATCTGGGGTCGACTAAGTGATTTATCGAGCCGCAAGGTATTAGTGTTTGCTGCAATGCTCGTCACCCTCAACGGTTTCGCCGTTTATTTAGTTGCTTATCTGAGCCCACAAACGCTCAATGAATTTTGGCTATTACCGCTCTGTTATTTTTTACTCACCGTAGCTCATCAAGGGGTTCGCCTTGGTCGTAAAACCTACCTTGTTGATATGGCTGAAGGAAACAAGCGCACTGACTATGTCTCTGTTAGTAATACGGTGATCGGAGTTATATTATTACTGCTAGGTAGCGTCGGCTTACTAAATACCTACTTAACGACTGCTGAGTTAATTTTTTTCTACAGTATCTTAGGCTTACTTGGTGCAATTAGTGCGTGGTTTTTACCCGATGCCTAGACCATGCAGTAAAAAAAGCGCATAATCGCGCTGATTTTATCTCCAAAAAGGACTTACTATGAAAAAGGCAGCTCTTGCACTTCTTACGCTACTTACACTTTCTGCTTGTAGCACCAGTGTGCCTATTCGTAACTTTGACGCAAACCCTGTACCGCAAATGGCGTCTGGCCAACATGACCTTGAAAGTATCAAAACCAATATTTTAAAAGCATGTATGAAACTAGGCTGGACGTGTCGTTCAAATGCCGAAGGCCAAATCTTAGGTAAACTTGATATTCGTAAACACCAATTACGCGTTGATATTACGTTTAACGAGCAAGAATATTCTATTGATTACAAAGATTCGATAAACCTTGATTACAATGGCAAAAAAATCCACCGCCAATATATCAATTGGGTTACCAACTTAATGCGCAATATTGATGCTGAATTAGCTTATAAATAAAATTGACGCAGAATCAGGTATTAAAAAAGGCGACCTAGGTCGCCTTTTTCTTTGCTAATTCTAGTTTTTCAAGTTCTTATCGAAGAACTCTAAAAACGCTTTTAACGTTTTAATTCTATACGGCTGGTGCGATAAGTAATGGTCGCCATCTTCGAGCTCAATATAAGTAACATCTTTGCCTTCGTCTTTAAGTTCATCATCCATTTCACGACTATGATAAACAGGCACTACATTATCATCAGAGCCATGAACCAATAGCACCGGACGATTAATTTGCTTTGCAAAATTAACAGGCGACACTTTTTCTAGTTTATCGCCATCAGTTCCAAATTGCTTACGCACAATTTCTTTATTAGTGAAATAACGCGCTTTACTAACAATACGCTCAAGATCAGTAACGCCAGCAAAGCTTGCTGCACATTTGAATGTTTCAGGGTGTTTAACCACTGCCATTAATGCAGCATAGCCACCATAACTTGCCCCGCCAATACAAATTTTATCTTTATTAGCGATACCTTCTTCAACAAGCCAATTCGCCGCATCTTGCAAATCATCTTGCATTTCTTTACCAAAACCTTGAACTGCAGCCATCTCAAATTCATGCCCATAGCCACTTGAACCACGGAAGTTTGGTTGCAGTACTGCATAACCATTATAAGCAAGTAACGCAGTCCAATAGTCAAAACCAGCGTAATCACGAGCCATTGGCCCACCATGCGGGAACACAATTGTTGGTAACTTATCACCTTCTTTGTAGCCCACAGGTAGAGTTAAATACCCTTCAATAGTTAAGCCATCACGAGCTTTATAACTAATTTTCTTTTTACCACTGTAAACAGTTTCATCAACATCTGGAAATGCCGAGGCAAATGCAGTTAATTCGTTAGAATCCCGGTCACCCAACATATAGGTACCAGGGATTTGCTCACCTGAAACGTAAACCACATATTGACGCTGTTCTTTACTAGTATCAATAATATCAATATCAAACTTATCTGCCGGCAATACAGCGCGTAAGCCATTATAAAGGTTGTTTAAATCTTCATCCCAGTAACGGATCCCCTCATCTAATTGAGAGTGCGTAAACCCTGCTACTTCACCTGTAAGAGATGAATAGAATATATGACCATCGAAGTCATAATTATCATCGCTGAACACTAACTCTTTTTTCATGGTCGTTAGGTCCATTTTATAAAGCGCATCATAGCCATCTTTAAGAGCTTTGAAGTAAAGAATATTAGGGTCTTTATCGAAGCCCAAAACAGTCACTACATCAGGGCTAAATGCTTTATATTTGAATAACGTTTTACGGTTATCTCGATCTTCGTCATAAAGAATATATTCAAATTCGTCTTCATCCATTTTTAGGGCAATACGCACATTACCTTGGCGGTCTGCTGTCCAATCAATCACTTTACTACGTGAGCGCTGAATTTTTTTCTTACGAAGTGTACTTAAATCAAGTTCATACACGCCAGGGGCATTGGCAACATCAAAATCACCTTGAACTAAAATTTTATCTTTTTTATCGGGTAAAAAGCTGATTACCTGATCACCAAATTGCGGTTGGCGTTCATCACGATTAAAGTTAGGCTTTATAGCCAGTTTCGCCTTGCCATCACCACCAATTTTATATGCATATAAACGTGTAGAGGTATATTTAGGGCCGCCAAATTGGCGTTGAATATAGCGGGCACCTAAAAGAAGTACCTCATCATTTGCCCATTCATACCAATCGAAGAAAATAGTATGATTATCTGAACGAATAATAGAATCAGCTTCTTTAGTTTTACGGTTATAAACCATTAAAACCAACTCACCATTTACATTTCGAATAAACGATAAATTTTTACCATTTGGCGAAAATTTTACTTGGCTAAAAGCGCGTAAAGAGGCGAATGATTCTACAGGGAGTTGTGTGTTTTCAGCAGCACGAGGCATTAAGCTCAGCACTGCAAAAAGAGTAAGCAGTAAGTACTTCATAATAAAGTCCATTTCTTTTTTATTGTCGCGGCAATAGTAACATTAAATTACAAAAAAAGACTAATTCAAAAAAATTAGACACCTCTTCCATTCGTTTAAAACGAACGTAACACTCGATTAATAGCATTATTAATTTATTTTTTGCTAATTATAATAACTGCACAACTTCAGTTTTCTTAGGTGACATGATGAAAAAAGTACTTGTGTTAAATTCATCTTTAAATGGTGAACAAGGTAATTCAACCAAGCTTAGCCAACTATTTGTTGAGCAGCTTGCTAACAACCAACAAATTTCAGTAACAACTCGCGATTTAAGCGACAATGCGATTGCTCACTTAACGCAGACAGAAATGGCTGCTTGGATGACTGATGCAAACGAACGTAGCGATGAGCAAAAGCTACTTGCTGCAATTTCTGACGATTTAATTGCTGAACTTAACGATAACGAACTGATTGTCATTGGTATGCCAATGTATAACTTTGGTATTCCATCAACATTCAAAGCTTGGATTGATCGTATTGCTCGTGCTGGTATTACATTTAAATATACAGAGCAAGGCGCTGTAGGTTTAATTAAAGACAAAAAAGTAGTGGTACTTTCTGCCCGTGGTGGTGTATATCAAGGCACAGAGATGGATACACAAACTAAATACTTAAAAGATGTACTTGGTTTTGTGGGTATGACTGATGTTAACTTTATTTACGCTGAAGGCCTTGCAATGCCAGGTGCAGATCAAAGCTTAGAAGCTGCACAAAACGAAATAAAGGCTTTCACCGCGTCACTTTAATATGTGATTAATAAAGCTAGATATAAAAAAGCGGTCATCATGACCGCTTTGTGATTTACGCTGTGACCGATAACAGCGAATCACCTTCAGATAAACCAAACTTTTCTTGCACAGAGGCTAGAATTGCTTCTTTATCTTCTTCTCCCAGTTGATCAGAATATTGCGCTAACAACTCATCTAAATAACTGACAACTTCTTCGCTATCAACCTGCTCAAGTGAATTACCACTTGGCGGCGGTGGTGGCGGACCAGGCGGACGCTCACCTTCAGGACGACCTAATTCACCGACTTCAGCGGCATCAAAGCCAGCTTCAGCCATAATTGCTTCCATTTCTTGACCCGGTTGAATACCCGCATCCATAAATGTCTGCATAATAGATTGTGCATCTTCTGCAGTTAAGTTTTCAGGATCAAACTGAGCTAAGGTTTCATTCATTAACTCTGTTTGTTCACTGGTCAACGGCTCTGCTTGAGGTCGTTGCATGGGCTGAAAATTCGCACCCGATGAAACACTGTTGATCATCGTTGATTTTCCTTACGTTTTGGTGGTTTATGGTTGTTGAACTCGTCTTCAGTTACTTCACCATTTTGATCAGCATCCATGTCATTAAAAATGGTTTGCAGCATATCTACAGGCATAGGCTGTTCACTAAACTCAGTAAAATCAATCGCCCCATTGCCATCTATATCAATCGATGCAAAGTCAGGTCGCTGGGGTGGACCGCCTTGATGGTCGCGAGCAAAGCAAGCGGGCGCTGTGGCTAACAACGAAATAGCTAAAACAGAAAGTGCAGATAATTGCTTCATAGCGAACCTCTTATGTCATTCAGTTGACCGTAAGCATAATCTGAATACCATCCAAAAGTGTGTGGGCAATATGCTACAAATGTGGAAACTTTGTGGATTGCTTTAGTAATTAATCTAAGTTGTGACTTGCTACGTATAATCATCAAAGCAATTTTCAACTCCACGTTTATGGCAGGCTCAAAAAAACAAAAAGTAAATCTTGTTTGGTTTAAACGTGACCTACGACTATCTGATCATCAGCCACTTGCCAGTGCAATTGCATCAGAGCTGCCTTGCTTACTTATTTACAACTTTGAGCCCCTATTACTCGAAGACCCCCATTACAGCTTTAGGCACTGGCGTTTTGTTGCTCAGTCACTTAAAGACATCAACCAACAGCTCGAAAAATATAACGCTGAAATCGCCATTTATAATCAAGAAATGATTACCTTGTTAGAAACCCTTAGTGAAGATTTTGATATTGCAGGGGTTTATAGTCATGAAGAAATAGGTCTTTACAATACCTTTGAGCGAGATAAACAGGTCAAACGCTGGCTAGACAGCAAAGTAATTCCTTGGCACGAAACGCCACTTGGAGGTGTAAAACGAGCACGACCTAAACAGTTTGATTGGCAAACACATTGGCATGGTGTGATGAACCAACGTCTTGTAACGCCAAATTGGCAAGCCTTTAATGCAGTGCAGCCTCATAATTACCAAGCAGCAACCTGTGCTGATGATTTTCTAAAGCACGACCCGCAGTTTCAATATGGTGGCCCTCATGCAGCCAGAGCTTGCCTACAGAGCTTTGTAGAAGAGCGTGCAAAGAGCTACCAAAATGGTATCTCGAGTCCTTCCAAAAGTAGAGATTCATGCTCTAGGCTTTCGCCTTACTTAGCCTTTGGCAACTTGAGCCTCAGACAAGTTTATCAAACTCTTAAATACTATTTAGCAAAGCAGCCTTTAAGCTGGCGTCGCTCATTACATGCTTTCGAGTCAAGGCTTCACTGGCATTGCCATTTTATGCAAAAATTCGAAACTCAATGCAGCATGGAGTTTGCACCGCAAAATGCGGGCTACAAGCACTACCCTTATCGCGATGATGAACTCGTTGCAGAGCACTTAAAACGCTTTGAGCAAGGTCAAACAGGTATTCCCATTATTGATGCGTGCATGCGCTGCCTAGCAGCAACGGGTTACATTAATTTTCGAATGCGCGCTATGTTAGTCAGCTTTATGACTCATCATATGAACATTCATTGGCAATCAGTCAGCTTTATTTTATCGCGTTATTTTTTAGATTTTGAGCCTGGTATTCACTACCCACAAATCCAAATGCAAGCATCGGTCACAGGAACCAACACGATTCGTTTGTATAACCCAATAAAGCAATCTCAAGATAAAGACCCAGATGGCATATTTATTAAAACATGGTGCCCTGAGCTTAAAAACTTACCCATAGAAGATCTCCACCAGCCATGGCAACAGCCGCCAATGGAGGCCTTATTTAATAACTTTAAACTCGGCGAAGACTACCCTGAGCCTATGGTAGATATTGAACATGCAGCCAAAGCAGCACGTGAGCGATTATGGTCATTTCGAGAACGTGATGATGTAAAGCGTGGCACAAAAGCCGTATTGAATAAGCATGTGATAAGCCTTAAAAGACAACGCCATGGCTCATAAAAAGCTTAATTTACCCAGCAAAACCTGCCCCGTTTGCGACAGGCCATTTATGTGGCGTAAAAAATGGCAACGTGACTGGGAGCATGTAAAGTACTGCTCAGAACGTTGCAAGCGTGAAGCAAAAAGAAATATTGGCGTTTAAGTTGCACTTATATCGTTAACTCACAGTTTTCGGCACAAAACCCTGAAAGCCTTTCACGGTTGTCGAAATAATTTACAAAGGAGATGACGATGACGATTAAAAAATCTGCACATACGAGTTGGTCTGGTGATATTAAATCTGGCAAAGGCTATATTTCTAGTCAAAGTGGCGCGCTTGAGAAACAGCCATTTGGCTTTAACACTCGCTTTGAAGATAAGCCGGGCACTAACCCTGAAGAGCTGGTTGCAGCGGCACACAGTAGCTGTTTTAGCATGGCGCTATCGCTTGCACTAACTGAAGCAGGCTTTGTCGCTGACGACATAACGACCAAAGCAACAGTGAGTCTTGATGAAGTTGATGAGGGCTTCGAAGTGAGTCACATTGCACTTGATGTTAGTGCAAAGATAAAAGAAATTTCGAGCGAAAAGTTTGAGCAACTTTGTGATCAAACTAAGCAAGGCTGCCCTATTTCTAAACTGATGAATGCCGAAATATCACTCACCACAACGCTTAATTAATCTCTGTAGGCCAAGCACTGCTTGGCCTTTTCACAAACTAACAGACCCACAACACTTTATTACAATGTAAATACTTACTTGTTGTATTATCTTGATGAAGCAAAACCAAATACAACAAGGATATGTATGATTAAAAAATTAGCCCCGATCGCTCTTGCAACACTTGCTTATTCAAACTGCTCAATCGCCACAGAACAACAAGTAAGTAAACAATGGTTCAACAGTATCGAATACACTCATATTAATAATGACTATTATGACTTTGATGGTTATCAATTAGTAAGCCATTACTACTTTGAGGAGCAGCAAAGCTCGGGTGTGCTCGATGATTATGGTTACCTAGATACAGATACAAACTTTCGAGTGAATTACTCAGGAGGAGACTATTACAACGATATTGGTTTATCAGGCGAGTATTTTTTGAACAACTGGTTTGCTGTAGCCGATATGAGGGATGTGAGGGATTTAGACAATTACACGCTAGGAATTGGCTACTTATTTGCCGATGCCTTAAAAGTCTCTATAAATAGGGATGTGCGTAGCTATGGTGATGATTATTTCCGCTTGAAAGCGCAGTATAACCTCCAAATCAACGATAAGGATTACCTTGGTTTTAGTGCAGAAACAGATGATGAACTCGACGTTTGGAATGTCTCTGCCAGATACTTTAATCATTTAAGCGGTAGCCATTACATTACTGTCGATGTTGGCCACCAAGACAGCCTTAATGATTCAGCAAGCAATGCCATGATCAGCTACTACTTCGGCGATCACTATGCCATAGGCGCAGGTTTGGATGATTCTGAACTCGTTTTACAAGGCAAGTACTTTATTAATGATAAATACTATTTAACCGCTAATTACACTGAAAGCGACTCTGCTGAACTTTATAACCTTAAGTTTGTTGCCCAGTTTTAAACTGATATGAGCCAACAGCTTTAAACAAAAACGCCGCTATAAAGCGGCGTTTTCAGTTTATAGAATTACATATTGCCTAGCTTAATCATCATTGCAGTGTACATTTTTAAGTTCAGTGCTAACTGCTCTTCAGTAATAAACTCATGCTCTGAGTGACCTGTGTACTTTTTACCTGGCATTGATGGACCAAATGACACCGCATTATCAAACAGCTTAGCATTTGTGCCACCACCAATTGACACAAAGCCCGCGTCTTTATCGCCGGTAAAGTGCTTAAAGATATCGAGTAATGCTTCTGCATGAGGCGCACCATCTAACAGCATTGGCGTACCAATTACCACTTTAGTGTCTTTTAACGTAACACCATTAGTGGTTTGCCAAGCGCTAAGCGCTTCATTAATTTGCTGCTTAAGCACCGCTTCTTGTTTACCTACCGGACGACGCATATTAATCGACAGTTTAATCTCGTTACCGTCGCGGCTTAATAAGGTTGGCGAAACAGTCATCGGGCCCATAAAGTCATGCTTATAACCAATTTCACCGAATTGCGCGCCGTATAAATCAAGGCCAATTAGCTGATTGATAAACTCAACTGCTTGACCATCGCTATTGTTTTCAAGATCAATACCTTTAAAGATTTCTGCAAGGTGCGCAATGGCATTTTCACCCGCTTCTGGCTCAGATGAATGCGCTGAAATCCCCTTCACTTGGACTAACAAGCCATTGTCTTGCTCAGTCATCGCCACTTTGACGTTTTTGAGCTTAGCGACATTATCGTGCAATTTAGCCACAGTTGCCGCATCAGCGTTATGTACTAACACACTGGCATCTTCAGGGATTTGGCTAACAAAGGCGCCGCCTTTTAAGTCACTAACATATAAGCCTGTTTGTGCTGAGGTCGCTGAGAAAGTCGGGGCAATTAAGCTCCAGCCTTTTTCTGCAACAACCACAGGGTATGAAGCATCAATAGTGACTGCGTATTTAGGTTGCTGATAGGTTTTCATGAACTCTTCGAGTGGTGCCCAATCAGACTCTTCTGCAAGGTAAACCATTAATTCAATACGGTTATTTAATGTAATACCCTTGTCTTTGATCGCCTTCATTGCATGCAGTGCAGTCGCAATTGCCCCTTTATCATCTTCTGTACCACGTGCAATTAGCTTTCCTGGCTCAGAGGTTTTATCCATTTTAAATGGACTTTGCTGCCATTTACTGGCATCTGCTGGTTGCACATCACCATGGGTTACTATGGTTACTTTTTCAGCTTGGTTACCCATGCCAATTAACACTGTGTAGCCTAAATCTTGATAATCAAAACCAAACTGCGCCGCTTTCATTTTTAAGAACGACTTAAAGCCAATGAAATCTGGGTTATCTGGAGTCGCTAGACCTTCTTTATTTACCGTTGGGTACGAAACTAAATTCTCTAAGGTATGAATTTGCGCTTGTTGATATTGCTCTACCGCGTAGTTAGCCAGCTTTTCACTTTGCTCAGACACAGCAGCCTGACTAGAGAAAGCACTTAATAAAAATGCAGCAAGTAATGAATGTTTCAAGATAAGCTCCAGAGTTTAACAAGGTTTTTAGAAAGTCGCCTTGATTGTAACGCTTATAACGCCGACATAACATCTCTAATTAAAGCAAAATAGATCGCTTAAAAATACCAACAAGGTACAATAGCCACTCACCCTATTAATTCGTTTGTTAGACTCATGAACCGCAGAAAAAAGATCTTCACTAAACTTAAGCAAAAAGATAAGCGTGCCAATGCAAAATTGCATAAAAGCAATAAACCGGCATATATTTCAAAGGCAGAACGCGAAAAATTAGCACAGCAAGAAGCTGAGCAGGAAAGTTAAAAATACCTAGTTGTCAGCGGTCAGCGGTCAGCGGTCAGATTGTAGGCGCGATTTTACATCGCGCAATATAAAAAGATAACGCGCGAAATAAATTTCACACCTACATCAAAAAACGTGGGAGCGGCTTTAGCCGTGAATAAAGTAAAGCTGTTCGGCGTTAAAACGCCTCCTACACCGTAGGTGTCACGCTTGCTTAGCGCGTCTCAACCACCACACAAATAAAACACCCTCGCGCGAAATAAATTTCACGCCTACCACACCTCAATTCACATTTGTATCGGACACGTGATTTGACTTGCTAACTTTACTCTCGTAGCTAGATACTCTGGTTTTCAAACTGAAAGCTGAAATCTGACGGCTCATCATTCTCTTTGTCCACTCTGGTTTAGCGTGTAGAAATTTCACGCCTAGCAACTCAACTCTTTTCACACTCATTCACAAATTGTGCTTCACATAGTTCCGATTTTTGAGTATTTTAAAATTAATAAAATAACAACAATAAGATACAAGGGAATGAGAAGTTTATTGCTGCTTAGCTGTGCGCTTTTGTTAAGTGCATGCGCATCTAAAGTTACCAACATAAAAGAAGACCGAGACACACTATCTAAAGCCGATGAAGGCTACCTACTGATTGGCATTGAAACTAACCGCAGTTTAAAAGCCATTTATATTGATGGTCCAAAATCGCTTGTTCTTACGGCTAAGGACATTCGAAGTGGTAGCAATTATATTTTAGCGAATCTACCATTGGGTGATTACACCATCACACGCTTGAACTTAAGTCATTACTCATTTCTCAAATTTGATAACGATGAAGAAAGTTGGCAATTCACACTTGCCCCTAACAAAGTTAATTATGTTGGCCATTTAGACATAACAACTATAGGTTACTGGAACACACGCTCTCATATTGTTTTAGAAAACCGTAGTTCTGAAGCACTGCAATACATGGAACAAAACTTCCCAACGATTTTGTCCGGTCGCTCGCTAAATTATGGCGGCCCCGGCGAAGACTCATTCTTTGATTATTTGGAACAAACATTTTCGCAGCAGGAAGCAAAATAATGAAAAAGCTACTTATCTTATTATTTTTTATTTTTCCCTTGCATGCTGAAATGTTATCGAGTGAAGACTTAATGTATTCGCCCGATCAAAGCCAAGTTAAAGTATCGCCCAGTGGCCGTTGGATCAGCTTTTTAGAAGCGCAGGAAGACAAAACCAAAACTCTCAATATCATCGATATGGATTCGATGAAAATGTACTATATCGTCAAACTCGACAAGGATAATGATTTTTACAATTATCAATGGTTAACAGACGATGATATTTTTATCAGTGTAAAAAGTCGCGATAGTCACGATTTTGAAGTCGTCGTGAATGTTATTGAAGGCGAAAAAAAACCAAAAATTGAACAGCATAGAGTTAAAGCAAAAGGCTACATCGTAGATAGGTTACTCAGTGATCCTGAACATATCTTATTTGCTAAACCTGATAAGAAAAACACACTGCTTTATCAAGTGCCCTTAACAGCTTTATACAGTAATGATTACAGCTCTTATACTCCTATAGAAAAAGGTTTAAAAGGTGCCTATAGCTACTTCTTTGACGAGCACAAACAGCAGCTTTTTACTGCAAAATTTGATGAAGACGAAAAGAGTTTACAGTTTTTCTATAAGGTTATCGGGAGTGATAAGTGGATACCACTTTTTACACTCACTGACGCAGATTATCAGTTTTTACCAGTTGGATTTACAGACCAAGATCACCTTGCCGTCATTACCAACAAAAATACCGATAAGAGCCAGGTGAGCCTTTTTAATATCAACACACAAGAAATCACCGACACACTCTATGAGCACCCAAAATATGACATTCAGTCCGCTGAGCTTGATGATAATGGTAAACTTATTGCTGCCTCGTATATCAAGCATGGTAAATATACTACCGATTATTTTATTGACGCCTATGAGCAATTGCATAGCAAAGTTGCGGAAGCTTTAGGAGACGAACAGTTTTTTTGGGTTGATAGCTCTATCGATGGTAAGACACAAATTTTATTCAGTCACTCAGCCACCGTACCTGGCAAATACTATTTATACCAATCAGAAACAAATCACATGGAGTTACTGTTTTCTGTCGCCAAAAATAAAGACGCAACGTACGCTAAAACAACGTTTTTTAACTTTAAAGCCTACGATGGAACTAACCTAGAAGGTTACTTAACCAAACCTATTAACAACGATAAGCAGGTATTATTAGTGATGCCACATGGTGGCCCAATAGGTATTCGTGAAAGTGATGAGTTTAGCCCTGAAGTGCAATACCTTGCCTCTCGAGGCTTTACTATTTTACGTGTTAATTTCAGAGGCTCAGCAGGGTTTGGTAAAGAATTTTTAGAAAGCGGTGTTGGTCAATTTGGTAACCTTATCGAACAAGACATTTCTGCCGCAGTGGCACATATTCGTTCACAATATAGCTTTAAACATACCTGCTCTATTGGCGCAAGCTATGGTGGTTATTCTGCGGTGATGCTGGCAATTAAACACCCTGATATTTATGAATGCGTGATTGCAAGTTTTGGTATTTATGACTTACCTCTACTTTATAACGCAAGTAATATCGCTTTAACTAAAGATTATCAAGAGCTTATAGAACGTACGGTTGGTGAATATAGCCAAGATTTAAAAGATATTTCCCCCGTCTATCAGGCTACATCTTTAAAAGCCCCAGTTCTTATTATTGCTGGTAAACAAGATGAAATATCGGGCTTTGAGCAAAGTAATCGCTTTTACTATGTTTTAAAGCGTTTAGGTCATGATGTTGAAAAAGCGTTTTTCGAGCGTTCAGGGCATGGCCATCAGATTTGGTATTACGATCAAGTAGAAGCAGCTTTAGC
This sequence comes from Pseudoalteromonas sp. P1-8, assembly GCF_001399985.1. NCBI lineage: Bacteria > Pseudomonadati > Pseudomonadota > Gammaproteobacteria > Alteromonadales > Pseudoalteromonadaceae > Pseudoalteromonas > Pseudoalteromonas sp. P1-8. The sequence goes on from NZ_LJSO01000005.1 coordinate 148,154, forward strand.
TAACGACTTTCTTGAAAGAAAACTTAATCTAAACAGTACATTGACTAATTATACTGAATCAGAAAAGAAAGCGGTTCAACGTGATGCCATATTGTTAGCAGATACTTTTGACAGTAAGACTATAGAAACTGATCGTAAAAAAGAAAGCTTTGACTACTACCAATTAGCTGCCAACTTAGATCATGATCGAGCCATGTTTAATGTCGGTAGTTATTATCATCGTGGCGATAATAGGCCTATTGATATTAAAAAAGCTATTGAGTATTACAGCCGCTCGGCGGAATTAGGCTATGAGAATGCAAAAGAAAGACTAAGTTTTATCTATTCCTACAGCTTACTTGTGGAGCCTGACTTCAAAAAAGCTCAAAAGTACTCTCAAGAACTTTATGATAAAGAGCAAACTGTTAAAAACGCATTTAACTTAGCAGTAGTCAATTGCATTGCTGATATTAAATTTAGAAATACAGAAAAGTGTTTAAGCTTAATAGAAGAGTATGCTGAAAAAGTTGGCAGTAACTCAAACGGAGAAGTTAGAGAGCAGATAGCCCTGCTGATGCTGGAAGGTCAATATTCGACTCAAGAACGAGAAAGGCTTCAGAAAATAATTAAAAAACTGTATGGACTTGATTATCCAAATGCGATTTTAGAGTTAGAGCGGGCTGGATTATTTAAACTAGTTTTATCTGAAAAATTTAATGGCCGTTCTAGTGTCGAGCAACTCAATGAAAATACGGAATTTTCATATACACTGAACGAAAAACAGCGCTTTGGAATCGAGTTTTCAATGAACCGCGAGGGTATTGATAATCGTAAGGATCGCTTGGTTATATTTACCAAATGGCACTTCAAACCAAGCTCTCCTGAAGAAAATGAAAATGTTTATTACCAAACTTTATGGGGCAGCCCTCTTGATGAATGGTCTACCTACCGCACTTTAGATGAAACATCGACTCCAGGTACGTGGACACTAGATGTAATGGGAGCAAACCAACAGTTGCTCTATCAAAACACCTTTAAAGTGACAGCTATCAACTAAACTCAAAATGCGCAATTTCAATCAGGTAACGACTTAGGGGCCATGGCAAACTGGCCCCACTTCTGAAAAGCATTAACGAGTAACCATGAAAACGAAGCAACAACAACGCATTGAGTTAGTCTGTGACTACATTAGCCAGCATCTTGATGAACCTTTATCACTGGAGACACTCAGTGAGGTGGCATGTTGTTCGAAATATCATTTTCATCGTTTATTTGTCGCTGGAGTTGGCCTAAGCGTTACCAAATATGCGCAGCTTGCGCGTTTAAAGCGTGCCTCATTTCGACTTGCATTTGAGCATCAACTTAAAATTATTGATGTTGCATTAGAAGCGCAATTTGATAGCCCAGAAGCATTTAGTCGTGCTTTTAAGCGCACCTTTACGCAATCGCCAAGCGAATTCAGAAGCAAACCAAACTGGCCTAATTGGCACTCACAGTTTGAATTTTCATTACCTGACAAAAAGGTTTGCCCTATGAATGTAAACATTATTGATTTTAAAGCACAGCCGGTGGCTTTATTAACCCACCTAGGCGCTGCTAATACCCTGATGAATACCGCTGCAAAATTTATTGAGTGGCGAAAAGAATCAGGCTTTTCACCTGTTAAAACCAGTAACACATATGGGATCCCGTATAGCGATCCGGCCACCACTGAAGACCATGCATTTCGTTTTGACTTTGCAGGCAGTATCACCTCACCGATTACTGAAAACCCGCAAGGTGTGCGAAATGGTGAAATTCCAGCAGGACGCTGCGCCGTAGTTCGTCATAATGGCTCTCATGACACCATTAGCGATACAGTTTACTACTTATACCGTGAATGGCTGGTGCAAAGCGGCGAAGAAGTCAGAGACTTCCCTTGCTTCTTTCATTACCTCAACCTCATCCATGAAGTTGATGAATGTGACCTGCAAACGGATATATATTTGCCGATAAAATGATTGCGAGTTTCGAGTTTCGAGTTTCGAGTTTCGAGTTTCGAGTTTCGAGTTTCGAGTTTCGAGTTTCGAGGCAAAGATTGTAGGCGCGATTTTTATATCGCGCAATACGCAAAAGAAATTTCACGCCGTTATCAGCCGTAGGCGTCACGCTTGCTTGGCGCGTCTCAACCATCACACAATACAAGCACCCTCGCGCGAAATAAATTTCACGCCTACGACAGCTTATTTCACATTTGTATCGGACACGTGACCTGACTCGCTAACTTTACTCTCGTAACTAGAAACTCTGGTTTTTAATCTGAAAGCTGACAGCTCGTCATTTTCTTTGTGAAGATATTTTCGGCACTAAAGCCCCCCCCTACGAGCTAGGCCTTTGGTAAAGACCTGTAAGCAACACCGTTCAGCTTCAAACTGACAGCTGAAAGCTGATAGCTTTCTCTAAAACCTATAACTCACACTGGCATTATACGAGCGGCCTTGCCCTGCAAGTTGCTCAAAACCATTACTCATATCTTGCTTGTAATTAGCAATGCTTACACCGCCAAGTGGCTGTTGGTAATATTCATCAAGTAAGTTAGTAATTGCCAACTTAAAGGTTAAATTTTGCCACGTTTTCTGACTTGAGATAGCCAATAGCTGATAACTGTCGGTTTGGTTTTCTAAACGGCGCTCATCAACATGGGTTTTACTATCAACCCATTGCCAGCTCAGTGCGTTTTGCCAGCCTTTGTATTCGTGCTCTAGGCTCAGCTCAGTGTGCAGTGGCATAATTTGATATAAGTCTTCATTGCTATCATCACGCTCGCCATGAGTACTGGTTAGTGATCCTTTTAACTGCCACTTTCCTGCTTGCTTTGTGTTGTAAAGCTCTACCAAGCCCGCCAGTTTTGCACCGTAAAGAGTGGCATCTAAATTCGTAAAGGTAAGAATATTACGCTTGGTATGCGCCATGTCAGTGCGATTAAAGCTTTTAGTCACTTCAGCATCAATATAATCATTTACTTGCGTGTACCAAACATTTGCCGTTACTTGCCAGCTATCGTCTTTGGCAAGTTTGGTGTAGCTAGAGCTCAATGTGTGAGCTGTTTCGGCTTCTAAATCTGGGTTACCAATATAACCATTACCATCGCCAAACCAACCAATCATGGTGGTTGCCATCGTACCTACACCCCAGCTGTAACGCTCATATAAATTAGGTGCGCGGTTTTTACGAGCTAAACCAAATTGCAGCTCATCGTTATTCGATAATTGATAGCGAGCAAGTAAGCTAATATCAACTAAGGTGTCGTCACGTTTACGGTCTAATTGGTTAAATTCCATCGCAGCTTGGGCGTCGGTTTTTGACATCTCCATCATTGAGCCCATATTAGCCATACCGCTCATGCCACCTTCGTTATAGGCCTGCACTTCGCCTGTATCTGTGGTGACTTGCTCAATACGAACACCTGCCGACACCCACCATGCTTGGTTTACTTGGTTTTGGTACTCAGCAAATGCAGCAAGGCGGTCACGTTTGCCATCGTTAATGTTTACGTATTCATTTGGGCCCATCATCATTGACCCTGCAACCTCCGGCCACCAATCATCAATTCGATAACCGTAATATTCTTGCCCTAGCATTAATGATGACTGTTTTGATAAATCAGTGCGCCAATGAACTTGATAACTGTAATCTTGTGCATCGGTATTCATTGGCATCATGCCGGTTTTCTCATTACTGAAAAAACCCATTTCGTGTTTTACATCATGCGCATTCACTTGCACCTGCAAATCACCACTTTCAAGCTCACGTTGATACTGAGCAACGAAACCATAGCTGGTGTTATCGGTCATATCCATGTATTGATTTGCAAAGCCTTGGTAAGGAATTTTTTGATGCGTCAGTTTAACAACAAGCTGTTGTTTATCATCACGAATAGCGCCCGTTAAAGCATGATTTTGCACTCGATATAAGGTATCAAGTACACGCTCACCATGCCCATCATCATAGCTGTTCGCATCTTCAAAGCTGCCTTGGTAAGACAAGCTAAACTGTTTGCTCGCAAGGCTTGCACCTAGCGCGTATGCTTGGCTGTCGTTAACTCTCTTATACTGGGCAGTAACATAGCCTGCGCGCCAGTTCACTGAGTCTGTATCACTAAATTCAGGGGCAATCGTATTTACTCTAATAACACCGGCAATATTATCACCGCCACTGCTTACCGGTGATACACCAGCAACAACACTGTAAGAGGCAATTTGGTTTGCCGACACATAAGAGAGTGGCGGGTTCATTTGGTTAGCACACGCTGCTGTGACATCAGCACCATCAACTAAAACTTTAACTCTATCGCCCATCATGCCGTTCATCACCGGCAAGTTAGACACCCCTCCAGCCGCAGAAAAATCAACACCTAAATCTTTTAGTAATGCGTCTGCAGAGCCAACTAATTGATGGTTATTTTGGGCATGACCTTGTACTTCTATCACTTCAATAGAATCATCAGCAAAGGCCGAAATACTTAAAACACAGCTAAGTGCTGCAGCAATTTTAGAAAATAAAAAACCAGGGCGAGAAGATTGCGTGTTCATAACTCTTTTAAAATCAAAGCAAATAATTAATGACGCCGATTATAAAACTCATTAATTAGTCTGAACACGTGACATATTGTCGCACCCTGTCACTGGTAAATAACTTAGCGCAACACCACTAAAGGAATACGGCTATCTTCAAGCATTTTTAAGGTCGTGCTGCCTAAAAAGAATTGTCGCCATTTAGAGTGACCAAATGCGCCCATCACCATTAAGTCAACGGCGTGGTCACTTTTATATCGCCACAGCGCTTGGTAAACATCGCCATCGAGCATGCGCGCTCTAACATTAAAGCCGTTTTCAGCCAACCTAGCTGAGGCAGTATCGAGTTTGTCTTGGCAGTGACCGTCTTGTTTATCAACCATCACCAAGTGGCAATCTAAGCCGGCTAAAATACCGCCATTGATAATTTGTGTAATTGCTTTGTCGGTACTTTCGCTGCCATCATAAGCCAGCATAAAGTTTGTAGGCTCATGAAATTGCGGTGGCACAATCGCAACCGGGGTATGCACCTGACGGATCAGCGTTTCAATGTGCGAGCCCAGTACTTTAAAATCATCGTAATGGCCTTTACCAGAGCGGCCAATAATCATCACACGGGCATTGTCTTCATGTTCAAGTAAAGCATCAACAAGACTCATTGGGAGCTGCTGTTGCTCAATCTCAGTTAAGCCTGCATGCTCGGCTTTTTTTATTGCTTCATCTAGCAATAATTGACCGTGCTGCGACGCTACTTTGTTGCGCTCTTGTTCAAGTTTTGCCAATTGCTCTAACAATGAGGTTTGCGAACCTAAACCAATAATTGCGGTTAAATCATCACTGCCTTGCGGCAAAGGAGGTTCTAAAGCATGCAGAAAATTAATTGGATGGCTGGAGCGCTTAGAAATCCAAATAGCAGCTTCTGTCACCGCATCGGTCATGCATGAACCGTCGATACAAGCAAATATCTTCTTCATTGCGCTCTCCTTTAAACCAATTTAGTTAACCAAGTATAGTTGGCTTTTTCTCTGTATTTATTTTGAACAGCAAAGACTTAAGAAGTTCAGGTTATTTTCTTATAGCAAACAAATATAGAACGTTCCAAAAAGTACTGTATCAACCCCGTCAATTTGTATTACAATAGCGCTGGGCACACATCTCTACTCCAGAACAAAGTATTTGTTACTGGCATTTTCAATTATCAAAAATCTATTTTGTTTTTAAATTTATTTTAAAGGAATTACATGACTAACGTAGCCAACTCCCAAGGCAACGCAAGCACGTTTACCATTCTGATAGTATTGGCTTTAGGCACATTCATTTTAGGCCTATCAGAATTTTCTATGATGCCAATGTTGCCCCTGATCAGCGAAACATTTTCGTCTACGCCAGCGCAAAGTGGTTATGCCATCAGTGCTTACGCGATAGGCGTAGTCGTCGGTGCACCGCTATTTATGATCACAACCGCCAACATGCGTAAGCGCAATGCACTGTTGATGTTTGTCAGCATGATGTTTTTATTCAATGGCTTAAGTGCTTTTGCAAACTCACTTGAGCAACTTATTTTATTTCGATTTTTAAGTGGTTTACCACACGGTGCCTACTTCGCCGCCGCTATTTTATTGGCAGCCGACATTGCCCCTGCCGATAAACGCGCAAGCTTTATGTCAAAAGTATTTATGGGTTTAACCATTGCTACTATTGTTGGTGTGCCCATGGTCACATTAGTGGGGCAAAACTTTAGCTGGCGTTATTGTTTAGCGGGCACAGCTGTACTTGCGTTAGTTGCCTTGGTATTGATTGTGAAATACGTACCTAACGTAAAAAATACCGCGCCAACATCGATTCTCGATGAGTTAAGTGTATTAAAGAATAAGCTCGTATGGACCATTCTGGGTATCATCATTATAGGTTTTGGTGGTGTATTTTGTGTTTACACGTACATTGCCGACACTATTTTAGAAGTCACCCATACCCCTGCTTACACTATCTCTATTGCTATGATCATGTTTGGTATTGGCTGTACTTTAGGTAACTATGTATTAGGTAAAGCCGCCGACCACTCACCGCTGAAAACCACAGGGGCTGCGCTGATTGGTGCTGTGGTATTTGCAGCCAGTTATGTAAGCGCAAGCCATAATATTTGGCTGTTATACGCGGTGATTTTCTTTATTGGTTTTAGCGTGGGTTTAGGTACCGTGATCCAATCATTATTAATGGATGTATCACCACAAGGCCACGCCATGATTGGTGCGCTGGTGCAGTGTGCGTTTAATACAGCTAATGCGATTGGCCCTTGGCTTGGCGGCATGGCTATTGCCGAAGGCGCACTCCCTAGTCAAACAGGCTATGTTTCGGCGGCACTATTCTTAGGTGGTTTTTTAATGTGGTCGTTAAGTGCAATGCAAATGAAAAGACAAAGCTGTAAGCCTTAAGCTCTCAGCTCTCAGTCTGATCGCTGAAGGCTGAAGGCTTATTCATCCTGAAATATCTCTTCGATACTCAGGTTGAATAAACGCGCCGCTTTAAATGCTAATGGCAAACTTGGGTCAAATTTACCTTTTTCAATCGCATTAATAGTTTGCCTAGACACATCCAAAAGCTCTGCGAGTTTCGCTTGGGTGTAGTTGTGCTCAGCACGAAGCACTTTCAAGCGGTTTTTCATTCTTCGCCCTCGTCGTTTAACTGCTTATTCATCATTAAAAGACTCACTAAATAGGTTAAGCTCATAAAGATTACGAGGTGCGATATATCTTCTTTAAAGCTTATTAAACCGCTTGATTGCACCACCGAATAAGCTAAACCAAATACCAAGCTTGCACCCAAAGTAATGGCCATTGCATTAAGGTGCATACGCTGCTGAAGCTCATCCATTCCTTGTAGTTGTCGCTTGTTCGATAAAATCATCATGATGCCAACTACGACATTAATTAAGATTGCTACAACACTATAAACAGCCTGCTCTTGCCATAAAAAATGTGGTCCAAATGAGGCAATTGCTAAAGTAATCACCCATGCAGATGTCCATTTAGCGAGGTTTAGCGTGTTCTGCTTATTACGTTGTTTAAAGGTTAATCCTGTTTGATTCATTATTCTCACCTTGAAAGTAAAGTAAACTTGACTAAAGATTAACCTAGCAACACAAAAAGTCAAACAAACTTTACAAAAAGTTTTATATACACGACATCAATATGATTTTTTAATGTCAGAAAAGGCAAGGCGCTTGCTGTTGATCTCATAATATTGTATTAATCAAAGAATTCCGTAATCTAATATAAAATCGGTCCAATCGGACTGCGTTTCTAACAATAAAAATGAAGATAACACTATGAATACGGCACTGTTTTTCGTTGGCGAATGGCAAGTTACTCCGGCCACTAATTCAATCAGACGCGGTGAACAAACAAAGCATCTTGAACCCAAGGCGATGGATGTATTACTGCTGCTTTGCGAAAAACAAGGTGAGCTACTAACAAGTGAAGAAATTATCAGCCACTGCTGGCCAAATGTAGCGCTCGGTGACAATCCCCTGCATAAAGTGATCACCCAATTACGTAAAGCCTTTGAAGATAAAGCAAGCGATCCGCATTACATAGAAACCATTCGTAAACGTGGTTATCGGGTTATTGCCGAAATCAACTTTCCACTCAACGAAGAACAAAAAGCCAGCCAAACCAGTTGGCAAGGTGATTCGCCCTTTGTTGGCTTAAGTGCATTTGCACCAGAGCAAGCCGATGTGTTTTTTGGTCGTAACAAACAAATTGCCACTTTGTTACAGCGGGTATCGGCTCAAATAGAATTTGGTCGCGCATTTTGCTTAATTTTGGGAGCCAGTGGTTCAGGTAAATCGTCGTTAGTTAACGCAGGTGTATTGCCCGCTTTAATGTCGAGTAATGGCTACGATGGCATTAGAGTACACAGTTACTGCCAACTCGACTTTGCCGATGTCAGCAAAGAGCGCTTACTGCTTGATTTAGCCTCAACCTTGCTCGATTTAGAAATAAACGACGCACCTGTACTTAGCGATATAAGCGCCGATGCGTTGGCTGAATTGTTATTAACAGATCCAGAACTGGTTATTTCTCGCTGTAAAGCAGCACTTGCAGCGCTAAATGCAGAGCGCACTACGCCCTATCTATTTTTATTTATCGACAGGCTCGAAGTGCTATTGTCATCGCCGCTATTTAGCGATGACGAGCGCAACCAGCTGTTAGCACTTATTGAGCGCTTAGCAACAAGTGGCTGCATGATCATTTTTAGTGCCTGTCGTAATGACTTTTACCCGCAAGTAGTGAGTCAACCAAGTTTAATGGCAGGTAAAGCCAATGGCGCACATTTTGACTTATTAGCGCCAACTCGCTCTGAGCTAAAGCAAATGATCCGTTTGCCAGCACTTGCAGCAGGCTTAAGTTGGCAACATCACCCAGAGCATCACACACCGCTTGATGAACAACTTTGTAACGATACTGCCAATAACCCTGATGCATTGCCAATGCTGCAATACACCTTGCAGCAGCTTTACTTGCAGCGCAGCCCAGACAACGAATTATTGTTTTCTGAATACCAAGCGCTTGGCACTATCGAAGGAGCCATCGGCCAAAAAGCCGAACAGGTATTTTGCCAATTACCCAAAGACCAACAAACTGAACTTGCCACAGTTCTTTCTAAGCTGATCACTTTAAACCCAGATGGCGAAACACTCACCAGCCGTGCTGCACATTGGAGCGAATTAACCAGCCCTGCTGCGACCAAGCTTGTTCAGGCTATGGTCGATAGCCGCTTGTTTGTATCACACCTTAAAAATGAACAAGCCTGTTTTAGCCTTGCTCACGAAGCGCTGCTACGCCATTGGCAACGCGCCATAGATTGGGTGAAAGAGCACCAACAAAGCTTAGCAATTCAAAGCCGTGTGCAACTAGCTACCGAGCGCTGGCTGATTGAGCATAAACACAGTGACTTTTTATTAGCGCAAGGCAAACCGCTGCAAGAAGCACAAACCCTAGTTAAAAACCCTATGTTTAGCTTATCGAGTGACGAACAAGCGTTAATTAAAGCCTCTAACAACAAAGCCAAACGTAAAAAACGCGTGTTACAAATAACAGCGGCTGCACTTGTGTGCTTAACCTTTATTGCCACATTTATGAGCGTACGCAGCTATCACGCCGAACAAATAGCAAAACAAAAACGCCAAGAGGCCGAAAGTTTATTGGGCTTTATGGTCGGTGAATTTGCCGACAAACTCAGAAGCGTTGAACGTATGGATTTACTGGATGGTATTAGCAACAAAGCCCTTGAGTATTTTACCAACCAAAACGAAGAAACAGCGTCACTGTTTGACTTTAGCGATAAACAAGCCGAGTTTAATAACCGTTTTCAATACGCTCAAACCTTAGAGGCCATGGGCGAAGTCGCTTACTCGCGCGGCAAAACCGACGAGGCCTTCACTGCCTTTGAAAATGCACGAACGCGCCTAGAATCATTACTAAAAATTCAACCCAACAACCTAGATGTTTTAATGCTCGCAGGGGCTAATGCTTTTTGGCTTGGGCAATTACATTATGACAACAGCGACTACAATGCGACCGAACCTTGGTTTAAACGGTATCAAGAGTACAGCGAACAAATGTACGCGTTAGCGCCCAATGACTTTAATTCAATTATGGAGCTATCTTACTCACACAATTCACTTGGTTCACTGTATATAAAGCAGTTTAACTACGCTCTCGCAAAACAGAGCTTTACAGAATCTTTAAAACTTAAAAACCAAGCTCTTGAGCTTAAACCTAATAACAAAAATTTATTACGCGATAAAACAGACACCATTAGCTGGATTGCAACCACAGAAGAGAGGCTCGGTAATTTAAACGCTGCACTCGAAATGCTTGAACAAGCCTCTCAACAGCTAGTCAACATGCTTAAAACGTCATCGAATGATGCAAGTTTGCAAAGTCATTTAGCAAACACTTATATGCAGCAAAGCTTTTTATTGAGCTACTTCCCAAATAAGAGAGCGGCATTTTTAAAAGCAGAAAAAGCAACCAACGCAATTAATCAAGCAAGAATACAAGATCCAAAAAATCAAAACTTTCAACGCACCTTTTACAGAACGCTTGCATACCAATTAATGCTGTTAGATAAAAATAAAACTAGTGAAAGGGTAAAAGATGTTTTGAGTTACATTGATAACCAAGGGTTTTCAAATATAACTTTAATAAACATTCAAATAGATGTCATTCATTATTTAATAAATCGAAACCTTTTAAGTGAAGCCGAAGTCCTTTTATTAAAATTAGAAAACAACTCAGACTTAATTGAGAGACTATCTGATACTAAAAAAATAGAAAACAACTCTATCCTAATAAAGATTAACTTAATTAAAGCAAAGCTTGCTGAAGACAAAATAGCAAAACAACAATTTTGCCAAGCAACTATAAATACAATTGAGAAAAACAAAAATGGTAATAAAAGTATAAAAAGAACTTACCCACTTATTCAAGCCTACACCTGTTTAAACAAAGAAAGTGAGGTAGGCACAATTAAAAGTAAACTAATAGAGTTAGGTATTACTAACTTTGATCTATAAAAAACAACTAGAAGGTAATAACAATGAGCGAAAGTCAAACTTACAACTTTACAGTGAATGTTACACTTAACACTGAAAATGAAGCTGTATTCACATACTTCCAAGACGGTCAGCAAGTTTCTGGTGGCGGTACTGTCAATGAAAGAAACAGCCTCGGTATTTATACACTTGATGACGCAACTGTTGATGCTGGCTTTAAATTTACAGGTGCTAAATTTGCAAACCTTGAGGGTGATTGCAAGCAAGACTTTAGCTTTAAAGTCACTGATAATGGTCAAACAATTGAGATTGCCGATACAGATGATAATAGCGGTACTGCGTGTATGATTTTCATCGTAGAGTGCAATGGCACAAGCTATGAAAGTGCCGACCCGCAAGTAAAAAATGATAAAGAAGACTAAATACCTCTGTAAAAAGCTCCTTCTTAGGAGCTTTTTTACATTACAAAACAACAGATTAAAACCAGAAGATTACCAGAAGGTTAATTTGCACTTTTTTAAGTAACTTTATAGACACCAAAATCGTTTGCATCGGCAAAAAGGAAACGAACGTGTCTACTAATAAAAATGAACAACCGAGCACTGCTAAATCAGAAGCGAAGAGCGCACTTGCGCAGTCTATTAATTCAGAGCAACTTGCGCTGATTGCCCAAATGTTTCAGAACATTCCTGAAGGAGTGTTTATCATTAATGGTCAAGGCACGTTTGAATTTGCAAACCCGATGGCGGCTCAGCTTTTTGGAGACAACCAAGAAGCGTTAATCGGGCAAAACATTTTACATTACCTACACGACACCGACCGTGATAAATACATGTATACCCTACTCAGTTGGTTAGACCATAAAGACTCGCCGATAAGCCTTGGGCCAAACGAAGTTAAAATAAACCGCGCCGATAATAAAACCCTTGAGGCGGATTTATGTATATCGAGCCTGCCAAAAAATATTGCCGTTGCAGAAAATTTATTTATTTGTGTATTACATGATTTATCATCACACAAAGAGCAATATAACCGCTTAATAAAACAGGCTACTACTGACCATTTAACTGGCCTTGCAAATAGATTAACCCTTGAAGAGTCATTAAAAGAGCATTGGCAAGAAAGCGTACAAACTAATCAAGCTATTAGCACTATATTAATCGACATTGATTACTTTAAGTTATTCAATGACCGATTTGGTCATGTAAAAGGCGATAAATGCTTACAAAAAGTAGCCAGTATAATCGCAGAGTCACTTCCTTCTCGGGATTGTTTAGCAGCCCGTTATGGTGGTGAAGAATTCGCCATTATATTACCCCGCTGTCAAAAAGACACAGCCGCAGCTATTGCTAAACATATTCAAATAAAAGTAAATAACATGCCATTTACTGACATAGGTTTACCGAGTGATTTTAGAATAAGTGTAAGCCAAGGAATTGCTTGCGAGTTTAATAATCAATACCGTACTTCAGAGGCATTAATTTGCGCAGCAGATACTGCTTTATACCGAGCAAAAACAGAGGGCAGAAATAAAATCAGCATTAGCGCATAACAAAGTTAGTATAATGTAAACACCGTGAGCTAAATAGCTTGTTAAGATAATCATATAGTATACTTTTATGTTATTTGTTTGTTCCTTTTTTATTGATAAACTGCGAAGCGAAATCAACGTCAGAAGGGATCCAACAATGACATTTTTTAAAAAAGTACCTTTGCAACTCGCTATTGCAAGTACACTCGCTACATCAGTGACTGCAATCGCTGCTGAGCAAACAACTGACAACACCATTCAAGATGTTGAAGTTATTTCTGTTACAGGTACTCGCCGTAGCCTTCGTAGCATTTCTGAAAGTACCGTGCCTGTCGATTTATTAACAAGCCGCGATCTATCAAGCACAGGCCAGCTTGATATGAGCCAAGTATTAGCATCACAATTACCAAGCTTTAACTACCCAAGTGCCACCATTGCAGATGGTACTGACCACGCTAAACCGGCTGTTTTACGTGGCCTTGCTCCTGATCACACATTAGTTCTGATTAATGGTAAACGCCGCCATGCCGGTGCATTATTAAACTTAAATGGTACGGTTGGCCGTGGTTCAACGGCAGTGGATCTAAATAATATTCCGACTTCTGCAATTAAACGTGTTGAGATTCTGCGTGATGGCGCTGCAGCTCAATACGGTTCTGACGCGATTGCCGGTGTGATCAATATTGTATTAAAAGATGCCGATGAAGGCGGTAGCGTGAGCTACACATACGGTGAATACGACACACAAATGGCTGGCTCTCCTCAGCTACTAAACGCCACAACTGATAGCGAAGGCAACTTAAGCTTTGAAACTGGCAGCGACCGTGAAGTAAACGACGGCATTACGCGTACAGCAAGTGCTAATGCGGGCTTTGCACTAGGCGATAATGGCTTTATTAACGTGTCAATTGAGTCACGTAATAACGAGCCAACAAATCGCTCTGGCTTTGATGCGCGTGAGCAATATAGCCGTGATGAAAATGGCGATTTAGATTCGCGTGAATTTGATTTCGACCGCTATAACCACCGCTTTGGTAAAGCCGATATCGAAGACTTCGCGCTTTTTTATAACCTAGGTTATGAGTTTGATAACTCGCTGTCGCTTTACTCATTTGCAAGTTACTCAAACCGTAAAGGTAACTCAGGTGGTTTTTATCGTCGCGCCAAAGATTCTCGTAACTTAACTGAAGTGTATCCTGACGGTTTCTTACCGCAAATTGATACCGATGTTGATGATTACTCATTTGCAATTGGTCTAAATGGCGAAACCAATGATTGGGCTTGGGATGTAAGCACCAATTATGGTCGCAACGATTTTGGTATTGGCGTAAGCAACAGCTTAAATACCTCGATGGGTGTTAGCAGCCCAACAGAATTTGATGATGGCTCGCTTGTTTATGAACAATACTTGGTGAACATGGATGCTAGCAACACACTAGATTTAGGTTTACCTGATGATGTGTTTGTTACGATTGGTGCTGAGTATCGTCACGAAAACTACCAAATCAAAGCAGGTGAAACAGCCTCTTACCTCACTGTATTAGATGACGATGGCAACCCAGTTGCTGCCGGTGGCGCGCAAGTGTTACCTGGTTTCTCACCAGAAAGTGCAACAGATAAAAGCCGTCATAACATTGCGGTATTTGCAGAGTTTGATACTTACCTAACTACAGATTGGAACCTTGTTTTAGCAGGTCGTTTTGAAGATTACAGTGATTTTGGTAGTACCTTTACCTCTAAACTTGCTTCGCGTTACAGCATTAACGAGTCGCTGTCGCTACGTGGTGCAATTAGCACAGGTTTTAGAGCGCCTTCACTTGCCCAAACATCTTATAAATCAGTAAGCACTGTTTTTGAAAATGGTGTGCCAAATGAAGTGGGTTTATTCCCTGTTGATGAGCCAGCAGCGCAAGCACTGGGAGCTCGTGATTTAGACGCTGAAGAGTCAGTTAATATGACGGCGGGTTTCATCTTTACGCAAGGCGGCTTTAGCTTAACCCTTGATGCGTATCGCATTGAAATTGACGACCGTATCGTATTGTCTGAAAACTTAAGCGGCCCTGAAGTTGAAGCGATTTTAGCCGAAGCGGGCGAAGTAAATACGCAGCGCGTTCGTTACTTTACTAATGCCATTGATTCACGTACGCAAGGCGTTGATATTGTTGCGACCTACTCATTAGGTTTAGAAAGCTATGGTGATTTACGCTTAAGTGCAGCAGTTAACTTTAACGACACCGAAGTGACACATGTTAAAGAAAACCCAGCAGAGCTAGAAGCCCTTGGCGATAGCTACGAGTATTTCTCTCGTCGTGAAATCACACGCTTTGAAAAAGGCACGCCAGCCGATAAATGGAACCTATCTGCAACATGGGATTATGAAAACTTCCAAACGACATTACGAGCAACTCGTTATGGTGAAGTAGTTGACACTGCAAGCAGTGAAGATGGTGATGAAGTACTTGATGCTAAATGGATTGCTGACTTAGAAGTGGCTTACCGCCCTGATGAGCAGTGGAAGTTTGCATTAGGCGCCAACAACCTTTTTGATCAGTACCCTCAAGATACTGTAAGTAATATTGGTTACAGCGATTTCAACCAAATTTTCCCTTATAGTGGCTTTGCGCCATACAGCTTAGATGGCCGTTTTATTTACGGTAACATCACTTATAGCTTCTAAAAAAATAGGGCGTGAAAGCAGTAATTGCTAACACGCCCTAACCTACAATGATAAGTGAATAAATTAACTAATTTGAATAGTGTGATACGCCAATAAAGTGCCATCACTATTTTGTGCTGTGTTTAAAATAAACTGCTCATAATCACTACCAAACACGTTATCGTTGCTAGCAAGGGTTGTATCTTGTTCACCACGTGATTTGTAATCGCTATGAGTGGTACAAATTTCTTTTGCAAACGCATCAGTAAAACAGAACTGACTGATTACATAGTCGTTATTGTTGTTTGCTACTTTAAAGTGAATATGAATAGTACGGCCAGAGTACCAACCTGGGAAATGCGTTTTAAAGTTCACACGACCACTGCTATCTGTGATCAATGAACCACGATACCAGGTACTTGCCTCAGCTTCGGCATCACCATCAGTACAGAAATCTCCCGCAAAACGTGAGCTATCAGAACTACTGCTAGTATCGCCCGAATAAATACCGCTGATATCACAGTGCCAAACCGAGATTTCGTAATTTGCTAATGGGTTACAGTCGCTATCGATTAACTGTAAGCACAGCATCATAGGTAAACCCGTTAGGCCATCAGAGATGTCTTCGTCTGAATCAGCTTGGAAGTAACATGGGCCTTCGGTTGTTGCTTGAGTCAGTGCTAACACACATGCGGTTGATGTTTCAAAAATGCTGTCATCAGGAAAGTCATCTGTAATAAGAGCTGTTGTGCCTGATACATAATCACTGTCGTTCGTGGTTGTTGTATCGTCTGTATCAGTGCTGGTGTCTGTATCTGTTGATGTATCGGTGTCAGATGTTGTATCCGTTGATGATACTCTGTCTGAGTTACAGCCTAAAAATGCCAACATAGGCACAGCAGCAACTGAAACACCTAATGTTTTAAGCATTTTTCTACGAGTATAAAGTTCAGGTTTTAAAGTCATCTTGTGCCCCTTCGCTAACATGAGTAATTAACGTCGAGTATAAAGAACAAATGTAGAGACTTTGTGTAGAAAAAATGGTGCTTTTATAGAGTGACTAGGATGCACATGCCAAAAAATAGACATTTATAGTATATTCATTTCTGGCTATTACATTTTACTATTACATCTATGAAGTTAATTCACAAACTCTTAATTACCAATCTTATCATTACGCTACTACTGGTGCTGACCATGTTTGGTCTAAATGCAATTTCCAATAAGCGTATGCTCAATAATGTATTTGAAGATATAGATAACGAAGCATTTAACCGTATAGCCACTGAAATTAGCCTGCAGTATCAGCAAACGGGTTCGATTGGGATGTTTATCGATTCTAAAGCCCTGTGGTATGAATTAATTAACCGTAATTTTCATTCAAGCCGTTTATTGTTTTCGCCCAATAGCCCAAAACCAGGAGAGCCCGGCCCTTTTCCATTAAATGGCCCTCCTGAAAAACGTATGCAAAATGAAGCGATGCCACCCCCCGATGACTTTGGGGTGCCACCATCGTTCGACCAGCCACCTGAATTTGACCCATCAAATGAGTTTAACGAGCCTGCTAACTTTGCTGACATGCATGAGTCGCCACCTCGCAATAAACCCATGCCTGATGACTTCATGCCCTTTGAAAAACGCCTAAGTTTGCTTGATGAAAAAGGCGAAATATTGATTGCAGGCAATACCGAAACTGAGGTCGTGAACGAGCAAGAAATCACCCACAATGGCGACGTTGTTGCAGTACTTCAACTGCATGCTAACCGCAATCATGTCAGCGCACTGACTCAGCATTACCTTAATACACAAATTAACATCAGTTTGTGGACAGCAGGGATTGGTTTATTAATTGCGTTATTATTTAGTTACTTACTCGCACGTCATTTTACGAACCCTATTTCGCAGCTGAAAAAAGGCGCAAAAGCCCTTGCAGAACGCGAGTTTGAGACCAAAATAACCGTCAACAGTAGTGATGAATTTGCGACCTTAGCGGATGATTTTAATCGTATTGCCACAGAGCTCAGACGCTTTGAGTCGCAGCAAAGCCAATGGCTCATGGATATTTCTCATGAGCTACGCACGCCTTTAACTATTTTAGAGGGTGAACTAGAGGCCATTAATGATGGCATTATTGAACCAAACCAAAAGGCAATAAGCTCACTGCAAGAAGAAGTGGCGCTGTTAAGCCGACTTGTGAACGACTTACATAAAGTTAGCTCACTCGACAGACACAGTTTTAACTATCATATGGAAACTATTGATTTTAATGCCTTGGTGGCCCTACAAGCGCATAAGTATGCGTTTAAATTTCAATCCAAAAATATCACGCTTAATGCCACCTTACCAGAGCAAACAGTGATGGTTTTAGCCGACCAAAATCGTATTACACAAGTTCTACAAAACATTTTAGAAAATAATTTACGCTACACCGATGAACAGCAAAAAGTCTGGTTAGATTTAACCGTGTCTAACCATCATGTATTTTTGTCGATAGAAGATTCAGGCCCCGGTGTTCCTGATGAGGCTCTTGAAAAACTATTTGATCGTTTATATCGCACCGATAGCTCTCGTAACAGAAAAACCGGCGGTTTTGGCTTAGGCTTGGCGATTTGCCAAACAATTGTTGAAGCCCATCAAGGAAAAATAAATGCAACTAAAAGCCGTTTAGGCGGTCTGTGTTTAACGTTAAAACTCCCGCTTGCAGAGGCGCAATAATATGTCAGAAACCTTAGCTAAACAGCATATTCTCGTTATTGAAGACGAAGTTAAAATTGCCGAATTAATAGAAAAGTATTTATATCTTGAAGGGTTTAAAACAAGCCTAATTCACGATGGCAACTGCGCACTGGATGCTGTTAATGAGCTAAACCCTGATTTGATTATTCTCGATATCATGTTGCCAGGCACAAATGGTATTGAGTTGTGCAGCAAGATAAGACAATACAGTGATGTGCCTATTATTATGCTTACCGCACGGGTCGAAGAAATTGATCACTTAATTGGTTTTGATGTTGGTGCCGATGACTATGTTACTAAGCCATTCAAACCAAAAGAGTTAATGGCGCGTGTGAAAGCTATTTTAAAACGACGCCGAATGCCAAGTAACAAACCAAGTACATTCAAAGCAGGCAATATTATTGTTGATCCGAGCGAATACAAAGTACTGGTAAAAAATGAAGAACTGAAACTTACAATTAATGAATTTAGTTTATTAAAAATATTAATTGCTTCACCTAATAAAGTTTTTTCACGCCAAGATTTACTGACCATGACCCAAGGGAAGTACTTTGAGAGCTACGAGCGCAGCATTGATTCACACATTAAAAACTTGCGTAAAAAGCTGACTCAAGCCGACCCTGATAGCCATTACATTGAGTCAATTTATGGCGTGGGATATAAATTTAAAATTTAAACAACCTTTTTCACACTTGCGACGACTAACTAAATAACATAACCCATTAGGACATCATTATGAATTTAGTACGTATTAGCATAAGTGCAATCTTAATCACGGCCACTACTGCTTGTATTGGCCTCTCTAATGCCAGCACAACAAACAACCAGGGTGATTATCGCGTTATCACTTTTAAAGACTGTAAAAAGGTAAGCGAAAGTCCCCTCAATAACGAGCAAATTGCAGCATACCTAGAGCTTGAGCGTGAACAAGTAAAACTTGAAGCACTCGAGCAACCAATTAATGACATAGAGCTACAAGTTACTGAGTACTCTGAGCAAATAGAAGCAATCACCGAAGAAGCAGTTGTTGAAGACGAGAACCACTTGCGAATTAATAAAAGTTTATTAAAAGAGCAAGATAAGTTGGCTAAAGAACTCAATAAACTTATGGCTGCTCATGATGCCGATTTTAAAGCACTGGAACAGCAAGCAAAATTAATTGAACATGCCGCTAAGCAGTTTGATAAAACTATGAAGCCTTTGATGGAACAAGGTGAGTCAACCCATCTACAAATTTTAGCGCCGGGTGAAGCCGAAAAACCAGGGTGTTTTTACACTATCTAAAGCACGTTACCTAGGTGTGCATAAAGTTTCGCATGTGATTGGCGAATGTCTTCTTTATGCACTTGCTTAAACCATTTTAATGCTTGATCTTGCTTTCCTGCTTGCCAATTGATTTCAGCAAGACGTAACTTATATATAGCAATCATATTTCGATCTGAGTCTGAGTCCATGTACTTAAGAGACTGAATATATACAGCGTCAGCTTGCTCATAACTTGCCAGAAGTTGGTGGGTACGCGCTAAGTTACCTAAAGCGACAGATATTTTGCGGTTATGGTTGGTTTTTAAAATCCAATCAGCAGCGGATTTTCGGCTTGCAAGTGCACCGTCTACATCACCTAATGAGTGATAAACATTTGCTTTATTCGAAGCCAGTTCAAAGTGAAAAATGGGATCTTTGCTTTTACCAAAGCGTCGCTCTGCCCTATCAAGAATTTGCAATGCCGTTTCTTTGTTGCCAAACACGTATTGCAAATTAGCCAATTCGACCATGCGCATAGGGTTACCAAAAGAGTCGAAGATTGCTTGCAGTTTTTCAAATGCTTTTGTGGCATATTTACGACCAGTTTCAAAGTCGCCTAAATAATGCATTGATTTAGCGTAATAAAAGTAAACTTGCACTTGGAAGACAACAGGCAATTCTTCACCGGTAATGAAAGGCTCAGTGCTATCTTTCAAGATTTGAAATTCCATTTTGTCGTAGAAATAATCAAACTGATAAGATTTAATTTCATACCAACGCGCAGATCCAAGCTCACTGCTTGCTAGCTGTTGATTAATGTAATCTAAGCAACTAATTTGTGATTGTTGCTCACAAAACATCTCATGATCACTAAAGTTTTCAGAGGCATTGGCATTAAGGCTCGATAATCCTAACAATAACAAGGCTAACTTTTTCTTCATGCACTATTTTCTCAGCGATAACTCACTCAGAAAACTAACAAAATTTAATGCTTTGTAACAGTATTTTTTAATTAAATTGATAAGTGTAACCCAGCACTAAATTTTGATCTGAGCCGTAATCACTGTCTTCTGTTGCAGCAAATAGCTTAAAACTTTGTTGTTTATCAAATTGATAACTTGCACCAATAGCGGCGAAATAACCTGAATAATCGTTAGAACCTACCGAATACGCTGCTGCAGTCATTAATGTCCATTTTTCGGATAATGGCTTTAAAGCAAACGCCCCCAAATAACCACCATCACTACTGTTTGGAATAAGCACCCAACCCTCAGGGCCAGGTATTTCTGATGTTAAACACGCCCCTTGCCCTGCTAAACAAGCAATTTCACCATCAACATGGCTATAACCACCCATAGCGAAAATTTGCCAACCATAGGGCGCAATATCAAAGTAACTCAGTGGCATAAAAGTGCCAACACTATAGGTTGTGCGCTCAGCTCCTTGATCATAACTTTGCTTACCAAAGTTAAAATTAACAATGCCAATATCAAATAGCCACGAGCCACCAACACGCCATTCATCGCCATTGGCACTCACACTAGCATTAAGCTTTTTTACTGCTCCCAAACTTAGCGAACCAGTGATCCTTAATTCATCTGAATAACTTGCACCAAACTGAGTGACGACCTTGGTGGGATCTTCGCTCAGCTTAGTTTGTTCACCAGTTGTAGTTTGCGCCGCTGAAACATTAAACACTGACATTACCGATAAAGCAGCGAGTACTCCTTTTTTACCTAATACCATATTAACGTCCTTTTAGCTTGACTGAGTCACAATTCATAATAACTGTGTATTAGGTAAATAAAAGTGTTTATTTTATGTTCTTTTGAAAGTTATCACTAGAGGGGATTGATTTGTAAAAGCTGGCTAAACACTACTTTAGCCAGCATCCGATCCCTTAAAGAAGGAGTAAACTACCTAAACCTAGGAAGGTAACAAAACCGACGATGTCGGTGACTGTGGTCAGGATCACAGAACCTGAAAGGGCTGGATCGATTTTAAGCTTATCTAAAATCGATGGGATCACCACCCCTGATAACGAAGCAGCAACCAAGTTAAGTAAAATAGCGATAGTAATTGTTAGACTTAACATGCCATCATTGAACCAAAAATAAGTGAGTACACCAATCACAAAGGCCCAAACACAGCCATTTAACGCCCCCACTCTTAGCTCTTTTTTCAGCAGTGCTCTACGGTTGGAGTCGGTAACCTGACCGAGTGCTAAACCGCGCACAATAACCGTTAACGTTTGACTACCTGCAATACCACCCATTGAAGCGACAACCGGCATTAATACCGCCAGCGCAACCACTTGCTCGATAGTTGCACCAAACAAACCGATAAACCAAGAGGCCAAAAACGCCGTTGCTAGATTAATACCAAGCCAAATACCGCGGTTTTTTGCCGATTTAGTGACGCTTGAGAACAGATCCTCGTCTTCACGAAGACCACCGGCTTTTGCAGCGGCTTCGTCGGTGACTTCTTGGCGCAATTCATAAGCTGATGACACTGACAATCGGCCTAATAGTTTGTTGTCGGCATTCACAACAGGCATCGCCATTTGCTCACTGTGAATAACCACTTCAGCAGCTTCGTATAAGTCGTCATCAGCATGTAAAGCCGATACATCAAGGTTCGCGTAATCCAGTAGGCTGTCATTATCATTGGCTTTAAATAAAGCATTGATAGCCACTTCACCAATGAGAGTGCCCTTACGGCTGACTAGATAAATCACCTCGGTATATTGCGGTAAGCCTTTTTGAAAAATTTTACGCGCGCCTGCCACTGTGAGTTTTTCTGACACTTTTAAAGCATCAAAATCGAGCCAGTGACCTAACTGCTCTGGATTATATTGCTGTGCAAGGTCGTACTGTTTTGTTTGAACTTCATCAAGTTGTCTGCGTGCATAATCAACAAAGCGCTCAGGAATAATTTCTTCAAGTTCAAGTAACTCTTCTACGCTTACTTCGTCAAGTAGCTTAAAGCCTTCGGCTTCTTCTAGGCTTTGCAATAGCCAACGACAGCTGTCGCCACCTAGGTTAATGAAGATTTCATGTTGTGTATCTTCATCGAGTAATTGCCAAATCTCTAAACGCTGTTCTTTAGGTAAGGCTTCAAACAATAACGATAAATGCTCAGTAGAAAGCTTTTCTTTAGCATCAGCAAGTAACTTATTTTTACGTGTTGTGGTATCACACTGAAGCAAGTCATCAATTAACTGGGGAAGTTGGTCAACAGGATACTCAATCATTTGAGACCTCGGTTAATTACATCAATAACAATAGTCTAACGCAGCTCGGGGAAAATAACTGCTCTGAAAAGGTATATTTTTCCTAACATGATATGAAGCCAACTTTTAAAGTGAATTAACATTTGAAATTTCTGTATATACTATGCTTGAACAAACAAAATACAATTAAGATCTATTCTCATTCGTATTTTGATGTTACTATCTCGCCAATTTCCAAAAATAATTAATGCGAGTTTCCATATGGGTAACAAAATAAAGTATTTATCATTAGCAGTGGCGCTAGCACTCACTGGGTGCGGTGGTTCAGATGGCGACAAGGCTCCTCAGTTTACAAGCAGTAGCGCCTTTACCTTAAGCGAAGATAGCAGTCTTACCGGTCAACTAACTACCAGCGATGACGATTCAGTAAGCTATTCACTTGGCTCTGCAGCAAGTAACGGACTATTTTCATTAAATGCTGATGGCAGCTTTAGTTATACCCCAAAAGAAAATTTTGCAGGCCAAGACACGGTAACTGTTACTGCTACTGACGGTAACTTAAGCACAGATGCAGTGCTTACTTTTACGGTTAATAACGTTAACGATGCGCCAACACTTGCGAGTCAATCAATTTCTGTAACTACCTCGACTACAACAGAAGGTACATTAACTTTTAATGATGTCGACGGCGATACTGTAACTGTGTCTTTAGTATCACCTCCAGTCAACGGTACCCTAACTCTAGATGAGCAAACGGGGGCATTTACATTTACCGCAGAAACGCTGTCAGAAATTAACGACAGTTTTGTTATTGAATTTACCGATGGCAATATCAGCTCGCCTATCAGCGCAACTATTGAATTAAAACCTTCGTATGTTACGAACGAGGATAAACTCAATTACTACTACAGCTCAGATAAATCGTATCTAAAACAAGCTGAGGCAATCGGCGAAAACATTAATGATGATGTTTATATGAGTGACGTTAATGCTGCTCTGGCAATTGGTTATCTATTAGCTGGTTTCGACCAAAAAGCGATCGAACACTTTGATAAAATCACAACATTAAGTGACAAAGCAAACGCATACCGATTAACCGCACAAAAATTTGATGCTCTAGGTGTTGCAGAACAAGCAAGCTCTTACCGAGACCTCGCAGTAACCACTTATAATCAATATATTGCAAGCATAGGTGTTGAGAACCTAACATCTAGCGACGCTGCATTTTATTCGTATATTGCTAATGAATATAAAGATTCTGGTGAATTTACTCGCGCCGCAGAGCTTTATAAAACATTAGAGTTGTACGCAGATAGTGTTAGGCAAGAGAACTACACAACAGTTTATGGTCGTTTATTAACAGCATTTAGCAACGCTTCTAGTTCTGCTGTAGAAAGGTATTTAGCAGAGCCAAACGAAACAAATAAAGCGCTCGCTTCTGAGATAATTAAAACGTACGGTGAAGCTATTACCAAAACAGGCTACCAGTACGTTAGCAGTGGTGAATATAAAGGTGAAAAAACCGACAGATTGAAGTCTTATTATATTCAAGGTGTTATTGAACTGTCGATGCAAGTTAATGATATTGAGACTGCTAAATATTACGCTAACTATGCATTATCACTATTTGGTCATACTGGTTTTGATAGCAACTATTCATTTAGTGCAGCAACAAACTCTGCGGTAACACTTGCTACTTATCAATCACCTTTAGAAAAATTAACAGCCTATATTGGCAGTTTGTACGATATCGATTTTGCACAGAATCCTGCATTTAATTTAATTTCGACCGAAAAAGACCAAACTGATGCACGAGAGAAGTCTTATGCTTATCAAATTGCAAACAAAGTTATTGCTGGATTTAGCGTTGCAGATGCAATTGCAGATGCTAAAGATTACTTTATAGAACAAGATGATAATAACGTAACTAGCTTATATTGGGCTATGGCTGATGGTACAACCTCATCGGGTGCTGCCTCTATTGTTTATAGTTATGGCTACCCTGAGCTTGGTTTAGCGCTCTTAGACGAAGCAAGTAAAGTTATGTTTACCGAAGCCTATTTTGATCAACAGTCCTTCAGGAGCTCTCATCGTAGAACAGGTTGGCAGGGCTGTGCTCGCCATATTTCGCTTGATTTATTAATGGGCAGCGAAGAGCAAGCAAAAAGCCATGCCCTGCAATGTACTCAGTGGATGGAAGCAAATTCAGGAAAGCTATCTACAGAGCTCGATATTAAAGGTTATAGCGAATTAATTCGCACCTACAACATGGCAGGGATTAATGACAAAATACCTGAATTAGTAGCTAAAATGAAGGCTGAAATTGACAAGCTGGAAAATCCTGAAAGCAAAATCCCCCATTTAGTTTCTTACTTAGGTTACCTAAACGAAAATAACCTAACTGAGCTTGCAGTAGAATGGGTGCAAGAAGCCATTACCCTTGTTTCAAGCAATGCACAATCACTTGAATTTGAAGACTTTACTGACCTATTTGAAACACTTTATTTGACCCTAGTTAGTACAAAAGAAGTTGGTGATAAATATTTTGTACGCGATTCATTCTTTGTATCTCTAGCTAAGTACCAATCAAATAACGAACAGTATGCTGACATTTATCAATCGGTTCACAGCCAGCTTATTAGCATGCTAGATGAGTCAACCGAGTATTTATTAACTCAAGAAGATAAAGTTATTCAGGATAACGTAGAAACCTATGTATCTATGTATACTCGTTTAGGGCAATACAACAAAGCCGAGCAATTGATTAACTTAGATATAAATGCAGAGGCAGACAAATTAGCACTGTATGCTTTACAAGCATCTCTTGTAGCAACTAAAGATGATTTTCCGGGTAGCACAGTTGCAAGTGTTGATACTGATAACGATGGTAAACCAAACTTCTTCTTATCATCGGCAACACCTGACGCTATTAGCGACTCAGGGCTCACTGCTGATACCGATGCTGACAATGATGGTATTGAAGATAGTTTAGATACTACGCCATTAGGTGAGTAAATTATTGGCAAGTACATGTTTACATGTACTTGCCTACTCTTTGCAAAAAGACAATGAATTTCATCTAATAAAATCCCAAACATAGAAACAGCGACCCTCTAGCTGATAAACGCCCCATTAATTATTTAATTTTTCTGCATAAATAATAACCACAAATGCAATTGAGATCTATTTTCATTCGTATTTTAATGATAAAATCAGCCCACATAACACGCTAACTTTCTGCTAGTCGTGATTAAACATCATGCAGCTGCAGTTATTACCTAAGCTTTTTACCAGATCAACAATCAGGAGTTGTCACAATGCAAATACGCTATTTATCAGCGTGTTTGATGCTTTTACTTAATGCCCCGTTACATGCTAACGAAGTAAAAGAGCAAACAATTAAGCCTCAATGTGAACCAAGTAAAGATCAGCACTGTAATACCGACGATATTGAACGCATTACTGTAAAAGGTCAGTACATAGGGATTGAGGTTCCTGAAGTAATTGGTCGAGCCTATCTTGATCGCAACTTTATTGAAGCAACTCCAAAAGGAAATGGCGATATTAACGAGCTAATTGGCTTACTGCCTGGCGTGTTATTAAGTGAAAGTCATTTCTCAATTGATAGTTTGGCAGAAGTCAGTGCCCCAGAAATAAGCATATCGGGTGCTAAGCCTTGGCAAACAGGTTTTATGATTGATGGCATGAACTACAACAATCGGTTAGATCCTGCTAGTTCTTCAAGGATCAGTGCATCAGAAAATGATGTCTATGGTGGTGTACAAAGCATGAATGTTAACAGCCAATTGGTTGAATCAATTACAGTGTATGATCACAACATTCCAGCTGATTATGGTGACTTTTCTGGTGGTGTTATTGATGCCGAAACCATTTCACCCTTTTCTAAAGATACAAAGATAAGCTTAGGTGTACGTACTAACCAAAGTGATTGGGGGGAATATCACATTATCAGAGGTGAAGATAACGATAATGATAATCCGCTCGCAGAGCAAGAAGCACTTGAGCCGCCAGTATTTGAAAAAACAGATATCGATTTGATGCTGCAAAAGCGTATCAATGATAAACACGCCCTATTGTTCAATTTAAGTTACTTAAAAAGTGATATCTCTTCTATTTCATTACAAGAAATGAAAACCGAGCACAGAGAAAATATCAATGGCTTACTAAAATATAGTTATCGTGATGGTTGGGTTGATGCGCTTGATCTAACGTTTTTATACGCCCCATACAAATCACAAAGCTTCCTCGATGACGTACTAGACAGTGACTATGAAATTGATGGCGGTAATACGGGCTTTATTGCCAATCTAAGTGAAGAAACCAGTTTAGGCTTTTGGCGTAGTGAGTTTAATGCTAGCCAAAGCGATAATAATCGCAGCGCCCCTGCGCATTTTTATCAATGGCTACAAGCTAAAGGTAAAGAATGGGGTCAGTATGCTGACCAAGAATCTAGCAATGAAAATTACACACCTATCTTATTCTCCAAAATAGGAGGTTATGGTAATTTAGAAAACACCCAAACAACCTTCAACTGGCGTAATTCATTAACCCTAAACCGCAAAAACTGGGGTAAAACAGAGCACGCCATCCGTATTGGTGCTGAATTGAATCATCAAAACGTAGAACGTAATCGCGCACAAAACTATTACAAATATGATTCACCTGTGCAGTACTCTTCAAGCCAAAACTCATTAAACTGTAGCGGTTATACTATTGATTGTATTGAAGAAAGCTTTTATGTGGATTTAGATACCCTTGCCGAGCAACTAGGCGGCAGTATCGATTTTAATAACCCAGAGCACTTACTTGCCTACTCTAATAATGTAGCAAGTACGGCTCAGTATTTTAATTCACGTTTGGTCACACCCAGTGAACAAATAGACGTAAGCTTAAATAAAGCAGCACTGTATGCAACCGATGTGATCACCTGGAAGCAGTTTGAGTTTCAATTAGGGCTCAGATACGACTACGATGATTTTTTCAGAAATCACAATATCGCTCCTCGCTTATCAATGGGTTATGACGTATTTAACGATGGCAATACACTGCTTACCGCGGGTTTAAATCGCTACTATGATGCAGGATTATTAGCATACAAAATCAAAGAGCAACAAAAATTTGCCTACCGTGAGTACCGCCCTATTCAAAACGGTTATTTACAGGCTTGGCTTCCTTCTTCTTACACAGGTAACTTTCGCTATATTTTTGACGATGTGAAAAGCCCTTACGATGATGAAATTGCGCTAGGTCTTCGCCATGCCACAGAAAACTTTGGCAACCTATCACTGAAATATGTGAAAAGATTTAAACGTGATCAGCTTGCCCGTAATGAAGAAACCAACTTACATAATGATGGTTATAAATACATTACTATGGAAAATACTGGCACAGGTGAAAGCGAACGTTACTCACTGTCTTGGGATGCAAAATTTGGCGATCACTCTTTGTGGGCTAATATCAGCTACAGTGAAAACTCAGAAAGTAATACTGATTACACAGCTACACCTGACAACACCCCTATTGAATCATTGGTTTATTATAAAGATCAAATCATTAGCTTATCTGAACTCAATACTATTAAAGCTAACTTTGGCCGTCCTGTTGCTGCAAACTTTGGTTGGAATACTTTTTGGACAGACAACTTATCGACTGGCTTAACAGCAACGTATTCTGGTAGCTACACCACAGCTGTGCTCGGCTCTGGTTCTGAAGTTATCGGTGTCGAAAGTGAATGTAGTGGCTGTGAAAGCATAAATACTGCTATTCCAATTTACAAAGACTATGAATATAAAGCTCGCGTGATGGTCTCGTTAAATACCAGTTGGGAGTATCAAATTACGCAAAAACAGTCATTACAATTACGTGTTGATATAAGCAACTTATTTAATGCTCGTACCTACTCTATTATTGAAGGAAAATCAGGTGTTGAACCTGGCAGAATGTTTTGGCTAGGAGTGACCTATAACTATGAATAAAGGGTTAATTTCAGTCGCTTGTGTTTTCTTTGCTTCTGTAGTTCATGCAGACACAACTCTGCGAGAACTTTATTCTGTGGAGCAAAGTCAATGGCCAGCCATAATGACAGCTAAAGAGACCCCTGCTGCGCCACTAAAACCGTTAAAAGCCAAACCTTTTAACCAAAGTGATGAGATCATTGCATTAGGTGAAAAGCTATTTAACGATACACGTTTGTCACGAGATAACACGGTAAGCTGCGCAAGCTGTCATGAATCTCGTTTAGCGTTTACGGATAGGCGTAAACTAGCTGTCGGCATTGATGGCCAAGTCGGTACTCGTAATACCCAGGCAATTATTGGCATTGATCATTGGCAAACATTTTTTTGGGATGGCAGAGCTAAAACAGCGACAGAGCAAGCTTTAATGCCTATCGAAAATCCCAAAGAAATGGACTCATCTATTCAGCAGTCGCTTGACAAAGTAAACGCTGCAGAAGATTACCGACCCCCTATTTTCGCAGCGTTTGGTAATCAAACAATGAGCAAAGAGCAAATGGCAATAGCCATTGTTGCCTTTGAACGCACGTTTGATATCCCAGAGTCATTATTCACGCGGTTTATCGATAAAGCGCAAACCAATCCTAATGAAGCGGTTGCACTTTTAAACGATCAACAACTTGAAGGCTTACATCTATTTAGAA
Source organism: Pseudoalteromonas sp. P1-8 (assembly GCF_001399985.1). NCBI lineage: Bacteria > Pseudomonadati > Pseudomonadota > Gammaproteobacteria > Alteromonadales > Pseudoalteromonadaceae > Pseudoalteromonas > Pseudoalteromonas sp. P1-8. The sequence goes on from NZ_LJSO01000005.1 coordinate 177,324, forward strand.
CCAAAGCAAAATGTATGACTTGTCATGAAGGAGCTTTACTCAGCGACAATGAATTTCATGTTACGGGGCTGCATTTTTATGGTCGAAAACTTCAAGATTTAGGACGTTTTGATGCCACGCAAGACCCAGCTGATATTGGCAAGTTTAGAACACCTTCTCTACTTGCTTTAAAGCAAAGTACCCCTTGGATGCATACAGGCTTATTTCAAGGACTAGCTGGTGTTGTTAACTTTTATAATGCAGGCGGTGCAAGACCAAAGCCTAAGGGAAAGTATAAAGACGACCCAAACTTCCCTACAACCACAGACTTACTCCATAAGTTAGAGCTAGAAAAGCATGAGCGCGAAGCGCTTGTCGCCTTCTTAGAAATACTTTAAAAAATGGATGAGAATGACAACGCTCTCATCCATATAACTATCACTTCTTAGTTAGCTGTAATTCCAAAAAACACAACAACCAAATGCAAACGAGATCTATTATTATTTTTATTTGAGTGGTAAAATCCGTTCCGTTTTTAATATTATATGATTAACACGGGATATAAGATGAATAATAAGATCAAATACGCACCGCTAGTTATTGCGCTCGCTTTAGCAGGCTGTGGCGGTTCGCAGAGTAACAAAGCGCCAGAGTTTACAAGCAGCACAGCATTTACATTAGAGGAAGATACATCTTTCTCAGGTCAACTTGAGGCGACGGACGATGACTCATTGAGCTTCACACTCGCATCTGCTGCAAGCCATGGTTTATTTGCTCTTAATGCCAATGGCAGTTTCACTTATACCCCAAACGCTGACTTTGCTGGTCAAGACACAGTGACGGTCACAGCCAGTGATGGTAACTTAAATACGGATGCTGTTTTAACCTTCACAATCAATAATGTAAATGACGCTCCTGTATTAGTTAGTCAAACAGTGACGGTGACAACGTCAACGACAACACAAGGTTCATTAGTATTTAATGATGCTGATGGAGACGTAATTACTGTTGAGTTAGTAACAGCACCCGCTAATGGCACATTGCAGCTAGATAGCGACACAGGTCAGTTTACTTATGAGGCAGAAACACTCTCAGAAATAAACGACAGTTTTGAAATCGCTTTCACCGATAACAAAATAAGCGAAGCGATTACAGCTACTATTGAACTAACACCTTCATATGTGACAAATGAAGATAAACGCAATTTTTACTACAGCTCACATAAATCACACCTAAAGCAAGCAGAGGCAATCGGTAGTGAAATTAATGACGACAATTACTTAAATGAAGTAAATGCACAATTAGCTGTGGGTTATTTAATTGCTGGTTTTACTGACAAGGCTAATTCACATTTTGAAAAAATCACAACATCTCATGAAAAAGCATCGGCATATCTTGATGCAGCAGCTAAATTAGATGAATTACAACAAAGTGATGCAGCTATTGAGTACAGAGAATTAGCTTTTACGACATACAATCAATATATTGCTGAAAAAGGGTTAGAAAACATTAGCAGTAGCGATCCGAGCTTTTATCTATCTATTTCAAATCAATACAATAGCGCTGGTCAAACTGAACACGCACAAGCCATATTAGATACTATTTCTCTTTACGCCAGTAAGGTATGGACTGAAGAGTACAATAAAACTTACGCTAGATTTGTTTCAGCTGTAAAAAAAACAGCAATCGCTTCTGTAGAACAATATAGTACGAGCCATACCGAAGCAGTTAGAAATGCAGGCCTTGCTGTAATAAAAACCATGGCAGATCTTGCCGAAAATATTGGGGCTTACACCCAACCGTCAGGAGATTACAAAGGCCAAAGCACAGAGCGTATGCGGGCATTGTACATGAGTTGGGCTGCCGACTATTATTTAAGACTCAATGATACTGAATCTGCTAAATATTATACAAATTTGTCATTGTCATACTATGGTGTAGTTGGCTTTGATAATAGCTATAGTTTTTCAGCAAGCCCTTACGCTGAAGCAACCCTCGCAACCTATACTTATCCACTTGAAGCACTTACAGCAACGATTAAAGCCCTCTATGATGTGGAGCTGGTAAATAACCCTGCCTATCAATTACTGACTAAGCAGGCCGATAAAGACGACGCAATTGAATACTCTTATGCGTATGAAATCGCAAATAAATTGCAAGCAGGACAAACTTTATCTGACGCGGTCAGTAACGCTAAAAACTACTTTATGGAAGGTGAAACTACCAATGCTAAAAGCTATTATCAAACCTTAATAAATGCATCGGCACAGCCTGGTGCTGCAGCCATTTTACAAACTCGTGGCGAAAATGAACTAGCACTAGAAGTCACTGATTATGCCCAAAGCATCCTAGCATCGCCTGAATATGTTTTATCTGTATCTGAATATTACATTATGGGTAAATTTGGATGTGGTGGCTTAGTACAATTAGCCCTTAACTTAAACAGCCCTGAAAAAGCGAAACTTTACGCAACAAGTTGCGCCGCAATGCTTGATGAGTACTTTTTAGAAAATGAAAACAACTTTTCAACAAATAGCAGTATCAGTGCTTTAACGTCTCTTATTGCGACGTATGGTTTTATTGAAAACAACGAAGGTATAAGTAGTCTCGCCTCAAAACTGGATACACAAATTAGCTTATTAAGTAATAAACATGAACAAGCAGAAAAACGCTTGAAAGTACTTGGTTATTTGGTGAGAGCCGGCTTATTAGACACAGCTGTTTCGTGGTTAGAAACCAGCTTAGCCATTATTGATAGCGAAAAAGAAAATATAGATATTGAAGACTACACTGCTTTATTAGAGTCAGTTTTTGAGTCTGCTTTAAGTAATGAGTTGCTTAACACTGGGACTTTTGAGCAATATACACTTATAACAGCACTGTCTCGCTTTCAAGCAAACAACCAGCAATATGCTGAAGTATATGCAAATACGATGTCAGCACTTACAACATCTATCGACAAAGCAAAAGCTTATGTATTAACTCAATCAGATAAAGTAATACAAGATAACCTAGAAGCCCTTGTGGCTGTGTACGCACAATTAGGTGACGATGAATCTGTAAACGAACTAATCAACCTTCCTGTTAATGCTGAAGCGGATAAATTACCTTTACTCACGTTACATGCGACTCTAAAAGCTCAAAGGGATGACTTTTCTGGTCAAGCAATTGCCAGTATTGATACAGATCATGACGGCAAACCCAACTTCTTTTTGCCTAATGTAACTGAACAAGCAATTTTAGAGTCTGGTCTAACGGCTGATGATGATGCTGATAATGATGGCATTTTAGATGAAAATGACATCACACCTATTGGTGAATAACACCCATAGCCCATGCAATAGCATGGGCTTTCTTACCCCTTCAATTGACTTGGCGTAAGCCCGGTCCAGCGTTTAAACGCTCGTCTAAAATTAGCAATATCATAAAATGATAAGCGCATGGCAACTTGCTCATTGCATTGCTCGCGCATGGCAAGTAGGTAAATAGCTTTGCGCTTACTTTGCTCATCATACAAGGTAGAAAAACGTACGCCATGAGCTTTTAATTTACGCTTGAAGGTTGCAGGGCTCATGGCAAATTGGCTAGCTACTTGGTCTAAATTTAACGCCGGAGTTTGATAAATTAATCGGCTTACGGCTTCCACAAAGGTGCTATTTGCAGAATTTAATGCCGCTAGCTGCGAGTTAATTTGTGAGAACCTAAAACTACTAAACGCGGGGTTAGTGAGCCTAAGCGCTTGTTTATTCAATACCCAACGGGTTATAGGCTTTTCAAAAGCGACTTTAAGGCCTAAATGCTGCTCGTATTCTTGGCTATGTCTGGCGCGTTTATAGGCAAACTCAAACTGACAAGGGACTCGCTCACCTGCCACTTTTTTTAGGACTTGGTAAAACGCGGCGCTGTAAATTTCCATTACGTACTGGCTTATTTCATCATCCAAGCCCACAGCATTTTGCAGCACAATGTAATACTGCTCGTTATGCACATAACTATAACTAAATAACAAAGGTGCTAATTGCATGCGTAAATTGTGTAACTGTTTTAAAGCTTGGCCGATGTACTCAGAATTTAACACGCCTTGGGCGGCAACAGAGGTATCGTTTGCTAGTTGACTGCCTAATAAAAAACCGCTGTCGGCGGACTTCATCAACTGCTTAAACTGCGTCAATAAGCGCACTTGCTGTGAAATACTAAACTGATGCTGCACACTCATTAAGTCTTGCTCAAACACCCCTGTGCCTCTGAGTAACTTATGCAGTGCAATGCCGCGACTTAAGGCCAGCTCCACCAGCGTGGTGATCAGTCCCTGTGCGGTGAGGTATTTGTCATCTTGATTAAGATACGGCTTCACAATGGCTGACTCTTTGTTGTTTTTGTTGTTGTAACTTAGCGTGTAAACGCGAGCTTAAACTTTGTGGTGTATCGCCTTGTATACTGCCCACTAAGGCCGCTGTTACATATTGAAACTTAGCGTGTTTTTCGCCTTCGACCTTAAATGCACAATGGCTCAGCGCCGAGGTAATTTGCGCCACCAGTTCTTTTGCTTGTACTGCGCTGGTATTTGGCATTAGCACCATAAAGCAGTCTCCTGCATAGCGGCATACGACATCGTTAAGGCGGCAATTCATCAATAAAAGCTCGCTCACTTCACGGAGTAAGCGGTCGCCTTCGATAAAACCAAATTCAGCGTTAAAATCAGCAAAACCGCGAATATCAATAGCGGCTAGTTGCAATGGCTGTGGCTCACTTAACTGCTCTTTTAGTACATCTTGTAAGTAATCAGCCTTATACAGCCCTGTTATTGAGCACACTAATTCATGCTCACGATGCTGTGCTTCACGGCGCTTTAACTGCCTGTTAAGGACGTATTGCTCTTGATGCCACTGATAAAGTCCAAGACTTGTGAAGATCATACCTATCGGCGCAGGCAATGATTCAATCCAAGTAAGCCACGTGTTGGTTGGTTGATGTAACCACTCATCAAATAAATCAAGGGAAGCTGAAAACATAAAAAGCCCAAGCCCAAGCACTAAAAAGCTGGTGACTTTGCCGGGCGGCCTCGAAATAAGCAGCGCAGCTATCCAAGTAAGGGTCATAAGCACAATGCCACCCTCGCCTAAAATATCTAACCATGCGATATCGGCTAGAGGCTTTAACTCTCCTGCTTGCGCGCTTAGCAAAAACGCAATCACAAACAAAGCAATAACGGCATTGGTTAAAAATCGATGATGAGTAAAAGGGTTATATCGCATTCTCAGTACCTAACAATAATTCACGCTGCCATGCTAACTCGTTAGCGTTTAAAGCAGCAGGGTCATATTAGCTCAATGATGTGACAGCAAAACGACAGTCAAACCTTGTTAAACCCTTTAAGTACTATAATTGCCTTAAAAAGATGGGGTTATTGCAGCTCAAAAGTACTTTTAAAACCCCCTAATCACTTGTTTTTACTGGTTGTTAGCGATTTTCTGTCACATTTGCGTCATTTAAGCTGCGTACTTTGCTCATCAAACCAAGGACAACCAGGAGCAAACCCATGAAACAATTTAAAACGAAGGCGTTAGTAAGCGCCCTCGCCTTATGCCAATTTGCCGCTTACGCACAAGACGAACAAAGCAGCGATGAGAAAAAAGTAAAAGTCTCTGAAGAGCTTGTTGTATATGGCGAGATTGGTTATCGCAACCGCTCACAAGAGCTAGCACCGACGCTTGAATACTCACAAGAATACTTTCAACGTTTTGAACCGCTGACTGCCGGTGATGCATTAAAACGTGTACCGAGTGTGACGTTTTTATCAGATGTTTTAGAGTCTGATGGCGCGCGTATGCGTGGCTTAAGCCCAGCTTACACAAAGGTGCTTATCAACGGTGAAGAAGTACCTGGTGCAGGTGCTGACCGCTCATTCTTTGTTGACCGTATTCCTGCTGAGCTAATTGAGCGTGTAGAAATTATTCGTGCTTCAAGTGCAAACCGCTCTGCCGATGCCATTGCCGGCACGCTAAACATTGTATTGCGTGACGGTTACAGCCTAGATGGTGGTTACCTTCGTGCGGGTAGCCTGCGTTATGACGATGGCGAATTAAAAGAAAGCTTTGCAGGTGTTTACGGCACTGAGTTTGCTGGCGGCCGTTTACTACTAGGTGCGAACTTACAAGGTCGTTATAACCCAAAACAAAAATCAAGCCTACGCTATGGCGATAGCCCAGAGAATAACGCTAATTACAAAACCGAAGAATTCGATAACCGCGAAGATCAATCAGATATTCGCGACGGTGACGACACCTCGCTAAATGCCAGCTACGAAATTGCTTTTGATGATGGCAGTAAGTTTGATATCAGCGCGATTTGGGTTGATACCGACCGTACTGAAGATGAGCGTTCATTTGAATATGACGACCCAACAGCAATTAATAACTCAATTGTTGAAGGCGGTAACCTTGAGACCGACAACGCCAATGTGTCTTTCATCGACCAAACCAACTACAACATCAACTCGGGTTATGAGTTACCCCTTTTTGGTGGCACCAGTAAATTCAAACTTGGTTTTGCAAGCTTTGAAGAGTCTGTTTACGAACAAGAAGTAGAAATCGATACCTCTGAACTACCTATGGTATTTGAGGAAGAAGAAGAAACCGTAGACCTTGATGACAAAGAATGGTCATTACAATGGCAACATAGCTTGTTTGCAGGCGAGAACAAAACGATTCAATTCGGTGCCTTTGTACAAGGTAAAGAGCGCGATACTGCGGTTTATCAAGCCGAAGGTGAAAGCGAACAAAGCTTTACTAGCTGGGATCAGTTCAGCAAAACACCACTGTCACTTGCAGGCTTTAACAACGAGTTTGAAGCAGCCTCTGGTGGCGTCAATAAGCTCGAAGAAGACCGCCTAGATGTATTTGCATTAGTTAAGCACGAAGACCAAGACTTCTCGTGGGAGTTAGGTGTGCGCTACGAAACAACCGACTCAACCATTACTGACAAAGCAGAAGGTGTCAGCGCTAAAAACGATTATGACTTCTTCTTACCATCGGCACATTTACGCTATAACGTCTCTGAAAACGGCCGTGTTAGTGCATCGGTTGCACGTAGCTTACGTCGTCCTGACTTTGATTACATCACCCCTGCTCTACTTGAAAAAGAGCTAGGCGATAACGACTTTTTAGGTAACCCAGACCTACAACCAGAATCATCGTGGGGTATGGACTTAGGTTATGAGTATCGTTTAGGTAAAAGCGGCGTCGTGGGTATCAATGTGTTCTACCGTGATGTCACTGACCTTATCGAAATAGCTAATACAGGCCAACAAGGTTCAGAAGGTGATGGTACTTACATTTTGCAACCGCGTAACACCGGTGATGGCAACGTAAAAGGTATCGAGCTTGATTTATCAACGCCGCTAAGCGCTATTAGCATGCCAAACACAGGGGTATTCTTTAACTACTCATGGCTTGATTCAGAAGTAGATGACACTTTCGGTAGCCGTAAATTCAACGACCAATCTGACTACGTGTTTAACGTTGGCTTTATTCAAGATCTACCTGATTTAGGGGCTTCGTTCGGTGCAACTTACCGTAAACAAGGTGATGCTTATGGCCGTATCGTGGGTGAAGAAGTAACCACACACTACGGCGCAGACCTTGAAGTATTCGTAGAAAAACGCTGGCAAGACGTCACGCTTCGTTTGGTGGGCTCAAACCTATTAGATGCAAGCAAAGACGAAACCTTTAACAAGTTCGACACGGTTGATGATCAAATCAACCGCGACTTTGACGAGTATGAACTGGAGTCTGAAGAAGCAGGCCCTGTTATTCAGTTAATGCTGCGCTACGCGTTTTAATACACATAAGAGTTATTAAGGCAGCGCATTGCTGCCTTGTAGTATATTTGGGGATCCCATGAATTTTAAAAAACCACTTAATCTTGTTGCCAGTGCAGTGATACTAAGCACCCTAGCAGCGTGTAGCCAAACAACGGTAACCGAGGCACCAAGTAAAAACCAATTAACAGCATTTGGCACAACAGAAAATATGCAAGGCTCACAAGCGGCGGCCCTTGCTGATGACGCTTGGCTATTAAGCTCACAAAGCCAAGGCCTACAACTTATTGATGCCACAGGTAAACAACATGCATTACAAAAAGGTAACTTCGAAGCGCTGTCTGTTAAGGCAATCAGCAAAAACAGCTACCTTGTTGCTAGTATCGACAACGAAGCTGACCAAGCAGTGATTTTTAGCTTACAAAAAGCAGCTAAATGGCAGTTAACTGAAATTAGCCGTATTAGCCCACCAAAAGCAAAGCCTGAAGCGGTGTGCTTATTTGCTAACCCGACAACTCAGGCAGTTTCGGCATTTGTGGCAGACGCTCGTGGTCTTATCCGCGAAACACTGGTGTTTGACATGGAAAATAAGCGCGCGTTAAACCTTGAATTACGTGAGTTTGCCGGTGTAAGTGAAACATCAGGCTGTGCGGTTGATGATAACAGTAAAACTCTTTATTTAAGTGAAGGCGAGCTAGGCATTTGGCAAATTAACGCAGATGCTGAATCGCGCGCCGATAAAAAGCCCGTGGCTTTGATGTCGCCATTTGGCAGCTTAGCGCCTGAAGTTGGCGGTTTAACCACAACAGATGATGGTAGCTTATGGTTCACCACCTCTGAAGATAACCAATTACATCGCTACGAAAAGAGTACTAAACGTTTTAGCAGCTGGCAATTTGCTGGTGAACTGGCGATTGAATCTGCCGCAGTGCGCTTTAACAATAAGCAAGCTGATATCGTGTTATACGATGACGAATCAGGTCATTATGTAAAAGGTCAAATAGATGGGCAGGCTAAACAACATAATAGCGCTAAAACAGCCGCTGTTACTTACATCAATGCGCAAGCGCAAACCGATGCAGTACGTGCTTTTGGTGATGCCGCCGATGACCCTGCTATTTGGGTAAATTCTAAAAATGCAGCAAAAAGCCTGATCTTAGGTACCGATAAACGCCGTGGTTTAATGGTGTATGACCTTGCAGGCAAAGAGCTACAAGCGCTAGAAACAGGCCGTTTAAATAATGTTGATGTGCGCCAACATGCAAGTATCAACAACGCAAGCAATACGTGGATCACCGCAAGTAATCGTACTCATAACAGTATCAGTGTTTACAGCGTCGATACTCACAATCAGGTGCAACATCTTGCTGAGCTGCCAACGACTTTAAACGAAATTTACGGTATGTGTATGTACTCATCAAACACTGGCAACTATGTGTTTATGAATGACAAATCAGGCCTATTTCAGCAATACAAACTAACTGGTAATAATGAGAGCGTATCAGCACAACTAGTACGCGAATTTAGTGTTCCAAGCCAACCTGAAGGGTGCAGTGCAGATGATAAAACCGCACAGCTATTTTTAGGTGAAGAAGACGAAGGTATTTGGTTTATTGGCGCTGAGCCAACAGCAGGAAATAAACCTGTAATGCTGCAAACTGTGAACGATATGTTGGTTGATGATGTAGAAGGCATGGAAATCTACCACGCAAAAGATGCCCGCTATTTAGTGGTTTCTAGCCAAGGTGATTACAGCTATGTGCTTTATAAAATTATTGATGGCAATACCCCTAGCCTAGAGTTTGCGGGTAAATTTGCAATCAGCAATAACCTAGAGTTAGCAATAGATGGCGTATCAGAAACTGATGGCCTAACGGTAACACCGGCTGCGTTACCGGGCTACCCTGAAGGGGTGCTAATTGTGCAAGATGGTTACAATCGTATGCCACAGGCACCGCAAAACTTTAAGATTATTGACTGGCGCGAAGTAAAAAAAGCTATTCAATAAATTACTCCGTAAGGGTGCTCGGTTTATCTGGGCACCTTTTTTATCTGAACATGTTTAATCAGTAAAATAAATAACTAAAACATCCTACAATTGCACCGTAAATTAGCATAGGCAAAAAGGTTTTCTTAAGAACTGGCCCTTCTTGATTATTCACTCCAACAATACTGGCTACAGCAATAATATTGCTAATGCAGATCATATTCCCCATCGCAGCCCCCGTTGATTGCAACGCAAGCACTAAGGTTTCTGATAGGCCCACTTGCTGTGCAATACCATATTGAATACCGCCAAAGGTAAGATTAGACACGGTTGCCGAACCTGAAAAGAAAGTCCCGAGAGCTCCCAAGTAGGAGGCAAATAACACCCAGTGCTCACCGCTTAAATCAGCAAAGGTACTCGCCATATAAAATATGGGCGCATTATGGCCGCCTTGCATTAAAACATTCACCATCACCAGCGCCCCGATTAAAGCGATACATGGCATAACAATACGGCCTATGGTGTCGGAGCACATTTGCTTTACTTGTGTCTTACTCATTTTAAGTAACGGCACACAGATCAACACCACTAATACAAACGGGATCAACGCTGGTACAAACAAGGTTTTATACGACCACCCCACTGAAGTGCCGAATATCTCATGTAAAGATAAGATCAGTGCTTTGCTTAATTCAAATTGTGCAAAGCCCAAATGAATACTCACCCAGAGCGTTTCGTCGTTAAGCAATGCTTTAATGCCCAACTGATGAATACGGGTTATCACCAGCACAACAATCAAAAGTAATAACGGTAATAAAGCTAAAAATAGCGCTTTGGGTGTAAGCTCAGCTTTGCCTTTCGAGCTTTGTGCATTTACAGCTGACTTATCTAACCCCACTCCCCTACTTGCTAAATAGATAGTGACTAATAGACCCACTGCACCACCTATCAACGATGGAAATTCATAGTTCCACTGGGCAAACAACCAATAAGGTAAGACACATGAAAACACACTCAAATAAATGAATACGCTATTTTGACGCACCTTTTTTAGTGGTAAAACAAGACACAGCGCAATCATAGGAATAACCAAAGCAGCAATAACATGACAAAGCGCCGTCCACCTTGAGATAGCCAACACTTGCCCATCATCTAAGTTTAGCGCCGAAAAGCCAAACCATGTTGGTGTGCCAACTGCACCAAAAGATACGGGGATCGAGTTTAAAATAAGAGTGAAAATAATCACTTTAAAAGGCGAGAAACCAAGCCCGACCAAAATAGGCGCCGCGATGGCCGCAGGCGTGCCAAAGCCCGATGCGCCTTCGAGCATAAATGCAAATGCCCAACCAATGATCATCAACTGTGCAACTTGATTACTGCTAATTGATTCAAGCCAATGTTTTATCGTAGTTTCGGCCCCAGATATTGCCAACATGCGGTTAAGTAAAATAGCCCCTGCAATAATCGAAATGGGCGTCATAACAGACAACACACCAGCAAACGAATTAGCAAGCAACAGCCTTAAATCAGCTTGGAAGTAAAACAGTTGCAGTAAAGCAGCGAGTAGCGCTGTTATGGGTAAGGCAATATAAGAAGCGATGGGGCTGCGTTTTACCATCATCCAGATCAGCACCAAAATAGGCAGTGCAGCCACTAGGGTATTCATGGGTCATCCTGTTGTTTTTATTAAGCGCTTTCCTTAATTCAAAGTATAGACAGGATAACCATAATCAGTATTTTTTATTTGTTAAATGAGTGTACTGAGCCACCAAAGTAACAGTACTAACACAGAAATAGCGACTAAAGCTTTGGTTTTGTGCTTTTGAATAACTCGCTCTGCCTGATTACCCGCGTAATAAACAACGGCAGCAAGGGCAAAGTAGCGGATTGAGCGAGCAATAACCGTTGCCAGTAAAAATAGAAAAATTGAATACTTAGTTGCTCCAGCGGCCAGCATGGCAATTTGAAATGGGATGGGCACAATACCGAGCGTCAATACAAACCAAAAGCCTTGTGCCTGCATTTTTTGCTTAACTTGCTCGAACTGCTCAGGGTTTGAAAAGGTATTAATCACCCAGTCCCCCACTACATCAAATAGATAGTAGCCGAGGGCATAACCAAAAATAGCACCAATAATACACCCAATGGTCGCCATTAATGCGATTAACCAAAGCTTTTCTCGGCGGGCTTGCATTAACGGAACAAGCACAGCTTCAAGAGGAATAGGCACTATAGTTGACTCTAAAAATGATGCCACCGTGATTGATTTGAGCATATGTTTAGAGTCGATAAACTGCCGTGTTTTTTGCTTTAACTTTTTAGCAATTGCCATTATTCATCCCTTGGAGTTTTGTTGCGATATAGGTTACAACAAAAAGCCTTAACCGTCCCTTACGGTTTATGAATATAACGGCTACGGCCTTGATTCTTTGCCAAATAGAGCGCTTGGTCGGCACGTTTCATGGTGTTGCTAAATGTCTCTGTGGCACGTTTTATAGCCGAACCAACACTCACGCTGAGCGTTTTACTAGGCGTCACCATCACATTATTAGCAAGGCTGAGCAGTTGCTCACAGGTAGCACGTAACTCATCAGCGTCGTCGGTGGCTACATAAAGTGCAAACTCCTCACCACCGATTCGTGCAAATAGAATGTCTTCATCTAATGCTTGATGACACTGATAAACAAAATCTATCAATACCTGATCACCAACATCATGGCCATATTCATCATTAATCGCTTTAAAATGATCAATATCAGCTATCACTAGGCTATGTGGCTTATCTTGGTTTTGCTGCACATAATGATAAAAATAACGACGGTTATACGCCTTTGTTAATACATCGGTTTTTAGTTCTTCTTCAAGCTGTTCACGGGTTTTAGCTAAGTCTGTAAGGGCAAGGTAAAGACCAAACCCAGTTACTAGCATCCCTAAAGTGCGAGTAATATCTTCAATATAAATGCCAACCCAGATTGGTTGAAATACCAGCTCGTCTAAAAAATCAAAAGTAAGCCCAACGCTCCAAAGGAAGATACCCACACTTAAAAATAAGTAGCTGCGCTTTGCAACCACCGAGGTTTGCACAAACGCGAAAATACAAATCAAAATAAGTAAGTTAATGGCATCACTTAGCACGCCATTTAAGTAGATATCGTTTTCGAGCCGATTAAAGTAATACAGATAAGTGATCACTATCAGCAACAAAAAGACAATAAAAGAACTAATAAATAACCGCTTTATTATGAGTGGTACTGAGTTTAACTCAGCCTTTACTTCAGGAGGGGATGCTTGCTTATTCATAACTAATCACGACAACGTACTGCAATGAACTAAACATTAGCAAAGCAAATTTAAAAGTGCATGATAAAGCCGCTTAAAAGGGCAAAAACCAGCGTTTTTACTGGAGTAAAAAGTCTAAAAATAAGCCGTTTTAGTCAGTGAAAAAGTCTAAGTTCATGCTATTTGCCACTAACGGTCGCAATTCTGCTGTTATTTTTTTATCATCGCTGACAATTTAAATGACACAGCAAGAATCAATGAGCGACGCACGATTTATTCCTTTTCGAAAACACGACATCATCAACCTTTGCCAAGCCTATTTAGGTGAATCGCAATCAGGTTCGTTTATGGAGTTTGCTACACTTTTGCAAAGCGTGACTCATTACCAATATCACGAGCTGCTGGAGTCATTAAAAAACAACTATGCGCCATTTGACCCAAATAGCGACACCCGCACTCTAATACCGATTACCGACGAGCAACGTGCCAGCTACCAATCTGCCTTTGCAAAAGACTTTGCCACCGTACTCAATGCTGCCAATTTTGAAACCATTACCAATCAAGACTTGCAAGATGCACTGAATGAAGAGTCTTTATTTAAAGTGCGTTTAGCCGTTGAGTTTGATGACTTTGCAGAAGTAGTTTTTTACCGCCGCGGCGAATCGCAAAAAACTGAGACGCTGCGCAGTTTTTGGGGGCTTAAGAAAAAACAGATTCAATTTACTAACTATGATCGCGTTGCCATATTCATCCGCTTTAAAGACGAGCAGTACTTTTTAGAAAAAGGCAAAATGCCAGTGGGCTTTGAACCAAATTCAACCATTGTCAAATTATTCCAGAATGTGCCAAAAGCCGATTTAGAAATGCTGTTTCCGAATAGCGAAGTAAAAATGCGCCCAATAGATAAACTGATTATTGGTTCATCAGCATTGATTGGCGGTGCTGTGGTGTTGGTAACAAAATTAGGCGCGTCAATTTTACTACTGATTGCTCTGATTGCCTTTTGGGGTGGTTGGCGCAGTGAAGAAGTACATATGAGTCAGCAACACTTTATTACCTTTGCAATCGGCATGGGGGTATTTGGCAGCTTTATTTTTAAAGAATGGAGCAAGTTTAAAAACCGTAAAATTCGCTTTATGAAAGCACTGGCCGACAACTTGTATTTTAAAAACCTCGATAACAATGCAGGTGTTTTTCATACTCTCGTTGATGCAGCTGAAGAAGAAGATGTTAAAGAGGCGCTGCTTGCCTACACCTTTTTACTAAAAAGCGAATCAGCGATGACTGCAGAGCAATTAGATAGTCAAATTGAGCAATGGTTTAACGAACAACATAATTGCCAGCTCGACTTTGAAATTGATGATGCTTTAGACAAACTCGTAAAGCTTGATCTAGTTAATCAGCAAAATGAACTTTATTCGGCGGTTGATTTAGATAAGGCAAAACAGCGCTTAGATGCGCGTTGGGATGACTATTTTAAGTTTGCCTAAGCCTTTAAAATCAGGTACTAGCAAGTACAAATCGAGTCTGAGTCTGTTTAACTCTCGTTACGGCATTTTGGTCTCAATGTGCTTGCGCAGCGAATGGTCTGCTTTTAGGATAAAATTTTACGGCTAAAAAAAGACCATTCCATGCAATTAAAAAAAACAATCCTTATTGGAGCAAGTTTGCTGTGCGCAGCAACAACAGCTCAAGTATATGCTAACGACAAATTTGTCTCTGAAGATATTTTTCAACTTGAATACGCAGGCGACCCACAAATAAGCCCAGACGGTAAAAAAATCGTTTATGTTCGCAGCGGCTACGACATCATGAAAGATGGTAATAAGCGTAGCTTTTGGCTGTACGATATAAAGTCTGGTCAACACACGCCACTGTTTTCTGATGAACATAACTATAGCCAACCTACTTGGTCTCCAGATAGCAAGAAAATTGCCTTTACCAGCAACTCAAGTGGCTCAAATCAGCTTCACGTTTATTGGTTAGCGCAAGACAAACAAGCATTATTAACGCAACTACCAAAATCAGTACGTAACTTAACTTGGTCGAATGACTCTGAACAAATTGCTTTCACCATGAGCATTCCTGAAGGTAAATCTGCGTTCGCTAAATCAGTAAAATTGCCTAAAAAGCCAAAAGGCGCTGAGTGGTCAAAACCAGTGAGAGTGTTTGAAAAAGCACGCTATCAAGCTGATGGCGCAGGCTTTTTAGAGCCTTCATATCGTCACGTTTTTGTTATTCCTGTTTCGGGTGGCACACCACGCCAATTAACATCGGGTGATTATCAGCACTATGGCCCTCTTGCTTGGGACCCAAGTAACACAAAACTAGCTTTTTCTGCTGATCGCAATGATGAGTGGGAATATCGCACAACTGAGTCAGACCTATATGAAATCAATGTAAAATCAGGCGAGCTTACGCAACTAACTGATTTACCTGGCCGTGAAAGTAACCCACGTTACGCACAAGACGGTGATGAACTTGCCTTTGTTGCGCGCGACAATGCCCCTGTGCCTTACATTAACTCAACACTATCTATGCTCGATTTAGATGATAAATCAATCAAGCATATTACTGAAAAATTAGACCGCTCAGTGGCTGATTATAAATGGTCAGGCGATGGCGACTTCGTTATTCAGTACGATGATTTTGGTAAGCGTAAGCTCGCTAAAGTCAACAGCCGCGGTAAGGTCACTGACTTAACTGATACGGTATCGGGCACTTCAATTGGTCGTCCGTATATTAGTGGTAGTTTCAGCATGGCCAATAATGGCGCTATTGCGTACACCACAGGCAGCGAATACCGCCCAGCTGATTTAGGCTACATCTACAGAGGTAAAAGTAAAACACTAACTTCATTAAACGAAGATGTATTAGGCCATAAAAAGCTTGGTAAAGTGCACGAGCTGAATGTTAAATCGCAGTTCGACGGCCAAGCCATTCAAGGTTGGTACATTACGCCACCTGATTTTGATGAAAACAAACAATACCCATTAATGGTTGAAATTCACGGCGGCCCACATCTTGCCTATGGCCCAAGCTTTACTGCTGAATTACAACGTTATGCCGCTGAAGGTTACGTTGTTGTGTATGTGAATTACCGTGGTTCAACAAGTTACGGTAAAGACTTTGCACTACTGCTAGATGGTAAATACAGCTCTGAAGAAGACTTTGCCGATCACAACTCTGCAGTTGATGCCATGATTGCTAAAGGCTTTATCGACAAAGATAACTTATTTATTGCTGGTGGTTCAGCAGGTGGTATTGCAACGGCTTATGCGGTTGGTTTAACAAACCGCTTTAACGCTGCGGCAATTACCAAGCCTGTGATCAACTGGTTAAGTAAAACGCTTTCAGCCGACAGCTATATTGGTCAAATTCGTAACCAGTTCCCTGGCATGCCATGGGACAATGTTGAGCACTACTGGAAACGTTCACCGCTTTCATTAGTGGGTAACGTAACCACACCATCATTGATCATGACAGGTGAAGAAGACCGCCGCACGCCGATTTCAGAATCAGAACAGTTCTATCAAGCATTAAAACTGCAAAAGGTAGATACCGTGCTTATTCGTGTACCGGGCTCACCACATGGTATTGCGGGTCGTCCTTCACGTATGATTTCGAAAATTGAATACACCCTTGCGTGGTTCAAACAATATCAGAAGTAATGAATTAAGCAGGAGTGAGGTGCTCACTCCTGCTTAAAAATAATGATGACTAAGCGCAAGTTGAGCAGAACCTATCGACTGCGCTTTTTCCCCGCACACGCCTAAACCAACTTCACAACTACGTAGTCCACGACTATCTAACCGTGCAAATGCTGCAATTGATAACTGCTTGAGCTGTTCAAGCGCTTTACTCGGTAACGGCGAATCAATAATCACAGCTTGCATATCTAATAAACTCAAACAGTTATGCATGGCAATACTGATAGCCTCAGCAGATTTTTCAAGCCAAGGCTGAACTAGCCGTTTATGATCTGAAAACTGACTGTCGGTAAGCTCATACACAGATATACCAAGTTGCTGCTTATCAAACTCGCTTTGTAATGAGAGTAGTGAACATTGACTAAGTAACTGTTCGCGTTCAGCGTTTAGCATTGAGCCTATAGCACCGGCATTACCACTTTTACCTTCGAGAAGTTGGTGGTTAATCACCACGGCCCCACCTAAAAAAGCCCCCAAATAAACATACAAAAAATCGCTGTAGTTATTAGGGTTACCAAGGCTTAGCTCTGCACAGCAGGCAGCGTTATTATCGTTACTAATATAAACCGGTAAATTAAACTGACTTTCTAAGTAACCTTTTAAGTCGAAATTTTGCCATTGACTAAGGGTATTTGTTGCAGTGTCTGAAGCGGCTTGCCATTGCCAAATATCAAACGGCATAGCGACCCCTAGCCCACACACATGTGAGCGCAGTTCAGGTTCTAATTGACTGATTAGTTGTGGGATATGTATTTCTAAGAATGATTTAAGCTCATCAACCGATGCTTCATTCACCTCAACAGATACCGATGCTCTTTGCGTGCTTTGTAAGTCAACGAGTATCAGGTCGAAGCGTCGTCGCCCGATTTTCAAACCAAAGCTAAACGCGCCATCTGGATTGAGCCTAAACGGCACGCTTGGTTGCCCTACTCGTCCTTTTATAGGTGCATCACGAAGCAATAGCTTATCTTCTTCGAGCTTGTTGATGTTCACTGTTGCAGCCTGAGCAGACAAGGCTAACGCTTTCGCTATTTGTGCTTTAGGCATGCTTTGCTGTTGCCTAATTAAGCTTAGAATTGCGCGCTCGTTCTTGCTTCTTGGTGCTCGCGATAAACTACTCTTCATAACATCCTTCTTGATACCAGCTTAATACGCGGCCTATTAGACCTTTTTGGCGTACTATCTACCAGTCAAAATAATAAATCAACTATGTTGATTTATTATTTATAGTCGTGAATACTGTCGGCCACAACAATATGAACACATTAATCTGGTGAACTATGCAAACACAGCCTGCTATTGTATCGCGCCAAATGCTTTGGCCTTTTATTCTGCTTACAATTTGCTTTGCTGCTTGGGGTACTGCGGCCAATATGACAGACCCATTAGTGAAAGTTTTTAGCAAAACATTTTCGATGAGTGCGTTGCAATCAGCACTGGTGCAGTTTAGTTATTACGGTGCTTATTTTTGCTTAGCTTTACCGGCAGCCATGATCAATAGACGGTTTAATTATAAAACGGGGCTGTTAGTGGGTTTAGCCATGGCCGCCTGTGGTGCTTTATTGTTTTACCCTGCTAGCCAAACCATGCTCTATAGCCACTTTTTATTGGCCTTGTTTATTCTTGCTGGTGGCTTGTCTATTTTAGAGACTTCTGCAAATCCCTATGTCATGCAGTTAGGATGCGAGCACACAGCAACCCGTAGACTTAACCTCGCGCAAGCTTTCAACCCCGTTGGTACTAATATTGGTGTGTTTTTAGCGGCGACGTTGATCTTACCGAACTTAAATCAAGCTGATAGCGCAAGCCGTGCTCTGATGAGTGAAGCGCAATTAAAAACCGTTGTGAGTGCAGAGCTTGACGCTGTGATGGTGCCGTATGTGGGTATGGCCTGTTGTTTAATCTTACTATGGCTATGTATCTTTTTTAGCCGCTCTCCTGCCACAGTAACAAAAGCCGCAGCGCAACCGCGTAAACTTAAAAAGACCTTTCAACATTTGTATCAAAATAAGCACTACCGATTTGGTGTGCTTGCACAGTTTTTTAATGTTGGCGCACAAACTTGTGTATGGACCTACACCATTGGCTACACCATGGAAGCTCTTAACACTACAGAAGTTACCGGCGGTCAGGTATTACAATATTCTATGCTGGTGTTTTTAGTTTCTCGCTTCATCATGACTTGGCTAATGCGCTTTATTAGCGGCGCTAAATTACTGCGCTTTATGGCTTTAGTTGCAGCCGTGCTTTGTTTTATTGTTACCACCCAAGTTAATTTAGTGGGCGTAGTCGCACTTGTAGCTATTTCAAGCTGTCTATCTTTGATGTTTCCAACCATTTACGGCACAGCACTTGAAGGCCTCGGCGAAGATGCAAAAGTTGGTGCGGCAGGTTTAGTAATGGCAATTTTAGGGGGCGCATTTTTACCTCTGATCCAAGCTGCA
This sequence comes from Pseudoalteromonas sp. P1-8, assembly GCF_001399985.1. Classification (NCBI taxonomy): domain Bacteria; kingdom Pseudomonadati; phylum Pseudomonadota; class Gammaproteobacteria; order Alteromonadales; family Pseudoalteromonadaceae; genus Pseudoalteromonas; species Pseudoalteromonas sp. P1-8. Next base: position 196,542 of record NZ_LJSO01000005.1, read on the forward strand.
ACTATAGATGCTTTTAACACTGCGGTTTCGTTTGTTGTACCACTTGTTTGCTTTTTAATTGTTGCTTTGTATGGCCACCATACCAAAGTAGCAGCAATACCCGCCAAAGCGCAGTTGCAGGACTAAACGCATCAATGAGATAATGCACCTCGTTTACCTACTTAAGCGAGGTGTATCGTCAATTAATGGCACATATTACATTTTTTATGGTCAAGTTTTTGGCCTTTTCTGTTGGCTGTTTTTCCTGCTTTTTACTTCATGACCAAGCCAATGTTGCCCTTGTGTTATCTGCTGCATTTACCGGTTTAGTTGGCACATTTATTCCTTTTCCTGCTCGTTTTGGTAACCATCCTTATGCAGCCATTTACGCTGGTAGTTTTGCTGGTATGTGCTCATCGAGTTTAATCAACAGCTACTGGGAGCTGAGTTTTATCTCTTTAATTGGTGCCAGCCTTTACGTATTAACTATGAACCTATTTGCAGGTTTTGGTGGTCGTCTTGGTAGCGTTGCTTTTGCCAGTGTGGCGCTTTACATGCTTGCAAAAGGGGTCTTTTAATGGATTTGTTTATTACAATTACCGCTTTACTTGGTGCCTACTCTACTTACTTTTTAGCGCATCATAACCGCTTTGATGGCATTCGCGCCTCAGCCGCCACCAGCATTATTGCATTTGCAATTTTAAGCCTATTCCCTGTTGATGTAGAACTTTACAGCGTGGCGTTTTTTGGGGGGACTTTCATTGGCATGAGCGCACCAAAACGCTTTGGCATTTTTACATTAGCCATTGCTTCAATATTGTTTGCTTTGTTGTTTGAATACCTTGTGCCGCGCTTGCATGGCTATGGCGGTGCATTGGGCTTGAGTGCTTTTCTATCTGTGTGTGTTTGCCATATCGGTATCTTGCTAGGGGCACCCCGCAGTAAAAAAAGCAACTAAATCTGACTTGGCAATTAAAAACCTATACCTTTTCATTAAGATTCTTTAGTATGTTAATTACTTGTTTAAGGATAAAGGATCTTTATGCTGTTTCGCTCATTACTGATTGCTACTCTGCTTTGTTTCATCAGTTGTGCAACGGCTGCGAAAACACTGACCTTTATCGCTGAAGATCTACCTCCTTACCATTTTAAAAATCAGCAAGGCGAAGCCGATGGTGCACTTGTTGAAGTAGTAAAAGCCGCCTTAGCACACGCAAACATCCCTAGCGAATTCGCAATTATGCCTATGGCGCGGGCTTTTCATGAGCTCGAAAACAATCCAAACATGTTAATGATTTCGCTACTAAAAAACCCAGCTCGCGAAAACCGCTTTCAGTGGTTAGCACAAACCTATTTTTCGGACGCTTACCTCGTTGACCTTGCGAGCAAAAGCCACAAAATATTTAGTTTAAAGCAAGCTCAGCAGTACCGTGTCGCGACTATTCGAGGCTATTCAAGTGAGCATTACTTGAAGCATGCCGGATTTAATGAAGATAAAAATTTGGTGCTAGTCAGTCATTACCATCAACTTTGGCAATTGCTTGAAAAAGAGCGCATAGACTTTGTGCTGACCAACACCCTGACTTTGCAAAACGAACTGGCATTATCTGGGGTTGATCCAAGTGACATTCATAAAAGCCTACACTTAGATGACTTTCCTTCAGGTCTTTATTTAGCTGCGAATCTTAATTTAGATAAACAACTCGCAGCGCAATTAAGTAACGCCATTGAAGCTTTGAAGCAAAGTGGTCAATACCAAGCAATTTTACAAAAATGGCAGTTGCCTTTACCTAAATAAAAAATGAAAAATACTCCATTATTTTACAAAAGCTTAGCCTTAGCTTGTGCCTTGAGCTGTCTATCGCTAAGCGCCTATGCTATTACCCCTGAACAAGCGTTAGAAAAGCTAAACGAAGCCCAGTCACTACGCAATAGTAACCCAAACCAAGCCACTGAAATTTTTGATCAGTTAACTAACGACTCAACTCTCGTCAATGAGCCTAACATCATGCAAGAAGCGCTTGAATCGCTGGCATTTATGAATGTCAGCAGTGGTGATTATGATCAAGCACTGAGCTATGCAGAGCAGCTACTGGAGTACGGACAAAAGCAAAGTAATCAGGCAATCACAGTACGAGCGATGCTTATTCAGGGCTACGCACAAGGTAGAAAAAGTAACTTTCTAACAGCAGAGCAGCACTACCGAGATGCATTAGCTATTGCAAAACAGATAAAAGATTCTGTGCTGATTGCCCAGTCTTATGAGCGATTAGCAGCCATTTTACGCTGGCAAGATAAATACATAGCCGCCCTTAATGAGGCACAAAAATCTGTTAATATCTTACATGAGTTTGATGATGAAAAATCGTATGCATCGGCATTACTAAACTTAGGAATAATCGAAGCCATTATTGGCGATCACAATGCGGCGCTTGCAAGTTTAACTCAATCATTTTCTTTGCATCAAAAGCTTGATGACAAAAAAGGCATAGCCGATTCGCTTTACGAAATTGGCGAAGTTTACCGCCGTATGGGCGACAGTGCTCAATCGTTAAAGCACTTTAAAATGTCTCACGTGTTGGATTTAGAAATTGGCTCAAAAGTCGACATCGGTAACAGTGCCATGAAGGTCGGCTACGCTGCACTAAAACAAGGCGAACTTGCTACAGCCACAGATTACGCAGAAAAGTCGATTAGCTATTATCAGCAATCATCTTCAAACACAGGGCTATGTCGCTCGTACGATTTAATGGCGTTAATTGCTTTAAAACAAAATAACATAAGTGAAGCGCAAGCCTATATCAACCGCGCTTTGGCAATCGCTACTGACTATAATTTTCGCTCACACTTGGTATCTTTAGGGATCACCCAAACACGTATTTATCAAGCCCTTGATGATCACGCTGAAGCAATTAAAACCGCAGAGCAGGCTTTAAAACAGGCTGATGAGCTGCAAGATGTTGAAGATCAAATTAGCTTAAATAAGTTACTCACTGACTCTTACCTTGCTTTACAACTGTATAAACAAGCATTTGAATCGCAAAACCGCTATCAAACCCTTGAGGATAATACAGGTAAAAATCAGCACGACTTAACCGTGGCCGCGATGCAAAGCCAAGTAGCTTTTATGCGAAATCAGCAAGAAATCAACCAATTGAGTGCTGAAAAGCAAATTCAAGCGGCTCAACTAAGCGAAAGTGAATGGCAATTCAAAGCGTGGTTACTGGGCTTAAGCTGCGTGATTTTGCTGATATCTGGCTTTGGTTACCGCTCATTTAAAAAGCGTAAGCTTGCCAGTGAACGAGCACAGCTACTCCAAGAAGTCGTTGATAAAAAGAACCGCTTACTAGCCGATGTGTCTCATGAAATTCGCACGCCACTCACAGCACTACAATTGCAAGTTGAAGCATTGCAATACAATATCGCCAAAGACGTAGATGCCTCTTACGATGCCATTAATCGAAAACTTACCGATATCAATGTACTGATCCGTGATATCCATCAACTAGCACAAGCTGACTCCGATAGCCTATATCTGAACTTAAAACCCTATTTACTTGCTGACGTATTATCCGTTTGGCAGCAAGACTTTACTGCTTTTGTAGAAAACAAAGGTTTTGAATTTACTAGTAACATTCACCTTGCTGCAGATATCAAAGTGACATGGGATATAGATAAAATTAAGCAAGTACTGACGAACCTTTTATCAAACAGTACTTTTTATACTGATAAACCCGGCAAAATTAAATTTATAGCAACGGCCTCAGAGCAGAGTATTACTTTTAGTATTGAAGATACCCCACCCGGCGTTACCAATAATCAGTTAGTTGAAATATTCGAACGTTTATACCGCGTTGATAAGTCGCGCAGCCGTCAAACAGGCGGCTCAGGCCTTGGACTTGCGATTTGTAAAAGCCTGATAGAAACACACAAAGGCACTATAAAAGCTGAGCACAGTGAGCTAGGTGGCGTTAAGATCTTCATTTGCTTACCGCTTATTAGTGAACAACAGGTTTAATTAGCACCACGATTCCCTAAAATCGCCCCTAAACAGGGCGATTTCACGACATTTAGCCCAATTAATGCCGACCAAGGTCGCATATTATTTAATCAAAAAAACACCTACATTTTTTAGGGTCTCTCACTAAAAAGTATAGGAGCCTCACAATGGCGGGCGAATATCAACAACAATACAAACAGTTCCAGCGCGATCCGGGTCAGTTTTGGCTTGAGCAAAGTAAACGAATTCCTTGGTTTAAAGAGCCAAGTGCCCCTTATCAATATGACGATAATGATTTTTACCATTGGTTTGCCGATGGTCAGTTAAACACTTGTTACTTAGCCCTGGACCAACACGTCGAAGCTGGCTATGGCGACCAAACTGCACTGATTTACGACTCCCCTGTTACCAATACCAAACAACAATACACTTATGGCGAGTTACAAACTCAAGTTGCTAAATTTGCAGGGCTCATGCAATCCCTTGGCGTAAGCAAAGGTGACCGTGTAGTCATTTATATGCCAATGATCCCACAAGCAGTTATTGGTATGCTGGCGTGTGCGCGCCTTGGTGCCATTCACTCCGTTGTATTTGGTGGTTTTGCACCTCACGAACTCGCTGTGCGTATTGATGATGCAAAACCTAAGCTTGTGCTTACTGCGTCTTGCGGGGTCGAAATTAATCATGTGATCGAATATAAACCACTGCTTGATGAAGCACTCGAAAACGCCAAGCATGCTGTTGAACACTGTATTGTATTTCAGCGTGAACAAGCCATTGCCGAGATGCAAGATGGCCGAGACATCGATTGGCAATCAGCCTCTGATACAGCAAGTGCAGTCGATGCAGTGCCTGTTGCAGGCGACGACCCGCTTTATATTCTTTACACATCAGGTACCACAGGCACACCCAAGGGGGTGGTTCGAGAAAACGGTGGTCACGCAGTTGCAATGCATTACAGCATGGAAACCGTGTATGGCATGAAGCCCGGCGAGGTATTTTGGGCAGCTTCCGATATTGGCTGGGTGGTTGGTCACTCATACATTGTATATGCACCGCTCATTTATCGCTGTGCCACCGTACTTTATGAAGGAAAACCAATAAGAACTCCTGATGCCAGTGCATTTTGGCGTGTTGTAGAAGATTATAAAGTCACCGCCTTATTCAGTGCTCCAACTGCATTTCGCGCAATTAAAAAAGAAGACCCGACCGCCGAGGGCTTTAAACAATACGATACCTCAAGTTTAAAACGTTTATTCTTGGCCGGCGAACGCCTAGATCCGCCAACGTATGAGTGGTTGAAAGACAACACTGGCTTGCCTGTACTCGACCACTGGTGGCAAACAGAAACAGGTTGGGCAATTGCGTGTAATCCAATTGGTATTGAACAACTTGCCACTAAACCGGGAAGTTCAACTGTGCCAACACCGGGCTTTGATGTACAAATTCTTGATATGAATGGTGAGCAGTGCGCCGCAAACGAAAGCGGCGCAGTGGTTATTAAACTGCCTTTACCTCCTGGCTGCTTACCAACAATTTGGCAAAACAATGAACGCTTTCAGGCGGGCTACTTAAGTGAGTACCCTGATTATTATCTCTCTGGTGATGGCGGCTATATTGATGAGGATGGGTATCTATTTATTATGGGTCGTACCGATGATGTAATTAACGTTGCAGGTCATCGCTTATCAACCGGTGAAATGGAAGAGATTGTAGCAGCCCACCCTGCTGTTGCTGAATGCGCAGTATTTGGTGTTAACGATGCACTCAAAGGGCAATTACCCATGGCGATGATAGTGCTCAAAGACGATTATCTTGGCGATAGCAAAGAAGTTGAGCAACAGTTAGTTCACTCGGTAAGAAATCAAATTGGCGCCATTGCCTGCCTGAAAAACATTTTGCATGTTGAGCGCCTTCCAAAAACCCGCTCAGGGAAAATACTCAGAAAGAATTTACGCCAATTGGTCGATGGTGAAGAGCTGCAAATTCCATCAACCATTGATGATGCGAGTATATTCGATGAAATCAACCAACAACTTAACAATCGCTGATCTGCGATTGTAATTTTGTAATGTTACCAAAGGCCTTGTTTAAGGCCTTTATTCGTTTTGGCCTATGGCTTGCAACTTTACATGTAAGTTAGCAAACGAAAAGGTGGTTAACATGGCTGTTATCGCAGGTTATATCCAATTCAATGAATTAGGCAAAACAGAATTTCATTATATTAATCAACTAGCTGATGTATTTAATCGCTACAAAAAAGCAGATGTTCAGCGCTTTGATTGTGATAATGGAGCTATTTTTCACTATGACTTTGATGCTTACCAACAAGCGAGTTGGTTGCAAACTGAGTCGCAAATTGCAACGCTGATTGGTCACCCTTTACTAAGCAGCTCGCGCAGTGATGATTTAAAAACCATGGCCAATACAGCTTCCCTCAACACTTGCTTACAGCAATGTGAAGGGGTATTTAGCTTTTGCCAGTTTAATAGCCAATTAGGCAGCTTAGTACTCGCCACCGATCCCCTTGGTTTAAAGCCGTTTTATACCTTAAAAACAGCGCAAGGCTTACTGTTTTCAACCAACTTGGGGTTATTTAAACAGCTCAGTATTGAGCTTGAAAGTGATGCCGAAGCACTCACAGAGCTTGCTGTGCTTGGTTACCCGCTATTAGATCACACGCCATATAAAAACATAAAATGCTCATACCCAGGCGAAATATTACGTTTTGATGCCAGTCATGGCGTGGTAAAACAGCGTTACTTTGATTGGGTCGCCCTTGCCAAACAGAACTTTGAGGTGACCGACGCAATTGAAGGGGTTACTCAGGCCTTTCGCAGTGTTGTAACAAAAGCGATGCACACCGATAAAAAAGTGCTGAGCACCTTGTCTGGCGGCCTTGATTCACGGCTAATTAACTGCGAGCTATTACGCCAAGGTGTTGAGCTTAAGTCGTTTAATTTTTCGCAATCAGATAGCCAAGATCTCTACTGCGCAAAACAATATGCTTCGCAAAATGCCCTTAAACTTGAGGTTGTGCAAGTACGCGACACGCAAAAGCTCTCTGTTGAGCAGCGCCTTGGTAAATACTGGCGCAAAGCGCATCACAATGAATATAAAACAGTTTCAAGACCACAAATTAGTTGGTCTGGTAATGGTGGCAGTGTTGGTTTAGGTGCCGTATTTTATGGCGACGCTATTTATGAGGCGGCAAAAGAAAACAATCTTGATAAGCTCATTCAAGCTTATTTAGATCAGCAATACGCTTATTTGCCAAAGTCAGTGGTACATAATGCGTCTATGCTGCAACAAAAACTAATTGATAACCTAAAACTTAGTTTTAAACCCTTGGCTGAATTACCACTCGAAAAAGCATTCCAATTGTTTTTACTACTCAATGATCAACATCATCATTTGAGCATTCCGAACGAGCAAGTATGCGAGTTTAAAATGGAGTTCTTCCATCCGTTTTATTCGTGGAAAGTGCTGCAATATCCTTTAGCTGTCCCTGTTGAATATGTTCGTAAGCACCGCTTTTATCAGCGCTGGCTGAAAACCAGTTACCCACGAGCTATGCTTGCACCATGGCAAGCCTATCCGGGTCATATGCCTTGCCCTATCAAGGTAAATTACCAATCACAGTGGCAGTTTAACAATAACAATCTAATGCGTTTTGGCGAGCTGTTTAAGCTGTGGTACGAGATCATGCGCTTTGACCGCCATCAATTGATCAAACGCAGTCACTTTACCGCGTTATGCTTATTACAGTTAGCTCACCTAAAAAATGCGCAGCCAAACATTCGCATTGCTCAGCGGTTCTGTCAGTGGTAATGGATACCTAGGCGCAATAAAACTTAATCATTTGAGGGCATTGTTATGAAATACAAAAACTACTTTCTAAAAAATAATATTACAGGCTAGAATCAAGTTAGTTATTAATAATTTAAGCTGAGACTTTAATGAGAAAATGGACACTTCCTCTACTGCCATTAATCGTATTAGCAGGCTGTACCTCAGTCAGTAAAGATGAATGTTTACAAGCCAATTGGCATGGTATTGGTTATAAACATGGTGCAGATGGCACTGAGTATCGTGATGGCATAGATGCCTTATCACAATGTAGCGAGTATGGCGTAAGTGCCGATATTGCTGAATATAAAGTGGGATACGATCAAGGTCTGGCGGTGTATTGTGAGCCCGAAAATGGCTTTACCCTTGGCATGCAGGGAGCATCTTACAATGGCGTCTGTAATAGCACAGCATTTCGTAAAGCATGGCAAGAAGGCAACGACAGGTATCAAGTACAGCAAAGGCTGATATACATTGATGACCGAATTGACGATATTGACCGCCGCCTAAAAGATATTCGCGCTGAGCTTAACAGCAATCAACTTGATAATGGCCAACAAAAAGAGCTTTATCGAGAACGAAGAGATTTAGAAAACGAGCGCAAAGATTTACGTAAAGAGCGTGCTTTACTACCGCTTTTGAATAAGCTGCCGAGTGTCGAAATTTCAACCGAGTGGTGATGCTTTATGTTTAAGCTTCATCTTATACATTTGCTCGTCAGCAGTGGCGAGTAACTCTTTGGCATTTTTACCATCTTCTGGGTAAAGCGCGATTCCAAAACTAGCACTCACAGGCACTTTTGTTGCGTAGCGCTTTGCTACGCCTTCAACCGCTTTTTGGCAGCGCCCTGCAATGTCTTGGCAAACAGAAAGTTTTGCTAACGTTGGTAACACAATCACAAACTCATCGCCGCCAATACGAGCTAATATGTCTTTATCGCGCAGCTGAAGTGAAAGCTGCTCACTGATTTCAAGCAGTAGATTATCGCCCTGCTCGTGACCAAAGGTATCGTTCACCAGTTTAAAGTTATCAAGGTCGACATAAATCAACGAAAACTGGTTACCTTCATTCGCCGCATGATGAGAAAATGAATGTAACTGAATATCTAAACCTCGCCGATTTAACAGCTTAGTAAGAGGGTCTTGATTGACTAATTCGTCAAGCAGTTGGCGCTTTTCTACTGCCTGCGAAATATCATCAAATGCACCAATGTAATGACTCACTTGGCCATGTTCGTCATACATGGCATCTATGGTTAACAACTCAGGAAAAACTTCACCGGTTTTGCGCTTGTTCCATATTTCACCTTGCCAGCGCCCATTGTGTATTAAACACTCCCACATCAACTCAAAGAACTCTGTGGGTTGCTGCTTAGCTGAAAGTATAGATGGGTTTTTATCAAGCACTTCTGCCTTACAAAAGCCTGTAATTTGCTCAAAAGCAGGGTTAACATCCACAATTTTAGGCTCAGGGGTGGTTATTAATATACCGCGGCTTGTTGTTGAGAAAACGGCTGTAAGCAGCTGTATTTTTTCGTTGCTTTTAACTTCTTCAGTGACATCTTCTGAATAACCATTCCACTCAACACTGCCATTAGCACGGGCAATAGGTGAGGATTTTCCTTCAACCCAAATCACCCCTTTAGTTGGATGATTAACTCTATATACCTCATGCCACTCGCATAATTCGCCTCGCGATTTCTCAATGCTTTTAACGACTCGCTCTAAATCATCTGGGTGAATCGTTTGCATGATTAAATCTGCAGAGTTTTTTATATCATCTGCCGTGCAGCCATAAATGTTGAAGACTTTGGAGCTGGCAAAAGGAAAATATGCGGTGCCATCTTTTTCCACCACATACTGATAAACAAACCCCGGTAAGTTATCAGTAAACTTTTGCAATTTAGCATGTAAAAACTCAATTTCTCGCTCTTTTAACCACTGTTCAGTAATATCGATATGAACGCCTAGCATCCATTCAGGATTGCCATTTTCATCCCAGCTTTGCACTTGGCCCTTATCGAGCACTTTAACCCAATGCCCTTGTTTGTGCTTCATTCGCGCTTCGCAAATATAACGCTTAGAGTCACCTTTAAAGTGAGCGTTTAATAGCTGTTCCGATTTTGATAGGTCGTCAGGGTGAGCAAAGCTGAGCCAAGTTTCAATTGAAACTGGCAATAATTCTTGCAGTGTGTAACCGATAATATCGGCCCACTTATCATTGAAAATGGTTTCGCCTGTTTGTACATTCCAAAGCCAAATACCCGCATCTCCACTGTCGAGAATTAGCTGAGCAATGTCTAAACCTAGATGCGACTTAATCGCATCATACCCTTCACTAAATGCCATAATTAGCCTTGTTAACTAGCCCACCAACAATAAAAGCAAGCCTTAATCATTATTTTAGTTAACAAAATAAAAAAACACTAAAAATCTGTGAAGAATATTGATCTAACGCAGGCTATTAAATCCTTGGCCAATCCACCTCATCAACACTATCGATTGTGCTTACGATGGTTTGATCTCCTTGCCATTTTCGAATGTAACGCGCTAGGGGATCATAAAGCGCTGTTTGCTTATTAATATGAAAATGTCGACCGCCTCTAGGGTCAACGCCGACACCCGCAATATATTGCCAATTACCCCAGTTCGCAGCCACGTCGTAATCGATGAGTTGCTGTTCGAAATACGCTGCGCCATAGCGCCAATCCAGTTCAAGCTCATTAACTAAACAACTTGCCGCAATTTGCCGAGAGCGGTTAGATATATAGCCTGTCGCATTAAGCTCATGCATTATTGCATTTACCAAAGCAAACGGCGTGCGACCTTGGCACCACGCATTAAAGCGCTGGCTGTTAAAAGTCGTCAGTGGCGCACTATGCTTTTGCCCTTTAAACTGGAAGAGTGTTGCGCCAGCATGCATCGCATGCCACTTAAAATATTCGCGCCACAGTAATTCAAACTTTATCCAATAGCTCGACTCATTCGCACCGTTTTCTAACTCATACACTTCAACTTCTCGGTAAAGCTGTTTTGCGCTAATTGTGCCCCCAGCGAGCCAAACACTGAACTTAGTACTGTTTCTAAAGCCGTCTAACTCATTGCGTGTTTCTTTATAACTGCTTGGCGCTTTAGATGAAAAGTACGCATCACAATGCTGCTGAGCTGCAAGTAAACCACCTTTAAAAATGTTAGGTTGAGTTGCAACATCATCAATAGGGTTATCAGGGCATAGTTGTACAGGATGAGGTAAGTGGCTAACCGCTTGCAGTGGCGCCGCTATAAAGGTTGGCTCAGCTTCTACCTTTTTGCGAAAGGCAGTAAAGTTTTTAGGTAGGTCATCAAACTGAAAAGGCAAGTCCGTTGCTTTAAACAAGGTATCTTGTTGATAAGTTTTCACTGTCACTTCTGGGCATAACACTTTGATTTTATAGAGCTGTTTTTGCTCATAAACGCCAACTTGCTCTGTACAAACCAAAGTTTCAATATCGTACTTTTGTAATCGCTGACTGATTACTTGCTCAGGCTCACCACTTAGCACATGAAGTGTTTGCCCAAGCTTCTCAACAGCTTGTGCAAATGCTGCTAGGCTTTCACGTAAAAAACGGTGTCTATGCGTGCCATACGGTTTTGATTGATAGTTAGTTTGCCTAAACCAGCGCGGCTCAATCACAAACACTAAATCAAGCTCGCCATCAAAATCAGCTAACTCAGATAGAATTTCATTGTCGACTAGGCGTAAGTCATTTTGCAGCCAATATAAAACACGCTTTTTCATTATTTGCTCTATTAGAAACCTTAAGAAATCATACGTAAGCCAGCTATTTATCGATTAACTTCGCCACAGTTAGTTAGCATAACGTTTATTAATCATAAACTTACAACCTTCAATGAAGTTTAAGTTTTAGTTAAGTTTTTCTTAAGTTAGCGATTTTATGCTGATAACTGTAAAGAATTTAAAGGTTGATAAAGCCAAACACGCTGCATCTCCTTGGTATTTAGTAGGCATAATAATGATGAATAAAATAACATCGGTTTTATTAATAACATGCACTGCTACAGGGACTGTTTATGCAAACGAGCCTTTAAGCTTAGATGTGGTTTGTGAAGTAAAAAGCAAACCTACTGCAGAGTTAAGCGAGGACAAAGACATCACTGTTGATAAACTCAACATTGATACGCATACGATTTTCGATCCTAATGACCCTGAAACAACCGCCCTACATCGCTTTATCAACTGGCTGCACATTGATACCAAAAACAAAGTGGTTAGTGAGCAAATTACCTTCAAAGAGGGTGATCAAGTCAGTGAGCGTCAGCTACAAGAAGCGGAGCGCATTTTGCGCAGCAAAAAATACTTAAGAGATGCCAAGGTTAGCTATACAAAAGATTGCCTTGAAGATGAACCCCGCGTGGTGCAAATCGATACCTGGGATACCTGGAGTTTATTGCCAACCATTAATTTTGGCCGTAGTAGTGGCAATAATAAATACAGCTTAGGTTTTAAAGAAGAAAACTTTTTAGGCTACGGTATTCGCGCATCTTTAAAGTATAAATCAGATCATGAACGCTCAGGCTACCACTCAGTGCTGCAAATGCCAGTGCCTTGGCAGCCTCATGCAACCCTCACTTTACAAGCTGATGATTACGATGACGGGCAAGTGTTTTTAGTGGATTATCATCAGCCTTTTTATCAACGCAGCAGTGACGCACTAATGCGCTACTTTGCTAAATCACAAAAGCAAAAAAGTTATATCTATCAAAATGGCATGACTCGTTCAGAGTTTTTTACTGATGAATTAATCGCCCAGTTTGCTTACGGCGGAATTTTATCGCAAGACAGTCAGCAAACCTTTCACTGGCTTGCTGGGATTGATTACGAAGATGTCAGTTACCGCCCTTTTGAAACAGAGCCTTTGCTTGCAGGCCTTAACGATTACACCATTGCAGCGCCTTGGGTCGGATTACATTGGCTAGAAGACAATTATGCCGTATTGCACGATATTGACCTAATAAACCACAACGAAGACGTTAACCTAGGTTGGGAGCTAAATTCAAAGTTTGCCATCGATACCGTAAATTTTGGCCAAGGCTTTTTATTTGATACAAATCTTACCAAAGCGTGGTTTAACAATAACGCCTTGTATCGATTTGCCGCTGGAATGAAAGGCAATATGGGAACTGAGCTTGATGACCGTTTAGCGCTTTATTCAAAAGCACAATTTAACTATCGCTGGTCAAACTCATTTGCTTTTTATGCGCATCTAAATGGTCATTGGCAAAACCATGAATTTGCTGATAAACCACTGGCCGTTGGCGGTGAAGAAGGCATGCGTGGCTTCCCAGAAAGTTACCAACATGGTACATCAAGCGTACAAGCAACGGCTGAACTAAGAATGTACCCTAATATCAATCTGTATCAGTTTGTAGATGTAGGCTTTGTTGGCTTTGTTGATGTAGGCCAAGCATTTGGCAGCACTGAAACTGCAAATATTTCAGATTCAATGCTAACCAGTGCAGGCGTTGGTATTCGCCTATATTCATCGCGCTCAAGTAACGACAATGTGATACATATCGACTTTAGTACGCCTCTGGGCAGTTACCAAGACGTGGATTCATGGCAAATAGGAATGTCGGTTGAAACAACTTTTTAAGCATCTTGCTCTTTACTCATAAGCTCGCTCATGCGCTGCATAAGCTCTTGCTCACTGAGGTCTTCTTTGTGTGTGCCTATAGTCCAGATATGACCAAAAGGGTCTTCTAGAGTCCCTGACCTATCGCCATAAAATTGGTCATGTACTGGGCGTAGCTCTTTTGCCCCAAGCGACAAAGCTTTAGCAAAAACACCATCGACATCTTCAACATACAGCATAATGCTCACCGGTGTACCGCCAAGTTGTTGCGGCGACTTAAATTGCACATCAGGGCAATTATCAGAAAGCATAATATGAGAGTCGGCTATTTTTATTTCAGCATGCGCCACTCCACCATCAGGCAAGGGCATTTGCATTACAAGCTCTGCATCAAAAGCGTGTTTGTAGAACTCTATCGCCTTAGTGGCACCTTCAATAACCAAATACGGGGTTACCGCATGGAAACCTTTAGGGATTGCAGAAACAGCCATGTTACACCTCAACGTTAAATGTGTGAGTTATAAAGGTAGCAGTTGTAGCTAATTTCACTAATCTAATAATAAAAACGCCAGCGAAATCTTTCGCTGGCGTTTTAAATACAAATACCAATCAACTTAACAAAGCGGTGTATTATTCAGGCCAGCTTTGAGCTCCATCAATTGCAACCTCTGTTTGATTTAACGTCGTGCAATAACCTGTGGCAGATGAGGCATAGTAAACATCACCTAATACCGTGTAGTTTTTTGCTTTAACCTGCTGTTTTGCTTTGTCTGACGTTGCCATGCCCCACATGCTGAAGTAGTTGCTCAAATCGAGCTCGGCTGCTTCTGAAAGCGCTATTAATAGCCAATCATTGTTGCCTATGCTTTGTGCCTCCGACAAGCTGTAGCTTGAAAAGCCAAGTGCATCTTTTTGTGCCTGCCAATTAGTCTCGCTGTTATCAGCTAGATTAAACGCACGCTCCAAGATGTGTAAGCGAGGGTATAAATGCCAGCCGTTTTCAAGCTTATTGTGTGCCTGTGCGGCCATCATAATTTGTAAATAAATAGCGTGACTTTGCGACCACTCTGACATCGCTAAACCTTGCATATAAGCAAATGCATCTGCGCTTTGTTTACTGGCTTGTAAATGATCAAACAAGTTCTCGAATGGCAAGTTTTGGCACGATGCCGAAAAGCCGGTTTCATCTTCAAACTTCGACTTACTGTAGTAGGAGTAAAAGTTGGTATTTGAATGGCCACCAAACCCTTCGATACGGAAGCGCCCTCTTTCAAGTCCATGCCCTAATTCATGGATATCGCCATGCCCAGTTGGATTAAAATTCCAACCTGCGTCATACGGATTACCAGAACAACCCCAACCACAGGTCGGTTGGTCTGCATTCATATGTTTTACAATATCAATTGTTTGCACCTCAATATTGCGTGCACTCGCAAAGTCATGAATTTCGCTAACCACATCGATGCCCGGCCCTTTGAAACCAGCAAGTACATGCGGATAGTTATGAGTATAACGCTCTACTGCATGGGCGAAGTCAGACGCTATGGGCCAATAACCATCGTTAATTGAAATACGCATTTTCTCGAGCTTTGAATGCACTTCAAAGCCACCGGTTGCTACCTCAGCCCAATCATAGTCGCCTTTTTCAAGCAACTCAGCAAAGCGCTCATCATCACTGCTGCTGCGCCAATACGGGTGCTCACCTACATTACTAAATTCAAAGCTGACATCTAAATCATTTTGATCAAACTCAATTTGAATTGGCCCACCATAAGGTGACGTAAAATAGACCGTTTCATTTGTCTCTATAGGCACATGAACCGACTGCAATTTAGCGGGTCGATTATAGCCATTGCTGCTCATGTAATGTGTTGCGCCATCACGCAGAGTATTAACAAACACCTTGGTATTCACTGCTTGATTATCGGTGCGTTTGATAGCAAATGTTTGCCCCGGCAAGGCATACACACCCGTTGAGCGAAAATACGCCTTACTCTGCATATTCACGGTGACGGTTTTAGGTGTTACATGACTAAAATCACTACGGCTGAAATTCCCCATATCAACTTGAAGTGGATTAACTTTACGTATATTTAATACCGCATGATCAGTAAACAGTGCGCGAAAGAAGCTTGTATTATCGGTGCTTAGCTTATCCATCGGGAAGCTCACAACTTGGCGATAATGATCTGCAAGCAGCGCCAGTAACTGGTAAAAGCGATAGCCCTGCTCAGTAAAGATATCTGTTTTCGCTTGGTCAAAACCTCTAAAAACCGAATTAATGATAGTTGCCGCATCACTAAACTGTTGCTGATATTGGCTTTCAGCTGGGCAGCTACGATTATCACAGGCACTTAAATCAACACTAAATTCGCTGCTTTTAAAGCGGCTAAGTAAGTCTTTAATAGTTTGCGCATCAGTTGGCAAGCTGTCGTTGATAGCAATTGGGTTCCACTGTGCCAGTTCTAATCGGTGCCAATAGTTATCACCTGCAACGCTCACATGGAGTAATTCAAATAGCGCTTTACCTAGTGCTGTTTGACTACCATCACGCTGAATATAGATCACCGCTATATCATTTGCTTGCGCTTGCTTTACTGCAGCCACAACATTCTCAATATTTAATCCTTCACGCTCATGCTGAGAGATAATCAGTACATCCGTGTCAGTTGTTAAACACGCCGCTAAAGCGTCATTGTCACAACTTGTATTGTCGTTATAGCTCACCATGCCTTCATATTGACTATCAAACCACTCTCGCGTTTTAATCCTATCTTGAAAGTAATAGCTTTGATCAAGTTGCGCTAATACAAGTTTAAGTGGCTGCTCTGCGGTTATTTCTCTACCAGCTAACCATGTGGTGCTGTTTTTCAAAAACTGAGTCATTTGCTCGTTAATGGTATTTCGATAAGGATTACTACCAAATACCAAGTAACGGCCCTGCTCCCCATCACTAGTTCCAACTACAGCAAGGTTTCTGACTTTTGTCTCGTAGCCATCTTGCCAACTATTGTTGGTAAGTAGAACTGGCTCATTGAATGGATAAGTGGCATTTAATAACGTTGCATCCCATGTTGGATACCAGTTTAATTCATCAAGAGCGGAGCTTGAGCCAAAAGCAAATAAGCTATTTTTAATGCTTTGAAAGCGCGCTTTGTGGGTATCTATTTCATTAAGCGCAGCATCAAGTAGCAACTCACTGTTTGGAACAACCAGCGCATTACCCGTTTCGAGTGCCTCGGCCACATAACTTTGGGTGATGTTTAACACAAACTCAAAGCTTGCCTGTACACGTGAGTCAGAGGCTGTGATTGTGAATTTATGTTCACCAAGTTCTTCATTACTCGCGGTGCCTGATAAGATGCTAGTTTGCTCATCAAAACTTAGCCACGTTGGTAAACCTGTTAAGGTTAAGCTCACATCATCGTTGTCTGCATCGGTGCTGATTAACTGCACACTCAAAGCCTGCTCAGCACGAACTTCACTACTCAGTGGAGACACCACAGGCGCTGAGTTTGCTCTGGCAGCGATGTTAAATGTTTGCTCTGCCTGCTGCGTCACTTCGCCATCTGAATAACGAAAACGAATTTGCTGTTCGCCCGTATTCGCAAACAAGGGCGTGCCGCTAAAACTGAGGTTAGTCGCATCAAAGCTAAGCCAATCAGGTTTACTAACTTCACTTACTACCACAGTGTCATTTTGTGCATCAGTAAATGTTAGCTGGTAAGTATAAGCTTGGCCTTCATTGCTATCCGATGGGATGGACGTGAGCGTTGGCGGTGTATTTTCAATAAGTTTGGCCTCTACATTAATATCAATCAAAAGCTGTGCAGAGAGCTGCCCATCAGTGACCGTAAACTCAATGTTTGCATACTTACCTACTTGCTCAGGCGTGCCACTGATACTTGCTGAGGCTTCATTAAAACTTAGCCAACTTGGTAAGTTTGTTACAGACAAAGTAAGTGGGTCATTATCTGGATCAGAGACTTCAGGGCTAAAACTCAAGGTTTCACCAACACGTAAAGTCTGTGATTGACCGCTGATTTGCGGCGCTTGATTTTGTGGTGTTTCGGTTACAGGAGGGGTTGTTGTTTGTTTTTCATCTGAGCCTGAGCCGCCACAAGCAGCAAGTGTTAGCAATACAGCCGAGCATAATAGCGAGCGTATGCACAAAGAGTAAGGTGCGTTCATTGAGTTCTTATCGGTATGGTAAACAATTTTTTAACATTATAAGCCGATACTACAAACTAATATCTCGGAAAAAATACGTAAATTGATATCGCTGTCATTAATTGTTAAAGCGTAAAAAGCCCCATAAAGGGGCTATTTAAGGGTTACGAGCTTGGGTTTGCGAAATCGGGTCTGGGTAACTTTTCGAGTATGGCGTATAAGTAAATCACCACAAGGCAAAGCCCTCCCGCTACAAAGAATAAAGTTGGGCCATCGTAATAATCTAAAATTAAACCACCACCGAGGGGTGCTAAAGCAAATCCTAAATCATAAAACGAAGCCGCGCCAAAGTAGGCTCCACGTAAGTTTGATGGTGCGAGCCTATCAAGGTGAACATTCATCGTCGGAAACAAAATGGTTTCGGCCAAGCTCATCACCACTATCGCACCTATCCAGCCCCAGAATAAATCGATTGGATTAAGTGCGAGCCAAAACTGCGACACCATCAATAGCGCCAAACCAATTTGTATTCGTACCGTTAGGCTAAATCGCGCCATCATTTTTAACAGCAGAAATTGACTTGAAATGATCACTATCGCATTGGTAAATATCAGCGCAGAAATCAATGCAAGTAGGTCGGGTGCCTCTGCACGAGTTAGGTATTGTATGAGTGAACTATCCATTTGCGCATAAATAAACATGCACAAAATATTGGCTAAAATTAAACACTGCAGCAGCTTATCTGCAAATAGAATACGTAAGATTTGCTTGCCTTGTACAGCTGGTTTTTTCTCTTCAGGCTCGTCGATTGCGGCAGTATTTTTGGCGGCTTTATCACTAAAATTAAAGCCCCAAACAAGCAGCACTAATAAAATAGCAAATGCCCCTGCGGTAATATAAAAGCTCGACTGCTCACCTGTTAAACCTAGCCATACCCCAGCTAATGGACCCACCGCACAGCCCACATTAACAATAAAGTACAGCGACTGCATGGCCAGCTCACGAGTTTGTGCATCATTAATAATATCGCCAATCGCCGCACTGGTTAGTGGTCGCCAAAGTGCAGTCGCAATAGAGCATAAGGTCATCACAATCACATAACCGGCCACGGTTTCTACCTCAGCCAACAGCGAGAAAGAAATAATATACAGCACACCAGTGATGTACATCAGCGTATGCCGGCCCACTTTATCTGAGAGGCTACTGCCAATAAAACTGGTAAACACCGAAATCACGGCAGCACTGGTAAGTACCAAACCGACTTCTGTCGCCGATAAAGCAAACTTTTCGTACAAGATCACCGCAAGAAATGGCCATACCATGTAATAGCTGCCACGGGTAATAAACGAGCCAAATAAGAAGATCCACATAAGCACAGGAAACTGCTTAAAGCGCGCTAAAGAGATATCTGAATTCATTATTTTAATTTTTATGATGATGATTAAAACACTATACAGGAACTGAATCTGCCTTGGGTATTTAATCTAAAACTTGTTTGTAACAGCGTATTAATTAGCTAAAAAACAAACGCAACTTAATTGTGAATAGTGTTAAGCCAACTTGAAAAAGATTAATCTAAATAAGAATAGTTATTGATTGTATTTTTCATTTCTGTAGTATACGCAGCGTTCCTCAAAGGGATAACCTACAAAAAGAACTGGAAACCTACAATGAAATCAATAAAACCAAGCTTACTGGCACTTGCCATAACAACACATTTTTCAGCCTTTGCTGATGACGCTAAGCCGAAACAAGATATGGAACGCTTAGTTATTACTGCAACGGGTTTTGAGCAAAAAGTTACCGAAGCACCTGCAAGTATTTCAATTATCACTAATGAAGATATTAAGTCTCATGCCTTCACCTCAGTACTTGATGCTGTGCAGTATTTAGAAGGTATCGACATTGGCACAACTCGTGATAAAACAGGCCAAGGCAGTGTAAGTATGCGTGGTTTAACAGGTGAATACACCCTGTTACTTATTGATGGTAAACGCCAAAACAACCATGGCGATATTTATCCAAACAACTTTGGTGGTAACGCGTTTAACCACGTACCACCGGTCGATGCCATTGAGCGCGTTGAAGTAATTCGCGGCCCTGCATCAACGCTTTATGGTGCAGATGCACTGGGTGGTGTAATTAATATCATCACTAAAAAGCACACTGACAGCTGGAGCGGTGCAGTATCTTTTAGCCGTTCATTACAACAAAACGATGATTTTGGTGATGACATTACCACTGACTTTAGTGTGATGGGTCCGCTTATCAAAGACGTATTAAGCTTAGGTGTACGCGGCAGCGTTTACGAGCAACAAGCATCATCGCCAACATTTGAACCAGCAACCGATCCTAATGGTGTTGTACATGCTCGTTCATTAGGTTTTGGTAGTGGCGGTCGTACCGTTGATAATACAAACGAGCAGTATGGTTTTACTTTAACTTATACACCGTTTGAGTCGCATCATTTACGTTTTGATTACGATAACTCAAGCCAAGTGTACGACAACACGCCAAGCTACGACATTGAGTCAGGCACCATTACTTACCCGCTTGGTACTAAAGATAACATTGAATCAATTTGGCAAGACCGCCGCGGCCAAGTAAACCCGCGCGCAGGTTATGCGGCAGACCAAGAGTTTGACCGTGAATGGTGGTCACTCAGTTATGATGGTGAACTTAATTGGGCAACGATTAAAGCCTCTGTATCTTATGTTGATACGCAAAACAATGGCCGTACTTTACCACTGAGTGTAAGCGAGCGATTAGAGCTGCAAGCTATGTACGATGGTACTGGCGAATACGAAGGAATGGACGAGCAAGCACGTAAAGACTTAGCCGAAGAAACATTCTTACCGCGCCCTGCTCGCCCACTTGAAAGCAGCCAATATACCTATGACTTACGCTTTGATATTCCTATCACAGGTAGCTTTGGTAGCCATAACCTAGCAATTGGTGGTCAGCTTATCGACGGTGAATTAAAAGACGGCGTATTTGGCCTTGAAAGTGACCAAGCAGGTCAAGTGCAAGAGCAAAACATGTACTCAATCTTTGCCGAAGATAACTGGATGGCAACTGACAACTTCACCTTTACATTAGGTGCTCGTTACGATGACCATGATGTATTTGGCAGCCAAGTATCACCGCGCGTTTACGGTGTATATAACCTCTCTGACACTTGGACCTTAAAAGGGGGTGTGAGTACAGGTTATAAAACGCCGCAAACCACTGATCTTTACGACGGTATCACCGGATTTGGTGGTCAGGGCACAAGCCCATTTGCGGGTAACCCAGATTTAGAACCAGAAACCAGTGTGAACTCTGAAGTTGCACTGTACTGGACTTCGCTTGATGGCGATCACAACATTAATGTGACTTACTACAACACCAAGTTTGAAGACAAAATTGCCCGCGGCGACACTATTTTAAGCTGTGAACAAACTAACGATGTACGCCCTTGTGTGAACTTAGGTCAGTACGATCAACTTGGCTACGATAGCTACAGCCAAAAGATCAATATCGACGAAGTAGACCTTCAAGGTGTTGAAATTGCTGGTCAATACACTATCACTAAAACAGTGTCTGTTAACGGTAACTACACGTGGACTGATAGCGAACAAAAGAGCGGTCCTGAACAAGGTCAGCCATTAACTAACTCAGCTGAGCACATGGCAAACCTTACCCTAAACTGGGAAGCGACTGACTTTATGAACTTATACCTACAAGGTGTATATCGTTCAGACCGTTACCGCGGTTGGGATAACGTGCACGACAAAGCGCTATATTACAAAAACTACAACCTACTTAATTTAGGTGCGCAGTTTTATGTAAATGAGTACGTGCAAATCAATGCCCGTGTAAACAACCTATTAGACGAAGATTTCACCTCATATAGCACTAGCTATACCGACCTAAATGGCGATGGTGAGTACGAATACCTAACAGGTCGTGGTGTAGTTAGCGAAGTCACATTCACAGACGACTACAACGTTAAAGATAAAGGCCGTAACTTCTGGATTGGCGTCACCGCTTACTTCTAAGAAAACTCCCTGAAAATAGACAGCATGCAGTCATGTGCTGTCTATTTTTCTAACTACACAATTACTCCTACTATCAGTATTCTTTTTATTGTCACTAAACTGCCAACTTCACACACTAAGCTGATGATACCTGCGTAAGCTTATTTGTCAGTCTATGGAACATATCCTTACAGCCAGTGGTATCTGTATTAGTTATCAAGATGAAGGCGATAAAAATGCGCCAGTGATCATCTTAATTATTGGCTTAGGTGCTCAATTTACCGTTTGGCCAGAGTCGCTATATTTTGGCTTGGTCGAAAAAGGCTTTCGGGTTATTCGTTTTGATAATCGTGATGCAGGGCTGTCCTCATCGTTAGATGAGTTAGGCAAGCCGAGCCTGGTGAAGCATTGGCTTAGCCGCCGATTACCGATTCGCTCAAAGCTGCCATATTCGCTCGATGACATGGCTCGCGATGTAAAAGAATTAATGGATGCACTGGCTATCAAAAAAGCGCACTTAGTGGGGGCTTCGATGGGTGGCATGATTGCGCAAATTGCCGCGGCAAAGTATAAAAAACATGTACTGAGCTTAACTTCAATTATGTCGAGTAGCTCGCCGTTATCGTTTTCGGGTTCAAACATTAACCTGCTAGTAAAGCTCGCTAAAATACGCCCCCGAAGCAGTAATAAAGAAGCCGCGATTGATTACAATGTTAGGCTCAACCAACTCATTGGCAGCCCAGCCTACCCACAAGATGAACACGCTTTATACGCCAACGCACAGCGCTATATTGAACGGGCCCACACGAATCAAACTGGCTTTAAACGTCAGCTTGCAGCCATTGCCGCAACGCCTTATCGCGAGCAATTACTAAAAAAGATTAAAGCCCCCACATTAGTAATTCATGGCAGCGCTGATCCTGTTATGCCACTGTCTGCGGGTATCAACACCGCACTGTTAATAAAGCGCAGTAAGTTAAAAGTTGTGCCTGGTATGGGTCATGATTTTCCGCCCGCTTTAATGAAAAAAATGACTAAGTGGATTGCTAAACACGCAGCTAAAGTCAGCGCCAAAAAAGCCGCTAAAAAACCCTAAAAGCATGATAGAATTATCATACAATTTATAAGGTTAGCGTTTTATGTTGCGTGTATTTTTTAGTCTGTTTTTAATTATCCCTTGGTTAAGCTTTGCCGGTGTGTCACTAAGCGAGCAGCGCATTATTTATCAGGGCGAAATTAGTGCCAAAAACAATCAACATGTTGCACAGCTTTTGGCTGAGCAGCCAAGCATAAACAGCATACAAATTACCAGTGGTGGCGGAAACGTTGATTTAGGTATGGACCTCGCCGAATTAATTTTGGCGCATAATTTAAAAGTTCATATAAAACAATTTTGCTTTTCGTCGTGTGCGAATTACGTATTGCTTGCAGGAAACCCTACCACCATAGCTAAGAACGCCATTGTCGGTTGGCACGGCGATGCCGCTTCGGCTCGCTGGCGAGATAGCGATATTGATGCCATGGTAACGCATTTAAAAGAGCCAGAAAAAACAACCAAGTGGCAGACTTTACGCACTCATTACGATGAAATAATCGCAAAAGCCGTGACTCGTGAAAAAGCCTTTTATGCAAAACGCGGGGTTAATCATGACTTGCTAACGATTGGTTTATCTGAAGAGCTAAAACGTGCAGCTGTGGCACAAAAAGCCAGAGGCTGGAGCTACTCAAAAAAAGCACTCAATACACTGAATGTGAATAATATTGAGTTTGCAGACTGGCAGCCCCGCTCGGCAAAGAACTTTCCGTTACTAATAATTAGTGAGCTTGGGGATTAGCTTTTGTAATCACGGATATAACGGTAATCAAATTCGGTGTCATCTAGAATGTCGCAATAATCACGAAAATCATTACTCTGCATTTGCTGAATATCGATGATCACCGACTGCTCTGTTACGAGCTTTTTAAAGCTTTGCAATAGCGTACGTCCTTGCTTTGCATCTATATGGCAACCGAATTGATAAATGTCATATAACCGAGCGAACTGATCACCGCTATGTCTTGAGCTTGCCATGAGTGCTTCACCACGCTCAAAAGCAAGCATTCTTCCCAGAATAAATTGCGCTCTAGGTTCATTTTTATGTTCAACGAGATAACGTAAAATAGTTTCTGATTTAAATGTATCTTGCGGAAAATTCCCCTGATAAACGCCTCGTTCATCAAAGTGACGACCGGAATAATAGGCAAAAGCATAGCTAAATGCTTTTTTGTCAGACAAGGTTGCAAGAAACTCATCATCTGTCGGAATATGTTTTGCTCTAAACTTAGCAGCTTGATGTTGCTCTTGTTCTACCTGTTTTTCAATAGACAAATACTGCTGGTGAGCAAATGCACCAACGGCGCCTGCAAAACTCAAACATGATGTAGCAATTAGGGTACTCGGTAATACTACCAACCAATGATTTTTAATTTTTTTATACCCTGCTAGCTCACCAGATTCATACACCTCAGCAAATAACTTATGATCAATAAATGGAATGCTTTTACGTGCAATAAATGCTGCTGACCAAGAGCCAAGTGCAAATAACAAAGCATAAATTGATAAAGACAATGTACCGCTGATCAAAACCTCCGAACTGAGCGCAACAGCGATTACTGATAGGTATGCAATAAGTGAAATAACTGAAAAGATACGATCATAGCCACGCCCATGAATACGAACGGCTAGGCCAACGAGTACGCCGCTAATCACTAACATTACTGGCCCAATAGCACTTTTAATTGAAAATACTGTGATCCATAAAATAATGATTGGGATACTCCAGCACGCTACGCCGATTGCGGCTGCAAGTGGACTTTGCTTAACTAGCTTTTCTTTAACTTGCTCTCGACTCTGCTCAGTAACAGACATATCAACTCCGTTTTGGTTTTATTATTTTTTCCTGTAAAACAAAGTGATTCTAACTAGAACAGCTGATTATAAAAAGAGGAACATAAATTTTCGTGGTACAAAAAAAGCCACTTCGCAGTGGCTATTTAAAATAAGCTTTAATTAAACACTAAACTTATGCCATGGGCCTATTATAGCAAGTGTTTTTGAAGGTGAGTAAACGTTCACAAACAATGTGCTACCATCTGGTGAAAAACAGGCACCTGCCAGCTCGGTTTGCGCCACTAACCGGGCAAAATTATAAACTTGCCCATCTGGTGTCACACCACGAAGATGATTATCAACCACATCGGTGTACTGGTCTTCACAAACAATTAAATGACCATTAGGTGACACGGTTAGGTTATCGCCAAAGTTGTAAAGGGTTTTGCTAGTACTTTCGACAAACAACGAGATTTTACCTGGTTGCTGTGCTTCTTTATCTGTGCCCTCAAATTCTGATGGCTGATATTTCATAACCTGACCAAGTTGTTTTTTACCGCCATTGGTACAGCAGAAATAAAGCTCTTTATCACCCCAGTGAATACCTTCACCGCGAGCAAATAGTGCCGCACCTTGTTTGTATCCGCGCAGGCGTAAGTCGTCTTTCGGGCTTTCAGGGTTATCTAAATTGACCCACTCAACCTCAAGCTCTTGATGTAGCCCCATGGCTTTATTATTCCAGTTGCGGCTATCGAATTGTGGCTTACCTTTTACCACCATAGCTTGTAATTGCCCGCCTTTATGCAGCTTGCCATATTCCTTTGGAATAAAACGATAAAAGACGCTATCACCTTTATCTTCAGTTAGATAAACAATGCCCGTACGCGGATCAACAGCAGCCGCTTCGTGGTTAAATCGACCCATGGCTTTTAATGGCTCAGGTTTAATTAAGCCTTTGCTATTTGCGGGTACTTCAAAAATATAGCCGTGGTCTTGATTAAATCCATCGGCTTTAGTATCGGTGGTTTCTTCGCACGTAAGCCAAGTGCCCCATGGCGTAATACCGCCAGAACAGTTACGAATAGTGCCAACCAATGACAGGTATTCTTGCTCTTTTTGATGGGTTTTTAAGTTATAAACGATATGACTTGTGCCACCCGGTAACGCCACACCGTCACTGTTAGTATCAAAAGCCAGGGGCGTTTTATGGTTGGCAATACTTGCTTCAGCTTTCGCTAAATCTTTTGGTTTGAGCTCATGGTTTCTCACTAATGCAACACGGTCATTACCAAGCGCTAGACAGCCCATGCCATCAGCTTTGTCCGGTACTGTAAACCCATCAGACATTTTCTCACCTAGGCTTGAAACTACTTGATAACTAAATCCCTCGGGTAAGTCGAGCAATTTATCTGGATCAGAAATTAACGGACCAAAGCCGACAGCCGTTGTTTTTAAATCACCTAACGACACTTTACCTATGGCACTTTTTGATAATCCTAAAAAGGCTAATGTGCCCGCCCCTACTAAAAATTCTCGACGTGAAACCATGCTAACTCCAAGCTAAAACCAGCTTTATCATACAAATAAAAAAGGCATTATAAAGCAATGAAACGATAAAAAGTTACATTATCACAATATTCACGAAATTGTCATAAAGCACTACTCTTTGATGATTGCTAGTTGCTTATTAGGTAGCAGCACAATTAAGTAACCACGCTGCTCTAAGTTACAAAAATCAAATTCAAAACCTGCAATTTGTAAGTCACTAGCGCAATGAGTTAGCGGTATATAAGCTGTTGCTGTTGCTTCAGTTAATTCACTATTAGCAAGTTTATAGCTGTAGTTCGTATTGCCGATAAAACTAACCAGCCTAACCACAGGGTAATCACCACTATCTACAGCCTCAGTGCGTGTTAAAAAAGCCAGTTTCAGCGTTTCGCCATCCATATAACTGATCACATAATTAGCTATATCACTAACAACCCACTTTTGTAGATGAGCTTTTATTTCAGCATCATAAAAAGCTGCAAAGCCAACCTTTGAGACCACTGAACGCTTAAAGTTAAGCTTTTCAAAACCACCGTAGCCATCGATTGATTGCTGGAAGTTCTGCTCCTTATAAATTGCGCTTGTTGGTGTGTTGTTTCGTAGGTTCATCATATAAAAATCAACCGGGTACTCGCTAAAGTTATAAACATAATAGTCATTTTCATAGACACCTTGGTATAAATCGTCTTCGTCAAACACTTCCTCTTCAGCGCTATTGCAACCAGTAAGTAAGAGTAAAATGCATAATCTCAGTAGATAATTCATTGCTCATCCCTTTTTCTAAAAACGATAATTTATAGTTGCAGCGAATTGCTGCTTGGCAGTTTCACCCACGAGCGGGCTTTTTTTGATGGCTGAGTCAAGTTGCTCATACCGCAAGCTCGTAAAAACAGACCACTGCTCATTAAAAACATAAGTCAGGTTTAGCGAGGTAAATGGGTTTAGGGCTGCACTTGGCTGATATTCATATCTGCCAAACTCAGGGGCGATATTGCCATTAGCTATGCCATACAGGTATTGAGTGTATTTTTTATCTTGCCAATAAAAACCGAGATCAGCACTTAGCTGTAACCCTAATCCTTGGCCATAAATCGGTAGGTTATAGCGGGCAAGAAACGTAAGTCCATCGGAGTGATTCGAAATATCTTGCGCTAAACGAACAAAAAGCTGTTTATATTGCAGCTGCGTTCTGAAGGTTAGCTCACCTTTGCCGTCTTTATAGTCAGTGAAAACCTCATCATCCGACAACTCATCACTAAAGATTAAACTGCTATCGTAGGTTTCATCTCGGAAACTAAGCCCCATTGACGCTTCAAATTCTGCGCCTTGTAAAAAGGCATATTGCACTAAGCCATATTTAGGCCCTATGCGCCAGTTGCCTTTTCGGGCGTTGAAGTATGGCAAGACCATGGTTTGAATATCGTGATCTCGCCATGCTGTATCAATGGCCAATTGTGCAGCACCGACCTCCATTTGCCATTGCTGTGATTGCTCATCGGCCTTGGCATCATCAACAAATAATGCTGCTAAACAATAAGCTGCAATCAACAGATAAGAAAAAAGACTATTTCGCAGAAATTCATGTTTGGTCATGATAATGTCCCTATATTGGTGTTTTATGCAGTTTAACGCCTCACCATTAGGGCTGACTTGCTGCAAATGTCACATATTTAATCGTGACATTTGTCATATACATAAACGAATAATTGCGGATTAAACTAAGCGTATGAACAAACTCTTGCAAACGTTGATACATCGAAGCGATTTCATACTCTCAGCAATCACCTGGGGGTTTGTGTTTATTTATACTCTGCACGCTTGGTCGCAAAGAGCAGAGTCGGCGCAGCTAAGTTTTAGTACAATAAATACGTTTTTGATCAGTGTGTTATTTATAAGCTTTTTTGCTTTTTTAATTTATTTTGAGTTTTTCAGATCACGATTTAAGCACTATCAAACCCGTATTTTGAACTTCACTATCGCTAATGTTGTGCTATTGATGTGGCTATTTAATATTGGCTTTGTTGCAATTCTATTGATCATCTTCTTAGTTAAATTCAGCGATTACGAGCCAAACAAAGCCAGCCTCTATTTACTCATTTGCCTGCCCTTTTTGATGGCGCTGACGCTTCACTATGGCTTTGATAAGCAATTTGTATTGCTCAACGGGTTGGCTTTCACTTTATACAATAGCTTTGCCTATCGCTTTGCTACTCGGCTTATTTCTGAGCGTAAAGCCAAAGAACAAGCAGCCCATTTATTACGTGAATTAAAAGCAACTCAAGCGCTTTTAAACGACACCGCAACTCGCGATGAACGTATTCGTATTGCCAGAGATTTACATGATACCCTTGGCCACCACCTTACAGGACTCAGTATTCACTTAGAAGTCGCCAATCATTGTGCTAATCATGAAGCACCAAAACACATAACTAAAGCACAGCAAATTACCCGCTTGTTATTAAATGATGTGCGTGACTCTGTCTCGTCAATGCGAGAAAACCAAACCATTGATTTACATGCATCGCTTAATTCACTGTGCAGCCATGTTACAGGCTTAAATGTCACACTCAATTACGATGAAAATATAAAAATAAGTGATACGTTATTGGCACAAACGTTATTTCATACTGTGCAAGAAGCGATTACGAATTGTATTAAACACAGTGATGCGACCGAGCTGTCGGTAAGCTTAGACCTCCAAGCTGATTCAGTGCATCTCACTATTTATGATAACGGCGGCGAAATGCCCAAGCTGAACTTAGGCAATGGCTTAACAGGCATGCAAGAGCGCTTAGCTTTAGTGCGAGGGGCAATCGAGTTTGAACAAAATAATAATGGGTTTGCGATTGCTGCAACGTTACCTCATAAACTTAATCCACATACTTTGGCGTAAAAAATGATTAGGGTATTACTCGTTGATGACCAAACATTATTAAGAGAAGGCTTAAAAAGCTTACTCGCCCTTAAAGCAAATATTCAAGTCGTGGCTGAGGCTGACAATGGCCAAACGGCTCTTGAGATGCTCAAGCAACATTCTATTGATGTTGTACTCCTTGATATTCGCATGCCTATTCTAGACGGTATTGGCGTACTGAAAAGTATGCAAGCACAACAGCTGAGGCAACCAGTACTGGTACTCACGACCTTTGATGATAGTGAACAAGTGCTAGAATGTATTCGCTATGGCGCTAAGGGTTATGCGTTAAAAGATATTAATTTAGAGCGCTTGGTCAGCGCCATCGAAACACTTGCTAAAGGTGGCTCAGCGCTAGCTCCTGCGATCACCGAGCGAATTTTGAATAAGCCCACTAAAACAACCGATACTTCTTTAGCAACTCCTGATAAATTAAGTAAAAGCGAGCTTAGAGTGCTCAATTTAATCGCTGCAGGCTATTCAAATAGTGAAATCGCCGAGGCACTTTATAAGTCTGAAGGGACTATCCGTAATCAAGTGTCTTTTATTCTCAGAAAGCTAGATGTACGTGATAGAACCCGTGCAGCATTAAAAGCAATTGATCTAGGTTTGATATAATTGCAAATCATTTTTAATCTCATTAAGCTTTTATCATACAAGTAAATCGCTTAAACTAAGGCTTAATTTTATTTAAAGAAGCAACCACTATGTTCCTAAAATCAAAAACATTTATTGCATTCTCATTGGCGCTTTTAAGCTTTAGCCAACACGCCTTTAGCTTACAGTTTGGCAATCAAGTCGACAGTGACAAACTCATTAAAATTTCGACGGTTATGGCCTCACCAGACGATTACCTTGCAAGTCCAATTACCGTGGAAGGGACTATCACTGGGGTATGCGAAAAACGTGGTTGCTGGATGACACTTGCATCTGACAAGCGCTTTGAAAACTTACGTATCAAAGTTGAAGATGGCGACATGGTGTTCCCGATGACGGCTAAAGGTAGTAAAGCTATCGTAACTGGTAAACTCGATAAAATTCAGCTTAGCCTTGGCCGCACTAAAGCGCTACTTGCTCACAAAGCGCAGCAAGCCGGCGAAAGCTTTGATGCAAACTCAGTGACTGAAGCAATGGCTATTTATCAGCTCGTACCGAGCGGAGTTGAAATCATTGAGTAACAAATCAAGTATCAACTGGTTTAAGTTAAACAGAAACTTACACCGCGATATTGGTTACTTTTGTGTTGGTTTAGTGATTATCTTTGCGGTTTCTGGCATTGCAGTGAACCACAAAGATGATTGGAACCCAAACTACAAAGTAAGCCACCAGCAAATCAGTGTGAGCGATGAAACTTGGCAATTAGATAATGACGAGTTGCTGATTGAGCAAATTATCTCTCATGCTGATGTAAGCGAGCCGGTAAAGGCCTCTTATTGGGTATCGCCGCAAGAGTTTAAGGTGTTTTTAAAAAACGGTAACAACCTCAGCCTTAAACTCAATCAAGATATCATA
Source organism: Pseudoalteromonas sp. P1-8 (assembly GCF_001399985.1). Taxonomy (NCBI): domain Bacteria; kingdom Pseudomonadati; phylum Pseudomonadota; class Gammaproteobacteria; order Alteromonadales; family Pseudoalteromonadaceae; genus Pseudoalteromonas; species Pseudoalteromonas sp. P1-8. The sequence goes on from NZ_LJSO01000005.1 coordinate 227,034, forward strand.
AACTATGAAGCCATTGAGCCTCGTCATGTATTTCAAGCATTTAACCGCTTACACTTGAACGAGACAAAAGCTTCGTGGGTGATTTTTTCTGATATTTTTGCTGGGCTGCTGCTGTTTTTAGCAATCAGCGGCTTGTTTATGATCAAAGGTAAAAATAGCCCATGGGGCAGCCGCTCTGTATTAGTCATTAGCGGTATGCTACTCCCCGCTGCTTATGTATTTTTATAAACTAAAGCTCCTGTTGCCATTCTAGCAAACAGCGATGGCAACATTATTTTCAATTAATTTAATCCTCACCCACTTTTTGACACAGCTTTTTTAAAATAACTATTCGCAGAATCCTCACTTTGCTTAAGCATTTTATAGCAGCTCAAAGTGTGTTTACTTAGCTCTTAAAACCTCTCACCTACCTATTATAGTTTTCTTAAATGATGGCTTTATTGCTTTTATTTGTGAGCATTTTCATCGAAAAAGCAAAAGAACGCTGCCAAATGGAACCTAAAAAAGGGACTAATTTAGTTATAATTTATGACTTAATTGCAATTATTTATTACTAGATAAAACAAAAAATAAAACACCTTCAACCTATAAAAGGTAATTAAATTGTAAAGTAAATTAATGATTTATTATTATTGATATTGAGAATCACTATCATTACGATCCCGATTCAAATTAACTGAGAAGGAATTGAGTCGTGAATCAATTAGCCCCCGTGCATAATGCTCATTCATCAATAAACGTTGATGAACAGCCCCATGCGTTTATTTTTAACGAAAATAATTTACTCAAATATGAGATGGCTTCAATGCAAACACTGTCGCTTATCCATCAAGCACTGCGTTCTGCAAAACAAGTTCATTCTGGTGTCTGTCATAAGGAGCTCAGTAAACAAATTGCCAGTGTTGAACTAAGTCAACCTCTCAATAACGTTGAGCAAGCGCTAGGCGAAATAAAATCTCTATATTTAGATCATGCAGTCTACTTTCATCATCCAAAATATGTTGCCCATCTAAACTGCCCCGTTGCTTACCCCGCGGTGATAGCCGAACAGTTATTAACTGCTATAAATTCTTCGTTAGACACCTGGGACCAAAGTGCTGGCGGGACGCTCATTGAGCAAAAGTTAATTGACTGGAGTATCGAACGCATTGGCTTAAGTGCTGCTGCCGATGGCATATTCACAAGTGGCGGCAGTCAATCTAATTTAATGGCATTGTTACTTGCTAGAGACCATGCAGCAGAGCGTTTATCTGGGCACCTAAATCGCGATTTTGGTTTAGGTCCAGATGCTCATCGCTACCGTATTTTTTGCTCTGAAGTCAGCCATTTTAGTATTCAAAAGTCAGCCGCTTTACTGGGTCTTGGCTATAACGCGGTTGTTCCTGTTGCTGTTGATAAAGAGTTTAAAATGGACCTAGCTGCGCTTGATGCAGCGATTGATGAATGTAAAGCGCAAGGCAATATTCCGATAGCGCTCGTTGCCACCGCAGGCACAACTGACTTTGGTTCAATAGACCCTATCGATAAGCTAAAAACGCGTTGCAAAGCTGATAATTTATGGCTTCATGTCGATGCAGCTTATGGCTGTGGACTACTTGCCGCTGATGATCACCGTCACTTACTCAATGGCATTGAACAGGCTGACTCGGTGACGTTAGATTACCACAAATCATTCTTACAACCTGTCAGTAGCAGTGCATTTATTGTTGCTAATAAAAAACAATTTAAACATTTAACTCATCATGCTGATTATTTAAATCCGTTTAACGACAACCCACAAGCAGCGCCAAACCTTGTTGATAAAAGCATTCAAACTACTCGCCGTTTTGATGCCTTAAAACTTTGGCTAACTTTACGCATTATGGGCCACGAACAGATTGGCAAAGTGTTTTCTTCTGTTATGGCATTAGCCCGTAGTAGTTATGTGGCGCTCAAACAAGACCCAGAATTTGAGCTAATTCACCAACCTGAACTCAGCACTTTAGTGTTTCGCTTTAACGATAAAAGCCTCAGTGATGAGCAATTAAACCTGCTTAATTATCAAATTAAAGATGAGCTATTCAAACAAGGTGAGTGTGCCATTGCTCGCACCAAATTTAGAGGTATCAACTACTTAAAGTTCACGTTACTTAATCCAAACACACAAATTGAAGACATTAAAAGCATTGCAGCTGATATTAAAGCCTGCGCCTACAGCATCAAGGCATGCCTAAAAGTAGAGGAAACTAGCTATGAATAAAGTGTACGATTTAATTGCTGTGGGTCTTGGTCCGTTTAACCTCAGCTTAGCATGTTTAGCTGAACCAATTGAAAAACTTGATTCGTTATTTTTAGAACAACGTGATGAGTTTAATTGGCATCCAGGGCTGATGCTCGATGGCGTTACATTACAAACACCGTTTATGTCGGATTTAGTCACATTGGCAGATCCAACCAATCCATACAGCTTTTTAAACTATGCGAAACAACAAGGTAAGCTGTATCAGTTTTATATTCGAGAAAGTTTCTTTTTACTGCGCGAGCAATACAACCAGTATTGCCAATGGGCAGCAAGCCAATTAAGTAACATACAATTTGGTCATAAAGTCATTCATAGCCAGTTTGATCAAACAAAGCAGCTCTATGTACTCACTGTCGAATCAGCAAAGCAAACTAAAACGCTTTATTGTCGTCACCTGGTACTGGGCACAGGTCCCTCACCTTATTATCCACCCGCTGTTCAGGCAGAAGATACACAGCTCTGCCATGCCACTGAATATCTGTATAAACGGGATGAGTTAGTAAATAGTAAGAGCATTACTGTGATTGGCTCAGGGCAAAGTGCTGCTGAAGTATTTTATGATTTGTTGTGTGACATTAAACAGCATAACTACCAACTCAATTGGGTAACGCGAGCGCCACGTTTCTTTCCTCTTGAGTACACGAAACTCACACTAGAAATGACCTCTCCTGAGTATGTTGATTACTTTTATAACCTAGAACAGACAACCAAACAGGAGTTACTAGCCAAGCAACGTAATTTATACAAAGGCATCAACTCAGAGTTAATTAATCAAATTTATGATCAGCTCTATCAACTTGATATTCAAGGTGTGAACCGCGCAAGGTTACTAACCAACAGCGAGCTCATTAAAAAACAAGGCAGTAAGTTAGTTTTTAGACACAGTGAACAACAGGCTGAATTTAGCTTGCATAGTAATCAGGTCATTATGGCAACAGGCTTTAGTTATCAGTTACCCGATTTTCTAAGTGGCTTAATGAGCGAAATAAATTGGCTAGATAACGGGTGCTTTGCTGTTGAGCGAAATTACAGTATCGACAAGCTTCAAAGGCTGTTTGTACAAAATGCTGAACTCCACAGTCATGGTTTTGTAACGCCAGATCTGGGCATGGCCTGCTATCGAAACAGCCATATTCTGCGCTCAATCTTAGGTTATGCCCCCTACCCTGTTGAAACACAAATTGCCTTTCAAGAGTTTGGTTTACCCGATGTTATCAATGAAAAACAGAAGCAAATAGCATGAAACAACCCGCATTAAAGTCAAGCTTGGTGCTGCTGACGATTATATCTGTTGTTTGCGACACCATGATTTTGCCCTTTTACCCGCAGTTTTTTAGTGCCCAATTTGGTTTGCAATCAAGTAATCACATTGGTGCCTATATTGCTGTTTGCTGCATCACCGTGATGTGTGCTTTCCCTGTATGGGCGAAAATGGCGCAGCACGTGCACGAACTGTATTTATGGGTGATCACCCAAATAATTGCAGGGCTATTAGGTGTTGCGTGCTTTTACAGCGAAAACGTGTGGAGCTTTTGGCTGTTATCACAGCTCATGCTGGTATTTAAAGCAAGTTACCTGCTTATTTATCCCTTTGTTCTAAGTATCGAAGAAAAACAACAGCACCTCGGTGTCGTTGCTTTATTTAGCGTGCTTTTACACTTTGGTGGTATTGGCGGTGCTTTATTAGGAGGCTTGATCATTCAAAGTATTGAGCCGCGCTTTTTATATTTAGTGATGGCTGCGGGTGACTGCTTACAAGTTATGCTCTGCTTGTATTTAATTTACTTATTAAAAGTAAGCTACAAGCCGCGAGAATTAAGCGCATCATCAGTAAAACGACAGCGTTTCCCTGGCTACATAATTCGCTTAGGAGTTATATCTATGGGCGTGTACTTCAGCATGTTCTTAGCAACGCCATACTTTACGCTACTTTGGCAACAAGTAAGCAATTTCAGCAATGCACTTTTAGCTGGCGCTGTGTTTGCTATCCCTGCTTGGGTTGCACTTATCATTTTGATTACAACCAAAAACAAAGCCGCAACCAATAAGCACAGTAAAACAATCGCTTATGCACTTGTGTTGAGCAGTATCGGCCTATTTATACAACTTAGTTCACACTGGCAATGGCTTGTGTTCGGCCGTGTTGTATTTGCTATTGGGCTATTTTTACTAACCGTGCGTCTACAAGTCATGTTGTTTGCAATGAGCGAACCACGTTTTTACTCAAGCGACTTTGCCAAGCTTCATTTTATGCAAAATATCGGTGTCATCTGCGCCTCATTTTTAGCGGGAGATTTAGTATCTCGCTTTGAACTTAACACCCCATTACTGACGGGTTCTGTCGGCTTTGCCATCACTTTATGTTTGTTTTATCTGCTTTTTTTACGCAACAAACATACCTCAACAGACCCTATTCACAGTTATTAATTTTTAAGAGAACACGATTATGAAAAATATCACTGAAACTCCTATCAAGCACGCTTTGCTTGGTGATGTAAAAATCAGAACATTAAACCCTGAACACGATCTAACAACTATTACCCCTTGGCTTAAACATCCCCAAGCTCAATTTTGGGGAGCAATGGAACATTCACCCGAAGAAATTTTAGAATTTTATACAACACTCAATAAAGATGAGGCTCAACAAGCCTATTTACTTGAAATAAACCAAACACCCATTGCTTTAATTGAAATTTACAAACCTCAAATACTGAAACTTGAGAACCACCTAGCGCTTAAAAACGGCGATTTGGGCATGCATATTTTACTCGCTCCAAAGCAGTTCTCTGTTGCAGGGTTTAGCCTTGCTGTTATGCAGTCGGTATTAGAGTTTATGTTTAATACCCTCTCATGTGAGCGAGTGATTGTGGAGCCAGATGTAGCCAATCATAAAATTCATCGCCTTAACTTAAAGGCAGGTTTCAGCCATCATAAAGTTATTAAATTAGGTGAGAAAACTGCATTACTAGGTAGTTTAGAAAAAGATCATTTTAATTACTTACAGCATCTTTCGTCTCGATTCGACACTTCACAGCAAGGTCCCGCAGTGCAACAAGCAACGCCATCTTGCAGTACCTCACATCTAGACCAACAAGCGTGGCAATACGCAAACCGCTTACTGATTGCCAAAATGCTCAGTGAGTTTTATCACGAACGACTATTTAGCTACGACAGTGAAAAACCAAACCATTACGTGTTGCATACCATGGGTGGGCAAAGCTATCAGTTTAAAGGTGAATCAATGCTGCTTAATCACCTACAAGTAGATCCAAATAGCATTACTAAAATGGCGCTTAACCACAGCCAGCCATTAGACGCTATCTCGTTTGTACTTGAGTGTAATGACAAGTTAAACATAGACAAATCAATGCTTGGCACCTATCTCGAAGAACTCGCGAGCACACTCAGTGGATTTGCATTTAAATTTAAAAATAATCGCTATAACGCTCAGCAATTAGCAGACGCAGATTTTCAGCTGATCGAAACCCAAATGACCATGGGTCACCCAAGCTTTATTGCCAACAATGGCCGCATTGGTTTTAACTCACAAGATTTTCACCAATATACCCCAGAAGCCGCAAACCCATTTCAAATAATATGGCTTGCGTGCCACAAACAGCATACCACCTTTAAAAGTACCGATGATTATAAATACGAGAGCTTGATTGCCGATGAGCTTGATGTAGCTGAGCGTTTGCGCTTTGAAAAAGCACTAACTGAGCAAGGTTTAAAGCCAAGTGACTATCTGTTATTTCCTATGCACCCATGGCAGTGGTTCAACAAATTAGTCCATGTTTATAGCTATCATATCTCGCAAAAACACATTGTGTGCTTAGGCTACTCGCAAGATAGTTATTTACCGCAGCAATCAATTCGTACCCTGTATAACATCAGCAAACCACACAAATGCTATGTTAAAACCGCCTTATCGATTTTAAATATGGGCTTTATGCGGGGCTTATCGAGCGCCTATATGAAAGTAACTCCGGCAATAAATCAATGGTTGTTCGACTTAGTAAACCAAGATAGCTATTTAAAATCACTGAAGTTTCAACCTTTAAGAGAAGTCGCAACCCTTGGCTTTGATGAGCAGTATTACACTCATCCTGCGCTTGGCGATAACCCTTATAAGAAAATGATGGCGGCTCTTTGGCGTGAAAATCCTGCTCAATATATGGACGAGAATGAAAGCCTTGCCACTATGGCAAGTCTACTTCATATCGATAGCGAAGGCCGTTCATTTGTAAGTGCTAAAATTGCCAAATCGGGGCTAAGTGCTGATAAGTGGCTAGCCCACTACTTACAGGCTTATATGACACCATTGCTACATTGTTTTTACCAATATGATTTAGTCTTTATGCCACATGGTGAAAACCTCATCGTTCGATTTAACAATCATGTTCCGGTAGGCGTATTCATTAAAGACATTGGTGAAGAAATTGCCTTATTAAATAGTAACATCGAGCTGAATGATGAAATAAAGCGGATTAAGGTAACCATTCCAGAAGGCGTTGCCGTGTTGTCTATTTTTACTGACATTTTCGATTGCTTCTTCCGCTACCTTTCGGCAATTTTAGTAACTGATGGCCTACTGACCGAACAACAATTTTGGCAAGCCGTCGCCGATACAATTGTTCAGTATCAGGCGAGCCACCCAGCGCTAAAAGACAAGTTTGCTGAGCATGATTTATTTGCTGAGTCATTCCCATTGTCATGCTTAAACCGCTTACAGCTGCGTAATAATCAACAAATGGTTGATATTACCGACCCAGCTTCAAGCTTGCAGTATGCAGGTGATTTGCAAAACCCATTGGCGCAATATGCACTTGCAAACACAACAGCATAATAAGCTTGAGTTAGCCTTACGTCAGCAGTGTTCACTGCTGACGTTCTTAACTCCAACAAACGATGAACAATGGTTTAGCAGTCAATGTTTAACTAGCAAGCAACTAACCGATTTGGCTAACGCTATAAAATTAAGAGGGACAAATGTTACTGAGGGATATGTCGCAATCAATCTCTACTTACAGCTGAGCTGGCAAGTTATTTACTTATTAGTAGCCAGTGTAGAGCACCTTGGTTGCATTCCTGATCTGGTCAATATTAAGCAGCGGGTAACGGGCTCACATATTTATGGTTTGGCTAATTTAAATATCATGGTTCAACATGACTCTTTTAATAATGCAGATTTGATAGAACTGGCAGCCAATCATTTATTTGACCTCCAGCACGCTTGGAATGATAACCTGCCATTGCAATACAGGCTAAATGAAGGATTATTAAAACGTTTACAAAGTGATACTTTCCACGCAGCGTTAATCGCTTGCTGGCCAGAGAAATCGATAGAATTTATAGCAAAGCGTTTTCAACCATGGCAAAAGCTATGTGGTAAACATCGCTTTCGTGATCAAAACAATACGCTGACATTTATGCGTAAAACCTGCTGCTTACACTACCAACTTGTAGCCGCTGATTATTGCGCTAACTGCCCGTTAAACAAAAAAGGCACTAGCGCTTGCTAATGCCTTTTTCTCGAAAAACCGAACCTAGAGCCTAAAACCTAAATTCAAAGTTTACATTTGCCGCTGTCTCGCTTTCACTGCGATCAAACCAGTTCATCGATTTATAAACAGCTTCACCTGTAATAGCGAACCAATGCGTAAATGCATATTCAAGTGCAATGCTGACACCTGCATTATGACCATCGTAATCAGCACTAAAATCAAGGCACTGCTCTGGCGTATCACTGCATGCACCCGATAAAAATACATCACCTTCCTCTGTACGGTAATACATTTGGGTATAATCAACATCGATAGTGCCTTTTTGATAAAAAATACTGCCGTATAATAAGGCTTTTGAGCTTAAGCGGTATCCTGAAATGAGTGCAATATCATAAGTATCGTGCGATAAATCCCAATCATAGGTATCGTCATCATAATTACCCGCTAATAGTGGACCATACCCCGCATCTTCACTGCGAATATAGCCAAGGCTGACAGCCATAGAGAAGTTTTTCTCGACGGCCGATTCTAAAGGGCTACCATAAAACTGATGCTTAATAGCGTATTTTTCATAATCATGATCGCCACCAATACCAGCCCCTACGGTAAGCTCCGTCGAATAACCTAAGGTCATACTCATCGAAGTCGTTATCGCAGTACTCGTTGATGTACTCTCGCTGGTATCTTTCGCAATGATCTTGCTTGTATCTGTACCAACGGTTGCACGAAAATGAAAGGGGTCACTGTTGATCTCTGGGCTCTCAAAGCGTGCCATCGATACACCTGTTTCGGTTGTCGATTGACAGCCAGCTAATAAACCTAAAGCTATAAACGCCAAAAAAGGCTTAAACGTTTTCACGTAATTCCCTTATATATTATTATTTTAACGCGAAGATTCTAGACTAAGGCCTTATAGCTCGCAATAAATTAATAACAAAAAAGGTACAAACTCTATTGTTAAGCGCGTTCATCCTTCGGTGATTCCATCACCACGTGAGTGGTAATGGTTCGTACCTGTGGAATTGAGCCGAGTACATCTGCATGAAACGCTTTGTAGGACTTGAGATCCGCCGTCTCAACCCTCAGCAAATATTCGAACGAGCCAGTTACATTGTGGCACTCTTTTACTTCATCAATAAACTCAAGAGCGTGTTCGAATGCTCGCTGAGATACTGTTGAGTGCTCATTTAAACCAACCCCAACATAAGCGATAAATCCTAAGCCAACAGCCTGATTATTAATAACCGCCCGATACCCTGCAATAACCCCAAGCTTTTCTAGCTCTTGCACTCTACGAAGGCATGCCGATGGCGATAAACCCACTTTATCTGCCAGCTCGGCATTGGCAATTCGGCCATTGCGTTTAAGCTCATGCAATATTCTGTCGTTAATTTTATCTTTTTTCATTTTTGATTGTGAACCTTAAACATACACAACAACATTAAGCGCAAAAATTGCGCGCATTACAACTTATAATTGCATCTTAATTCAAATGGAGAGATAGCGATGAGTTTTGAAATTTTAACAGCCTTGGCATTATTTGCTTTGGTGTCATCAATTACCCCTGGACCAAATAACTTAATGTTGATGAGCTCAGGTGCTAACTTTGGCTTTAAAAGAACCACACCACACTTACTTGGCGTGACGCTTGGCTTTATGTTGATGCTGGTTTTGGTGGGCCTTGGCATCATGCAGCTATTTGACTTATTCCCTCCAAGCTATTTGATATTAAAAGTATTTTGCATTGCTTACTTGCTATATCTGGCGTTTAAAATTGCCACAAGTAACGCACAACAAAAAGCCAGTAGTGAAAGTAAGCCGTTTACTTTTATTCAGGCTGCACTATTTCAATGGGTGAACCCAAAAGCCTGGGCAATGGCATTAAGCGCGGTTAGTTTGTATGCCCCAGACAAAAACCTCACCTCAGTGTTAATCGTAAGCCTCGTATTTGGTTTAATTAACCTGCCGTGTGTCAGCTCGTGGACTTTACTTGGCGAAAAGCTGCAACACTGGCTTGCCAGCCCAAAGCGCTTAAAAGCATTTAACTACCTAATGGCAATACTATTAATTGCTTCAGTGATGTTTAGTTTGTTTTAAATGATTATTAAGATTTAAATACCAATTCACTTGATTAAGTGAATTGGCTTGGAACTAAACTACATAAATTCAAACTGCTCAACAGTTGCGAGCTTTAATTTGTCTATGTCTTTTTTGGCCGCTTTACAATGACGACGTAACTTTGAAGGAACATCTTTATCTGCAACAAGGTTTTTTAGCATAGCTTGGTAACGCATCGATTGTGCATTGGCAATAATTTTACAATAGTACGCGACACCATCTAGCATACGCCCATCGACAGTATATTTATTTTGCCATAGCTTATTCGCTAATGCGTCTAGGTATTGCTCTTTGTAAACACCGATATTATAAAATTTCTTACCAAGGATTTGAGTTTCGGTACCATCAGCTTGATTCACTACATCAACAAACTGATAATGTTCTTGGCTATTAACATTATAAGTTAACTTTGAATAAAACTGCCCATCTGCAGGTGACTTAACCATTTGAACACTGCCAAGATCTGTAAAATGAAATATCTGCATTTCAGGCTGGTTATTAAAAAAGCCTTTTTCAACATAACGAATATGATCAGGCTCACCTAACTTCTTAATAATAGCTTCCGCACTCAGTCCCTGCTCAAGAAAAAACAATGGGTTATCAAATGACTCTGTTGTGATAGCAACCTGCTTTTTAATAGTCGCTTGCGTTTTTGGCGGCTCGGGAAGTACAACTTTGCCCTTAACTAATTTGGCGATTACAGCTGCATTATTATCAGGATCACCTTTTAAAACCACAGCATCAGATACTTGCTCACCAGCGCTATTCACAAGCCACACAGAAGAAAAGTCGCTACTCAAATACCCCTTTACTAGATAGCTTTGCCCTGCTTCTGGAATAAAAGATACATCACCTGTAACAATGTAATTCGTTCCTGAGTTAAACATATAGTTAATAGGTGCGGCATGATGGACCTGCGCTACTAGTGTTAGTGTCATTTCCTCTGCTGGTACTTTTCGACTAAACCCAACAGGTGACAGAACCATACCTTGTCCATAAGTAGCTTGGTTTGTTGCCCTAATAGCGTTATTGACATCTTTGCCATTCACTTTACTCAAGTAAAAGAACCGTCCTGTACTAGTTGCCATGGTTCTGAAGGTGTCATCTATAGTTGCAGTTTCGCCCTGATACCCTTGAGGAACAGGGTTATAAGTTGTCATACAAGCAGCTAAAGTTGATACAAAGAATAAAATAGCAAAGATTTGTATTAATTTTTTCATATTTTTAAATTCTATATTTAATAGTAAATTCTAAATTAAAATGCTTAAGCTATGTGCATAGTGAGGCTTTAAGCATATTAAATACAAACAGAGGCATGATTCTATTTTTCTTAAAGAAAACGTGAGGGACTTACTTAAAAGTGGCACAAGTTGAAACATCCATGTTTTGCGCAACGTACTTTATCAGCTTTCAGCTGCTTGTTCACTAAAACCGTATAATCTAATAAACAATTCTAACCGTAATGAATTGAAGACTATTTTTCACACGGTACTAAAAAATCAACATGGTAATGCTCATCATGTCGCACCCAGGATGGCTTAGTAGAAAACTGAATATGCTCTTGTAAATAGTCAGCATACTTAGTTTTATAAAGCCCAGTTTGCAGGGTTGGGTCAAAGATCATTCGCCAAATATCGTAACCTTTGGCTGTTGCCGATTTATGCAGCTCAACAATATGGGCTGCTAAAGCGGTATAATCAATCTTAAACTGTTCAAACTGACCTTGTTTATCAAATTCAATATCGTAGCCAAAACGATTAAACACATGTGTAGGCAAATGAACTGATAGCCCCTTTTCGTTAATAACAGGTGTCATAAAATCAACCGACAAACCATTTTGATGAGTTTTATGCGGGCTAAATTTCCCGCCATTTTCTAAGCCCGTTTCAGCGTATTTGTATCGTTTATCTGGATGGGATTTCTGGAGCGCTTGGTAGGCATCAACAATAATGTTTTTTACCTGCGAATGAACATACGTACGCCCTGCCAGCTCAGCCACTTTGCTGTAGCTGGTAAAGTTATCACCCTTGCTGGGTAGTTTTACTGCATTGCGTACATAGCCATTGGCAGTCGTTCCACCACAGACGCTATTAGCCAAAACCGACCCAGAGCAAAATAATAAGGCTAAAAATAAACATGTTTTCATTGCAGTAGCTTCTTTAAAAATTTAAAGCTTAGCTATCAATAAATGAACTAACGATTAAAGCATTTTTGAATCATAGGTAGGATTTAAAGGTGAGTAATTTTTCCTGTGCTAAGCTTTATTTACCTAGAGCTTTTCAGTGCGACTCATGGCTAGTAACGTAGAGAATTACTTTTACCACGGCTTTTTTGTCTTCTTACTCATTACGGTAGTAACCTGCTCCATTATAGCCACGCGCCTGATGCGCAGTAGTTTTAATAACCGCTCGATTTACTTATTTAACCTGTTTTTTTACCTTGGTGTAATTGGCTTTGCATGGCTGTGGATCCAAGACTTATTAGACCTTACGCCAAGTTTTCGCTCTGGCGTGGTGATTTATATGATTTCCATGACGTTGCTACAATTATCCATTTATAACCACGACGAACCCAGCCGATTTAATAAGATAATTATTGCGCATGGTGCTATTTTTTCTGTATTTGCCCTCCTCACTCAAAATATAAATCAACTTGCCCTTGTCGAAGCCTGTTTTACATTAAGCGTATTACCCGCACTTATTTACTTCACCACTAAACGCGCTGTATGTGAAAAGAATATTGGCAACACTGTGTTGTCAATGGCGCAATGCATTTTACTATTAGTGCCCATTTCACAGCTAAGTATTATTACCCATGAACATAACTTAGCGACCTTGTATTCATTGACCGTCATTGCCCATGCAACCGTGTTTGTTATGACTGGCCTCGGTCTCATCACCACCCTGTTGGTGGATGAAAAAAAGCGTTATTTGGAATTGTCTCTAAAAGACCCGCTTACCGGGCTCTACAATCGCCGCGGGCTGCAATTCATTATTGAACAACAGCAACTATTCAGCCCAAGTCAAACATCTAGCTTATTCGCCTGCGTAGTTGATATTGATTACTTCAAACGTATTAATGATAGTTACGGGCATGATGGCGGTGACCTAGTCCTCGAAGTGTTCTCTGATCTAATGAAACACCATTTGAAAAAAGAAGACTTATGTTGCAGGCTCGGCGGTGAAGAATTTTTACTGTTGTTCTTTGCTACCGACATCAGCTCGGCTAAGCAATTTTTAGAGGGCCTACGTAAAACATTTGAAACCAGTCAAATAGCTTATCGAGAACATCGTATATCGGTTACTGCTAGCTTTGGTTTAACCAATTGGCAACCAAATGACAGCTTTGAAAGCTTAGTAAACCGCGCAGACAAAGCCGTTTATGCAGCGAAAAATAATGGTCGTAATCGCATAGAAACAAACAGCCTAAACAAGGAGTAAATAACTAGAGACGCCACTAAAACAAATACCTTTCTATCAATCTTGTAAATTCCAACTCTGTCACTATAATTAGCTCGTGCTTAACTTGCAATATGTAGTGCTATGTCCTTAAAAGTATTATTAAATTTTAAATTGAACTGGGTACTTTTGTGTGCCAGTTTTTGGCTTTTTGCCCTGCCAATTCAGGCTAAATATGTGGTGGCTGTTGTGGGTAAAACCAAAAACGATAGTTTTTATCAGCAAGCCTTTAAAGGGTGTGAGCAATTTGCAAAACAGCATCTCGATTTTGAATGTATTTACGATGGCCCCAAAGACTTTCAAGATATTCGCACACAAGTCTTAGTGATCACCGACCTTGTTCGCAGAAACAACATTAGTGGTTTATTAATCGCAACCACAGATTCCAATTACCTTGTTGAAAGAGCCCTTAAACAGCTTAAAGATAACAATATTCCTGTGATCACTTTTGACTCTGATCTGCTCGAAGAAGATCAGCAGTACCGTTTAGCTTATGTAGGTACCAACAATTTTGACTATGGTGTGGCCTTGGGGAACGAATTAAAAAAATTCACCAGCAAAGAAAATAACCAGGTGTGTATTCAATCAGGGCACTCAACAACACCTAATTTAAACAAGCGCATTGAAGGTGTTCGCTATGCGTTATCTGGGCAAAAAGATAAACGTTTAAGTGGTGAAAATGGCTGGAGTGAGTTTGATAGATGCCCTTTATATAGCTTAGGCAAGCGAGAGGTCTCCCTCGGTCAACTCGACAAACTTCTTAACCTTGAAAATCCACCACTATTTTTAGCGGTAGCGGGCTTTGCCCAATTTAACCCTAATTATGCAAACGTGATTGCTAAACATAAGCAACGTATTGCTAATCAAGAGGTGGTGATCGTTTCTGCCGATACTGAGCAAATGCAATTAGAAGTATTACAACAAGGATTATCATCGGCCAATATTGGTCAAAACCCATTTGAAATGGGCCGACTTTCTGCAGAATTGATGTATCAATACCTCACTAAAGGTGAACGACCAGCTAAGTCTCACTATTATTTAGACTTTCATTATTGTCAGCAAAATAATGCAGGTACTTGCACCGTTAATCACTAAAACTTTGATCTCACTAAAGTGCAATTAACTCGATAAGCGCTAGACTTACCACAACTTGATTAATTGTAAGGATGTAGCCATGACACACCTAGTTAGTGATTTGATGACGCCAGACCCATTCGCCATTAGCGCGCAAAATACCCTGCATGACGCGCATAATCTAATGAAAGAGAAAAATGTCCGCCATATTCCAGTGATCAATGAGCATGGTGGTTTGGTTGGCATGTTAACGCAAAAAATCATGATTGCTCAGGTAATGAATATCATGGCGAATTACAGTGCCAGCGCCCTCGAACGCAAGGAAAAGCAAACTAAAGTGGTTGATATTATGGCTACCGATTTTACCAGTATCTCGCCAGAGCAACCGCTACACGAAGTTGCTAAGTTTTTTGTTGAAAACCGTCATGGCTGCATGCCTGTGGTTGATAAAGATAACAACCTAGTGGGCATTCTAACCTCATCTGATTTTGTTCGTTTAGCGGCGGCTTTACTTTCTTAAGTCGTAAATTAGTATCTGCACACTGAATTTTTTACAGAAGGTGTGCAGAGTTTTCATACTTCTTCTTAGCTAGTATCACCCTCACTCAAGACCCAAATGAAATTAACCCTTTAAATTCATAATCTTATAATTTAAAAATAATTAGGCACAACGCTTGCTTCTATGTAATTACACATGCTTTTTAGATTAAAAGCGAAAGGAAATTTACAGATAATCTCGGAGGAGTAATGAGTAATTCATCATCAAAAATCGCAGAATTTACAGCACCCGGTGTTAAAGACCAAGCTGCAGCTGACACGATTGCTATTCTAGACCAACGCATGGTCGCTTTAATCGATTTACACCTCACTTTAAAACACATTCATTGGAATGTTGTTGGCCCTAATTTTATTGGTGTACACGAAATGTTAGACCCGCAAGTAAGCGCAGTGCAAGAGATGACTGACACGATCGCAGAGCGTATTGCAACTATGGGCGGCGTACCTGTTGGCACACCACAATCAATTGTAGAACGCCGTACTTGGCAAGATTATTCAATTGGTAAAGGCTTAGTTACTGACCATCTAACAGCACTTGATAAAGTGTATAACGGAGTCAATAAAGACCACCGTGCAGCTATCGATAAGCTTGGTGAGCTAGACCCAGTTTCTGAAGATATGATCACCGGCCAACTGGCTGACTTAGAACAATTCCAATGGTTTGTTCGTGCACATATCGAATCGTCTACCGGCGAATTGAAAGGTTAAACCCCATTTAAAGGTTAAACCCCCTAGGTCTATCCGAAGACCCCTTGCCCAGCATTTGCTGGGCTTTTTTATGCTTTGTTACAACCAACCTTTATGTTTAAAGAACAAGTAAGGTGCAAAGCCAGACAGCAACATAATGCCAATTGCAAACGGGTAACCCCATGCCCATTGCAGTTCAGGCATGCTGTTAAAATTCATCCCATAGATACTGGCGACAACGGTCGGCGGTAAAAACACCACAGAGGCAATAGAGAAGGTTTTGATAATTTGGTTTTGTTCGATGTTAATAAAACCCTGAGTCGAGTCCATTAAGAAATTCACCTTATCAAACAAAAATGTACAGTGAGACATAAGGGTATCAATATCGAGTACAATTTCACGAAGTGACTCGCGGTCTTCTGTCGGCGCTCCTAGGTGGCGCAGTAAAAACGAGATATTCCGGCGCGTATCCATCAAACATAAACGCACTTTACCGTTATTATCTTCAAGGCGCGAAATTCGACTAACAGCTTCTTCTAAGTCTGAGTCATCCTCTTCAAGTACATAGGCACTGAGTTTTTCTAACTGGTGATGCATGTCTTCAAGCATATCAGCGTGGTTTTCGACTTTTTGGTCAAATAAAGTCACCAAAAGTTGCTTCGGATTATCACACGCTACTTGCCCTTTACGAGCACGCAGTCGTAATAGACGAAAATCAGCTAGTTCATCATCGCGGATTGTCAGCAAGCAGTTGTCTTGTAGCAAACAAGCCACGGTTACCGTATTAAAGCGCCCTTCATTTGGTGACATGAAAAGCGCATGCACATGCAAACCTTCATGGTCAATAAAACAACGGGAAGAGGCTTCGATTTCTTCAACATCATCAGCACCAGGTAAGGTGATATTAAGCGTGCTTGCCAGCGCTTGTCGTTCTTCTTCAGTCGGATTTATGGTATCAATCCAGTGGGCATTTTTTATGGCTGTTGCAAGAGGCGTATCAGCAGCTGGCTCAGTTTCTGTGATCACACCTTGGTCTATAGAAAAAAATCGTAACATTTGCCCTACCCTGATAAATCAATTTAAAACAAATACTATAGCTGTTCACGTTAATGAACAATGACAATGCAACGAATTAAAAGGTAAAGCAGAAAATAATTAAAACCTAACATCAATTGCTTATTTCGCTTTTTTGAAGCGCACCAAAAGCATACCTATCAAGATGATACCAAGGCCTATTAAGCAAGGTACAAAAGCGCTTTGCAGGGCAATATCAAACGCTAAAAAGTCGGGGTAACCGGTTTGCCAAAGCGTCCATTCATAACCGAGTTTTGATGCAATATGTTCACCACCGCTGCTAAGTACGATGATTGCATCATTGTTATCTGGGTTGATGCGAAGCGTGCTATTTATTGCTGGCTCATTCGCGCCATCATGACCAAAGACAAAATCTCCCGATGCTGTTGGTGCATAAAGCATGGTACCTAGCCCCCAAATTGGTGCGCCTAAGCTAATTGCCAAAGGCGCTCGCATGGAGCTGATCATTTGCAGGCTTAACTGCCCTGTTTGAGGTGATGTTAATGCTTGCACTAAAGCGATTAAGTCATGGCTACTTGCCAGTAAGCCTGTTGCTGCTGCCGATGCGTATTGAAAATGCCCAGCAGCTTGCCCGCTTTTATCATAAGCAGGTGCGATGTTGTCTAACTCAGTGAGTACATCGTAACTGGCATCAGTCATATTGACTGGCTTAAAGACGTTATCAGCCATCCAAGTTGCAAAGCGTTGATTCGTTTTTTCTTCTACCAGCAGCTCCAGCATTAAATAGCCGCCCCCAGAATACTTAAAATCGCCCACAGGCTTGGTGACTTTTATTTCACGCACACCCGTTGATGATAGCGGCTTGTTGAGCGACTCAAGCAAGCTTGGTACGGTTTCATTTAGAGGAATATCAGCAAAGCCTAAGCCATCACCAAGCCCCGCAGTATGCGATAACAGATGTGCAAGGCTAACGGTTTGATTATCAAACTCTGATTCAGGTAACTGCCAACCCGTCAGTTGCTCATTAATAGCGTGATCTAAAAGGACTTGCTGCTGCTCTGCCAGACTCATCACACCATAGGCGGTAATAAATTTACTGAGCGATGCCACTGGGAACAAAGTATTTGCAGTTATTTCATCTTTGCTTTTTGAGTAATCTTGAAAAACCACTTGGCCATTTTCAATCAAAACATAAGCGATGTTTGCTTGATTGTTGGCAATCAGCGCCTGACTATTAGCAATAAATTGCTCAGTGTTGCCCGTTTCGGCAATGGGTTTTAAAAACCAACCACTGACACCACCATATACACAGGTAGCAGCCCAAACAAATGACAAAAATAGCGTTAACAGAATCGTTTTAAACCAGCTCATACCCTATTCCTTGTGTTACAAAGCGCTGTTAAATCACTTCGATTTGCTCAGGTTTTTTGATAAAGAACACCATTAAAATTAATAATGCTGCTGGGAATAAAAACACATTCAAATAAGCAAAAATCACCGTTAGCTGTAAGATGCACATTAGCAACAATAGGATAGAAAACACCGTTAGCAACGATGACATTCCATGGCGCTTTGTTAGTAATAATGCGGCTGTGATCAAACCCACTAACGCATACAAGCCTAAACTCCCAGCCGAGACCACCATGGCAATAATTGAAATACTTTCTACTACATCATTCGATGCTTTATCACCTGCAACAGCAAGATAAACATCGCATAACACAGTGGCATGAAAAGCTAATACCAACACCGCCAACACACATAACAGTATGCGTACACCTTCAACATCAAACATATCTTTTAGTGCCTTGCGTAAACTCAGGTACACGTAAATTTCAAGTGCACCGATGAGCACGAACACAAGGTCTGAAAAGTTTAAGCTTTGTAAATCAAGCTTAAGCGCCTCGCCTAAGCCATCAAGTGTTTCGCCAAATACTGAAATCCAGTACATAGGAAAAATTATGGCAAGTAACCCCGCTGCTATGCCGGGTAGTAAATAATCACGGTTGAGCATATGCCCTCCAAAATCCTGTTGCGTTGTAAAGTTAATCGCTATCGCGTTCGTACACCAAAATATCGCCGGGTTGGCAATTAAGCTCTTCACAAATAGCTTCAAGGGTACTAAAGCGGATCGCTTTCACTTTTCCGTTTTTTAGTAATGATAAATTGGTCATAGAAATATCAATGCGCTGAGATAGCTCTTTCAGCTGCATTTTGTTCTTTGCCAATTCTATATCTAGGTTGATTCGTATTTTCATAGTCTAAAAAGTACACAGCGGATTTATGATTGTCAAACTTTATTTTACGATTATCATAAAATAAAGAATGAAAAACATAATAACTCAGTAAGTAATTAAACCCATATTTTGACCATTTCAGGCATAAAAAAAGCCAGTAAATACTGGCTTTTCGCTCTATTTATAAGTTAGACATTGGCTTGGTAAGCAGGGATAGCTATCGCCGCTACAATACCCAATAAAAATATGCCACCAATGATCAACACGCCCCAAAATGACCATTGTTTTTGTACTCGTTGAAAATGCTCAACACTATCCCAACGTTTATTTTGCCATGCCATTTCTCGGCCTTTAAAGCCCAGATAAATCGACACAATAAAACCAACATAAGGCACTAAGGCCAATAAGCCAATCCAAGTGCTGTTGCCAATTGCCCAAATCCAACTTAGCAAGAAAGCGCCCCAACTAAAGCCTTTAATGCCCTCGGGTAAATCGTCTACCTTCCCCTGCCCTGAGTTATTTTCAGATGCCATTTCAAGGCTTGCTTCAGGTGGAGTGTAATTATCTGCCATGAGTTTTTCCTTATTATTAATCAAACAGAAACCCTAACTTATAGTACTGAGTGTATTTTAAGCAAGCTAAAGATAAGTACCTAAAGCAGAGAATTGTTACCTGATGTGTTTTGTAACATTTATCTCGTTTCCTTTTCATTTTAAATCACCTAGTCTGGGCACATAACTGCAAGGAGAGAACAATGAAAGACATACAAAAGTTAGTGGGTAATTTAAATAAATCAGGTGCGCTGAGTGGTTTTTTAGGAGGCGTTGCTGGCGGCGGACTAACGAGCTTAATGGGCGGAAAAAGTAAAAAGAGCAGTAAAAAAGCCGTAAAATATGGTGCGCTTGCTGCTGTCGGTGGCCTTGCTTGGAAAGCCTATAAACAATACTCAGAACAAAAAGCGGCTCCAGTTCAGCAAACTAGTTCTCGTGGTTTTGATATTACCCCCGCCACGCTGTCTGAGCAGTCATTTACTGATGCAATCGACGATAACCATAATGATGGGCAATTATTACTGATGCGCGCTATGATTGCAGCCGCCTATGCTGATGGCCACATTGATGAAACGGAAAGACAAAAAATCTTCGCACAAGTAGAAACAATGCAATTGTCTGTGCAAGAAAAGGCCATGCTGTTCGATGAGCTAAGAAAACCAATGCAACTATCAGAGTTAGTTGCCGCTGTGCCTAACGCACAAATGGGCATTGAAGTATATGCAGCCAGTGCCAGCGCAATTGATTTAAACCAAGCAATCTCTAAACACTACTTAGACACGCTCGCTAACCAATTATGCATTCCTAATGAACTGGTAATGAGCATTCACAGAGAGCTTGCCGACTACCAATAAAAATGGGGCGTCTTCGCCCCATTTTTATTGGTAAACAGTGATGATTAATGCGACTTTTTAGTGCCGTAACGTACCATATCTTTACCGTTTTCATACACTTCAGTTGTCACGTAACGGCCAAGTAAAAGTTGATGTTTATCATCAAGTACCGCAATAAATGGGCGGCCATCACTATTATTGGTTGCAAGAGCAACACCGGTTACATTCTCTAGCCCTAAACCGCCAGTTTCAACTAGGCGTAAAAATGTTTCTAACTCGTCTAATGTTTCAATTACATCGTTATCGTTAATCATCTCAAATACTCAGTGATTGCTAATGGGCGTAGCATAGCAGGATTAAAAACAGGGTGCGAATAACAGCCCCTAATCTAGCTTACTTTTGGACTAAAAATTGACACAACGCTATTCAATTGATGATACTTTCGCTATCGATAGAGGCAGTGAAGTTTAATGAGTAACCATTTAACGCTCGAATTAATGACCCCAAAGGGCAATCTTGCCGATAGCATACAAGCTATTTGGTATGCCACAGCGCACTCTCAAGGAGAGCAATGGCTTGCCTGCGATGGTGCCACAGGGCTTGTGTTTCCTGTTGCTGGTGAAGTTTTACTTGATGACAAGCCGCTTGCTGCCCCTTATGCAGTGCAAGAAACATCGACTCAAGCATCTAAAGTCACATTTTCACACGATGCGCAGTTTTGTGGTATTCGTTTTAACCCAACCGTATTGTCTGAACTAAAGCGTAATGCTCACCCACTCCTTGCAGAGCAGTCACTATGTGAAATTGCCGAAGATCTGCAAAATGATGCCAGCTTAGCCGCGTTTGTTGCACTTATTAGCCACCACTTTACTGATAATAAAAACATTAACCACAGCAACAGGCACTCAAAACACCTAATCCGTAACCTTATAGAGTTAACGCCACTCGAAACTGCTTACCAACTTGCCCCACTCAGTCAACGACAGCTCGAAAGACAAGTTAAGGATCAATGCGGCGTTACCCCTAAGTATTTTGAGCGTATCTACCGAGTAAAACTTGCTAAACAAGCAATTAAAGATAACCCTGAAATGAGCTTTGCAGATATTGCACTTGAATGTGGCTTTACCGATCAGCCTCATTTAATCAAAGAATTTAAAGCAATAATGCACATCACCCCAGCAAAATACCGCAAGTTATTGAAAGACTCTCAAACTAAACAAACAAAGCTTATTTTTTGTTAGTCGTCCTCAAAACGCAGAATATCACCAGGCTGACAGCCTAAGTGCTTACAAATTGCATCTAAGGTCGTAAAGCGCACAGCTTTAGCTCGTCCAGCTCTAAGAACTGATAAGTTTTGTGGCGTAATACCTATCGCTTCAGCTAATTCTGCAGACTTCATTTTTCGCTTAGCTAACACTACATCTAAATCAATAATAATCGCCATTAAATCACTAACTCTTGCTCTTTTTGTAGCTGCTGCGCTTGACCCATGATCCAACCAATAACATAAATAATTAATCCCATCACTAAGCCTATAATATCAGTATCTTGTATAGCCACGACCCTTCCGATATCTGATCCTGTTGCCAAGTTAAGAAGAGTTATAAGTAGTGACGGGTAGCACACAACTAGTGCAAATTGCGCCAATAATACGCCACCTAACCATTTAAAACATTGTATATTTTCAATAGCGAAGAAGGATCCACGTCGGTAAAGCAAAAATAACCGAATCAAAATTATGTTGATCAGAATAAACGGTAGCAATTGCACAAGACCAAGCCATAAAACACTATCAAAACCATGCTCATTTAATGTTTGTGCTACTCCTTGCCAGGAGCCGCTGACTTCAAGACCAATCCACATATGCGCACCATTACTTTGTGTAAAACTTAAAACATTACTGTCACTGAAAAGCACAATAATGCTTGTTACTAACAAGCTAATAAGCGTAAAAATTAGCAGGCTTAGGATAAACGAACTCATCCAAACAATTTTTTTCATGACGATTTACTCAGTGTTATTTGTTTTAGAAGTTGCTCATAATGAGTCGCTAACTGCTTACCTGTTAACGCATTAGAATGGTGCTTCCCTTTTGCAATGTAAATCTGCTTTTGCTGAGATTTTGCATATTGATATAGTGATTTAGCTAACTCAGGTGGAGTTTGAGTGTCTTTTTCACCGGTGATTATTAATAGCGGTGCTTGATAAACTTGTAACGCTTTTAAATTATCGACTTGTTTAATCTCTTCACTAAACTCAACACTAACAAACGGTTTAGCAAACCACGGAATTCGTGCTGCTGTCATCTGTTCAACATTTGTCACACTCCCTTCGAGTACCAGAGCATCAACGTTACGCTGACTGGCAAGATAACCTGCAATCATACTTCCTAAAGAATGACCATGGATCACCACAGGCAAAGTATTTAGGTCTGATCTGCCTTTTACATAATCAAATACCTGTAATGCATCAGCTTGCAGATTAGCTACGCTAGGTACTCCAGAACTAAGCCCATAACCACGATGATCCATCATTAAAATATTAACTTGAAAAGGTAAAAGTAGCTTGGCTGGTTCCCCACCTGCGGCACTAACGCGAAACTGGTTACCACCGAAGTAAATTACCGTCGCACGAGCATCTGCAACTTTAATAAGGGTACCCTTAAGTCTAGTACCCTCATCGGTGTTTAAAGTTATCTCCTGCGTTTTGGCGGTGGCATTAACACTTTGTATTTCCTGCATCGTTATTTTTTTATCCGGATATAAAAAGTGAGATTCCTCAACTTTAATTGTCGTACAACCAGTTAATAACAGCACAATCAGCGAAACCACTGCAATAGAACCAAATTTCATTTTCACGATCCTTCTAGTAAAAAAACTACTATGGCACTAGATAAGTTAAAAAACAAACTAAAATTACCGAAAAACGATAATTAATTATTCAATATCGAACATTAAAAGCCCTTCCTTTGAAAAATAGCTTTGATCAAAAGCGCTATCTCCTTTAATTCATTATTTTTCAAATTCTGTGTTGAGCGATTTTATTTGCGCTCGGCATTTATCCATAGGATAGTTAACGCAAGCCTACTAAACGAGCTGTAACTAAATAGGATAATCATGAAAAAAGTTTTACTTGCCACCGGCTTAATCGCCTCGTCATTTACTGCATTTGCAGCCAATTTAACCGTTGAAGAACTGCGTATTGAAAAAGCCAGCAAAGCCATGCCAAAGGTGTTAAATGCTTTTTCTAATGAAGTAAACCAATTTGAAAAACAGTGGCAAGCTGCTGCTAGTTATCAGCAAGCAAGTGACCTTATTGATGATTACGCCAAACAATTATGGCGCGATGCCAAAACACGTATAATTAAAACCAACAGCTTCGACGACCGAGAGCTGTATTGGGCTCGTTTACTTTCAAGCAAGATTATTCGTACCAGCAAACCCCAGTTTGCAATGACCGACAGCGAACAAACCGCGTTATTAACAATGCTCGAAAATGGCAGCCGTGGCCGCACCGACCTTGATTACAGTAAAAAAACCGACAAACGCATTTTAATTACAGGTTTTGATCCATTCTTATTAGATAGAAATATTAATCAAAGTAACCCATCCGGTGTTGCAGCATTATTACTTGATGGCCAAGTAATTAATTACAATGGCATTAGCGCCGAGATCAATACGGTGATGGTGCCAGTGCGCTACGAAGACTTTGACCAGGGTATTATCGAATCATTACTTGCGCCATATTATGCACTTAACAATGTCGATATGATTGCCACTATCAGTATGGGCAGCAAAGACTTTGACCTTGAACGCTTTCCGGGTAAACGCCGCAGTGTAACGGCGCCCGATAACGCCAATATTGTGTATGGCGGCACAGCAACTGCACCGAAAATTTCGAGCCTTAACGACCGCCCTCTTCCGGGCAATGAGTTTGTAACGTTCAGCTTACCAGTTAAGCAAATGCAACAAGCCAAAGGGCCATTCCCAATCAACGACAATCATAAAGTCGTTACGCTTGAAAAAGCATTTGAGCCAAAATCACTTAAAGAGTTAGAAGGTGCGATTGCAGTAAAAGGTGGTGGCGGAGGCTACTTATCTAATGAAATCTCGTACCGTAGTATTCGCCTGCGTGATGAGCTTAATTCAGACATCCCAACGGGGCATATTCACACCCCACGTATTCAACAATTTGAGCCAGAAACAGAAGCGAAAATTGTTAAGCAAATTAAAGCAATGCTTGAGCAGAGCTTGGTTGCAATTTAAAGCGTTAAGCTCAGCTATAAAGCAATAGCTGAGCTTTTTCCAATTCACAATTGATACTTATTGTGGACCTGTTCCGCCATTCACTTTACTGCCCAAAGAACTTGGATCATCTAATCGATATGGGTAAAGTTGAATATCACCGAATACTGTTGCCCCGCTATCACGATATTGATCAGTTGCAGAACTTCCAGTGTAAACATTTCCTGAGGCACTAAAATAACCAGAGCCTTGATTCCAGTGAGGTTTCGCTGAATTTTCAAAGTAATTATTTTCCACTAAAACCTCTGCGCCATTCCCCGCACTAATTGAAAAATAAGTAATGTTCTTCCAGTAATTATTAAACATATGCACACGAGAGTTATAGCCGTCTACTTTAGGGTTTCGCCCTGCAGCTGTATCCCAAAAATTGTGATGCGCTGTTATTTGAGAGTTTCTAAATAAATGGGTATACCAATGCTGGTTAGCGCAAACTTGAGGGTTATATCCATAAAAACGGTTCCAACTTAAAGTAACGTTTTGACTATTGTCGACATCAATATATCCATCACTTATTTTATTAAATGCCATGTGATCAACCCATACATGACTGCTATCATCTATTGAAATAGCATCACCTGCTTCAACAAGCGCAGGGTTAATATCCTCAAGCATAATGTTCTTAATAATAATATTTCGTTGCTTACTGATGACGAGGCTGGCACCGATTATTTTCGAGTTTTTACCCAACCCTTGCAGCGTTTTATTTGATTGCACAATGATACGTCTATCATTTCGGGTAACATTCACGGTTGAGTTTGAGCTGCTTCCCAACTCACTACAACTTTGATTACCAACGGGAATTCTGTACCACGTCTTACCGTAATCTCCCCATTGACCACAATCAAGTGGACAAGCTGGTACCGTTCTATTGGCGGTTCGACAATCAATCACTGTGTTATCAGGAACTTGAATAACCGCAGCAGAGCCAGAACTTAATGCAGTACTTAAATCATCACAGCTATATACTGTGATGGCAGTGTTATTACCACCACCGGTCGTTGTGCTCAATCCATCTTGACCTGCTTGAGATGCAAAGCCTATTAAGTCACTGGGAGTGGTTCCGGTAGTCCCACAGTCGCCATTTACTGGATTAATAAACCATCTTTGTGAACTGATCCCAGCATCATCATTTTGATAAACATTTGCAGTATTATTTGAGCCTGCAACTGTCAAAGATTTACCAGTTAACTTATTGACGATATTAAAGCCGCCCGATGAAGATGCTTTTAACAACCAACGTTGATTAGCCCCTTGCCAATCATCATAAGCAATTATATTTGCACCATTTGATTGCGATGAGTTCAACACATCAATAACTTTATTGTTAAATTTAGAGCGTATAATCCAATAGCCATCTGCTTCTTGAATAAGCTGAAACTTTTGGTTATTTCCACCCCAGTATTCGTAGCTAATAATATTCGGGGCTGAGCTAGAATCACTGGTATTTACATCAAGTGCAAGGCCAGAGCCTCTATTAATAATGGAATATACAGTGCCAGATTCAGGCATAGCACTACACTGTTGTGCATGAACAGCACTCTGAGCAAAACACGCAACTGCTAGTAGGCATAATGCTAACAGTTTAGTTTGGTTTAAAATCTTCAAGACTATCTCCTTTATTACATTTGTAATATAAAATTACATTATTAAAGAGATAGTTTAATTTATACGTACCTAAAAACACCTATTTATGTTTATTTTATGTAAACAAATGTTAAAAATTACCCAACAACGCAGCAATTTCGACCTTGCTTTTTCGCTTTATAAAGCGCGTCATCTGCTATTTTAAACAAGCTATCTGAATCAAACGCCTCATTAGCAGCCTTACTGGCAATACCTATCGATAAGGTAACATAGCTTAAGTCTGCACGGCCTTGGTGAGTTATGTGAGCTGATGCAACGGCGTTTCGTAGCGTTTCAGCCACTTTGAGTGCCTGATGCTTATCGGTATTGCTGAGCACAATAACAAATTCTTCGCCGCCATACCGAGCAACAAAGTGATTACTTGGCTGGGTGTTTTCTTTAAGAAGATTGGCGACCTCACAGAGCGCTTTGTCACCTTGATCATGCCCATAAAAGTCATTGTAGAGTTTAAAATGATCGATATCGGCGACAATCATTGAGATAGGTTGCGATGCTAAATCTGCATCGCTGGCAAGCTTCGCAAAATGTTTATCTAATGCCCGACGATTGGCAAGCATCGTCATTGAATCGGTGTAACTGATATGTTTTAACTTCTGGTGGCGCTCTAGTATTTCATCACGTTGATTTTCTATCAAAGTAAATAACTCATTCATACCTCGCCCGAGTTGGTGCAATTCGTTATTACCAAAATACTCTTCCCGAGCGCTAAAATCGTTATTACTGATTGCTGAATTCACCAATGTATAAAGCTTTCTGAGTGGCCTTAAAACCTGTTGATTTATATATAAATAAAACAAAATAAACACAGATCCAGATATCAATAAACCGGTAATTAAAGAGCTATCAAACAAGCTTCGGTCGTAAGTTCGTTCACGGGATGCGATAGATAGCACAAATAGTAAGTCTCCTGCTTGATCATTGACTCCTAAGTAAAGCCGTCGATTGTGTTGAGTCGTCTCGACTGCTCTCCTTTTCTCACCAAACACCCTAATTAGATGATCCCTATATTTAGGTGCTTCATCAATGCCATAAAAGCTAATATCATTTGCTAACCCTGGTGTTAGATTTTCGACAAAGTCTTCATCAATAAAGCTCCAAAGCAATAATGTCGCCACAAATTCACCAGTGCCATCGGACTTCGTTACATTGTAAGCGACGGTGACGGCAGGCGTTTTATCTATGGTAATAAACCGGACTTTATGAGTTAACTCAGATTGGCTATTGTCTATATCGCCAGATAAGATTATTAGGTCGTTTTTTATCAACAAATTGGGGCTTTCTAAAACCGTTGGTGAGTAAGGCTGATAATCACTATTAAAGCTGCCACCGCCAATAATATTTGCCTGTGTATCATATAAATACCAACCATTTACGTCTAACCGCTGTAGTGCGTCTGCAATAACATAGTCACTATTAAACCACTGGGTATCACGTTGCTGTGCAGCTTCATACATGGTATCCCAAGCAGCGCTGTCAAAGACCATTTTTGACAGCGCATCAACCTCTTGCTGAAGTTGTGACTCCACGCGCTGAATATCAATCCGATCATTTTGTTTTGTCATCGCTTCAAAAGTTGGCAATATCCAAAAATGCCGAATAATTGTTTGCGCCAACAAAATAGCAAAGCACGCCGCGGTGAAAGCAAGTAATAAGCGTTTTTTGAGCCTCGCACCAATCACCATAAAATACCAAACCAAGCAGAATAAAAAGTACATTAGTATTAAAAAGTATAACCACGTTTACTCAGTTTGCTTGCCAAGCTTTAATAAATCAGTCTCATAAAGGCAGAACCTCTACTAAAGTTGGTGACTGATAAATTGTAAAATCCCTGTTTATATCTAAACTTTTAGTATGAAATTTTGAAGGGCTACTGTATGAAAGGTATCGTCTTTACCGAGTTTTTAGACATGGTCGAAAATGAATTTTCTTATGAAGTGGCAGACAAAATCATTGAAGAAAACTCACTTGCTTCAAATGGGGCCTATACCAGTGTTGGTAATTACGACAACGCTGAAATGATCATGCTTATTACTTCGTTAAGTAAGCACGTCAATACGCCTGCAGAACAATTAGCCACGCACTATGGTAAGTATTTATTAAATCGTTTTTTTATCCTTTTTCCTCACTTTTTCACCAGTGTTTCAACTACGTTTGACTTTTTAGATACCATCGACCGCCATGTTCATGTAGAAGTTAAAAAGCTTTATAGCGATGCTGAGTTACCAAGCTTTGAAACAAAACGTATTAGTGAGCGCAAAATGCAAATGTTCTATCGCTCTGGAAACCCTTTCGCCTGTTTAGCAGGTGGATTAATTGAAGGTGCATGTGAAAAATTTAATGAAAAAATTACGATTAAAAAGGATATAAGCGCTGATCATATGTCGGCAACCTTTACTTTAACAAAAGAAGATTAGTGTGGATGAAGAACTCTACAAACGTAGAATAGAACGAGAGCGCCAGGCTCGAAAACAAGCCGAAGCCCTGTTAGAACAGAAGTCTTTAGAGTTATATGAAGCCAATATGACGCTAAAACATGCGGCCGAAAATCTAGAAAAAGAAGTTATTCTTCGCACACAAGATTTAAATAAAGCAAAAGAGTTGGCCGATGCCGCCAATCAAGCTAAATCAATGTTTTTAGCCAATATGAGCCATGAAATCCGCACCCCTATGAATGCAATTTTGGGCATGGCACACCTCGCCCTTGATACTGAATTAACCGATAAACAATATGATTACGTTGAAAAAATTCAGCTTTCGGCCAAATCACTGCTTGGGATTATTAATGACATTCTCGATTTTTCTAAAATAGAAGCCAACAAGCTTGAACTTGAAAACAGTGATTTTAACTTAAATGACTTTCTTGCGAACCTCGCTAATTTAGCCAGTAGTTTAATTGAGAAAAATAACATCGAAGTCATTTTTGATATTGATGATGACATTCCAGAGTTTTTAATCGGTGACGCTCTTAGGCTTAATCAAGTTTTATTAAATTTACTGAGCAATGCCATTAAGTTTTCAAACCAGCAAGATGTCACGCTGAAACTGACAAAAAAATCACAAACCGATACCTCTATTTGTATTAATTTTCAGGTCATTGACCAAGGCATTGGTATGTCTGAAGAGCAAGTTAATAGTGTGTTTAAGCCTTTTTCACAAGCCGATGTTTCAACAACTCGTAAATTTGGTGGCACAGGTCTTGGTCTTGTTATCAGTAAAAAAATTATCGAGCTTATGGGAGGTCATATTGAGGTTAAAAGCCAATTAGACAAAGGGAGTAGCTTCAGTTTTGATGTGTTATTTTCGCTATCGGTTATGCAAAGCTGCCACGACACAGATATTTTCAAACATAAACGCGCTCTTATTATTGAGCAAAGCGACCAACCTGAAGCTATTTTAAATACCACGCTCAATGCATTAGACATCAATGTACAGACGATTGATTGCATGGATGAAAAGCTTTCTAACGCTGATATTAGTCACAACTACGACTTTATTTTTTTAGACTGGCACGTATTAAACTGCAAACAAAATAACATTCTAGAGAACCTCAAAAAGCAGCTTTCTATCGACATTAAAAAAACCATTATCCTCGCTTCTTATGAAAACCAAGAAGTTAAAGACACGCTAAGTACGCTAGATAAAACCGTTGAAGAAATATTATTAAAGCCGATTATTAAAGGGAACCTATTGAAAACCCTCGAGCATGTGATGGGTATCGCTACGAAAAAAGAGACCAGAGTCGACAACACATGCTTTAAAAAGCTTGCGGGCTCAAGAATACTGCTAGTTGAAGACAACCCGCTTAACCAACAAGTTGCATCGCAAATACTACGCTCAAATGGCTTTGTGGTTGATATTGCCGAAGATGGCATAGCAGCGATTGAAGCTGTCGAAAAAGAATCTTTCGATTGTATTTTGATGGACTGCCAAATGCCAAAAATGGATGGTTATACCGCAGCGAATAAAATTAAACAGCAATCAAAGTTTGCCCATATCCCTATTATCGCCATGACCGCCAACACTATGGAAGCCGACCTTACAAAAGCGAAAGAATCAGGAATGCAAGGCTATATAGCCAAGCCAATTGAAGTGCAAACCATGTTTGAGGTCATTGCAGAGCATTTAATGCAAAAGCAGCTGTAATTTCTAGTCAGTAAGCTCTATGATTTTTTGTTCTACTAATGAGTTGTTTTGCTTACGAAACTCATTTGGGTTAACCCCAACGATACTTTTAAACACACGGTTAAAGGTAGCAAGCGAAGAAAAGCCACTTTCCATTGCAATACTGAGTATACTCCAATGACTTGCTTCATCTTTTAATAACAGCCCTTGCGCATGCTGTATTCGATACTGATTAATAAACAAATTAAAATTTGCGGCTTTAAAATGATAACGAATAGCCCGGCTGATCTTATACTCAGGTACTGCTAATGCTTGAGCAAAATCAGAAATTTTCAAATTAGTTTGCAAATAAACCTGCTTATTGATGAGTGCTTCTATGCCAGTAATAAGCTCAGGCTCTACCTCTTTATTTTC
This sequence comes from Pseudoalteromonas sp. P1-8, assembly GCF_001399985.1. Lineage (NCBI taxonomy): Bacteria > Pseudomonadati > Pseudomonadota > Gammaproteobacteria > Alteromonadales > Pseudoalteromonadaceae > Pseudoalteromonas > Pseudoalteromonas sp. P1-8. Next base: position 257,854 of record NZ_LJSO01000005.1, read on the forward strand.
AGATTGTTCAGCCTGATGGGTAGCTTTCATTACCTTTTCAGAGTTCACCACTTTACTATCAATAGCTTCAGGCACTGTGTTGTGGGCACGTTTTTGCAAAAACATCACTAACTGCATTGCAAGTACAATCAACAATGCTGATGAGGCAATTATAAGCGGCTCAAATTGTTGAAATTCGCTTTCACTGAATAAAAATTTAGGCAGTATGCTGGCATTAAATACCGCTAAAAAGTAGCAACTAGCAAAAATATTTGCCTGCAACTTTTGCGTTTGTGTTTTCTCTTTATAGCCTCGTAATGCTTCCCAAAAAGAGAGCACCAAAATACTCGAAGATAGCAACACCGTTATTTCGGCCATACCTTGCTTTAAACGCCACATGAATTGGCTATCAGGGAAAACTTGCACATCAATACTCACCAAATAATGCCAAGTTTGGTTAAACATAATTAAACCAGCAATAGCAACTGCCACGACAATATGTACCGAAGCAATAGGCTTATGCTTACGAAACAAAGTGCGTGATATAAGCCAAGACATATTACAGGTTGCGCAGGTAAATAAGCCAATTAAATAACTGTAAACACCAATAGTTGGTGCACTGATTTTTTGCACCCCAACCATGCAAAGCGAACCGCAAAATACTGCAAACAGATAATGAATAAGCTGCTTCTCTTTTTTCATACCATTTAGCAGCATGAGCCCCATACAAACAAAAACGAGTAAGTAATAAGGGGAAGTATTTTGCATAACTCTACATACCTTAAATTGGGAGTTTGATGAATTATTTACCAATCAGATAAGTTTACTTTTTCAAGATCAACATAGCAAAAAGAGTTTGTTAGTGAATATGTCAAACTCTGTGTGAGCTCTCAAAAACAAACACAATATTTCATTGATCAAATTTCGAATTTGAGAAGAAATCTTGCTCTAGCCCTTTATATTAGCGGTATTAGAAAAATGTAATGGAATTGATGATGTTTAACAAAGATAGCAAAATCACACCTTTAAAAGCGCTCGAATACAGTAAAAAGCTTTGGTTTATTAGCCTGCTAATGGCGCAAACTTGCTTTGTAGTTTATCTCATTCTTGGTTATGGAATGACAGGGTTAACTACAGGTCTATCAGGTTGGAACCGACTTAATAACACCGCCTATGTTGCTAATGATGCCACAGGGAATTTGATGTATGCAGTGCATGTATTATTTGCGGTAGTGATGATCCTTGGCGGAAGCTTACAACTCATTGAAAAACTGAGGACAAAATACAGCGCATTCCATCGCTACAATGGTCGTGTATTTGTTGTTTTAGTTTGCTGTATTTCATTTGCTGGCATGTATTTAATGATAGTAAGGGGCACCGTTGGTAATACACTGATGCATGCACTGACAATGTTTGGCGGCTTAGTGGTTATTGTATCAAGTATATTTGCAGTGAAAACAGCACGGGCTCGTAACTTCAATGCTCATCAAAGGTGGGCTATACGGTTATATCTTGCGGCTAATGGTGTGTTGTTTTTTAGATTATTGATATTTGCATGGTTTTTAGTATTTGGCACCTTAGGCGTTGATACCGCCACATTCACTGGGCCTGCCGTGCTTGCTGTTAGCCTTTGCTCTTACTTAGTACCACTTTTAATAGCCGAACTTGTTCGCTATGCAGCTCGTACAAATATTACGTTTATCACTATCGGCACTGCCTGTTTAATGACGCTAATATCAATCGTGTTCTTAATCGGCTTATTTGGGGTGACTTTGGCAAACTGGTACCCAGCTATTGTTGGCTAACTAACTCTCATACAATAAAGCCACCTAAGCTGGTGGCTTTATGAAGTTAATTTACGTCACTATAAAATTAATACAGTTCAAATAGCGGACGACCATTTTCGTCGTACTTCACTTCCATAACACGAGCATGGCGGTTTGGATCGTAAAGCGGATCTTTTACAATCTCTTCAAGTGGACGGGTGTCTGTTTTTGGGACCACACTTGGTTCACCAACTGCGTGCTCATAGTCACGAGCATGGTAAATACACAGTGGTGTTTCACCATCTTCAGCTACTGTAAAACAGTTATGACCTGGGCCGAAAATTTTCTTTTCAACACTTGTTTCAAGCACTGGCATACGTGTTTTAGTCCACGAATTACGATCAAGTAAATCGCTGTTTTCATCGGCTTCCATATAGCCCATGCAGTAACATGCACCTGTTGCGCTTGCAGAGAAAGCAATAAAGATTTTACCGTTATTTTTAAGTACTGCCGGGCCTTCATTTACCCAAAAGTCGACACGTTCCCAATCGTAATCAGGTGTAGTCAGCATAAACTGCGCTGTTTTTAGCTTAATAGGTGACTCCATCTCAGCTAAATACAGGTTTGATGCAGCAAATTGGCCGCCAGTTTTCTCTGCCCAGCAGAAGTAACGCTTACCGTTATTTTCAAAAATAGTGGCATCTAAAGAAAAATCGGTGAACGACTTTTCATCGCCCTCAGCGGCTTGCATCATGCCAAGTTCAACCCACTCATCATTTAGCGGATCTTGGCCTTTACACTCAAGCACATACGGACGTAATGCCCAAATATCATCTTCTTCACTGGCAGCAAAGTAGATATACCATTTGCCATCTAGGTAATGAATTTCAGGTGCCCAGATATGACGGCTCATCGGGCCGCTGTCATGTTTAAACCAAATATCAAAGGTTTCAGCGTCTTTTAAGCCCTCTAATGTCGCAGACTTACGAAGTTCAATGCGATCATAAGTTGGTACAGAACCTGTAAAATAATAAAAACCATCGCTGTGCTTATGCACAAACGGATCGGCACGCTGCTCTACTAACGGACTATTTGTTTGTAATGTCATCTTGAAACCTGATCGTTAAATTTTAATTTGTATTATTTTATTACTTTTAAGTAAAAACACAAATATAACATTATTTTTAACAGACAGTAATCATAAACCTTTCATACCTTCAAACAGCACATTTGCATTATTAACTTCACGGCTCGTTTCAGAAAGCCCTACCTTTGTGGCACCACCCAATAGCCAAATTTCGCCGTTTAATGTAACCGCCCCTAAACCGTGGCGAGGTGTTTGCCATTCGAAAGTTTTGCGCCATTGCTGCTTGGTTAAATCATAACTAAAAACCTCACGGTCAACTCCTTGGCTATGTTCACCGCCAAACACAGTGATAGCATTATCAATAACTGCCGCCGCATGCCCTGCTCGTGCTTTAGGGAGTGCTGCATGTGCTTGCCAAGTGTCTGTTTCGGGTAAGTATTCGAGCATGTCAGTGATAGGCTCGCCGCCAACGGTTCTGCCACCTAACACAAACCAACGGCCGTTTACTTGTGCACTCGCTGCACTGTTTCTAGCTGAAGGTAAAGCCGCGGCTTCTTTGAAGGTGAAGTTTTTAGGATCAAAGACTAAATGCGCACTCACATCTAAACTATGTTGCCATTGCCCATTTTTCTCACTATTCGGGCTACGGCCACCAGCTAAATGTACTTTACCATTAAGCACTGCGCCCACAGTTTCACTCAACGCAAAAGGCAAACTCGCCACCTTTTGCCATGCTTTGGCGCCTTTATCTAGCATTAACACATCACGGCTATTGGTCCACTGGCCTTGTGTATTAACAAAACCACCAAAGGCAAATAATCTGTTTTCTACTGCGATTAAATACGTGTGATGACGCCCTTCAGGCAAACTAGGTGCTGATTGCCAACTAGCATACTTAGGTGACCAATAATGGACTTTTGCTGTCATCTTACCCGCTGATGCTGGCAGCTCGGTAGAGATCCCCCCTGCAACCCAAATATGTTGGTTCATTACTGTAGGGTAAATTTCTTGTATAGCCTCTGGGAGCTTTGGTGCTAATGGCTCTTTTGCCGATAACGTATAAGGTAAACAAGTAATAGAAAATGCTAACAACAGTTTGGCTAAGCGCATATAAATCCTTAATGAGCAGTTATTTAGCAAAAAGTTAAACTAGTTGTACCGATTAGTACACTGCCAAATAGTCTTACTTATTCTGTCATTGTTGCTATCAGGAATTGGTATTTCTTGACTACCAGAAATAGACATATCTACTGGCCGAGAAAGAGTAGAAGTCCTCGCTCGTATCTATTCAAATACTTCGTTTTACGGGGCAGTTTTAACTGCTTTCTTAAACCAACCTGGTTGTTTTCATCCTTTTTACATAAATCAATAAGCGCCGGTTGAATATAAGAATTACGGGCTATCGTTGGCGTATTACCCAAATGGCTCGATACCGTTTCTAGCATGTCGCACAAAGGGAGCTTTTTCTTTGCATTATAAAAAGCTTCGAATGCTAAAACACTTGCACGCCAGGTTCTAAAGTGTTTTGCACTAAACTCCTCTCCCATTACATGCTGGATAAATTGATTAACTTCACGTGAGGTCACGGGAATACATTCACCATCCTCTTTGTATTGAAACAGGTTTTGTCCGGGTAAATCTTGCAACTCTTTAATAATGGAGCTCAAAACGCGATCTGTAAGGTTAACCTCTCTCACTTTGCCAGATTTAGCTTTATATTCTAAGCGAATATTTTTCCCTGTTATCTTCGCATGGCGGCGACGTAAGGTTGTCGCTCCAAAACTATTATTTTCTTTCGCGTTACGTTTAGACCCTATCCTTAAAGAGCCTAAATCCATCAATCTTACAACTGCAGCTATTGTCCTTTGATAATCAAGTGTATTACCTTCTAAATATTCAGCTAACTTTGCCCTAAGTAAGGGTAATTTATTTCCGAAAAGCTCACACACTTCGAACTTTTTTAGCTCCTGCTGCTCTCTAAAATCTGGGTGATAAAGGTATTGTTTTCTCCCTTTTGTATCGTAACCAGTTGCTAAAATATGGCCATTTTCTTCAGGACAAAACCAAACATCTTTGTATGCAGGAGGGAATGCTAGTGCATCTAAACGGGCGATTTCACTTTTATCATTAATCCGCTTACCTGTTGGGTCGTAGTAAAGCCAACATTTAGAGTGACTTTTTCGAGTAATACCGGGCAAATTATCATCAACATAAATTAATTTCACTGCACCTTCTCACTATAATTATTACTCAAGGCGAGTAGCCCTCGCCTTGAAAGATGAGTTATCGTTGCCAATAACGAAGTTGTTTTAGTGTCTGAAGAAAGTCACATGCCTTGCACGTTTCTAGGTTAATGATGCCGTCGTCTTGGTCTTCATTTAAGCCAACAGCTTTTAACAACGCCATTGAGCTTTCAGTAAAACCAATAAATTTTTTGTGTGAGTACGCATCAGAAACGAAATCTCTCGCCTCTGGAATTTTAATTAACTCTTTAGCACCTTCCTCTGATGTCAGTAAAACAACTGCATCATATAAAACAGAAGGGCCGCCGTTAATAACTTGCTCTGCTCCAAGGTGAACACCAGTAGAGCTTTTCGCTCCACCGATCTGGGCTGCAATGACTTCAAAGTTCGCACCTTGCTCGTTTAGTTCGCTAACTAATGAATTAAATAGCTGATCGTCAAAGCCATCACTAACGAGAATACCGAGCTTCCTTCCCTCAAAAGTAGCCAAAGCACTTTTTTGAATACTCAGTGCATCAGATACAGGTAAATCTTGGCGAGTTTTTAGTGCAGCCTCAGCAGGTTCAGGCATTGTTTGCAAACCCAAACCAGCGGCCACTAACTTAGCTAATTCGCTATCAATATTTAGTAAATGAGACACCACACGCTCCCTAATAGCTAAATGTTCCACTTTTGACAGTTCAAAAATCAATGCGTCCTGGATATGTGATTGCTCTATCTTAGTTTGACTTAGATAAAACTGCCTAGCTTGGCTGTAATGATCACTGAAGGTTTCTGATCGATACCTTAGCTTGCTACCTTGCGCTTCATCATCAGAGCTTTTAAAGCCATGAACAGGACATTCTCTTGGATTGTTTTCATCACTTTGCCAAGAGTTTGGCTCATAATTTACTCTTCCTTTGGGGTTATGCATTGCCATGTGACCATCTTGGTGAAAGTGGTGCATTGGACATTTAGGTGCATTAATAGGGATATGAGTGAAATTTGGCCCTCCTAATCGCTTTGTTTGAGTATCTAAATATGAGAAGTTACGCCCTTGTAATAGTGGATCTGGTGTAAAATCGATTCCGGGAACTATGTTTTGTGTGCAAAAAGCAACCTGCTCGGTTTCTGCAAAAAAATTATCAACCACTCTATCTAAAACCATTCGACCAATGATCTTAACGGGTACTTGCTCTTCAGGGATAAGCTTTGTGGCATCAAATACATCAAACTCAAAGTCATCGGCAAAAGCTTGGTCAAATACCTGTACGCCAAGTTCCCACTCAGGGTAATCGCCATTTTGAATTGATTCCCACATATCACGGCGATGAAAGTCAGGATCTGCTCCATTAATTTTAACAGCTTCATTCCAAACCACTGATTGCATGCCTGATTTAGGTTTCCAATGGAATTTAACGTACTTTTGCTCACCATTTTTATTGATAAACTTAAATGTGTGAACGCCAAATCCTTCAATAAAGCGTAATGAACGTGGAATAGCTCTATCAGACATCGCCCACATGACCATATGCATAGATTCAGGCGATAAGCTAATAAAGTCCCAAAAATTATCATGAGCCGTTTGAGCTTGCGGAAAACCACGATCAGGCTCAGCTTTAGCGCTATGGATCAAGTCTGGGAATTTCATCGCATCTTGGATAAAAAACACAGGAATGTTATTACCAACTAAATCCCAGTTTCCCTCTTTTGTATAAAATTTAACAGCAAATCCGCGCACATCCCTTGCTAAATCAGGCGAGCCCTTGCTACCAGCTACCGTTGAAAACCGAGTGAATACAGGTGTTTTCTCGCCTTTTCGTTGAAATATATCCGCGCATGTCAGCTCTTCAAGTGTTTCGTAAGTTTCAAAGTAACCGTGTGCCCCATAACCTCTAGCATGCACAACCCTCTCAGGAATACGCTCATGATCGAAATGAAACATTTTTTCACGAAAAATATGGTCCTCCATTAATGTTGGACCACGCTTCCCTGCTGACAAGGAATTTTGATTATCACTAACAGGACAGCCTTGTGCTGTAGTCATTGTTGAATACTGATTATTTGCATGTTGATGTAGCTCACCACCATGCCCCTTTTGACCTGAATATTTAAATGACTCCGGCATAAGTTTCCCTTTATTTTAAACTCGTTAAATTGTTATTACGTAAATTTAGGAAAACTAGTAGCAAGTAAAAAGCCAAAAATTAAAACCAACAATATCAACAAGTTAAAATTAAATTAAATAACATGTAAATAAACTTATTACACAATTTGTGTAATTTTTTCTAACTAAAACAATCTAAACCTCCTACTTTAGATTTACCCTCCCCACCATAAAATACACTCAACATTCGGCATTTATTAACTTCGTATTTTTAGGTAAGCACACAGCAAAGCTCAGCTTTCACTAATAAAAAGCAATGCGATAGCGTATTACACTTCACTATCGTTAACCTTTATCTTGCAATAATACATAACAACTATTCCTAACCGCCCCTTTATTGATATATTATAACAAAACATTTACCATATTTTGTTTAATCTAATTAAGGGTCACTACCATGAGCAAACTTCCCGTCACCGTGCTCTCTGGCTTTTTAGGTGCAGGTAAAACCACTGTGCTCAGCCATATTTTAAATAACCGTGAAGACAAAAAAGTGGCTGTAATCGTCAATGATATGAGCGAAATAAACATCGATGCAGCAACAGTTAAAAACGATGTTTCGCTGAGCCGCGGCGAAGAAAAACTAGTAGAAATGAGTAATGGTTGTATCTGCTGCACACTGCGTGAAGACTTACTCATTGAAGTACGCGCTTTAGCGCAAACAGGCCAATTTGATTATTTGGTTATTGAGTCAACCGGGATTTCAGAGCCCCTTCCGGTTGCCGAAACATTTACCTTTGCCGATGAAGATGGCGTGTCACTTTCTTATGTTGCAAGACTTGATACCATGGTCACGGTCGTTGATGCCGTTAACTTTTTAAACGACTTTAACGAAGCCAAATTTTTACAAGAAACCAACGAGCATTTAGGTGATGAAGATGAGCGAAGCGTGGCCGACCTACTCATTGATCAAGTTGAGTTTGCTGATGTCATTTTAATTAGTAAAACAGACTTAATTAGCGCCGATGAGCTTGAGAGTTTAAAAGCCATTTTAAGTTCATTAAATACCTCTGCAGAGCTTATTGCTATTGAGAATGGCAAAGTTGATATCAACACAATTTTGGGCACGGGCCTGTTTAACTTTGAAAAAGCTCAGCAAGCACCTGGCTGGCTAAAAGAGCTGCGCGGCGAGCATACCCCAGAAACCGAAGAATACGGTATTAGCAGCTTTACTTACGAGGCCCGCCGCCCTTTTCACCCTGAAAAATTTTATAACTTTATTCATAACAATCAACGCGAAGGCAAATTGCTTCGCTCCAAGGGCTACTTTTGGTTAGCCTCTCGACCGCAATTTGCCTGCCAATGGAATCAAGCAGGCGGCATAGCCCGCTATGGTTTTGGCGGGATATTTTGGAAAGCCTTACCGAAAGATCAGTGGCCAACTGATAGCGACTACTTAGATTCAATTAACCAAGTATGGCAAGAACCCTTTGGTGATATGCGCCAAGAGCTGGTTTTTATTGGTCAAAACCTCAATCAAGCAGCGATCATTCAAGCTCTCGATAAATGCTTACTTAGCGACGATGAACTATTAGCAGGCAAAGCGCTTTGGCAAACCCTGCCCGATCCATTTCCTGTTTGGGAGGAAGCATAATGACAGCTTACGCATTAGAACATGACACTGATAACCTACCATCAGCGGCAGCAACAGCGCTAAGCCCTGTGGTGTTTTCACAAATTTATAAACCTGAGCATAACATTGCAATTTGGCAACGCAGCTTAACTGAACAGCTGCAATCAGAAGTAGCTGAGAGTATTACAGCTAACCCAGAACTCAGTATTAACGCTGTGATCAATCAAAATACCATTGTGGCTGACATAAATAAGGCCCTTGAAAAACTACCTCAAGCAGAAGAGCTTAAAGCCGACCTCGCTCAGCTTGTTGATATGTTTTGTTATTTATTTGAGTTAAAGCGCACCGGATTGCGCCTAAGAGTACTTGAACGTGCCATGTGCCCACGTTTTCATGTTGACAGAGTTCCTTGTCGGTTAGTCAGCACCTATTGTGGTAGTGGCTCACAGTGGTTGCAAAATGCAGGACTTGATCGCACTAAACTTGGTGCAGGTCACCAAGGATTAAGTGATGAAGAATCAGGGTTAATGACAGCAAATTCCAAAATTCACTCTCTTAATGTGGGTGATGTAGCTCTATTAAAAGGCGAAACTTGGCAAGATAACGAAGGCAAAGGCCTTGTGCACCGCTCACCAGCACTCGCTGCTGGAGAAAAACGGCTACTTGTAACCCTCGACTTTATTGCTTAATACGAGCATACCAACTGCGTCTATTAATTCTAATAGGCGCTATTTCATTCAAGAACACGCTACAACTGCTCAAGGCTTTAAATTAATGAAAAGCATACTGAGCGCACTTGCAATTGCCGATAGGGCAAACATCCTTAGTAACAGAATTAAGGCATTCCTTGCGCCACCAGCAAAAGTGCCTTTAAAGCTTAATGGGTAGCCATGAAAAACCATTAAATATAACACGTTAAAAAGCCCTACCCGCATCCCGTCAATTTCATGGGTATCGCCATTTTTTAAGTGAATTTCACATACATGCAAAGTGGGTAATCTAATTCGTGGTTCGCCAAACTTTCGTTTGCGTTTTAGATCCATCGTGTAGTGAAACAAAACCTCTGCGATTTCGTTTTTAGCAATGGTGAGAGTGTGATTTTGGTGCTCTTTAAAAGTCAATTTATCAATTTTGAGCTCATCCTTGCTTATGCTCATTGCCCATTTAGAACCAAAGCCATACTTCTTGTAAGTCATGATGCGCTTGGTAATAAACACGACCAAAAAACTTGTAAGACAAACTAAAAAAGCCAGCCATGGGTTAAAAGCATCTACTAAATAAAAACTAGATAGCGAAATTGCGCATACCATAAGCGCAAAAAACACTTCGGCCCACCCAGATAACGTCGCTAAGCCTGGGAGAGATTCTAGTTCTGTTATTGACTCTTCAGTTAGTGACGATTTTTCTTTAAAGGCAGCATATCGAAACCATTTTTTATCATTTAAATCCAGTTCGAGTGAGTGCTTAGCCATCGAGCCCATAAAAATCCCTTTTGTATTAATGCTTAATAGAAGCAACCTTTTTGTTCCTTAAACTTATACACAACCAGAGCTCGCACGTAAATACTTAAAGAACTAATAAGTTAAGCCCCCTTAGCTAATGAACGTGCTGTATTTAATCAAAAACCAGCTAAGCTTCTTATAACAAAGAAATTTATATATGTGAGCTGATATGGAGCGCCTTTTTCAAAATAGCCGGTTTTTAGTCATCATCGCGATTATCACTACAGCAATTTCGTCATTACTTGTTTATATAACCTGTGTGAACATCGTTTTTAATGTTGTTAAAACGACTCTTATATCGTTGCCTGACTCTGCTAAGGGAGGGAAAGAGATGATAGTCGAGCTTTTAAAAATTCTCGACTTATTACTGATTGGCATTACTCTTCAAGTTATTACCATCAGCCTGTACCGGCTATTCATTTCGCCTGCAACCACAAAGAGTAGCCAGTTTTTGGCCGCCTTTCATATCGAAGATTTTCATGACTTAAAAATTACTTTAGTGCAAGTAACATCTGTCATTTTGGTGATTCTGTTTTTAGAGCACGCCGTTGAGTTTGGCGGCACAATAGAAACCCTCTACCTCGGTATTTCTATTGCGATTGTGGTTGCCGCTTCGACCTTTGCATGGCGCTCAATGAAATAGTGAACACTCACCTACATTAGTTTATTTATTGGGGTAACGTAGCTGATATTGCTCTTTCATCACGCATTAAACTGCTCAAGTAAACCGCTCTTTTGGCTATCTTTAGCCAGTTCTAGCAAATCGATTTTAAGCACTAAAAAGGCGTAACACTTCATGTTACGCCTTTAAATTTAAGCCCTAAAGTGCAAGCGCTAATATTTGCTTAACTTTCGCTAAATCAATATCACCGTGTTCACCTAGCGTAGTTATCTCATTCTTTTCTAAGTTTTTAACAACCGCATCGATTGCTTGTTCATCAAGGTCATAATCAGCAAGGCGCGTTTTCACAGCCATTGCTTCGAAGAAGTCTTGCACTGCTTTAATCGTTTTATCGATTTGCTCAGCTTCATCGTTATAATTAAAACCAAACACTCGCGCACCAAGCTGTTGTATTTTAATAGACTTTTGCTCTTTTTGAACATGCATTAGCGCAGGTAAAACAATCGCCAGCGTTTGTGCGTGATCAAGGTTATAAAGGGCTGTTAATTCATGACCAATCATATGCGTAGACCAATCTTGCGGTACACCCTGACCAATCAAGCCATTCAGTGCCATTGTAGCCGACCACATAACATTGGCTCTTACATCATAGTTTTGCGGTTCATTTAGTGCTTTAGGCCCTTCGCTGATCAAGGTTTGTAAAATACCTTCTGCAAAGCGGTCTTGTAATGGCGCGTTTACTGGGTAAGTTAAGTACTGCTCAATAACGTGTACAAACGCATCTACAACACCATTACTTACTTGGCGCTCTGGTAACGAAAAAGTATATTCAGGATCAAGTACTGCAAAAACAGGTTGCACACTCGGTGATGAAAAAGCACGTTTTTGCGACGTCTCTTTTTTAGTAACCACTGAGTTACCGTTACTCTCAGAGCCAGTTGCAGGTAAAGTTAAAACTGCACCAATAGGAAGCGGGTTACTAAACTCAGCACCTTTAACAAGGATATCCCACGGCTCACCTGCAAAGTTATAAGCTGCTGCAACAAACTTAGCGCCATCAATAACGCTGCCACCGCCAACAGCTAGAATAAAGTTAACATTCTGCTCTTTAGCAGTTGCCACAGCTTGCATCAGCGTTTCGTATGTTGGGTTAGGTTCAACACCACCAAACTCAATCACGTCAACATCGGCTAATGCACTCATTGCTTGGTCGTATACGCCATTTTTCTTTATTGAGCCACCACCAAAAAGTAATAGTACTTTAGCGTTTTCTGGTAAACGTGACGTGATCTCACTCATTTGACCTTTACCAAACAAAATTTCGGTTTGATTTTTATAAATAAAGTTCAACATTTAAATGCCCCTTAAATTAGGTTTAAATTGCTAATTAGCTAATTTACTTAGCTAACATTTCTAAAAGCTTTTCTGCTAATAATTTATCTGAAAACGGGTTTTGCCCCGTAATGAGTTCGCGGTCAACAACCACGTTTGGCTGCCACTCACTAGCGAATGCCATATTTCCACCGGCGTTTTCCATTGCCATAGCGGGATAAAACTTAAGCTTTTTACCTTCTAAACTGCTTTCAAAAACACGCTCTTCAGGGTCTGAAAAAATAGTCATTTTATAGCCATCATAAATCCAGTTATTGGCCGATGCCTTTTCGCCATCTTTTATCGCTTGATAATAAGAATTTGGCTGAACTTGTGCCGACAACAACGTAATTGGGCCATGGCAAATTGCCGCTGTTGGTTTACCTTGCTTATTAAAGTGACGCAAAATTTCACCCACTTCTGGGTTGTTTGCTAAATCAATTAAAGGCGCATGGCCGCCTGGGATAAATACTGCCTCATACTGGCTTAAGTCACCCGCTAAAATTTCGCTTAGACTTGCGGTATCTTTGATATCTGGTAGCGATGCTACAAAACGCTGAATGCTCTGCATTTTAGCTTCATTACCATCAAAGTAGTCGGTACTCACTGATTTTTTATCTACTTGAGGCGCATTACCTTTAGGTGTTGCAAGTACAAGCTCATAACCCGCATCAACTAATGCTTTTGCTGGCACACCAAACTCATTTAGGTAGTAGCCTGTTTCGATGCTCTGGCCGTCAGCTAAGTCCATGGTTGTTTCACTTGATAAAATAACCAATACTTCGCCTTCACCCGCCACTGCAAACATCGACATAGTTGATGCAGCAACAAGCGTTAGTCGCTGTAATATCTTTTTCATAACTCATCCTTTAAGAAAGTACAGCCATCATAGTTGGTTTGCGGGGCGAGTAGAATTCGGATAAATTAAGAGGAGCAATCAGAATATTTATGGCTCGTACATTTACATGTCTTATCTCACGCAATTAAAAACCTTTGTTGAAGTTTATCGTTGTAAAAATATTACGAAGGCAGCGGCTAATTTAGGCTTATCTCAGCCTTCGGTGACCTCACACATTCAAGCAATGGAAGCTGTAGTTGGTAAACCTTTATTTGAGCGCAAAGCCCGTGGCGTTACCCCCACTGCCGCTGCACATGATCTAGCACTTCAGGTTTCTGGTCATATCGATATATTAGAGCAAAAGATCATGTCGATACGGGCACGTTCTGATGCCGCACATGGCACTGTTAATATTGCAGGACCTGCCGAATATATTAGTAGTGTATCGGGGCCACAAATTGCCAACTTACTGCAATCTGGCAATGTAAACCTTGTTCTGCATATTGGTAATAAGGTGAGTATTTTTGAAGCATTACAATCAGGTACTGCAGATATTGCTATTGCCGCATCAGCGCCTGATCCAGCACTATTCGATAGCCTTGTGCTCGACAAAGAAAAGCTCATTTTGGTGATGAACCGTCTACATGGCCGAGAAATCAAAGACAGCGCCATTACCGCAGCTTTACTCTCAAGCTACAATGTCGTTGCTTATGATGAAGAGCTGCCTTTGATAAGACAATACTTTGAAGCTGTATTCAACGCAAAATGCCACTCAAACGTCATTGCTATTTGCCCGGACATACGTGCTATTAGCAATATTATTCGTTCAGGTATTGGCTATTCTGTATTACCCGATTACCTTTGTCGCGATCAGATAAAAGCCGGAGAGCTTGTGCAACTAGGGCCCGAAGGCCCAGAAAACATAATTTACTTAGTTTGGAACAAAGGGGCACTAAAGCACCCCCGTATTGCATTTGCCAAAGATGTTATTTCGGCCTTTGCAAATATTAACTACTTTGCAAACTAAGCAAGGCTTGCTTTGCGTCTAACAGTTTTACTCGTGGGGCAAGCGCATTTAGTGCGATTAAATGTAGCATTTCAGATACTGTGGTACTCACATCCGTTATAACTGCCACATCGTACTCTTTAGCTTGCTCTGAGATAGCAGTATGAGTCACACAGTTTTGCGTCATCATGCCTGCGATCAAAAGTTTTTTAATACCATGTTGCTTTAATACATCTTCTAAATTGGTCTGATGAAAGCTGTCTGCATAGTGTTTTACAACCACAGGGGCTTCTGGTGCTGCTTTTAAAATATCAGGATGAATATCAACACCTTCTGTACCTTCATTAAAAAATGGCGCTACCCCCTGAGAAGGATCAGCAACATGCTGAATATGAATAGGTAAAACTCCGCGTTCTGTTGCTTGTTTGATCACATCTACTAGCTGATCTTTTACTTGTTTAGCCTGCCATAAAGGAAATGCACCATCTTCAAAATAATCATTCTGTAAGTCGATAATTAGTAATGCTGTGTTTGTCATTGTATGAGCCCTTTTTCATTTTATTGAACCCTAGTTTGCTGAATTTTTAACGTATCAAACAGTGACCCAAATACCATTTATCGATAATATTGGGCCAAAGTGTTTAATAAGGCTTTACCATGAATGTTGCAGTATTCGCATTTCCTAATATCAGCCCATTTCATCTTGCAGTACCATGTATGGTGTTTGGTGAGGGCGCTCGCTCGGCAGGTATCAAAGAATTTAATTTAACAGTGTGCAGCGAATGTGAACAGGTAATGCCCTCAAGTGCGGGGTTTGATATTCAAGCTCACCACTCAATAACAAAATTTGATCAGGCAGATATTATAATTATTCCGTCTTGGCCATCCCCTGAAACAGCCCCCTCTAAAGAATTAGCAACCAGTTTGCTAAACGCTCATAGCCGTGGCGCTATTATTGTAGGGCTCTGTTTAGGAGCTTATGCGTTAGCACACATTGGGCTTTTAGATAATATTGAAGCAACCACCCACTGGGCATACAGCGATGACTTTAAAGCTCGCTTTGCAAAAGTGAAACTTAACAATCAAGTACTTTACCTTGAACATGACCAGCTCTATACATCGGCAGGAACAGCAGCAGCTATTGATTGCTGCTTATATTTAGTTCGCAAATTTTTAGGAAGCGAGCAAACTAATGCTATTGCCAGAATGATGGTAACGGCTCCGTATCGCACTGGTGGGCAGACACAATTTATTGCCTTACCCGTCCCCGAAAGTGTTGCTGATGAGCGTTTAGCAAGCTTACTTGAACAGATGCAAGAAAACTTAGCTAGCAACCATACGATTGATACACTCGCAGAGCAAATGCACATGAGCCGACGCACCTTTACCCGCCACTTTCAATCGCTTACTGGACAGAGCGTTGGGCAGTGGCTGTTAAATCAACGTTTAAACCACGCACAGCGACTTCTTGAGTCAACTGATTTACCACTAGAACATTTAGCCGAGCAATGCGGCTTTGGCTCATCTGTTACTTTACGTCATCATTTTCGCTCTCAGTTTGGTTTATCACCGCGAGACTGGCGTAATGCATTCCGCCAAGCGTAAAGCTTAGGTATAATCTGTTTTTCGACTCGATTTTGGTTTTAAATGAAAAAGCTTTCTAAAGTACAATTAAAACAGCAAACCCTTGTATTAAATGTTGCCGACGCCCTTGAAGAGCAAGGTCGTGCAGAACTTGAAGGCATGTTGCAATGCTGGTTTGATGTGGAATACCACTTATTCCCAGGCTCATTGCTATTATGTTTTCAATTTGAAAACCAGCAATCACTCGATGCAGCGACCCCAGAACTATTAAAATGGCAAAAACGCCTAAGTGGCGCAATGCTGAAAAAAGGCGTGATTTTAAAAGACATGCGCAGGCATTTAGTGTTTACCCTAAAAGGCCCAGACGATTAAATGGAATGAGTTGTGAGTTGTGAGTTGTGAGTTGTGAGTTAGCAAGTTAGCAAGTTAGCAAGTTAGCAAGTTAGCAAGCCTAAATGACTTAGCTAACGCGTCAAGCAACTCGCTAATTTTACTCTTTCCCCTAGTAACTCGCTAACTTTTGGTCTGAAAGCTGACGGCTGATAGCTGACAGCTTTCATTTTTTGCGACTATTAGTGTGCCTGTTGCCAGTTGTCACCGCTGTCGGCTTCAACAATCAGAGGCACATCAAGAGTAGCCGCTTCAGACATTAGCTTACAAATTTCAGCTTTATAGTCGTCAACACACTCTTCTTTAATTTCGAACACTAATTCATCGTGCACTTGCATTAGCAGCTTCACTGAACCTTCAGCTTGCGCGTTCACCCACTGATGAACTTTAAGCATCGCTTTTTTGATGATATCAGCAGCAGTACCTTGCATTGGTGCGTTGATCGCAGCACGTTCAGCGGCTTTGCGACGAGCGCCGTTACGGGCATTGATTTCCGGTAAATGTAAGCGACGACCAAAAATCGTTTCTACATACCCTTTATCAGCTGCTTTTTCACGGGTTGTTTCCATGTACTCAAGTACGCCTGGGAAACGCTCGAAGTATTTATCAATATAATGCTGTGCTTCATGGCGTGGTACATCTAACTGACGTGATAAACCAAACGCCGACATGCCATAAATTAAACCGAAGTTAACCGCTTTCGCTTTACGACGCATATCGCTGGTAACCTCTTCAAGGCTAACCCCAAAGACTTCTGCAGCGGTTGCGCTGTGCACATCTAAACCATTCGCAAACGCAGTTAATAGGCCTTTATCTTGTGATAAATGCGCCATGATACGTAATTCAATTTGGCTGTAATCGGCAGCCACAATTTTATGGCCAGGTGCAGCAATAAAGGCTTCACGAATTCGACGGCCTTCTTCTGAACGAATTGGAATATTCTGTAAGTTAGGATCCGTTGAGCTTAAACGCCCTGTTGCTGTTACAGCTTGATGATAAGAGGTATGCACTCGCTTAGTGCGCTCATCAACCATTAGCGGAAGTTTATCTGTGTAAGTTGATTTAAGTTTAGATAAACCACGGTGCTCAATAATCACTTTTGGTAATGGATAATCATGAGCAAGTTCTTGCAATACTTCTTCTGCTGTCGAAGGTGCACCCTTAGGTGTTTTCTTGATAACAGGCAGCTCAAGTTTTTCAAACAAAATAGTTTGCAGTTGCTTAGGTGAGCCTAAGTTAAATTTTTCACCTGCAATATCATAAGCTTCTTGCTCAAGCTCTAACAGGCGTTCACCTAAACGTTGGCTGTGAGCTTCCAGCATGTTGCTATCAATTGCAACACCAGTACGCTCAATATCAGAAAGCACTGTGACAAGTGGTAACTCAATATCTTCGAATACCGATTTTAATTGGCTATCGGCATCAATTTTTGGCCATAACACTTGGTGAAGACGTAGCGTTATATCCGCATCTTCAGCAGCATAAGGCGCCGCTTTTTCTAGCTCAATTTGGTTAAACGTTAACTGCTTTTTACCTTTACCGGCAATATCTTCAAAGCTGATATTCTTATGACCTAGGTATTTCAGTGCCAGTGAGTCCATATCATGGCGGCTACCTACACTATTAAATACATACGACTCCAACATAGTGTCGTATTTAATACCCTTTAACTCAAAGCCCGCATTCGCTAACACGCTTTTATCGTACTTAAGATTTTGCCCCACTTTCGCTTTGTTTTCGTCAGCTAAGATTGGGCCAATTTTTGCCATTACGGTTTCTAAGCTTAATTGCTCTGGCGCATCTGGGTAATCGTGAGCAACCGGAAGATAAGCCGCTTCACCCGCCTTAACAGCAAAGCTCATACCAACCAATTGCGCTTGCATATAATCAAGGCTGGTTGTTTCAGTATCAAAAGCAAATAATTCAGCGTCATTTAACTGCGCCACTAAGGTATCTAGCTGCTCTTCAGTTAAAATAGTTTCGTAGTGTGCATCAGCAACTTTTGGTAGTTCGTTAGCTTCAGTTGGCACATCTAAATGCGTGTCAGCGTCTTTAGGATTATCAAGTAGCTCAGCTAACCAACGGCGGAACTCACACTCACCATAAAGTGCAATCAGCTCGTCACGATTAGGCTCTTGCAGCTTAAAGGTTTCAAGATCTGACTCAACCTCAACATCACACTTAATTGTTGCTAATTCATAGCTAAGTGGCAGATGATCAAGTGCAGCAGCAAGTTTTTCACCAATCTTGCCTTTAATTTCACCTGCATGATCAATAACACCTTGCAATGATCCATATTTTTGTAGCCATTTCACTGCGGTTTTTGGACCACAGCCATCAACACCTGGGATGTTATCGACCTTATCACCCATTAAAGCAAGGTAATCAATGATCAACTCAGGACCAACGCCAAACTTTTCAACCACAGTCTCTGGATCTGAAATGCTATCTGTCATGGTATTGATCAGCGTTACATGCTCATTAACAAGCTGCGCCATATCTTTATCGCCAGTTGAGATCAGTACATGACGCTGCTGCTCTGACGCTATACGCGCAAAGGTACCAATAACATCGTCAGCCTCAACACCTTCAATACTAATCAGTGGGAAACCCATTGCTTTAATAATGTTATGCAGTGGTGCGATCTGTGTTCGTAAGTCATCCGGCATTGGCGGACGATTCGCTTTGTATTCACTGTACATGTCATTTCTGAAGGTTTTACCCTTGGCATCAAATACCACCACCATGTGCGACGGATCATATTGCTTGATCAAACTCTTAAGCATATTAACTACGCCATAGATTGCGCCTGTCGCTTCACCTTTTGAGTTAGTAAGGTGCGGTGGCGAATGGTATGCACGGAATAAATAAGAAGAACCATCTACAAGAATAAGTGGATTTTCAGGGATCTGAGCCATGGTGAAATTGGATCCTAATTGAATAACATTAAATTGTTTGTAAGCATGCCATAAGGCCATGAAGAAAACGACTGTGAATTATTAACCAATAAAGGTTTATGACAGAGCAAGCTGTGGATAACTTTGTAGATAACAGACAGAGCCTATTCTCCCGAAATGAAAAAACATTTAGGAAAATTTTATAAGTTCATGTTTTGATTTAAAAAAGATATTACGGCGTTCTTTTTTTATTATTTTTGTCCGATGTGGAAAACGGTTTTAGTAGCGATAACCTTTTGCTTATTCGATACCGAATTAACATCCCTTTTCATAACCGGAGGAGTATTCTAGCATAATGGATCAAAGATCATAGCGATCCTTTATACTTTTTTTTTCGTTAGTAATTTATAAAAAGGCATAAACAGCTATTCATCACGCTTTGCGAGTTATCAAGCGACGAAAATTTTTTATTTTGTCGCCATGCTCGTATCCTTGTTAAACTAAAGCTAGTCGCATTAAGGAGAGTTCAAAAATGAAAAAAGTTGCTGTAATTTTAGCTGGTTGCGGTGTTTACGACGGCGCAGAAATCAATGAAGCCGTATTAACCTTATTACATATCGCAAAAGCAGGCGCGAGCTATCAATGCTTCGCACCCGATATCGACCAAATGCACACCATTAATCACCTAACCGGTGAAGAAATGACTCCTAACCGTAATGTGTTAGTTGAAGCTGCGCGTATTGCCCGTGGTGAAATTAAAGCGCTGACCGAGCTAAATGTAGATGAATTCGATGCCTTGATTGTACCAGGTGGCTTTGGGGCCGCGAAAAACCTATCTGACTTTGCTGTTAAAGGCGCAGATGCCCAAGTTCAAGGTGATGTACTGACAACTGCGAAGGGCTTTGTCGATGCCAACAAAGCAGCAGGTTATATATGTATTGCTCCTGCCATGCTGCCGCTTATTTATGGTAAAGGTGTAAAAACAACCATTGGTAACGATGCAGACACCGCCTCAGCTATAGAGCAACTTGGCGGAGCGCACCAAAGCTGTGCTGTGGATGATATCGTTGTTGATCCTCAGCATAAAGTGGTCACAACCCCAGCCTATATGTTGGCCCAAAGCATTTTAGATGCTGATGCGGGTATCGAAAAATTGGTTAACAAAGTATTAGAGCTTGCTTAAACATCAAGCTAGGAGCCAGTATTTAATGCTGGCTTTTCTTGCGCTAACGCAAAAAAATGACGGTTTTTCTCAAGAAAAAGCCTTTTAGATCATTTTATAAATTGTGGCTTAGCGTTATAATCGTTCTAATTTCCGTCAGATATCGTGATTGATCACGTTCAAATCGAAGTGAGCAAGGCAAAATGAAAAAACTATCAGCTGCATTATTACTGCTAGCAACAACGGCATATGCACAAGCGTATGACAACTCTTTGACTGAAGATGCAATTAAAAAGCGTCTAGCGCCAATTGGTTCTGTATATCTAGAAGGTGATAAAGCTGCGGTCGCTGCTGAACCTACAGGTCCTCGTTCTGGTGAACAAGTTTACCAAGCAGCATGTTTTGCTTGTCATGGTACTGGCGCACTAGGTGCACCTAAATCAGCTGATGATTGGGCTCCTCGTATTGCTAAAGGCATGGACACTCTACTTAACCATGCAATCAACGGTTTCAACGCGATGCCTCCTAAAGGTACGTGTATGGACTGTTCTGATGAAGAGATCAGCGCTGCTATCGATTTCATGACTAGCAAGTAACAGTTCAAAAACTAATACTAAGGGCTTAATTTTATTAAGCCTTTTTTTGTGCCTGCTTTTAGCCGCTAGACTAATGCTGTAGCCAAATACGCCCCATCATAAATTACTATTTTGTTAACATCTGTTACTTGACGATCTAATAAAAAAGTGGAACTATAAAGGACGAAATTTAAACAATAATAAGATCTGGTTCTAAATCATTGGAAGATTCAGCAACACACATTGATAAGCTAGAGCGAAAAAATGCTCGCTTAAAATCGCTTTTACAAAAGTATAAGCAATCACATCACTTGCAACATGCTCTTTTACAATTATCAGAGCAAGCAAGTACTGTTGCCGAATTAACTCTGCTCTACCCTGCTATCCACAACATTCTGCAAGACTATATCCCAAGTAAAAACTTCTTCGTTGTGTTGCATAACCCGGTTTACGATAACCTTGAGTTATCTTATTTCGCTGATGAAAAAGATGGTCTTTCAGTACCGTTAAAATATGAGCAGTACTTTAAAGAAGGCCTCACGGGTTACGTATTTAAACAAGGTAAAACCTGTTACTTTACCAAACAACAAACAGAGCAAGCGGTTGAACAAGGCTTACTTAAATGCTTTGGTACGCCAGCTGAGCATTGGGTTGGGGTGCCCGTCTATCGCGATAAAGTCATTATTGGCGTCATGGTCGCGCAAAGCTATGACAATAAGCAAGGCTATTCGGAGCAGCAAATAGAGTTGCTAGAGGCTATGTCATTATATTTAGCGACAGCAATTGAACGAGTAAAAAAACGTGAACTGCTCGAATCTGAAGTAAAAATTCGCACCCGTGCACTGACACAAAGTAACCAAGCACTTAACGACGAAATTCAACAACGTAAAAGTGCACTAGAACGTCAACAGATCTTATTTAAAATATCAGAGCTGGCAACACAAAGTAAAAACCTCGACGATGTATATCTGCATGTACATAACATTATAAAAAATATTACCTATGCAGATAACTTATACATCGCATTGTACGACCAACAATCACATTGGTTGAGTTTTCCTTACTGCGTCGATGAGTTTAACGACAATGGTAAACCAAGGCCATTTGCTAAAGGCTACAGTGAACTGGTGCTCAGCACTGAAAAATGCCAAGTCATAGATAGTGAAAGAGCAAAAGAGCTTATCAAGCTGGGCGTTATAGAAAGACCGGTTAATGTACCACCAGAGCGCACCGCGACGAGTTGGTTAGGTGCTCCGCTGAAAACCTCGCAAGGCGTTATAGGTCTCATTGTTTGCCAAGCTTATAACAATAAACATGAATTTAGTCAGGATGATTGTGAGCTAATCACCTTTGTATCGCATCAAATTGCTAATGTTATTCAAACTCACCTAGCAAACCAAGAGTTAAAGCTTAGTCACCAAAAG
Source organism: Pseudoalteromonas sp. P1-8 (assembly GCF_001399985.1). Lineage (NCBI taxonomy): Bacteria > Pseudomonadati > Pseudomonadota > Gammaproteobacteria > Alteromonadales > Pseudoalteromonadaceae > Pseudoalteromonas > Pseudoalteromonas sp. P1-8. The sequence continues at coordinate 280,019 of NZ_LJSO01000005.1, forward strand.
CTTGAGCACCGGGTCACTGAAAAAACCAAAGAACTTCGCCAAGCCAATATGCACCTGCAAATGCAAATTGAAGAGCGTAAAAAAATAGAGCAACAGCTGTATCACGATGCACACCATGACTCACTGACGAGCTTACCGAATCGCAGTTTATTCTTAACTCAACTTGAAAAAACATTGCAGCATTACCAGCGCTACCCAGAGCAGCAGTTTGCAGTGCTATTTATTGACCTTGATAAATTTAAAGACATCAACGATCACCTTGGTCACCAAGCAGGCGATCAATTTTTAATTGGTGTTGCCGAGTCTTTCTCGCATTGTATACGTGAGCACGATTTGCTTGCACGTTTAGGTGGTGATGAGTTTGTGATATTGCTCACTCACTTAACAGAACAACAGCAAGCCCAAGATGTTGCCAAACGTATTATCGAAATTATGAGAAAACCTTTCTGTATGAAGGGTCAGTGCATTCAAAGTGGTGCCAGTATTGGTATTACCTACTCAAAACCAAGCTACAAGCACACCGATGAAATTATACGTGATGCGGATGCAGCCATGTATTACGCGAAAAATGCAGGCCGTAATCGCTTTGAATGTTTCCATCCGCTGCTTAATGCCAGCAATGTACAGCATGATGCTGACAATATGCATCACTTAGATGATTTGCCTATGCACTTTAGAAGTGCCGAAATCATTACCTTGGATGAACAATCTCGCGCAGAGTCTTTACTCGAAGCATTTGGTGAACACCCAGTACTTGGTAGCACCAGCTTTGAAGTACTTAAGAAATTTGCGACCGATAGAGTACAGCACTTTGAGGTTGAACTTAATTTATTAAAACAAGCCTTCAGCTTAGTAAGTGACAGTAATCTAGAAAAAGTACTGTTCCCTTGCTCTGGTTTAGTCCTTGAACGTATTAATTTTCAAGCACTGTGTAAGCTATTAAAAGCCCACGATGCAAATAGAATGTGTTTATTATTCAATGAACAAGAAATTCGTTATGCATCAGCAGTACAAATTGAAAATTTAAAAAACTTGGTCGCACAAGGATTTTCGATTGGTTTAAATGAATTTGCTAAAGATCGCTGTGAGTTAAACTTACTAACAGAGTTCCAATTCGATTACTTGTTATTAAGTTCAACATTCAGTAAGCGTGTACTACAGCAAGAAAACTATCACCTACAACTGCAAGGTGTGCTGGCGATTACTAAGCTGCAAAATATCCAAGTAATCGCGAAAGGCCCGTCAATTTTTAACTACCGCACCTTACTCGATAAGCACGGATTGTCATTGTTTATTGGTAAGCAACATGCGCTGGCGCCCTTCGAACACGAAGCACCGAGCGCACAATTTATTACTTCTTAAGCATTGCTCTTAGATTAGCTACACGAGCTTGGCCTTTTTCCATGCGCTCAGCCTGCGAAGACGGTGGCTTTTTCGCTTCGAAGGCTAAATCATCTTGTGGTAACTCCTGTACAAAGCGACTGAGCTCAGTATCTGAAGTTTCACCAAATTGACGACGTAACTTAGCATAAGTCATTACCAGTTCTTGCTGAGCACGTGTGATACCTACATAAGCAAGACGACGCTCTTCTTCAACGTTATCTTCATCGATACTTACTTGGTGCGGTAACAAACCCTCTTCCATACCAACCATGAACACATACGGATACTCCAAACCTTTTGAAGCATGCAGTGTCAGTAATTGTACCGCGTCAGATTCGTCTTCTTCTTCGTTACGCTCAAGCATATCGCGCAGGGTCAGTTTACTAACCACTTCAGCAAGGTTCAGCGGTGGATTATCTGCATCCCCTGTTAGCATGTCGGTGATCCAACGATAAAGCTCTGAAACGTTTTTCATACGCATTTCAGCGGCTTTTGCACTCGGTGATGACTCATAAAGGTATGCTTCGTAGTTAATTTGCCTAACTAACTCTTTCACTGCTTCAAGGGTATCGCCCCGTACCGCATTATCAGAAAGCTCAACTACCCAGCGGGCAAAACCAGCTAAAGCATTAAAACCACGACCCTTTAATCTGTGCGCAAGCTCAGGCTCAAAACAGGCAGCAAATAAGCTGATATGCTTTTCATTAGCAAGGGTGCCGAGCTTTTCAAGTGTGACCGTACCAATCTCACGACGTGGCGTATTTACTATACGTAGAAAGGCATTGTCATCATCTTGGTTCACCAATAGGCGTAAATACGCCATGATATCTTTGATCTCTGAACGCGAGAAAAACGACATGCCGCCACTGATCTTATAGGGAATGCGGTTGCTCATAAGTGCTTTTTCAAACACGCGTGCTTGGTGATTACCACGATATAAAATCGCGTAATCTTTATAACTGGTGCGTTTCATGAATTTATGAGAAATGATCTCTGCCACCACTCGCTCTGATTCATGCTCTTCATCACGACAACCAATCACTTTGATAGGCTCACCATAGCCAAGCTCACTGAATAGCTTTTTATCAAACTCGTGAGGGTTATTAGCAATCAAAATATTCGCCGCTTTTAGAATTCGCCCTGCGCTACGGTAGTTTTGTTCAAGCTTAATTAAACGTAAGCCCGGAAAATCTTTACTCAATAGCACAAGGTTTTGAGGCTTAGCACCGCGCCATGAATAAATTGATTGGTCGTCATCGCCTACCACGGTAAAACGAGCTCGTTCACCCACCAATAACTTAACCAGCTGATACTGACTGGTATTAGTATCTTGATACTCATCCACCAGCAAGTAACGAAAACGCTGTTGCCAACGCTCACGAGCAGTGGCATTTTGGCCCAGCAACAAAGTAGGGATCATGATCAGATCATCAAAATCTAGGGCGTTGTAAGCACGTAATTGATTTTGATAACGCGCATACAGCTGAGCAAACAAGGCTTTTTGCGGCTCACGGGCTTCGCGAACAGCACGCTCTGGCAGAATCAATTCGTTCTTCCAGCTACCTATTTGCATTTTTAGTAGGTTGAGTAGATCTTTGTCTTTTTTAAGTTCTTCTTCGGTCAGCTCTGCTAATAACTGGTTGGTATCTTGATCATCAAACAACGAAAAACCAGGTTTAAAACCTAACGTCGTTAACTCTTTTTTGATGATCTCAAGCCCAAGGGTGTGAAACGTTGAAACCCATAAGCCTTTCGACTCTTGTTTACCCAGTGTTTGCGTTACACGCTCACGCATTTCTTTTGCCGCTTTATTGGTAAAGGTTACCGCTGCAATATTGCGCGCTTGATACTCACACTTTTGCACCAAGTAAGCGATTTTATTAGTAATAACACGCGTTTTACCAGATCCCGCACCGGCTAATACCAGACACGGTCCACTGATATACTTTACCGCTTCATCTTGTTTTGGGTTGAGTTTCATAAGCCCCTAAAGAAATTATCCAAAGACAGGACGGGCAATTTTACCGTAATCACTACACTACGCCTAGCCAATAAGGTAAGATTGTTTTTTTACGTGACTCAAGGGACGAAGATGATCAACCCAGCAAAACTTGAAGAAATCGCTAAGCAAATTACTGACAACATGCCGCAAGGCGTGAAAAACCTTGCCGAAACAGTTGAAGGCAAAACAAAGCAAGCTATTCAAAACAAACTTGCTGAGATGGACTTTGTAAGCCGTGATGAGTTTGATATTCAAAGCCAAGTACTTATTCGTACTCGTGAAAAACTCACTGAGCTTGAAGAGAAAGTTGCATTGCTCGAGCAGCAACTTGCTAGCAAACAAGACGAACAATAAAAAAAGGAGAGCGAATTAGCTCTCCTTTTTTCTACCTAGCTAGTTTTAGGTTTAGCTTTTTTCTGCCACACGTTCAAATACGCGCTTAACGGCAATACCGTAGGTATCACTGGCTTCTTCTGCACAAGTCACAACCGACTCTAAGTCATTAAGGTGACCATTTGCTAAGCCATACACCCAACCATGAATTGTTAACTCTTGGCCTTTCGCCCAAGCATCTTGCACAATGTTAGTACGGCACACATTACGTACTTGTTCGATAACGTTTAGTTCAATTAAGCTATTTAAACGCTCTTGCTCAGGTAATGCATTGAGTTGTTCGATGTGTTTTTCTTTTACATCACCTACGTGTCGTAACCAGTTATCAATTAAGCCAAAACGCGCTTCGTTTAATACTGCTTGAACACCACCACAGCCATAGTGACCAACGACCATGATGTGCTTCACTTTCAGTACTTCAACAGCGTATTGCATTACCGAAAGACAGTTATGGTCGGTATGCACAACAACATTTGCCACGTTACGGTGAACAAATAGCTCACCCGGTAATAAGTCTACGATTTCGTTTGCAGGTACACGCGAGTCAGAACAACCGATCCACAGGTACTCTGGATTTTGCTGCATTGATAGAATTTTGAAAAACTCAGGATCATTTTCACTCGTACGCGCTGCCCAACGTTTATTATTCTCGAATAAATTTTTTAACTTTCTCATTGCGCCTCTTTACGGTATTTAATAATTAGCTTGGATCAAGATATTCCTTGGTGTCAGCTGCTTTTCGCAAAACGTACTAACTGTTACTTGATACCCTTGTTGTTGCAAATATAAAGCACGATCGAGCACGAGCCAAACTTCAATTGCCCTTCTGAACACATGTCGGACGAGTTCAACTCGCTCAGTAACCCTTTTGCGCTTTTTACCTATCTCTAAAAATTTATTATAATCAATGCCTTCTGGTAAAAATAATGATTTTTTCTCAGCTGCCCACAAACAAAATGAGCTAAACGAATCAGAGAAGATCGCTTTGTTCACTGATGGCACACTCACATAGTGCATTTCACCGGTCAGCGATTTACGTAGCGCATCAAATCCAAGACGCCATTCAACCTCTGTTTTTCTTACCTTATCAACTCGGCTCGGTGCTGTTACCGTTTCTTGCAGCGCCAGTTTTAAATCGCGATGAGTAAGTGCAAGTTGGCTTTGCTTGGCAGGCTCGCTCATTGCTTGATAGGCGTTATCTGTGAATAAATGATAACAGCACGGTGAAAAACTGATTTGTTGGGTTTTCGCTTTGCTTGCTTGCTGCATAAATGTTTGATGCAAACGACCACAAGCATGTAAAGCAACAGCATGCTGCTGGCTTTCAAAAAAGCCATCAGTGTCATCGGTTAATACATCAGCTTGTGTAAACTGCATCGCCAATTGCTGTTGTTTAGCACTGTGTTGACCTTGGTCGCACAAGTGTTGTTGTAGCTCAATGCTATGTACACGTGGTGCTCCATTGAATGCCAACATGCGACCTAAATGCCCTTTACCTGCACACCATTCTAAAACAGGCTGGTTTAATGGCTGCTGACTGATCGCCGCGACAAAGTCTTGTAGTTGCTCAAACTTACGGCCTTTAATGCCATTACTTATCCAAAACGGAAATTCATTACGGGCAGCACTTATCGCTGGCAACTCACACAATTCAGCCAGCTTTTCGATGTGTTCGATTTCATCAGTAAAATAACGATATAAAGCCTGCTGATCGGCATCAAGTTCACTCACTTGTTGGTCATCAAGCGCCCATAATAAGTTGGCTAATTCAGGCCAAGGAAGATCATCAAAATCAAATGCGGTACATTGCCAGTATTGGCGGGTTGAAAATAGCAGTGCATCTAAGGCAGCAAAGTGCTCAGCAAGTGTCATAACTACTTAGCGACAAGAAATAAAAAGCAGTATAACAGATTTATCTTATTTAACGTCGGTTACTACTGATCAAACGAATGTACAATGGCACACATGCAATACTTAAAATGATGGCTAGGATCAGCATCCAAGATAGCTCAAACCCTTCTGTTTGCTGTTGATCATACATAAAGCCATCAAAGGCCTGATCAAACTCATCCTGATCTAAGCCATATAAATCTGCAATCAAGCGCCACTTTGCCATCGACATATTGCCAAGATTAATGCCCGGTGGTTGAATGTAGCTTGCTAACACATGGGCTTCATAGGCCAGCTCTTGTACGCTTTTATGGGTGGCATAGTGCTGCTTGGTTACATCTATGCTTTCTTCTAAGTGTAATAAGGCATACCGCCACCCTTTTAAGCTGGCACGATAAAAGCGCTCAACAACCTCAGGCTTTTTCGCTAAAAATTGCTCAGAGGTATATAAAATATCGCCATACACATTCAAACCAAACTTTTGCGGGCAAATAAGTCGGTGACCTACTCCTTGTAATGTCATCGTGTAAGGCTCATTAGTGACATAAACTTGCACCGCATCTAAATCACCGGCAAGCCACTCTTTAATACCGCCTTCATGGCTAGCTGCCATCAAGCTTTCTAGGCTCAATCCTGCGCGCTGTAACATCACCAGTAATTCAGCATTTTCTATTGAACCGATTTTACTTAGCTTTTTACCAGCAAAGTCTCTTGGCTGAAAAATATCTGAGTTATTTTTTACCATCCAGCAGTAAGGTGAAAACTGCAGTATGGCTCCAAGGGCAACAACCGGAGCGCCTTGCTGACGCTTTTGTAATATGCCTGAGTGAGTAATGGCAAAATCGGCTTTACCGCTTAGTACTTTAGGGAAGGTATCTGGGTGGTTTGGATCAGCAGGAATAATAGAGACATCAAGGCCAGCTTCCTTATAAAAGCCTTTTTCAGCAGCCATATAATAGCCTGCAAATTGAAACTGGTGAGTCCATTTTAATTGTAAGCTAACTTTATCAGCGCACTGCGCGCTCATAGTTAGTATTAAACAGATTACCCCTAATAGGCTTTTTATACCTTGCACGCATCATCCTTGCTTGAAACCGTGCATTAACTATAGGAAAAATAGAGAAAAAAACAAGGCTGCTAGTTAGCAGCCTTATTCAGGTTTTATAACTAATTAGCCACTTTCACTGCGCTCAACTCCTGACCTTGGCTGGTTAGGAACTGGGTGAAACATGGGTTGTTTGTTTCATCTTGAACGTTGTATCCCAAACGGTTCAAATGCTCATTGAATACTTCATAATCACTCGGTTCGATAGCAAAGGCCGCCAGCACATTACCAATAGCTCCACCATGGTTACGGTAATGGAATAAAGTAATATTCCAATTACTACCAAGGGTATCTAAGAATCGCGCCAGTGCACCTGGGTATTCAGGAAACTCAAAGCGTAATAAACGCTCATGAAGTTGAGCTGGCGCTTTACCACCCACCATATAACGAATATGCAATTTAGCCAGCTCGTTATCTGATAGATCGCAAAACGTGTAGTCATTTTCTGTCAGTGCTGCTTTTAACTCATCGAGCTCTTGCTGCCCTTGTCTTAAGGCAATACCAACAAAAATTTGTGCTTCGCCAGGGCCTGCATAACGGTAATTAAACTCGGTGATAGCCCTGCCACCTAATGAGTTACAAAACTGCTTAAAGCTACCCTTTTCTTCTTTTATGGTCACGGCAAGCAGTGCTTCGTTCTTTTCACCAAGTGCCGTTCGCTCTGCAACATAACGTAAGCGGTCAAAGTTTAAGTTTGCACCCGATAAAATCGCAGCTACGTTTAAGCCTTTAACACCATTTTGTTGGCACCACTTTTTAAGGCCCGCTGTTGATAGCGCCCCTGAAGGCTCCGCTATAGCACGAGTCGAAACAAAGATATCTTGCATTGCGGCGCAGATTTCGTCGCCCGTTACAGTGACCACTTCATCACAAAACTTTTGCGCTAAACGAAATGTTTCTGTGCCAATAACTTTTACGGCTACACCATCTGCAAAGCTACCAACACGGTCAAGCTCAACGGGCTTGCCTGCTTCAAGCGCTGCTTTTAGGCAAGCACTCTCATCAGCTTCAACACCAATGACTTTGATATCAGGACGTAACGACTTAATGTACACCGCCATGCCTGCTAGCAAACCACCACCGCCAACAGGAATAAAAACAGCATCAAGGTCATTCAATTGCTGCATTAATTCACGGGCAACGGTACCTTGGCCAACAATCACATCAGGATCATCAAACGGTGGCACAAACACCCCGTTACGCTGCTCTGTCAGCTCTAAAGCATGGGCTTTTGCCGCATCAAAATGATGGCCGTGTAATACCACTTCACCACCGAGTGAACGTACTGCATTCACTTTAATTTCTGGTGTTGTGACTGGCATCACAATCGTTGCTTTATGGCCTAAAAATGAAGCACTGAGTGCAACGCCTTGTGCATGGTTACCCGCTGAGGCTGTGATCACATCAGAACCTTTTGGCAACTTGCTCAGTTTATGAAATGCACCACGAAGCTTAAATGAATAAACCGGTTGTTGGTCTTCACGCTTTAACCACACATGGTTGCCTAGCCGTGCACTAAGATCAGCCATTTCGCTGACCTCAGTGACTTTTGCAAGGGGCTCCATGTTCGCTTGGATAATAGCGCGAAAATAATCGAGCTCTTGAGAAACCATAATTAACTAAGCTCCTCAAGTTTTGCTAAATCGCGAACAGCTCCTTTGTCTGCACTGGTTGCAAGTAACGCATAGGCTTTTAGTGCAGATGAAACATAACGGTCACGATCAAGTGGTTTATAAGCATCTTTACCGCGTGCTAGTTGCTTTTGTTTACGCGCTTCAAGCTCTTCATCAGACAGGGCTAGGGTGATTTCACGGGTTGCGATATCAATTACTATTTTATCGCCATTTTCAACATAGGCGATTGCACCACCACTTGCTGCTTCTGGTGAAACGTGACCAATTGATAAACCCGATGTACCACCCGAGAAACGACCATCGGTGATAAGCGCACACTTTTCACCTAAGCCCATTGATTTTAAGTAACTCGTTGGATACAGCATTTCTTGCATGCCTGGGCCGCCTTTTGGTCCTTCGTAACGAATTACAACAACGTCACCGGCTTTCACTTCGCCGTTAAGAATGCCTTCTACCGAATCATCTTGTGATTCGTATACAACGGCAGGGCCTTCAAAGTGCAGCATTTCTTCAACTACACCGGCACTTTTAACAATACAGCCATCAAGAGCTAAGTTACCTGAAAGTACAGCTAAGCCACCATCTTGACGAAAGGCATTTTCAACACTGCGGATACAGCCGTTTTCACGGTCATTATCAAGTTCTGGCCAGCGGCACTCTTGGCTCATTGCTTTTGTAGTGCGGATACCCGCAGGGCCTGCTTTATAGAATTTTTGCGCTACTTCATTATTAGGATCGGTGGCATCCCATTTAGTCACCATTTCGGCCATAGTGTGTCCTGCTACGTGATCAACAGTTAAATCAACAAGGCCAGCCTTACCTAATTCACGGATAATTGCCATCATGCCACCAGCACGGTGCACATCTTCAATGTGGTACTTATTGGTTGCGGGTGCCACTTTACAAAGGAAAGGTGTTTTGCGAGAAAGCTCATCGATGTGAGACATATCAAAATCAACACCCGCTTCTTGCGCTGCAGCTAATAAGTGTAAAACCGTATTTGATGAACCACCCATAGCAATATCAACCACCATTGCATTCATAAAGGCAGTGCGATTAGCAATAGCACGTGGTAACACTGCTGCATTGTCTTTTTGATAATACTCACGGCATAAATCAACAATGCGCGCACCTGCTTCAACGTAAAGTTGTTTACGGTCTTTATGCGTAGCAAGTGTGGTACCGTTACCCGGCAGTGCTAAACCAATCGCTTCTAATAAGCAGTTCATTGAGTTGGCAGTAAACATGCCCGAACATGAACCACAAGTAGGACACGCAGAGCGCTCTACTTTTTCAGAGTCTTCATCGCTTACTGTGGTATCAGCGCCTTTTACCATGGCATCCACCAAATCAAGTTTAATGTCGATATCAGCAAGGCGTGTTTTACCCGCTTCCATTGGACCACCTGATACGAAAATAACCGGAATATTTAAACGCAGTGCTGCGAGCATCATCCCCGGGGTGATTTTGTCGCAGTTAGAAATACAGATCATGGCATCAGCACAGTGCGCATTAACCATGTATTCCACAGAGTCAGCAATTAAGTCACGCGATGGTAGTGAATACAGCATGCCACCGTGACCCATTGCGATACCATCGTCGATTGCAATAGTATTAAATTCTTTTGGTACACCACCGGCTTCAGTGATGGTTTCAGCCATTAGCTCACTAAGTTGGTTAAGGTGAACATGACCCGGTACAAACTGAGTATATGAGTTAACAACAGCGATAATTGGCTTACCGAAGTCTTTATCTGTCATCCCTGTTGCACGCCATAAAGCACGCGCCCCTGCACGTTTGCGACCTTCTGTTGTTGTTGCACTTCTTAATTTAGCCATAATTACCTCAGTTGTTGCAGTGGCATGCCACTGACTTCCTCATTCCTAATTTATTTCTCACTAAAGCATCAATCTGATTGCTCTAGCTACCTGTTGATTTTTACTAGATTGCTTGTTGTTGAAATTGGTTTTCAACATTGACGTGTTTCACATCAACCAATTTATTCAATTGTGATGTTAGTAGATAAATTGGCTTATCGCTGTCTACCGTCATGGTGACGTGAAACGCTTCATCAGCCATTTCTAAATTCATGGTTGTTAGGTCAAAGCCGCGATGACGTGCAACGCGTAAAAAGCGCTCTACAGCGACACTTTGATTCTTTAGTGCAATCGTTAGGGTGTGTTTCATTTTACTGTCTCCGTCATCATTTCATCATTAGCAGCACCGGGTGGTACAAGCGGCCATACATTTTCTTTATCATCTATACAGGCATGCAGAATGTATGGACCTTCACTATTTACTAACGCATCAACCGCAGCATCGACTTCATCTGCTTTAGTGATCGTTTGACCTGGAATGCCAAACACCGCTGCTAACTGCACAAAATCAGGATTATCTGAAAGGTTTGTTTCAGAATAACGACCTTCAAAAAATAGCTGCTGCCATTGACGTACCATGCCTAAGCGCTGGTTATCTAGGATTAGAATTTTAACTGGCAGATTGTTACGGCGAATTGTTGCCAGTTCTTGAATGTTCATCATGATTGAGCCATCACCCGACACTGTGATCACAAAATCATTTGGACGAGCAACTTGAGCGCCGATAGCGGCCGGTAAACCAAAGCCCATGGTACCCGCACCACCACTACTTAAGTGATTACTTGGGTGGCTAAACTTCATGTGCTGTGCCACCCACATTTGGTGCTGACCCACATCACAGCACACAACGCCAGTTGCTGGCATTTTTTGGCTTAGTTGGTTTAATAAATAAGGGGCAAATACTTTCTCGCCTGGATAGTCATAACGCCACGCATGCTCTTTCATCATGCTTTCGATGTGCGTTAACCACTCATCAGGCGTTACAAAACAATCAAGTTGCGGTAATGAGGTTTTTAAATCTGCGACTAATGATGCTTTTGCAGGCTTACGCTTACCAACCTCTGCGGCATCGATATCAAGGTGTATCACTTTTGCTTTTGCGGCAAACTTGCTTAAATTGCCAGTAACACGGTCGTCAAAACGAGCACCGATACAAACCAAAACATCACACTCTTGCACTGCTAAGTTAGCCGCTTTACCACCATGCATACCTAGCATGCCAAGGTCATATTCATAATCAGGTAATACGCTGCCTAGCGCTTTTAATGTTGATACTGCTGGCATATGTGTTTTTTCTAAAAACTGCATAAGCTCGTTTTGTGCATCAGCAGCCTGTACACCACCACCGATATACGCCACCGGGCGCTGCGCTTCACTTAAGATTTGGTTAGCTATCGCAACTTGGTTTGCGTCTAATTTTGGTAAATGATCTTCGGCAGCTAACCAAGGGTGGAATGGTACTTGCGCCATTTGGATGTCTTTTGGGATATCAACTAATACAGGGCCTGGGCGGCCGCTTTGCGCTAGGTGGATGGCTTCTTGTAGTATTTCGGCTAAGTCTTCAGCTCTTTCAACCATGTAACTATGTTTAGTACATGATAACGACATACCTAACACATCCACTTCCTGAAAGGCGTCGGAGCCTATCGCTGCGGTAGGTACTTGCCCTGTGATTGCAAGTAACGGCACTGAATCCATCATCGCATCAGCAAGGGCTGTAATTAAGTTAGTCGCACCAGGGCCTGAAGTTGCAAAGCACACACCTAACTTACCTGTGCTGCGGGCAAACCCTACAGCTGCAAAACCCGCTCCTTGTTCATGACGCGTCAAATAATGTTTGACTGGCGCACCGTACAAGGCGTCGTAAATAGGCATGATGGCACCACCTGGGTATCCAAAAACATCCTTAACGCCATGTTTGGCTAATAAATCGATTGTTAACTCTGCGCCTGTCATCGTAAATCCTCATTCCTCAGTGACATTGTGTATTTACTGCAACTCAAACCTTAAAACGAAAAAGCCCCCCGGACTGTTAAGTGCGGGGGGCTTTTTAAATGCTTCACTTTTCTCTAAGCACTAACTAGCCCCCGCGGTAATAATAATCACCACGACGTTAATTAGAATTAGAGAAAGTTTGTTTGTAAGCATTTATCTGTAACCAAATTCTGTTCATTTGTAGCGGAAATCTAGCCATCCCGCTGTCTTTTTCTATTAGTACCGCGCTGGGGCCTATAAGTCAACACAAAAATCAATTCAAAAAACAGGCTAAAAAGCAATATTAAAGAAATAAATATTCAACAATTTCACATATAAAGATTTATATTTCACTATTTATTGAAAATTGAAATTTCATACCTCGTTATTTGCAATTATATGATTGATTAATTTTTAGCAATTAGATGTGATTTTTCTGCATAAAGCCGATTTAATTTAACGCCTCAAAGAAAAATTAGTTTAGTATTGAAAAAACCACGTTATGAAAAGGAAAGTTATGAAATTCGTCCAGCGTATTAATGCCCTGTTTTTTATGGTGCTACTGCTTGGTTTTAGCCAATATGCACTTGCAGAGCCGGGGTTATGGAAAGTAGAAAAAAACGGCGTTGCTTCTTATTTATTTGGTACCGTGCATGTTGGCGATAACAGCATGAAAGGCTTGCCAAGTAAGGTAACAAAAGCACTCGATAACTCAGATAAAGTCATTGTTGAGGTGGATATCAGCGCCATTTCACCGATGGAAATGCAGCGTCGCTCATTACCATTTATGATGCTGAAAAATGGCAAAACCTTACAATCTGAATTATCACCAGAAAACTATGCAAAACTGCAAAAGTACTTTGCTGATAAATCAATTGATATTGCGATGTTTAAGAATTTAGCACCATGGGCGGTGATGGTCACCATGATGCAGATGGAGTTCCAAAGTGTTGGTTTTTCAGATCAATACGGCATCGACAAGCAAGTACTTGCTTACGCTCAAGAACATAAAATATCTATTGGTGAGCTCGAAACTCTTGAACGCCAAATGGAAATGTTTGAGCACTTAGCAATTATGAATGACAAGATGATCGAAGAAACATTCGAGCAACTTGCAGACGTAGACACCTACTTTTTTGGTCTTATCAAGGCTTGGAAATCGGGTGATATGAAAACACTTACGCAGTTTTATAACGAAAGCTTTGATGACTCTGAATATGGTCAACTAAGCGAACAAGTGATGTTGATAGACCGTAACAACGATTGGGTTAATCAACTATCAACTCGCATCGGTAAAGAAAAGCTGTTCATTGCAGTGGGCGCTTTGCACTTACCAGAGCAACACGGCTTATTGAAGCAATTAACAGATAAAGGTTTTACCATTACCCGTATCTAAATGATTTCAATCGTTTAAAAGCGCCTTATGGCGCTTTTTTTGTGAAATCAGCCATCTCTAAATAGTTGTTGATACCGGCTATTTTGTCACTCGCGTGGTGATTAACATACACCACGGTGCTGGTGCCTGCAGCACAGATTTTTTCTATTAGTAATAACACGCGTTGCCTATTCGCTTCATCGAGGCCTAAGCAAGGTTCATCAAGGATCAATAAGTTAGGATGTTTAACCATAGCCCGAGCAATCAACAATAAACGCTGATCACCAAAAGACAGCTGGCTAAATGAACTGCTTTGTTTATCACTTAACCCTAATAACGCTAACCACTTTTTGGCAATGGCAAGTTGCTTATCGGTGGCTTTTTGGTAAAGACCAATGCTGTCATAAAAGCCCGAAACAACCGTATTGAGCGCGGTGATACTCACTCGATAATCCATATGCAGCGCGTTAGAAATATAACCAATGTGCTGTTTAATTTGCCAAATACTCTCACCGCTTCCGCGCTGATAGCCAAACACCTTGATATCGTTGTTGTAACACTGCGGGTTATCACCTGTGATAAGGTTCAGCAAACAGGTTTTACCTGAGCCATTTTTACCTGTTAACTGCCAATGTTCGCCTTGGTTAATTTGCCAGTTTAGTTTTTCAAAGATAGCCTCGCCGCCATAACTCACTGCTGCGTTATTGAGTCTTACCAGCATTGAATCCGTGAGCGGAGGCGCTTGATGGTCAATATCAGCCTCAGGTATTTGTAACTGAGTATGAGTTAGATGCAATAGCTTTAGTAAATCATCGCGCTGCTCGGGTGTAGGCTTCGCTAATTGCTCTGTGACATGACCCTCTTTAACGTAGGCGTAATGATCAACAAAGTCAGGGATCTCAGTTAAGCGATTGAGCACAAAAATAAGGGTCGTTGTTTTACTAAGCTCTGCGAGTAGCTGATTAAGCCCTGCCATTGCCGTGACATCTAAACCATCAAAAGGCTCATCAAGCACAAGTAAATCTGGTCGACCTATTATGGCTTGAATCAACATCAGTTTGCGGGTTTCACCGGTCGATAAATCGCGAAATGCCTTGCTAAGTTTGTCACTAAAATCAAATAGGCTTATTAACTGCTGTAGCAAATCACTATCAAGCTGTTGCTCGTCTCGACCTGCAATAATTAACTCATAAACCGTACTCGAAGGCGTAACGCCATCAATAATATCATCTTGATCTTTAGTTAGCTCAGCCGCAAGGAGCTGCTTTTGGCTGTCTGGCGAAACCAATGCTATACGCTCAAAGCAATTCTCATACTGGCCTTTTTCTATTTTCGCAAAACCGGCAATGGCAGCTGCCACGGCCGATTTACCCGCCCCATTCGCACCAAGTAAAACCCATTGCTGCAATGGCGATACATTGATATTGAGATCATCTAAATAATAAACGTCATTGCCCAGCCCCTTTAGGCTAGCTTTAACATTAACCAACTGCACTTGTTGCACTTTGAATCCTCATTCTAAGTTACCGTTAGCTTGACGTTACCGTATTCGATAAAAAATTAAAAATCGTTTAAACCTTTTTTGAACACAGCTGCGACTAAGGTATAAAAGGTCATCAACAGGAAACAGACAATGAAAAAATTACTTTGTGTAGCAGCAATTGGCTTAGCACTAACAACAACATACGCAATGGCAAAAGATTCACGTGAACTAAATCACAACTTCGCAGTGAATAGCGCAAGCCAGCTTGATATTGATTTTCCGGTGGGCAGCTTAGAGGTCGAAAACTATGACGGTAGCGAAGTCGTCGTTACGGTTCGCATTGAACCAAAAAATGACAATAGCTGGTTCAGCTCTGATGTCGATTTATCAGATATTGAATTAAGCCACTCGCAAAGCGCCAGCTCACTTAGCTTAAAATTAGATAACGACGACATTCAACAAAACTGGCATGTAAAAATGCCTAAATCGATGGCAATTGATGTTGAACTTGGTGTTGGCGATATTGAAATTAACGACGCAAGTAATTCAGTTGAGATTGAGCTTGGTGTGGGCGCGGTAAGAATTGATAGCGCGCTTGATGACTACAAACGTATCGAGCTTGATACAGGTGTCGGCGACACTAAAATTCGCGGCTTAAAAAACGACGGTAACACTAGCCGTAAAGTGGTTAGCTCGCATTCAAGCTATCGTGGCAATGGCCAATACGATATTGAAGTCGAGGTGGGTGTTGGCGACATTAAAGTAACGAACTAATTTAACGCTTTGGTTATCCCTGTGAGCTCTCAGTAAATAAAATGCTGAGAGCTTTTTGAACTGAATCTAGCGAGATCGGTTTATATACGTGCAAGTTTGCTCCAAGCTCATATACTCGTTGCAAATCTTCATTCGATGTATTGGCGGTCACCACCAAAATTGGCACTTGTTGCCCCTGCTCATTACGAATAATATCAATCGCTTTAAAGCCATCCATAACTGGCATATTTAAATCCATAAAAATTAAATCGTAATGCTTATCTGAGGCTTTATCTGTGGCAATTAAGCCGTTTTCAGCCACATCAAAGCTGTAATTTAAATGGCTAACCATGCGACCTAAAATTGTCGCATTCAATGGGTTATCTTCCACAATTAAACAATGTAATGCTTGCGGCAGCGGCGCTGGCATTGCTGATTTAGGCGTGCTTTCTAGTTCAAAATTAATTAACACTTTCACACCTTGTGGCTCAGCATTAAGAAATTGGATTTCTCCTTTTAATGCTTTAACAATGTGCATAACCCTAAGCAGCCCCGTTTTTAACCCTTGAAAATGTTGCTCTGAGTCATTTTCGTAGCTAAGTAAATCTGTCGGCGGCTTTTCAAAGCCTTTACCGTTATCTTGTATTTCCATTACAAAGTGCTGCTCACCTTGGCATGCAGCTGTTACGGCAATACGGCCTTGGCTTGGAGTAAATTTAACGGCATTGTTAATGATTTCAGCAACGATTTGCGTCAACCTTGCATGGTCAGTGCTCACTTCTTTATTGAGTGACTCAGCTAAGTTCACGCTCAAGGTAATACCTTTATCGTTACAGGCATATTCATAGGGTGAGATAGCTTGCTTTAATGTTGATAACAAATTGCTGCTAGTAAAACTTAACTGCCATTCTCCCGAGGTTAGCTGCTGTAAGTCCATTAATTCGTCTAGCATAGCCACCAGCCTATTAACGCAATAAAGCGCCTGCTGTTTAGTCAGTTGCTGACTGTCGCTGATATCGAGCGCTTCGATTGATGCGGTCAAACCTTGCAATGGTGTTCTAAATTCATGACTGGTACGGGCTATAAAACGCTCTTTATTTTTATTAACACGCTCAGCAAACTCTTTTTGTTCTTTGTATTTAGCAATATTTTTAGTGACCAGTTTCTCCATGGGTTTAAAAATGAAAAATAGCTCAATGGCTAATAACACCATGGCGATGAGCCAAAACAATAACTCTAAAACCGCCAAAAATGTGACTTTTTGAACTGATTTTTGCTCGAGTAACTTAACCGCTTGGTCTAGCTTTGTGAGTAGTGCCTCTAGCTGATTACTAACAAATGTTGAGCGGTCCACATAGGCAAAATCATCAGTATTGTTTAATAGCTGCTGCGCTTTACTCACATAACGCTTCACGTGCTCATCTAATGCGGTAGGAGGCGAGAAGTAATGGGCCTCAAGCGCCTCATTTAAATGAATATAGTGACCTTGCTCATCCTGCTGAATTAAAAATTGATGCCCTGCAATAAATTGCTCAACGGCTTGTTCCAGTAGTCTTCGGTGTTGCTGTTGGAAATGATCGGATTCATGGTAAATGAGTGCATTGCCGTACAAGGCTATTTTTTGTGACAGCATGCGTTGCTTACCGGCAATGTTGATAACTTTGGCGTCACCCTTTTGGATATACAAAAGACTCTGTATCAAGATAGCTGATACAGAGATCAATATGGCAATCGCCAATAACCCCCAGCGATATCGTTTTCGGATATCTGTGACTAGCTGCAACATGTTTTACTCATTATTTTTTAAAAGTAATTGTAGTTCATAGAATACAAGAAAGCCCACTTGAAGTGGGCTTTAAACATGATAGTTAACAGAAATTTATCGATTTTCGAGTCGGTTATAGTCAAATAACCCAAATTCAACGCCGCGATACTCTTTCGCTACACGGTGTAAAATATCGCTGTATTGCCAAAACTGTGGATGTGTTCGGCGAATAGCGAACTCACTTTTCAGATCTCTGTAAGCTGCTTCATCTGTTGCTTTAGCAAGCCCAGCTACAAAAGCTGCAATTTGCTGGTCATTGTGTAAGTACCAAATGGCTTCTGGGTAATCACCTATGAACCCAGGCACAATCGTTACTGTATCTTCGTCATAAGCTCGTTGCCCTTCTTCATTCAATAAGCTCGAAATATTGTAATGAGCATTATGATGGATCAGGGTATAGGCCTTGTGCTTATCATCGCCATCTTTGACTAACACAAACGAAATTTGCGGTAGCAAGTTCACTGCTTTAACCGGAAGGTTGTTAATTTTAGCAAGTGGCTCAGGCACTTTCGTATAGTCGTAACGAGGGCTTAAAATTGGCTTAAGCTTCTCTTTTAGCATATTGAACAACTCTGACTGCGAGTCCATTGTTTTGTATTCAATACCCGTAGGTTGGCTAAATGACAATTCATCTTCAAAGAAACTCGTTAAGCTAGGTGGTGATTTACGATACCACTGAGCTTTAATTTCTTTGCGCTTAGCTTCTGGCAATAATGCAAGGTAGTTTGCTTCACCCTCTAAGCGTAAAAAGTCCATATACAAACGAGTTAATAACTGATGACCAATGTTGCCATACACATCAAACCCCGCCACCAGCAAGTAGTGAATACGTTCAAATAGTGCGTAGTCGAGTATCCAGGCGGTTTTTGGTTGCTGGCCTATCCAGCCCTTTACAACTGTTGCGCTATCAAAGTGGCGGAACACCGTCAGTGCTGCATTTTGGTTATGGCCATCACCCTGCCAAAGTAAATCGGTTGTTAGGTGCTGACCGTTCTCAAACATCTTATTAGCCAGTGCAACTTTGGCTGACAGGTATTTGTTTTGGCGTTTTGAATACTTCACCCAACTAGAAATCGGCAAGGCATTGCTTTCTTCTTCTGCTGGTAATGCTAAGGCATCTTCATGTTGTAACAACAATTCACCCACTTTAGGTGTCGCCGCCATTTCAGGTTTAGCAAACCCCACCCAGAACTGGTCGTTAATCACGTTTAACGCGATTTGACCTCGACAAACAGGCCCTTTAATAAAACCCATAATAATAAGCTCAGCTTCATCAAGCATAAATTGATAACGTGAGTTTACTGGGATTGCAGCAAAGGCTTTAAACGGATTTGATGCCACTTCTGGTTTATAGCTTGGCAGTTTATTTACTTGGTAATCAGCTTCAATAAATTGCGAATGTATGCGCGCAAGCTTTTCATCATTTAACGCTAAAGGTAAATGTGTTTTCGCTAAAATAGTCGAGCGGTCATGCATTAAACGGTAGTAAACACGCTCAACTTTAGGATCTTCATAAGGGCGACGGGTGCTAATGTGTTTGATCTCTTCACCCGGTGGCGTTGAAGAGCGAACCAGCTTAAAGTAGCTGTGTTTATCGCCATGCTCAGGGAAGTAAATATGCGCTAAATACCAGTGCTCATAAATATAGCGAGCAGCCAGTTGATGCTTTAAACCATCTTGATTTAAAAATGCTTCCCAACGTTCAACTTGTTTTAGTACGCCTTCTTCAGGAGGCTCAATATGAGCAAGGTAACCGCCCTTCTTAAGCCATTTAGCAAGGTGTTGAAACTCTTCGCTTGAGATCCCCGGCAAACCATATGGCATACCACTGTGTGGGTTATCTTTAGCGAATGAGTCAAATTCATTCATTGTGGTGCATGTTTGTTCACGATCGAGTGAAAAATCAAACTCATCGCCTAAAATAGCTTGCTTAGGAAGAGGGCTACTTTGCTTAAGTACTAAGGCATTATAAAGCACGCTACCCGCTAGGTTCGCTTCTTCTGTTTGTGCTCGCTCGTTAAGTACTGGCGTAAAGCCTTTTTCACGCCACTGGGCGGTAGATGTCGCATCAAACAGTAAGCGACTTGGCTCTTGGGCTAGTAAACGAGTGCCGTCATAAACACGCTCTTTACTTAAGCCGCGGTCAATACCTTCCACAGAAGATAACTTAAGCTGACATGGTGCGTCATAACAGCCGTGACAAACCACACAACGAGTGTCGAGCACCGGCTTTACATCACTTAAAAACTCCGCGCCTTCAAGTGTTGACGCAGCAACAACGCGCTCTCTAGGTTGCTCTTCACCAAACAGTTCATCGTAATGAGCAGCACCTAAATAAGCACAACCACTTAATAAAATAAGACCAAATACGGTAGTGAGGAGTTTTCTCATCCTTCCTCCTCGATATCTTCAACGTCATCGCCTAAATCGAAGGTTGGCATCATATCGACTTGCGGCGATACAAAGGTTTGGTCGTTGTCGCAACTAAGCATCGCGCTTAATAGTGGCCCACGAACGAGTGTCAGCTGCGCATCATGCTCACCATCAATCAATGCTTGATAGTCATCATTTAACGCTTCAAGACGATATTCATTAATGGCAATTGCGACACTGCTATCAACAGCTGGATTTTGGCAAAGCTGCGCGAGTAACTCTTCGCTTAGCGTTACATGTAATAGTAAATCTGGAGATTCGATATCGCGGCTGTGAAGGTTTTCATCGAAATAAAAAAGAGGAAGGGTTAAATCGCTATTTTGCTCTAATTCCATGTGCTGCTCTCTATATCAAAATGACTTTTAATTGTACGAGTATAGCAAACTATAAGTTCAATAATTAGCGAAACTTATCAGCCGTTAGCAGCTTTTTAGCCGCTAACTAACCGAATTATAAAAACAGTGAAAAATGCATTACCAAGGTAGCGTTTCGCCGTTTGAATGCCAAAACCCACCTGTGTTGCTAAGGTTTAATTCGTCAATCCGCTTGATGAGCCGCTCTGCAGCAGTTTCAGGGCTAATATCGCCTGCAAAATTAACCATTTGCGTTTGTACAAAGCCCGGGTGGAATAACCCTACAGCAATTTTTTTATCTTTTAGCTCATGGGCTAAACTAACACTGGCAGCATTAAGTGCCGCTTTTGACATACGATAGCCAATATAACCGCCCGAGCCATTATCAGCAATTGAGCCCATGCGCGATGTGATCATCGCCACTTTGGCATCAATGCCTAAGCTTTGCTGTAATGCATGAGTAATACGAATAGGCGCGATACTGTTCACACTAATTTGCTTTTCTATAGCAGCAAAGTCCATATCAGCTAATGTTTCGTTATGAAAAATACCGGCGTTGTTAACCAAAATATCAATCTTGTCGCCGTGTAAGTAATTGGCAAGTGTTGCAACATCATCGGCATCAGCCACATCAATATCGCTAATAATTTTCACATCGAGTGCTTGAAGCTCCTCACTTGGCGTGCGAACCACTGCAGTAACACGGTAACCTTGGGCTGAATACTGTTTACAAAAATTAAGACCAATACCTTTATTGGCCCCCGTAACCACCACATGCTTAGTCATCAATCTGCTCCTTAATTAGCTTTTTATACCAATTCGCTTAATTAAATGGTCTATTTTGAGGCAAGAAAACCTCGTTGATAACAAGGCAAAAATT
>NZ_LJSO01000005.1:301387-313560 GCF_001399985.1 Pseudoalteromonas sp. P1-8
GGTTTAATCCCTCAAAATGACTAAGTATTATTGCGGATTGGTATTATACCCAAACCACCTCAAGGTGCGAGTTTGTGCATTTTGAGGAGGCTTAGATATATATACCTTGGGACAGATTGGCAAAAACCAAGGGCTTAAGTTAATTCATCAATGGTTGATTTAAGTATAGAAAATACGGCCCCTTGTGGATCGGTAATCACACTAAAGCGCCCAACATCTGGAATGTCTGTTGCTGGCACACAAATAGCGCCATTAAGCTGCGTTGCTTTAGCGACTGCCTGATCGCAATCTGCTACCGCAAAATACGGCATCCAATGGGGTGGAATATCATCGGGCCATTCATTGGTCATCTCCAGCATGCCCGCAATCGGTTGCTCATCGATGGTAAATAAGGTGTAGTCCATGCCCTCCATGGGTTTCACCTCAAACTGCCACCCGAATAACTGACAATAAAAGTCGCGACTTTTTTGCATGTCTTTCGATACAAGCTCAAACCAGTAAGGTAGGTTAAGCTCTTGCACTCGTTTAGCCCCGATATGCTCACCGGCTTGCCATAAGGCAAATGTTGCACCGCCTGGTTCTTGAAGCATCACCATGCGACCTGCCGTCATAACATCATGTGGCCCTGCCAATACAGTTGCACCTAATGATTTTGCCAACTCTGTGCTTTGGTCAACATCATCAACAGCAATGTACAATAACCAATGGGTTGGCATCTCTCTCATACTTTCTGGCAGTTGATACATAGCGGCAATATCATCACCTTGTTTTTTCAGCATGGTGTAATACATATCTTCGCCTATCGGCTGGTCATCAAAACTCCAGTCAAAAAGTTGCGTATAAAAGTGCTTTGCAGCTTGCCAGTCTTTCGCGCATAACTCGGCCCAGCAGAAAGTGCCTGCTGGGTGTTTTGTATTTATTTTTGTCATGACTGTTCCTCCTTGGTTAAACTTAAGCAACAATGGCACAATTTACCAATCAAACCAGACAATAGTTGCAATACTTCGTAGAAATAAGTAATTTTGCCTTAACTAAACAAACAATAAACTGCTCTAGAAAGCACGGAGTTACAGAGACAAAAATGCCGCTAAAAAAGCGGCATTGTAATAATTAATTAGTGATGATGGCCATGCTCACCTTTGAGCTGATTACCTTGCGCATCATAAAAACCGCTCGCGCCATGCTCAACAAACCCTAAGTTGATCATTTTAGCTAAAAACGGATCGCTTTCATTATCACCGATATCTGCGTAATCGGTTGTTTGGTAGTTATCCCATTTCGCAAACTCAGTCTGCACATTCTGTTGATTGTGGTGGCTGGCTGTTAAAGTAATTTCACGGCTATATGTTGGTGTTGAAATACGAATTGCTTTGAGTAACTTTTGATTGGCAAGCCAGCTTAGCTCTATTTTGCTATCACCCTGCTGTTGTGTGTAATATTCTGTTAGCTCACAGCCTTCACCCGTGCTTTTCTGGTGCGTCATAGAGGCTAAAAACTTATCACTTACTAACTGATATTTGCTACTCCAATCTTGTTCACCTTGCACTTCCGATGGTTGATACTCAATACCACGCTGGGCATGCTGAAAATAACGAATTGGGCGAATTTGTTGATTGCGCAACTGTTGCCATAATTCAATAAACTGTGGATTCTGCTTAGCCACCTGGTGAGGCGTACGCCAGAGGGTAAAGGTGTTTTCAGTATGCTGCTTATTAGCAACTATATCTGTGGTGACCGTATAGTCTGCTTGCGTAAAACCGGTGTTCATATCGCATTGCCCTGCAACAGCAAGTGGGCTAAGTAATGAGGCAAGTAAGATGGCTGCTTTCACGGGATTCTCTTTTTGTCTTGGTTTTCAGTATAACTAATTGAGTAAGGGAGGCTCAGAGCCTCCCAAGAACTCATTACTGTGCTAATTTAGCATCGGCTTGTTTAACTAGGTCAGCGGCATAATCCATAACATGGAAGATAAGGCTTTGCTCATTAGTGCCTGTTACTAAATGTGCACCTGGGCCTACTGCATACACACCCACATCTTCTGCTGCGTGTGTTTCAGAACCTAGTGGTACGACGGCTTCTTGGTGGAAACCAGGTGTTGTTGTGTCAACATCAGTTAGATCTACACGACCCGTTACCGGTGCATAGTTATAACCTGCATCAGCATCAGTCTCATCACCTAAGTCGCGGAAACCGCCACCATTGGTATAACCAACTGTTGTGTATGGCATGTTATCTGCTGCAAGTGATGGTTCATCACTACCCACAGGTACCACTTTACCTAAGATTGGGTTACCACGTTTTGGGTAGCCAGCAATAGTAAATACGTGGCTGTGGTCAGCTGTTACTATGATTAACGTGTCTTCAATGCTGGTTTTATCAAGAGCAACTTGGACTGCTTTTGAAAGCGCAACTGTATCGCTTAGTGCATTGTAAGCATTACCAGCGTGGTGACCGTGGTCAATACGGCCAGCTTCAACTGTTAGCATGAAACCATTAGCGTTGTTGTCTAACACATCAATTGCTTTTGCTGTCATCTCAGCAAGCGAAGGCTCGCCCGCTACATCGTTTGCGCGATCGGCTTCGTATTGCATATGTGATTCATTAAATAAACCAAATACGCGCTCTGTTGACTCTGCATCGATTGCATCAAAACCTGCTTGGTCCATCACATATTGACCTGCTGGGTATTTAGCTTTCCATTCAGCTGTTAGGTCGCGACCATCTGTACGGTCACCTTCTACAGCGCTCACAGCATCAGCAGAGTTAAAAGCTGCATCTTTCGGTAAGAAATGACGACGACCGCCGCCCATCACAACTTCTAAACCATCAACATCTAGGCCTTCGTAGCGTGCTTCTAGGTTTGCTTCAAAATTAACTAATTGCGATGCAATATCTTCACAACCAGCGGTAACTGCCGCCTCTGGCATATCTGATACGTCTTCCCAGTTACGGTCGGCCGATTTTGCATACGTTGCTGCAGGTGTTGCATGAGTGATACGCGCTGTCGAAACAATACCAGTCGACTTACCGGCAATCTCTGCAAGTTCAGTGGCTGTAACTAGTTCATTACCTGCAACCGTTGCACAGTTACCACGCTCGATGTCTTCATCAACACCGATAACGCCAGCATCCGTTTTTACGCCCGATGCCATTGCTGTCATCGTCCCCGCAGAATCAGGTGTTTGCGCATCAACGTTATAGGTTTTAGCAAACCCTGAGAAAGGTAGTGTTTCAAAGCTTAGTTGGTGCTCTTCACCTAACTTACCTTCAAGCTGACCGGCCATGATGCGTGCTGCCGTCACGGTTGAAATACCCATGCCGTCACCAACAAACAGAATCACGTTTTTCGCTTTACCAGACTCTTTTACAACGGCAGCAATGTTTTCTTCGCTAGTAGCGACTTTAACTTGTGCTGACTTGAACCATTCATTATCAGTCAACGGCGCTAATTGCGATGCCGTTAACGACGTTGCTGGTGCATTACATGCAACGGTTGTGTCCGTTACTTCTGCTGAGTCTAGCTCACCGTTATCGTTGCTATCTGCACCGGTTAGCGTTTCTGTACCACCGTTTACGCACTGCTCAGAACCAACAGCTAATGTATTTTCAACGGTTAATGTTTTTGGTGAGTTGTCATCGTCATCAGAACAACCCGCTAATGCCACTACTACAGCAAGAGAAATTAAATTTAGTTTTTTCATCGTCGTCGCCATTATTCTTCAATTAGTTCTAGAGCTTGGTTAATGATGTGGAAAATTACGTTTTGCTCCACAACGCCTTGTGCTAGTTGCGCACCTGGACCTTTTGCATGAAGTGAAATATCTTCACCCGCATGAGTCTCAGAACCTAATGGCACGGTAGCTTCTTGGTGATAACCAGGCATCGTCGTATCAACACCCGTTAAATCAACACGACCTGCAAATGCCGCTTCGCTATATGATGCATCTGCATCAGTTTCATCACCTAAATCGCGAAAACCTAAACCATTTGCATAACCAACTGTGGTGTACGGCATACCATCTGCCGCAAGGCTTGGCTCTTCGCTACCAATGGCAACCACTTGACCTAAGATTGGATTACCGCGCTTTGGATAACCCGCAATAGTAAATACGTGGCTGTGGTCGGCAGTAACAAGAATAAGTGTTTCTTCTGGGTTGGTGTTCTCAACTGCTGTTTGCACTGCTTTGGCAAATTCAACGGTATCGTTTAACGCGTTATAAGCATTGCCCGCATGGTGGCCATGGTCGATACGACCAGACTCAACGGTTAAGAAAAAGCCTTTTTCATTGCTCTTTAAGATGTCGATCGCTTTACCTGTCATTTCAGATAATGACGGCTCACCCGCAACATCGTTAGCGCGATCTGCTTCGTATTGCATGTGTGACTCGTTAAATAATGCAAATACACGTTTGCTGTCAGCATTTAGTGTATCAAAGCCAGCTTGGTCCATGACGTACATGCCATCAGGGTACATTTCTTGCCATTCAGCAGTTAGGTCTCGCTCATCAGTACGGTCACCTTCTACTTCACTGACTGCATCAGCTGAATTGAACGCTGCATCTTTCGGTAAGAAGTGACGACGTCCGCCACCCATCACAACTTCAAGACCATCTACGTCAGTACCTACGAAGCGTGCTTCTAGGTTCTTCTCGAAATTAACAAGTTGTGAGGCGATATCTTCACAACCGGCTTCTACAGCATCAGCTGGCATGTCTGACACGTCTTCCCAGTTACGGTCAGCTGATTTTGCATAGGTTGCAGCCGGGGTTGCGTGAGTAATACGCGCCGTTGAGACAACACCTGTTGCTAGACCTTTAATTTCTGCCAGCTCTGTTGCGGTAATTAACTCATTACCCGCAACGGTTGCACACTTGCCACGCTCGATATTTTCGTTAACACCAATTACACCTACATCGGTTTTAACACCTGAAATAATTGCTGTCATTGTGCCTGCAGAGTCAGGGGTTTGCGCATCAACGTTATAAGTTTTGATTTGCGCTGAGTAAGGGAATTCTTCAAAGCTAAGTAAGCCTTCTTCGCCCGACTTACCTTCCATTTGCCCCGCCATGATACGCGATGCAGTTAGCGTTGAGATACCCATACCATCGCCAACAAATAAAATGACATTTTTAGCTTTAAACGTTTGCTCAGCCTGAGCCGCCGCTTCTTTTTCTGTTAATTTTGTTTCAGCAGCACTATACCAATCATTTTGTTTTTGACTGTCTGGTAACACACCTGCATTGGCCGTCGCTGACAATGCCAGCGTTAAACCAATTGCAGTAGCAATTTTATTAATTTTCATCGTTACGTTCCGTTAGTACGTTATTTTAAGAATTTGAGTGCTAACTAAACTGCACTTGGATAATTAGCGCAGCCATACTAAGAAGGCATTGTTACTAAAAAAGTGGTTTTTCATGACGAAATGATGAAACAAAAACAACTTTAGCTATAGGTAAGTAATTAGTTTTAGGGGAAATAATAGGGTTAGGTGCTAGGGGTGAGTTGCGAGTTAGCGAGGGTAAAGGCTCTAGGCTCTAGGCTCTAGGCTCTAGGCTCTAGGCCCTAGGCTCTAGGCTCTAGGTCAAGCATAACCTTGGGAGTGCTTTATGATAGTTTGGTTTTATCAAAGTACAGGTTTACATGGATTGTGTTGGGTTTCGCTGCGTTCAAACCAACCTACCCGAAGAATGAACAGGCCGAATGCTGAGCGAGACACCACACTAAACAACCCTACCGATCGAATCTGACGTCTGAGAGCTGATAGCTGATAGCTGATAGCTGATAGCTGATAGCTGATAGCTTTTACTTGGAGGTTCTATGTCTGATTTGGTTTTTTCTGATTCGTTTATCGACGGTGACTTTTACTCTACGAGCCAGCGTTTTAGTGTAGATAACCCCGCAACTGGACAAGCAATTACGCAGGTCTCTAATATTGATGAGGCTGGGGTTGAGCAAGCAATAAAAAGTGCTGACGAGGCATTTAGCAAATTAAAGCAAACAACCGCAACCGAGCGTAGTGAAACGTTACGCCGTTGGTACGACTTAGTCATTGAGCACAAGCAACAGCTCGCTGAACTAATGACCAAAGAGCAGGGTAAGCCTTTAAAAGAAGCCCTGGGCGAAGTGGAATATGGTGCGGGCTTTATTAAGTGGTTTAGTGAAGAAGCAAAGCGTAGTTATGGCGACACCATCCCTGCTACCGACAGTAAGCATCGTTTAACAACGATAAAGCAACCCATTGGTGTGGTGGCTGGTATTACCCCTTGGAATTTCCCGATTGCGATGATCACCCGTAAAGTGGCACCCGCTTATGCCGCGGGTTGTAGTTTTGTGATTAAACCTTCGGAGCATACGCCATTATGCGCTATTGCCTTAGCCTACCTTGCTGATAAAGCTGGTTTTGTAAAAGGAGCACTGAATGTGGT
Source organism: Pseudoalteromonas sp. P1-8 (assembly GCF_001399985.1). Lineage (NCBI taxonomy): Bacteria > Pseudomonadati > Pseudomonadota > Gammaproteobacteria > Alteromonadales > Pseudoalteromonadaceae > Pseudoalteromonas > Pseudoalteromonas sp. P1-8. Next base: position 307,813 of record NZ_LJSO01000005.1, read on the forward strand.
GGTCTCCGAAAACGCAAAAATGGTGGGTGAGATCATGACCGAGTCGGAGCGAGTGCGTAAGTTCACATTCACGGGCTCAACCGGTGTAGGTAAGCAGTTACTATCGCAGTGCGCTTCAACCATTAAACAAACATCAATGGAACTTGGCGGCAATGCCCCGTTCATTATTTTCGATAATGCCGATTTAGATGAGGCGGTTGCTGGCCTTATGGGGGCTAAATTTAGAAACGCAGGACAAACCTGTGTTGCCGCTAACCGAATTTTTGTTCAGCGCTCAGTGCTTGAAGCGGTGCTCGAAAAACTCACAGACAAAGTAGCTGAGTTAAAGGTAGGTAATGGTCTTGATGACGGGGTAGATATTGGCCCATTAATTTACCCTAAGGCAAAAGAGAAAGTTCAAACGCTTGTGCAAGATGCGGTTGATAAAGGGGCGTCGTTAATCGGTGACAACAGCGAGCTTGAAGGTAGCTTTCAAGCGCCATTAATTTTAATCGATGTAACCCCTGAGATGGATATCTATCATGATGAAGTGTTTGGCCCTGTAGTCAGCATAATCGCCTTTGATGATGAGCAAGAAGTACTTCAGCTTGCGAACGACGTACCTTATGGTTTAGCTGCGTATTTTTATAGTGAAAACATCAAGCAAGTTTATCGCGTAAGCGAAGCACTCGAATACGGCATGATTGGTATTAACGAAGGTCTTATTTCAAATCCCGTAGCGCCATTTGGCGGCGTTAAGCAGTCAGGCTTAGGCCGAGAAGGCGGCCATCAAGGGTTAGACGAGTATCTAGAAGAGAAGTATCTTTGTGTTAAGATTTGAGCCGTCAGCCGTCAGCCTGATAGCTGATAGCTGATAGCTGATAGCTAACTCCTCACCTTTTATTTTTCACAAAATGATAGCGCTGTCATTTTAGTTTTTATATGATAGGAACGAATTATTAACAAAAATGAAAAATAGTACGCAGAAATACCGTACACTCAGGGCTTAAACGAGGAGAAAGTAATGGATTTTAAGAAGTCACTATTCGCGGTAATGCTAGCGACTGCGCCTTTAATGGCAAGTGCAGCATTAACTCAATCGCAAGTTGATCAGTTTGCGAAAGATACCGAACTGCTATTTTCGGTTGAAGATAACTTTCGTAATAAAGATGCGGGCTTTTTAGGAAAAATTACCCTCAATAATGGCTCTGATGTGGCGTTACCTGCAGGCGAGAGCGACTGGCAGCTTTATATTCACTCAGTTCGTAAAATCTCAACCGAGCATGTCGCGGGCCTAAACATTGAACATGTTAATGGTGACCTTCATCGCATCGTACCAACGAGCTCGTTTAAGGGGTTAGCAGCAGGTGAAAGCTTAGAGCTGCCGTTCGATGCGCAAGTATGGATTGTTGCTTACAGTGACTTTATGCCACGGGCATTTTTTGTTTCGGGTAAGAATAAACCAGCCGTATTTGCCAACACCGACACTGAAGACTTTAAACAGTTTGTGACGCCATTTACCCGTGAAAATCAGTTACGCCGTTACAATGAACCAAAAGATTTATCGGTTTTAGCAACGGCAAAAGTACGTTTCGAGCGTAATAGCACTGATAAGGTGTCGGTTAGTAAAGGCGATGCTTTAAAGCGTATTATTCCGAAGCCTCGTAAAGTCGATTTTAATCGAGGTAGCGCAACGTTAAACAATAATTGGCAAATCAGTTATCAAGGTCAGCTGAAACACGAAGTTATGGTGTTTATGCAAGACTTGCAAGATGACTATGGCATTAGCCTTAAAGCACAGCCAGATCATATCGATGTCGGCAAAGAAAATGTTATTCGCTTAAAAGTCGACCCTAAACTCAATAATGCAAAAGCAGAAAGCTACACCCTAGAGATTGATGATGAAGTGATCACCATCGTAGGTAGCGATAACGCCGGTGTGTTTTATGCGATGCAAAGCTTATTAAACCTCATTCCTGCAAATAGCCAAGGCAGTGCCACCTTACCGCAGTTAGAACTTGAAGACTCACCGCGTTATGGTTGGCGTGGTATGCATTACGATAATGGTCGTAACTATCATGGCAAAGAAGCAATGTTCAAGCTGGTTGAGCAAATGGCTCGCTATAAAATGAATAAGCTACACTGGCACTTTTCAGAAGATGAAGGCTGGCGACTTGAGATCCCAGGGTTACCAGAGCTCACAGACGTTGGCGGCTATCGCTGCTTTGATTTAGAAGAGCGCGAGTGTTTATTAACTCAGCTTGGCACAGGGCCATTTAAATCAGGCTCTGGCAACGGTTATTTGAAACGTGATGAGTTTGTTGAGCTATTAAAGTTTGCGAAAGACCGCCATATTCAAATCATCCCTGAAGTTGAAGGCCCTGGCCATGCGCGTGCCTCAATCAAAGCGATGGAAGCGCGTTATCACAACATGTTAGAAGAAGCTAAGAAAGCCGCTAAAAACAACATTAAAACGCGCTCTGCAAACAAAGAAATTCAACACATAGATATGGGACCAGCAACGCAATACTTGCTTACTGATCCCAAAGATACCTCTGTGTACATGACGGTACAAAACTACAAAGATAACTCAATGAATGTGTGTATGGACTCTACCTACGCATTTTTAGATAAAGTAACTTATGAACTTCAGCAGATGTATCGCGAAGCAGGTGTGCAGTTAAAGAACCTGCATATTGGTGGTGATGAAGTTGGAGCAGGTTCGTGGATAGGCTCGCCAATCTGTCAGGCGTTATTTGCTGATCCTAATAACGGTGTAGCTGGCCCTGCTGATTTAAAACCTTATTTCACACAACGTGTTGCAACCTTACTTGAAAAACGCGGTATTTCTCCGGGGATTTGGGAAGATGGCATCATGTACGACCGCGAAAATTCGTTTAAACGTGATGAGTTCCCTAATAAAACCTTTACCGTAAATACTTGGGATAACATTTGGGAGTGGGGCGTTGCCGATAGAGCATACCGCCTAGCAAATGCCGGTTACCAAGTGGTGCTATCACACGGTACGCATTTGTATTTTGATCACCCATACGAAGCAAGCCCTGAAGAGCGTGGTTATTACTGGGCAACTCGTTACACAGATACTAAAAAAGCCTTTAATTACATGCCTGATGACGTGTATGCCAATGCCGACTACACCCGCACTCGTGAGCCAATCGTTAATTTAGAAGCGTTGGTGGGCCGCCCGTTACCTAAACTTGAAAAGCCTGAAAATATTCTGGGTATGCAAGGTCAGGTATGGTCAGAAACAATCCGCACTGAAGAGCAAGTATTAGCAATGATCTTCCCGCGTATTCTGTCAGTGGCAGAGCGCGCATGGCACAAAGCCGATTGGGAAGGCGAAAACGTCGATAGTAAAAAACAAGTAAAAGACTGGGCTGAGTTCTCAAGTGCAGTCGGTTTAAAAGAGCTTGATAAGTTAGCCAAAGATGGCATTGATCTGCATTTACCGGTACCAGGCGGTGTGATTGAAAATGGTAAGTTATTTGCCAACAGTGCATTTGCATATTTGAGCATTGAATACAGCCTAGACAACGGCCAAAGCTGGCAAACTTATGCCGAGCCTGTAAAAGTTGATAGCAATGCAAATGTTGCTTTACGCACCCGCTTAAACGCACAGCAAACCAGCCGCGTGACCGTTGTTGGTGAGTAATGTTTTTGCGATGAATAAATGTGACGCCTACAGCAAAGTGTAGGCGTCATTTTTGCTTGCGCGTCTGACTAAAATCTGGCGGCCTAAAAACTTCGCGCGAAATAAATTTCACGCCTACAACACCCCGCATCTCGTATCTCGCATCCCGCAACTCGTATCTCGTATCTCGCATCCCGCATCCCGCACCTCGCACCTCGCATCTCGTATCTCGTATCTCGCATCTCGCACCTAGCATCTCGCATCTCGTATCTCGCACCTCGTATCTCGTATCTCGCAACTCGTATCTCGTATCTCGTATCTCGTATCTCGTATCTCGTATCTCGTAGGCGTCACGCTTGCTTGGCGCGTCTTAAATTCAACACCGTTCGCTCAAAACTGATAGCTGAAAGCTGACGGCTAATCCAAATTCATCGTGTGAAATAAACTACACGCCTACGGCATCTAAAAAGTATGTCAGCGCTGTCATTTTTGTTGCGATAGTGTTATAAATATTTAATATCTATTTTATATAATCATCTGAATCAGCAGCGCTGTAGAGTCGAACTGTGCTGTTATGGGAAATGTTATGTCTGAAATGAATAAACAAAGCAGTGTTGTGCCTATGGCGATTGTTGCCACGCTGTTTTTTATACTAGGTTTTGCTACATGGTTAAATGGCTCACTGATGCCATTTTTACAGCAAATTTTGCAGCTTTCACCTTTTCAGGCATCGCTGATTATTTTCTCGTTTTATATCGCTGTGACTTTTACGGCTCTACCTTCGGCGATGATCATCAGAAAGGTAGGTTATAAAAACGGTATGGCGCTGGGTATGGCGACCATGATGGTGGCAGGTTTACTGTTTATTCCTGCTGCAAAAACGCAAATTTTTGCACTGTTTTTATTCGCTCAACTTGTTATGGGAGCTGGGCAAACGTTATTACAAACAGCGGTTAACCCATACGTAGTAAGAATTGGCCCAGAAGAATCAGCCGCGGCTCGCGTTAGTATTATGGGTATATTAAATAAAGGTGCAGGTGTTGTTGCGCCGATTGTATTTACTGCACTGATACTCAGCGATTTTAAAGGCTTTGTAGGTAAAGAACTTAGCCAAACTGATATTGATGCCATGGCCAATGGCTTAATATTACCGTATTTAGGGATGGCTATTTTTATTGGTATACTCGGCTTTGCAGTTACTAAAATGCCATTACCAGAGTTAATTGATGACGATGTTGATGAACAAAAACCGGGGCAGGTAAAAGAAGCGCTGAGCCATCCGAGTCTTGCGTTAGGGATTGTGGCACTTTTTGTTTATGTAGCTGTTGAAGTTATCGCAGGTGACACCATTGGTAGCTTTGCGTTGTCTTTAGGTGTTGAAAAATACAGTGTTATGACATCGTACACCATGGGTTGTATGGTGTTAGGTTACTTTTTAGGGATTTTACTTATCCCAAGAGTGTTATCGCAGCAAACAGCGCTGACAATTTCAGCGGTATTGGGTTGCGTGTTAACTCTAGCGATAGTTACAGGTAGCAATGAAACTGTATTTATATCAACATTATTTGGCCTAAAATCGGTACTGCCTGATACCTTATTACTCATTGCTGTGCTAGGCTTTGCTAATGCCATTGTATGGCCGGCAGTTTGGCCGTTAGCATTATCTGGTTTAGGCAAGCTAACTAGTGTAGGCTCTGGTCTGCTCGTTATGGGTATAGCTGGTGGGGCATTTGGCCCATTATTTTGGGGCCTAGCAAGTGGCGGCGTAAAAAGCGCAGAAGCACAACAAATGGCTTATATTGTGATGTTGCCTTGTTATTTATTCATACTTTTCTATGCTGTTAAAGGCCACAAGATGAAAAGTTGGAAGTAATTATGAGTTTGAGGTTGGGTGAAAAGCGCACCGCCTTGAACTTTGAAAAGCATTTCTAGTAAATAGAAATAATCCCGTGTGTAATGCCACCGAAAGGTGGCATTTTTTTGTTTGGGGTTTGAAAAAATTAGGGGCTAGGTATTAGGGGGTAGGCTCTAGGTGCTAGGTATTAGGGGGTAGGCTCTAGGTGCTAGGTGCTAGGCTTTCTCGCGAAATAAATTTCACGCCTACAATATCTCGCACC
>NZ_LJSO01000006.1:0-290362 GCF_001399985.1 Pseudoalteromonas sp. P1-8
GCCTAGAGCCTAGAGCCTAGAGCCTAGAGCCTAGAACCTCCACATATCCGCTGATCGCTGACGGCTGAAAGCTGATAGCTCGTTGTCACTCACACTGTTGTATTTCTCTCACATCGCCGCGGCCATCGCTTAGGTAGCATTGTTCTAGCAACGAGCAGTAGCAGATCTCGGTTTTGATATTAAAGCGTTGGTCATTTACCTTGTCCCACTGAGTTGCATTGAAGCCTGTTTTCTTAAAACCAAAGAGATTAAGTTCAGCGCCTGAGGCTAATAATCGGTTATTACTAACGCCGGTATACAACCAACCAAATTTTTCAAAAAAATTGATCTCTGGTGATTCATTTTGCAACTTATTTAATTGCTCTTGGTAAGCATAGATATCAAAGCAGCAGTCTTTTATTACTTTAAATATCTCTGTATACGACTTTTCATCGTGGAAGAATTTAACGTATTTAATAATGGCTGGGCCTGATCCTGAGTTTTTAATGTAAAAAGTAATTTCTTCAGAATTTTTTTCTTCATTGAAATTCCCCGTCATCACTTCGAGCCATGGCCAGGTTGCGGCTTTTACTTGTCGTTCTGCGGCGTTGGCTTGCAAGTATGTGGCATAAAAGGAGGCTGCTGAAATTATAATGGCACAGAGTGCGAGAAATAGGTTTAGCCGCTCGTTGGTAAACCATGCCTTGCGCTGGTTGCTGGCTGGTTGAGTGTTTTGCTGGGTGGTCTTTGTTTGCTCTTCAACGTTAGAGTTTTGCTCTGTTTTAACGGTTGAACAGCTTGCGTCCTGTTGCTGATTATCCATAATTTTTAATTGTTGTTTTTATAGACTAATAAAGATACAACTTTAATTGGATAGATAAAAGAGACAGGGAGTAAAACTCCCTGATTTGGTATTAACTATTTGAGATAAATACGGTGAGCTTTTCACCCACTCTTAAGCTATCTCTTGAAAGGTTATTCCATTGTTTGAGTTTAGTGATACTGACTTTGTATTGCTTTGCAATCTTCCAAAGGCTGTCGCCAGATTTCACCTTATACTCGATTTGTTGATCAGCCAATTGCGGTAATATCAGTTTTTGACCAATACGAATGGTGTTTGTTTTTAGGTTATTGAAGGTTTTCAGTTGGCTAACTGTTACTTTATAGTTCTTTGCAATCACACTTAAGCTATCACCGCGTTTAACTGTGTAATGTTGCCATTGGCTATAATCATTGCTCTTTTGATTAGCTAATAGAGTTTGATAACTTGCTTGCTGATCTTTTGGGACTACAATGTGTGGCGCATCAATCACCGCTGGGTATCGGATAACGCCATGGTTCAGCTCTTCTAGCTCTTGCCATTTCGCTTTGTCTGCCAAGATCACTGCACCAGTTACTGATAAGGTCGCAATAGCCTGCTCATTCTTAATCGCAGGGAATATCATTTTTTGGTGCTTTAATAATTGTGCTGCGGCTAGTAACTTAGGCACGTATTGTTTGGTTTGCGATGGTAGCTTTAAGCTAAAGAAGTCCGTCGACTTACCTTGTTTTTTATTACGAGCAATTGCCTGTAATACACGCCCTTCACCAATATTGTAGGCAGCAATAGCGTGATACCAATCGCCATCAAAGCGTTTATAAAGGTATTCCATAAAATCCAAAGCTGCGCGGGTGCTGTCGATCACATCTTGGCGACCATCATACCAAGGGGTAATTTTTACTTTGAAGTATTTGGCGATTGAGGGAGTGAGTTGCCATAAACCCGATGCATGTTTGTGCGAATAGGCACTGGCATCAAAATCGCTCTCTATAAGCGGCATTAGAGCGAGTTCTATTGGTAAGTCACGGTTTTCTACTTCTGTAACGATATGATACAAATACGGCGCTGCGCGGCGGCTTATTTCTTCCATGTAATTTGGATGAGTAAGGTACCAAGCAATGCGCTTTTGCACATCTGGGTGACTTGAATCGCTAAACTGCAGTTGAATGCGAATACGCTGCCATACGTCATCAAGTTCACTTGGTTTGAGCGGTGTCACCGCGTCTACTTGTTTTGTTTTAGCTTCTGCAACCACAGTGCCTGGATTGGCTTTGATGATGGGCTTCTTTTCGGGAAGTGACTCAGGGGCAGTCTGACAGCCTGTTACAATAAAAGAAACAACAACAAGGCCTAAAAATCGATTTAAAAACACGTATTAAAATACTCCGTTAACTTAGGTGCGGGTAAACTAAAGCGCCTAAGCTTAACATAGGGTGAGCTAAAAATGACCATTAGATTAACAGCTCGCTAACTTACTCACCCAATTGAAATTAAAACGAAATACTAACTTGTAACCCAGCATAACCATGGTTTTGTGCTTCCCAATAGCGGCTGTCTATTTCTCGGGCCCTGGCATAGATCTCTATTCTGAATGGCTTTGAGTCAACGCCCATGCCCACACCAACATAGCCATCAATATTATTGTGATCGTCATCATAGCGGTCGCTGTAGTCGTGGTCATCTCGGTCGTCGTATACAGCAAGCTCAATTAAATCTAAGCCCACTTCGCCATAGAAAAAAAAGTCACTGAAATAACCAAATTTGATGCCGCTATCTAAGGTGAGAAATGTCTCCCGATCACCTTTTTTAGTAAATACTTCTGCTGAGCCTAGTGCCGTTGTAAATGCTGCGCCGAAATTGCTGTAGTTATTTATAGCCATGACTTCGATGCCGGCTGAGGTGATTGAATCAGTACTATTATGCTCTGATTTAACAAACAGGTTCATATTAGGGCTGTCATAAATACCAGCAAAGCTTGTAGCAGGAATGAAGGCAAGTGATGAAAAGAGTGCTAAGGCGAGGTATCGCATATTGGTTAGTCCATTAAACGTTAATGGGTACATGATACCAAACAGCGCCTTAGCAAATTGTAAGTAAGTGTGCTAACTATGTAAGCTAACCGAACACGCAGCGAAAGCAGGCTCCTTGCTGGCGTTTGATATAAACCAGATCGCCGCCATGATTGAGCATGATCTGGCGCGATAAACTTAAGCCTATTCCTGAACCTTGTTGCTTGGTAGTAAAAAATGGCACAAAAATCATCTCAATCACATGATCGCTGATACCTGTACCATTGTCACTGACCTCTAAATACAGTTGCTGATTAGCATTTTGTGCAATGCTTACCTCAATGTACTTTGCTGACTCTGGATTGTTTAGCTGCTTAAGGACATCAATGGCATTGGTAAGCAGGTTTATTATTACTTGTTCAACTTGGCCTCTATCTATCATTACTAACTGTTGGCTTTGCACCGACAAATTCAACGTAATATTAAGCTGCTTAGCTTGTTGAGAGTGCAGAGCGACAACTTGCTTGGCAAGATCTGCCAGAATATGTGGCTGTAAGTGTGGGGCGGGTAAGCTACTAACCTTTTTAAATTGCGCTATAAATTCCCCTAAATGCTCGGTTCGTGATGCGAGTGTTGTTAGGGCGAGTTGCAAGTCTTGTTTATCTTCCTGATCATCAAAACTAAGCTCAGTTGGCAGCAGTGCCGTACAAGTTTGTGCTAAAGAAGAAAGTGGCGTAATCGAATTAGCAATTTCATGGGTTAGTACTTTGGTAAGGCGCTTATAAGCTTGTTGCTCTTTTAATTGCAGCTGATCATGAATCGATTGCAAACTGATCACTTTACGAACTTTACCTTGTATTTCGGCAATACTGATCTGCACAGATAGCGTATCGTGCTGCTCACCATTTTGCCATGGCACGGTATTACGGCTATTTTGCTTTGCGTCTTGGACTAGGTTGGCTATTACACCTAAATCATCGATGTGCTTTACAGCTTGTCCAAGTAAACGGCTGACCGCCGGATTGCTTTCAATAATAGTGCCTTGTTCATCACACACTAATACCGCTAAATCGATATGAATTAATAGCGCTTGTAAGAACTGGGCTTGTTGCTCTGCATTAAAACGCGCAGCCTGAATTTGCTGTTTAACCTGCTCAAATTGCTGTTGCATTGGGTGTTGGTCGCCAAAGCCTAATGTGCTGTCTCCATTTGCTAAAGCGCGAAACACCATATCTGCACGCCTTGTTTGGCGTTTAAATAAATTAAAAATTTGCGCGGCACATACCAAATTTAAAATAACTAAAAGTGCCGAAATTGCAGAAAACCCGCTTTGCTCTACTTGCCAAAACAAAGCAATTGATAAACCAATTAGCGCAGCTAATAGGCAGGCTAAGCTAATAAAATTTCGCATCGATTACAGTCCGTATTTTTCTAAACGACGATACATGGCTCCGCGTGTTAGGCCGAGGGCTTTAGCTGCATGACTCACATTCCCTTGAAAATGCTTTAAAGCTGCACGAACGGTTCTCTGCTCGATGATTTCGAGATCAAAAGTGTCGTAGTCAGTGGCGCTTGAAGAGAGCTCACTTGTACTAACAGCAGCACTTGGTGAGCTTATCACTGAGCTTATATCGAGCTCTGAGCCTTCAGAGAGAATGACTGCTCGCTCAATTGCATGGGCAAGTTCACGGACATTGCCTGGCCAATGATACTGGCTTAAACGTGTCATATCAGATGCCGCAATCGAGAGCTCACGTTTGTATTTATGTGCAAAGTGCTGCAAGTAGTAGTTACACAGTAATGGAATGTCTTCACTGCGCTCGCGCAGAGCTGGCAAACGGATCTCTACGGTATTAACACGGTACAGTAAGTCTTGCCTAAACTTGCCTTCAGAAACTGCTTGTTCGAGGTTTTCATTGGTTGCACAGATCAAGCGAATATCAATATCGATGACTTTAGAGCCACCAACCGGTGTTATTTGTCTGTTTTGTAGTGCTGCGAGCAGCTTAACTTGTTGGTTAAGCGGTAAATTACCTAGCTCATCTAAAAATAAACTACCACCATGGGCCAGCTCAAATCGGCCAATGCGATCTTCTTTCGCGCCAGTAAACGCCCCTTTTTTATGGCCAAATAGTTCGCTTTCAAACAGGCTTTCGGCTAGTGAGCCCATGTCTAGGCTTATGAAGGGTTGGCTTTGGCGCTGGCTTGCATTGTGGATTGCATGGGCAGTGAGTTCTTTACCTGTGCCACTTTCGCCACTAATCAATATGTTGGCATCTGTGTTGGCTGCTTTGTCGATAACCGAAAAAACCTGCTGCATGGCATCACTTTGGCCTAAAAACTCAAATGGTTGATTGCCGATTGACTGCTGCAAGGCCTGCTTTTGTTTTGTGAGCTTACCAACTTGCTGTTTGTCTTTAGCGTGTGAAAATGCCGCCGCTACAGCACCGAGTAATTGCTCATTTTGCCAAGGCTTGGCAATAAAGTCAGAGGCACCAGCTTTAATTGCTTCGACAGCTAGTTGAATATCGCTGTAGGCCGTCATAAGCAGTACCGCAATGTTAGCGTCTTGGCTCATGATCTTTTTTAGCCAGTAGAATCCTTCTTTGCCACTAATTGAGTCTTGCGTGAAGTTCATATCGAGTAACACAACATCTATAGCCTGATCTGCCTCATGCTGTGCGTTAATGATACCTTCGATATCAAAGGGGTTATCTGTGGTTTTTACAACCTGATAATGCTGCTTTAAAAGTAATCGTGCAGCGATAAGTACGTCGGGGTTATCATCGACGATAAGAATTGATCCTGCTTGTTTCATAGCTATTTATTATTATTCCTTTATGGGAACACTAAGACTAATTGAAAATAGTAAGAGTGTCCATTTATGGACGATATATGGGCTGTGAAGTGTTCTATAAGCGGACACTTGATTATATGCATCTTTATTGGCTTTTATGTAAGCTGTTGTAATTTAATAAAAATAAAAGTTGGCACAAGAGTTGTTTTATCTATAGGTAATTAGCACCTAGATAACTTAAAGGCGTCAACATGGATAAGAAAATTACACGCTCAAATAACAAAGCATTTTTTAAGAAATCAGTCATTGCAGCGGCATGCTTAGCTGTTGCGGCTGCAGCTTATGGTTTCACACAAACTGAGCAAACAGGTCGTAGCCAGCAAATAACTGCTACAAGCTTAACGATTAGCACAGTACAACAAGGTGAATTTGTTGATGCTTTAAGTCTTCGTGGTCAGGTTATGCCTCGCACTACAATTTACCTCGACACCATTGCCGGAGGCCAAGTCGAAGAGCGACTTGTTGAGCAAGGTGAGTTTGTTAAAAAAGGTCAACCACTTGTGCGTTTAAGCAATACCAATTTGCAGCTTGATGTAATGAGCCGTGAAGCACAAGTGACTGAGCAACTTAACTTTTTACGCAACACGCAAATGAATATGGAAACCAGCCGTTTAAACTTACGCCGAGATTTGCTTGAAATCGATCTTAAAATCACACATTTATCGCGTCGCTTAAAACAAACTCAGCCGCTAGTTAAAACGGGTGTGTTAGCACAAGAACAATTATCTGAAATTCAAGAAGACTTAGCGTATTACAAAGCGCGTAAAGAACTAACCCTTGAGCGTCAAAAGCAAGAAAACAGCATTCGTGAAGTTCAGGTAGCTCAGTTAAAAGACAGTGCCGACATGCTAGAGAAAAACCTACAGTTTGCGCGTAAGAACCTTGAAAACTTACTCGTAACAGCACCTGCCGATGGTTATTTAAGTGAACTTGATGTTGAAATTGGTGAATCAAAAGGCCGTGGTGCTCGCCTAGGGCAGATTGATATTCCTAATGAATACAAGCTAGTTGTGAGACTAGACGAGTTTTACCTGAGCCAAGTTCAAACAGGTATGCAAGTGCTTATTGAACACGAGCAAGGCGAAATTGCGGCAACAGTTAGCAAAATTGATAGCCGTGTTCAGCAATCACAGTTTCAGGTTGAAGTCGATTTACCTAATGGCACGAGCAACATAAAGCGTGGGCAAAGCCTAGATGTACAGCTGATGCTAGGTGATAGCAAAGGCACTGCTTTATTACTTGAACGCGGCGCATTTTTTACCAGCTCAGGGGGTAACTGGGTTTATGTCATGGAAAAAGATGGCAATCGTGCAGTACGAAAAGACATTCGTCTTGGCAAAAAGAATCAAAACTATTATGAAGTGTTAAGTGGCCTAAGCGCCGGAGATCGCGTGATCACCTCTAGCTACAGCAACTTTGATAAAGCACAACAACTACAATTTTAAGGATAAAAACAATGATTAAATTAACTAACTTATCACGCGTGTTCCGTACTCAAGATGTTGAAACAACAGCGCTTAATAACATTAACTTACATGTAAACGAAGGCGAGTTTCTTGCCATTATGGGGCCATCTGGCTGTGGTAAATCAACATTACTCTCTATTTTAGGTATGTTGGATTCGCCATCGGCAGGCAGTTTTGAATTTTTAGGTGAAGACATCGCAGGGTTTGGTGAAAAGCAATTAGCGGCACTTAGAAAAGCGTCGATTGGTTTTGTTTTCCAAAGCTTTAACTTAATTGATGAATTAACAGTATTTGAAAACGTTGAGCTGCCATTACAGTATCAAAATATCTCAAAAAGTGAACGTAAACAGCGAGTAGAAGAAATTTTAAAACGTGTTGCAATCGACCATAGAGCAGATCACTTACCACAGCAGCTATCGGGTGGTCAGCAGCAACGTGTAGCAGTAGCCAGAGCTCTGGTGATTAATCCAAAACTAATCTTAGCGGATGAGCCTACGGGTAACCTTGATTCAAAAAATGGTGATGAAGTCATGGCGATGCTACGTGAGCTAAATCGTGAAGGTACCACGGTAATTGTGGTTACTCACTCAGAAAAAGAAGGCAATTATGCTGACCGTTTAGTGCGCTTACTTGATGGCCAAGTGATGGTAGATAAAGCTAACCGTGTTCAACAAACAGCAGAGGTGGCATAACATGATTTTAAGTTATCTGATCACCGCGCTGCGTGCGTTTAAAAACCAAAAACAGCACTTTATTTTAAATGTTCTGGGTTTAAGTGTGGGCTTAGCTGCGGCAATTCTAGTTGCTTTGTTTGCAAAAAATGAGCTTTCGTACGATAGCCAACAGCCACATGCTGAGCGTGTTTATCGCGTTGGACAAGACTTCTCAAAACTTGGTTTAGCTGTGGTGCCTATTTTTAATTATGTGCAGTCAAAGCAGGCCGAAGATTACAGCCAAGTTGAAGAAGTGTTCGGATTAACTATGGTCGAGTTGACTCGTGAAGCCATGGTTGATGTGAGTTACCGCAACCAAGGCTATAAGTTAAATGCCTTATATGGTGCTACAGCAAATATTGAAAACTTTATTGCTATGAAGACGATTGCGGGTGACTTAACAACAGCAATGAGTACACCAGACAGCCTAGCTTTAAGTGAATCAGAAGCACTGCGCATTTTTGGTCGCACCGATGTGATTGGTGAAACACTTACGCATGAAAAAGGACAATACACAGTGCGTGCCGTGTTTGCAGACTTAGCAGACAACACTCACTTTGCCTTTAAAAGCCTTGTTTATGTTAAGCATGATCCAAGCGAAATAGATATCAACAGTAGTTATGTTTATATGCGTGTAGCAGAGGGCACCGATACAGATGCATTAGCTAAAACCTTAACAGAACGCTTTTTTAGCGGTTCTATGTTGGAGCAAGTTAGTTTAGAGCTGCATCCATTACTTGATTTGCACCTAACGGCTAAATCACCGTTTGAGATGAAAGCGGGTGGTGCTAAACAAGTGGTGATGATCTGTGTTGGTTTAAGTGTGTTACTGATTCTTATTGCAGGTTTTAACTTTATCAATATGACCGTCGCTCAATCGACTAAACGTGCAAAAGAAGTGGGTGTGCGTAAAGCGCTTGGCGCAAGTAAAGGCCAGTTAGTGACGCAGTTTTTATCTGAATCTGTGTTGGTATCAATGCTTTCAATGGTGATTGCATGTGCTTTAGTGGAGCTATTTTTACCAAACTTTAACCAACTAGTAGACCGCGAATTGGGCGTGAATTATGCCTCTGAATTTGGCATTGCAATTATTGTGGTCGCAATTGCTGTGGGTATATTAGCTGGGCTTTATCCTGCATTCTTTATTTCGTCATTCAGTGCAAAACGCGTTTTAAGTGGAGACTTACAACGTGGTAATACTGCAATATGGGTTCGTAAGAGCTTACTAACCTTACAGGCTTCGCTAGCAATAGGTTTAATCATTGCCTCTATTACCTTGTTAAAGCAATTAACTTACTTACAAAGCTTACCTTTAGGCTATGAAACAACACAAAGATTGGTTATTTCGGAGCTATCTGTAGGCGAAGTATTCACAAAAGAAAAAAATGCCTTAGTTAACCGTATTAGTGCAATTCAAGGCGTACAGCAAACAACAGTTATTGATACCCGTTTAACCGTTTCAATCAATAATACACTTATGCCAACGTGGCCAAATGGTGAAGCGTCTGGCAGCTTAACGCCTGTTGTTGGCGCAAGCTACGATGTTGTAAAAACACTAGGATTAAAACTGGTTGCTGGTCGTGACTTTAGTCGTGAATTTGCTGGTGATTGGGCAAGCCGTGAAAATGGAGTAACAAGTACGGGCACCATCGTGACTGAATCTGTCGCAAGGCAAGCGGGTTACACTAACATGAGTGACATTATTGGTAAGGTCATTAAAGACTCAGGTCGCGGCGTAGATATGCGTGTTGTGGGTGTGGTTGAAGATGTAAAAGTAGGTAATGCTAAAGATGCCAACTCTAATATCATGTTCTTGTGTGGTTTTAACTTTTTATCACCTGTATCAGAATTAATTTTAACGATTGATCAGCAAAACTTGCCTTACATTAAAGCTCAGATCGCTGAAGTATTAGCAAGCTCAGCCAATATCTATGAGCCAAAAATTAACTTACTCGCAGACAACTATAAAACTCTGTTAAAAGGTGATGAGCGAATTTCGAATGTGGTTTTAATCTTTACTGGTCTTGCTGTGTTCTTAACTTGTTTAGGTACCTTTGGTTTGGCTTCGTTTGCAACAGTGCGTCGTCAAAAAGAAGTGGCCGTTCGAAAAGTGCTAGGTGCATCACGCATCAGTATCGTAAATATCATTGCTAAAGAGTTCTTAGTGCTGGTGGGCGTGAGTATTGCTATTGCGTATCCAGTGACTTACTTGTTAGTTGGTGATTGGTTAGCAAACTTTAATGACCGCATTGAACAGGCTGTATGGGTGTATTTAGTTGCCGCCGTCGCGGTGGCCGCCATTACTTGGGTTACCGTTGCAAGCTTAGCCTTTAAGGCCGCAAGCACCAGACCATCACTTATCTTACGATATGAATAACAGTTAACTAACTCCCAACTATAAGCCCAGCAATACAGCTGGGCTTTTTTTACTCGCTAAATACCTGTTTGGAGTGTTATTGCCATACATGGCGATCTTCGGCAAGGAGTGCTTTAGCGCGTTAGTATGTATTTTTTGTCGCCATAAATGACGACCTACGGTAGGACGTGCTTTAGCGCGTTAGTGTGTATTCTTTGCCACCATAAATGACAATCTACGTAGGACGTGCTTTAGTGCGTAAAGAGAAATTGCGGGTGTGGTAAGTTCTATTTTTGTTTTCAGGTAAGTTTGCCACATGACAAGAAAAGTAGCCAAATTTACAAGGGCGCACTATTTCAGAAGTGATAGGCTTTCGCTGGTATGTGTTACAAAACTTGGTTACATTAGGCTGGTTTATGTGTAGTTAAGTCGTCGTTTTGGCAAAGCAAACTAATTCTAAGGATGATTAATGCGTTTTTTCTTACTATTTTTATTTTTTTGGAGTCTGTCTAGCGCAGCTTTTGCTGAAAATATACCTTCTACAAGGCCTATCAATGAAGCGGCAGTAATAGATAAAGCAAAAAATAGTAATGACTTGGTCTACCAGCAAATATTTAGAATGCAAAGTCAGCTTGCTCGGTTGGATGAGGGGCTAGAAGTACAAAAGTCACTTGGTAATGATGTTAAGCTCCTTGAAAACACTCAGCAAAAGTTAAAAACTCAGTTAGCCAGTTTACAAACAAAACTCGAAACGCAAGAAAAGCTGCAAACTAATCAATTGAATGGGTTCAATGGGCGGATTTCTGACATAGCAAGTAATACGAATATGTGGGGAATGGCATTTACCCTATTTGGTTTGATTATCACGGTTGCTGCAATCGCACTCGGTTTTAGTGCAAAAAATAGAGCGGTATACGAAGCAAAGCAGGCTGCTAATACAGCCTCAGAAAGCCATATGGAAAAGTGGTTACTAGATAATAAAGGTAAATTAATTGCAGATGCCAAAACTGAACTTAAAAATGTGAGTCTTCAGCTAAAAGAGCGAGCTGAGAAATTAGAAGCAGAGGCAAGGGATGCACTGGAAAAAATCAAGCAAGAACAGCAACTAGCTTGGGACGCCCTCTTAGCAGAAAACAAAGATGTTGTGACCTCGAAAAGAAATAAAGAAGACAATACAACTACCAAACATAACAAACCGAGAGTATATCAAACAGCTCAAGAATGGTTTAAAGCGGGTTTAAAGGCGTTTTCAAGTAATGAATATGACGAAGCGCTTAATGCTTGGGACAATGTTTTAAGGTTAGTTGACAGCGAACAAGAGCCTAAGCTGTATGCCATTACAATGGTTAACCAAGGTGTTACTTATGGGAGGCTAGGTAAGCCTGATGACGAGCTCAACAGCTACGCAACCTTGATTGAGCAGTTCAAAGACTCATCGAATGAAGAGATTCAAATCCAAGTGGCTGCCGCGATGTGTAACCAAGGTGTTACTTATGGGAGGCTAGGTAAGCCTGATGACGAGCTCAACAGTTACGCAACCTTGATTGAGCAGTTCAAAGACTCANAGTGGCTAAAGCGATGTGTAACCAAGGCGTTGCTTATAATCAGCAAGGTAAACCTGATGACGAGCTCAACAGCTACGCAACCTTGATTGATCAATTCAAAGACTCATCGAATGAAGAGATTCAAATCCAAGTGGCTAAAGCGATGTGTAACCAAGGCGCTACTTATGGTCAGCAAGGCAAGCTTGAGGATGCAATCAGTAGCTCCGCAACCTTGATTGAGCAGTTCAAAGACTCATCGAATGAAGGGGTTCAAAAAACTATAGCTAACACAAGAGCAAATATAGCTGAACTAGCTTTACTTTATGAAACGCCAGCACAAGTCCTTATTCGTGTTGCAGAGGCAGAAAAATACTCAGATAACCCAGAGCACTTAGCCGTGATGCAGTTTATTCGCTTTTTACTTGACGATAAAACGATTGAAGAGGTGTTTACTGCTTTAACCGCAATCCCAGCGGAAGTAAAATTAGCGTGGAACTTTAGTGAGATTAAAGGTTACTTAACCGATAGTTTTGACGGTATAAAGCAGCAACAGATACAAGCTGTTGTGCAGTATTTTGAGCAACATGAAGATATTGAGCAATTAAGGGTTGAATTAGGTATTGTAAGCTAGCCTTTGCCTTTTTATTGCTATAAAACCTATGTAGAGCGTGCTTTAGCGCGTAAATATAGGCTTAAAGGTCTTTGACCTTCACCGCAGGGTTACCCGCTACTAAAGTATTTGCCGCGACATCTTTGGTAACTATTGCCCCTGCGCCAATCACTGAATTATCAGCAACTATAATACCCGCAAGTATAATCGCGCCTGCACCAATCCATACATTGTTGCCAATGCTAATCGGTGCTGCAAAGTTAGCTTTTGCTAAACGCTCGGTTGGGTTTACTGCATGCGATACCGCGAGTATTTGTACATTAGGGCCTATTAAGCAGTCATCACCTATCGTAATTTGCACATCAGATAACGGCGCATCGAGCACAGTACAGTTAATATTTATGAAGGTTCGATCACCTATTTTAATACCACTACCGTAATCACAATGAAAACCCGCTTCTATAACAACCTGCTCGCCACAGTGGGCAAACATGCCTCTTAGACGTTTTAAATTGCCTTTACTTGGGCTTTTGGCAAATAAACGGCAAATTTCATGGGTATTTTTTCGTTGTTCGAGTAAGGGCTTATCGAGGCTATTAAACTCTTTCATCGGGCATTTTCATGGTTATATTTGCTAATAGCTTAGCGTGTTGGTGATGAAGATCAAAATTAAACCTGTGTAGGCTAACGAGTATTCACTTGCCATTTATATTGTTTCGTTTAAAATCTCACAACTTTCGAAACGAAACTTATGTAATTCACTTTATGACAAAACGAAACACTCAACAACGTCGCCATACTATCTTAAGCCAAGTGAATGAACTTGGTGAAGTTGCTGTTGAAGCGTTAGCAGAGCAGTTTCAAACTTCTGAAGTGACGATACGTAAAGATCTGACAGCCCTTGAAAAAAGTGGCTTGTTGCTACGCCGTTATGGTGGTGCCATTGCACTGCCGCAAGAAATCGTTGCAAATAGCAACGAGAAAAGCGACTCGCTTCGCAAAATGGCAATCGCCCAAGCGGCTGCAAAGCTTATTAAAGATCATAACCGCATCATCATTGATAGCGGCCGCACTACAGCAGCGATGATCCCAGAGCTTGCTAGTAAGCGCGGTTTAGTGGTGATGACAAATGCTATTAATGTCGCTAACCGGCTGCTTTCATTAGAAAATGAGCCAACACTTTTGATGACCGGCGGAACTTGGGATCCACATTCAGAATCGTTTCAGGGCCAAGTTGCTGAGAATGTTCTACGCTCTTACGACTTTGACCAGCTCTTTATTGGTGCCGATGGCATTGATATTGATAGAGGTACTACAACCTTCAATGAATTAGTGGGGCTTAGCCAAGTGATGGCTGAAGCTGCCCGTGAGGTAGTGGTGCTGGTTGAGTCAGAAAAAATTGGCCGAAGAATACCGAATTTAGAACTGCCTTGGCAGCGCGTAACCACTGTTATCACAGACAACAACCTAAGCGCAGACAAGCGCGAGGCGATAACAGCATGTGGTGTACAGCTGATCTGTGCAGAAATTGAATAACCCGTAATAAGACCGACAACACCTTATTACGCATCATTTATGACAACACATACCGCCCAAAGTAGAACGCTTTGGCATGTGCAAAAGGAGAAATTATGTGTGGAATCGTTGGGGCTGTTGCAGAACGCCCAGTAAATAAAATTCTTGTAGAAGGCCTTAAACGCCTTGAATACCGTGGCTATGATTCGGCTGGTGTGGCTTTACTTAAAGGTACTGAGCTTAACACTGTAAAAGCAGTAGGTAAGGTTGCTAATCTTGAAGCGGCACTGAATGATGCAGCAGTAAATGGTACTACAGGTATCGCACATACACGCTGGGCAACTCATGGTGGTGTCACTGAAGCGAATGCTCACCCACATGTTTCGAACAGCGAAATTGCCCTAGTTCATAACGGTATTATCGAAAACCATGCCAGTCTACGTGATGCGCTTAAAGGCGACGGTTATGAGTTTTTATCAGAAACTGACACTGAAGTTATGGTGCACCTTATTCACCAACTTCGCCAACAACACGATACGCTTTTAGCTGCAGTACAGGCTGCTGTGAAGCAGTTTGAAGGTGCATTTGGTACCGTTGTTTTTGATAAAGCGAACGACAACGAAATCATCGTAGCGCGCTCTGGTAGCCCACTGGTGATTGGTTTAGGTCTTGGCGAAAACTTTATTGCCTCTGACCAACTTGCTCTATTACCTGTTACACGTAGCTTTATTTACCTTGAAGAAGGCGATGTTGCTCGTATTACTCGCGACAGTGTTGAAATCTTTGATGCAAACGGCGACGCAGTAGAGCGCGAAGTGATTGAATCAAACATTACGCAAGATGCATCAGGTAAAGGCGAATATCGTCACTACATGCTGAAAGAAATTTACGAGCAGCCACTTGCTGTACGTAACACGCTTGATGGCCGCCTAGTTAATGATACTGTAGCGATTGATGCCTTCGGCGATAGTGCTCAGCAAATCTTTAAAGATGTAAAACACGTACAAATTATTGCCTGCGGTACATCATATCACTCAGGCATGGTTGCTCGTTACTGGCTTGAGCAGTTTGCAGGCGTAAGCTGTAACGTTGAGATTGCCTCTGAGTTCCGTTACCGCGAATCATTTGTACATGAAAACAGCTTACTTGTGACCATTTCACAGTCTGGTGAAACAGCCGATACGCTTGCTGCACTTCGTCTTGCAAAACAGCAAGGTTACATGGCGTCAATGACCATTTGTAACGTGCCGGGTTCATCGTTAGTACGTGAATCTGATTTAGCCTTTATGACTAAAGCCGGTGCTGAAATTGGTGTTGCATCAACTAAAGCCTTCACCACACAACTTGTTGGCTTACTAATGCTAACAGCATCTATTGCCCAAGAAAAAGGCTTAGATCAAAGTGCGATTGTGAATGCAATCAAAACACTTCCTAACAAGTTAGAAGAAGCATTATTGCTTGCAGAAGGGATTGAAGATTTAGCTGAAGAGTTTGCTGATAAGCACCACTCACTGTTCTTAGGTCGTGGTTCACAATACCCAATCGCGATGGAAGGTGCGCTTAAGCTGAAAGAAATTTCGTACATTCACGCAGAAGCATACGCAGCGGGTGAGCTTAAGCATGGCCCTCTTGCGTTGATTGATGCTGACATGCCTATCATTGTTGTAGCACCAAACAACGAACTACTTGAAAAGCTTAAATCAAACGTAGAAGAAGTACGTGCCCGTGGCGGTATTATCTATGTATTCGCAGACAAAGACTCAGCGTTTGAATCTGACGAAACAATGCGTGTAATCAACGTAAACCATGTAGATGACGTGATTGCTCCAGTTGTATATACAATTCCATTGCAGCTACTTTCATACTACGTTGCGGTGATTAAAGGCACCGACGTAGACCAACCTCGAAACCTAGCAAAATCGGTTACGGTTGAGTAAGTTTAGAGTTTTATATTTTATTAAGGGCGCAATATGCGCCTTTTTTTGTACCTGCAATTCTGTTAGCTTAAAAAATTACCAATATTTCTTAAGGATAAGTCGTGCGACTATTTAAGTTATTCTGTATTAGTGGTTTTTTACTCTGTACTAGTCTTGTAATGGCCCAACCAGCTGCAGATGAGGCGGTTACACATTACAGCCAACATACGCATACTATCGAATCAAGTAATCTTAGTGAGCAACGCACTGTCGTTGTGCAATTGCCAAAAAGCTATCAAACACATCCCAACAAAAAGTATCCCGTTATTTACCGTTTAGATGGGGCCGGTAATTTACCATTGATTAATGCTGTGCTTGAACGCTTACAAGAAAATGATCAAGCGCCAGAGGTGATTGTAGTTGCAATTGAAAGTACTAATCGACTTAGAGATTTTTATCCGACAGTGAACAAAGAACCACAAGGGCCTGTTGGCGAAGGCGGTGGTGCAGCAAAGTTTTTAGCTTTTGTAGAGCAAGAACTAATGCCTTTGGTTAATAAACAGTATCGTACTCATGATTATAGAGTTATTGCAGGAGCCTCTGCTGCGGGTGTATTTGCTCTTTACGCAATGCAGGCTGACCCAGAGTTATTTCAAGCGCACATTGCTTATAGCCCTGCAGTATGGTGGAACTATGGCGCCCCGGCTAAGAGTCTAAATACCTTTGTTACCAAAGCTAAAAGTATTAACAGCTATGTATATATGAATATCGGTGAAGAAGCCGGCATTATGCGCGAAAGATACGATGGTATGCAGCAAACGATGCAAAATAGTAAAGCGCAAAATCTGCGCTTTAAGAGCGATGCCTTTGCAGGCGTTTCGCATAACCTAACCTCAGCTGCTGGGGCATTTAATGCGTACCATGGCTTATTTTTATCTAAACATATGCCTTTGAGTGCATTGGGCGATGATGTTTCATCAATTGATGCTTATTATCAACGTTTATCTCAGCAATGGGGCGAGCAAATAGCGCCACCAGACCGCGCTGTTAGGATGCTGGGTTACAGCTTAACGGATAACCAGCAATTTGAGCGGGCTATTGAGGTGTTTAAGTACAATATCAAAAACTACCCTAAATCAGCGTATGCACTGTCAGCTTTGTCATATGGCTATGAAATGCTAGGTAATACTCGCCAAGCATTAGTTCAAATCGAGGCTGCAATAGCCGTAGCTGATGACTCGTATCCCTATCTAGATTACTTAAAAGAAACAAAAACGAGGTTAGAAGCACAGTTGAGTAAGGTTTAATAATATGGCCAACTTAGCTGTTGGCTTTTTAAGCGCCCCTTTAATATTGAGCAATTATCATAAACCAGTGACTGTTATCTAAAAGGTATTTAACTCACTAATTCCTACTTACCGGGCAATAAATGCGCTAAAATCGCAGGCTATTTTAGTAATGAGCCCACACTTTTTATGACCTCAGCCACAAACTCTCGCAATTTCAACGAACTTGGCCTTATTCCAGAGCTACTTGCTCGATTGGCGGATCTTGAATATACCCAGCCAACACCTATTCAGGCAAAAGCAATTCCAAGCATTTTAGCGGGTAGTGACTTAATTGCAGGAGCAAATACCGGTTCAGGTAAAACAGCGACATTTGCTTTGCCTATGTTGCAAAATTGCTTTTTAGATAAAGGAGATAAAAAAGCACAAGGCAAAGGTAACTTTGTATCAGGGCTTATTTTAGTGCCAACCCGAGAACTCGCGGTGCAAGTGGCTGATAGCGTTAAATCGTACTCTGCAAATTTTAATGGTGCGATTAAAACCGTTGCTGTATTTGGTGGTGTGTCAGTTAATACGCAAATGCAAGCATTGCGAGGTGGTGCAGATATTATCGTTGCAACTCCTGGTCGCTTACTTGATTTGATTTCAAGCAATGCTATTAAGCTTGATAGCGTAAACACCCTAGTGCTTGATGAAGCAGATCGCATGTTGAGTCTTGGTTTTACCGAAGAACTTGCTGAGCTATTAGCACTTATGCCCGCTAAAAAACAAACAATGCTGTTTTCAGCAACGTTTCCAGAGCAGGTTAAATTATTAACCCAAAAGCTGTTAAATGACCCTGTAGAAATACAAGTTCAAAGCAAACAGAAGAGCACTCTAGTACAGCGTGTATTTACAGTTAATAAAGGTGAGAAGACCACGGTTTTAGCGCACTTGATAAAAAACCATAAATGGCGCCAAACGCTGATTTTTGTGAATGCAAAAAAAGATTGTGAGCATTTAGCAAATAAGCTTGAAAAGCGTGGCATCAATGCACAAGTATTTCATGGTGATAAAGGCCAAAGTGAGCGTACTCACGTAATCGAAAAGTTTAAAAATGGCGAAATTGAGGTGTTAATTGCCACTGATATTGCTGCTCGTGGTTTAGATATTGCTAAATTGCCTGTAGTGATTAATTTCAATTTACCCCGTAGCCCTGCCGATTACATACACCGTATTGGCCGAAGTGGTCGCGCCGGTGAAATTGGGTTAGCGTTATCACTGATTGATTACGAAGACTTTCATCATTTTAAAATCATTGAAAAGAAAAATAAATTTCGTTTAGAGCGCGAAGAAGTGGCAGGTTTTACCGTAAATCAAGCAAACCTCGATGCCGCACAGGCACTTAAAAACGATAAGCCCGTAGCGAAACCTGCGGGAACAGGTAAGAAAAAGAAAAAAAATAAAGCTAACCAACAAGACGATGTTTGGAGTGGCTGGAAGAAACATTAATAGCCTTAAAATAAACCCCGCATTGCTGCGGGGTTTTTTGCTTTTTAACAACCAGTTAAGAATTAAAAGTCAGTCGGTGCTGGTGGCACGGTGAGTGGCTTTTTCGGGTTGTCTTTTAGCTCTTTTAATAGCTCTTCTACGGCACGTTCAATCGATGGATCTTTACCTTGGTAGATTAACTCTGGGCGGTCAACAATCTTGATATCTGGAGTGACACCTTCGTTTTCGATGATCCAGTTGCCATTGTTATCTAAAACGCGGAATGTTGCCGCGATAACTTGGCCGCCATCGACAAGGCTTGGGTTACCTGAAATACCAATTAATCCACCCCAAGTACGGGTACCAATAAGCTTACCTAACCCTGCTTGGCGGAAGTAGTAAGGAATAGCATCACCGCCTGAACTTGAGTAACCATTGATCAGCATGGCTTTTGGACCATCATGAGCAAATTGTGGTGTTTTCGTTGGCTCAACACCACGGCGCTTCCAATAGTTAAGTGGTTTACGAGCAAGCCAAGTGATCATGTGCTCAGGAATAAAGCCACCGCCATTGTATCGGTCATCAATAATCATGGCATCTTTGGTGGTTTGCGGCATGTAGTTTTTGAACATGGCGCGGTTACCCTCAAACGCTGTATTTGGTAAGTGAACATAACCAATACGACCATTTGATAGCTTATCAACGTAGGCTGCACGAGAGTTAACCCAGTCTAAATAACGCAAACCTTGCTCGCTCGCTACAGGCTTAACGGTAACTTGCCATGCACCTTTGCTGCGCGGTTTACTGTTAAGGACTAGCTCAACTTGCTCACCTTGAGTGTTCTCTAGTAATTCGTAGAAGTTAGCTACGTCTTTTACTGAGCGGCCATTTACGGCAATGATGTAGTCGCCGTTATGTGCTTTTACCCCTGTTGTGCCAAGTGGTGAGCGGAAGTCTTCATGCCAGTTTTCACCTTGGAAGATTTGCTCAATTTTTACATATCCAGATGGATCGCTGGCAAGTTTTGCACCCAATAAGCCGTGCTTTTTACGCTCTGCTTTTGGCATATCACCCGACTGCACATAAATGTGGCCTGAGTTTATTTCACCTGCGATTTCGCTGAGAATGTAATCAAGGTCACTACGGTGTGAGATAGCATCAGCCATAGGTTGATACTTGGCTAAAATTGCGTCCCAATCTTGGCCGTGATGGTTTTCATCGTAGAACCAATCACGTAATGTACGCCAGCCTTCAACATACATTTGCTGCCATTCAATTTGCGGCTCAATTTTTAAGGTCATGTTACTAAGATCAAGCTTATTCGCTGCTAGGTCTTGTTTTGCTTTAGGCTCAATTAAGCTGTAATCGTTACCCGCATGTACTAACAGGTGTTCACCGTTGCTCGAAATAGTATAACTACGAACCCCTTTAGCCACGGTTTCAAGCTCGCTGTCATGAGCAGTGCCTATCAATTGTAGGCCACCATTAGCCAGTGTTAGCACGCCACCTTTTACTGCCGTTAAACCACGATAATCTCCAGCTGGCGCATTTAAAGCGGTAACGCGCTGCATAAAGTCGCTGCTTTGCAGGGTATTTTTCGCTTTCTTGTCGTCGTCTTTTTGTTTATCGCTGACGATCGCTGTTTCGTCACTTTGTAGTGCGATAAGTGGTTTGATGCTGTCATTTACGGCTGCGGCATAAATACGCGTTGCACGATTAAACATGTAGTCAAACTCGTAGCTGCTGAAGGCTAAGTTAAAGTCGCGCTCAGAACTAAAATACAGGTATTGACCATCAGGAGAGAAAGTTGGGTTTTGCTCATTGGTCATTTCATCCGTTAAGCGAGTCACTTTCTTTTTATCAACATTGTAGTGCCACAGCGAGGCATAGCGGTTTTCATTGTTTTTCACATACACAATGTCTTCGCTATTTGGCGACCAAGTATATTGGCGAATGCCTTCTTCATCGTAGATGCTGGTATCAATTTTGTGTTGTTTACCCGATTTTGCATCTATCCACCAGAGTGTGTGGTTTTTATCTGCAAATAACAGTTTTGAGCTATCTGGTGACCAAATCGGTGTAAAACGCCAAATAGTTCCGTTGCTGGTTAGTTGCTTGGTGGCATTACTTTTACTGCGGTCTTTTAAGTAAATTTCGTATTCGCCACTTTCATCGCTCATATAAGCAATATAACGGCCATTTGGCGACCAACTTGCGTCAATTTCGCGGCCTTTTGCTGTGTAAGATAAGTTACGTGTTGGGCCTTGTTTAACCGGTACGCTAAATAGCTCACCGCGGGCAGTAAAGAGTGCACGCTTACCATCATGAGAAATCGACATTGAGTCGATAAAGTCACTCACATTTTTTGTGTACGGCATTGCGTATTGACGCACACCAGCAATGTTAATGCTCAGCTTGCTGCTTTTTTGAGTTTTTGGATCAAAGCGATAAAGGAAACCACCGTTTTCATAAACAACAGCATTTGGGCCAGCTGATGGCCACAGTACGTCAAAGTCTTTATGGTTGGTTAGCTTTTTCGGCTCAGCGCCTTTTTGGTATTGATACAGGTTAAGGGTGTAATCACGGTCAGATACAAAGTAAATGTTGTCGCCAACCCAGGTTGGTTGCTGATCGGTAGCGCGGTTAGTGGTTAGCTGCTCTGAGGTATTGTTTTTTAGATCGTAAACCCAGACATCTTGTGCACGACCGCCACGGGTACGCTTCCAAGTACGAAATTCACGGTCAATTGGCGTGTAAACATATTTACTACCATCTGGCGAAAGCATACCGCCGCCAGTTTCTGGAATAGCCAGAGGCTGCTCAAGGCCTCCGTCAGCAGGAACCATGTATGGACGACCCATACGTTTACCCCACGGTGTGCGGTTAGCACGAAACACCACATTTTTGCCATCTGGTGTCCAATCGAGAACACGATAATCAAAACCGCCGCGTGGTGGCATTGGGCCAACATCGTTGTAGTAAGTCAGTTGTTTTAAGCCAGAACCACCGCTGTTAATTACATAAATTTGGCGGCTGCCATTGTACTCGGCTGCAAAGGCAATGCGTTTACCATCAGGTGAAAACTTAGGGAAAGTTTCAAAGCCAATATGGTCAGTTAAGCGTTTGCTCTCGCCTGTTTGCGTATTAGCAATGTAAATATCACCACCGTAAACAAAGGTAACATTTTGGTTATGAATATCAGGAAAACGCAGTAAGCGCGTGTCTTTAGTTTCGTAAGCTGATGCCCAAGGTGCCAGTGTCGCAGCCATGGCCAGTGCCAACGTTGTTAGTTTTTTCATGGGATTACATCCTATATTGGGAACTGTTACATCATAACCATTAAGGCTTAAATAGCGATGCAGTTGCGATGAAAGGTCTGTTACAAAATATGAATAAAAAAAGGTTGGCAGTAAATGCCAACCTTTGCGAGCTATGTCATACCATAAAACATAACTTCTTAGTGGTCGTGATCGTCACTGTCTTCTGCAATACCTAACCAAGTGATGGCGCTTGGTGCAAAAGTCAGTTCAAGATCACCTTCAATTTCAAGATCTTCGATATGTACTTTTAGTACATGCTGAGCGATAGGGTCGGCAACATAAGCAAACTCACTATTTTGTGACACAGTCATGCTGAAGTTCATGCCCTCTGGCATCGTTGTTACGTCTTCTTCAGTGATATCTACTTTACCGGCAAGCTCCCAGTGCATGTGGCCGTCGTGCTCATGGGCTTCAAGCACGTTTAAAAAGCCTAAGCTATCAAGTACTAAAAAGTGCTCTCCGCTTGCTGAAAATGAGTAAGATACAGCACTTACGCCTTCATCAAGTTGCCACTCTAGTACTTCCATTTCAGCTTCGCTTGGATTGATACTTACAAATACACCCGATGCAATTGCAATAAAGCTTTCACTACCTTCATGGCCATATAATGTGCCAATACGTGTATCACCTAGAGCATCTATATTGGCGATTTTTTCTGCATGGTATTCATCATCATGCTGGTGGGCTACCAGTACACCGTCACCACAACCAAATGCTACATAATCATGGTTTTGCGCTGCACCGTGTAAATCTGGGCAAGTAACTTCAAATGTTTGTTCAAGCTCATATTCACCTTCATGAAGGTGGAAAACACCCACTTGATCCGGCAGGATTTTAGCGTTTGAAGTGCTTTCGCTATCCGCACGGCGCAATGTTGCAACTAGGTGCTCGCCACGTGGCTCTGCAACACCATGCATATTGATGTCGTACTGAATACCAGCAAGCGTCTCTGTTTCGTTAGCAATGTCGTTATCGGTTAACACTTCTACAGAGGCAACCGTACCTGCATCGGCATTACCATCGTAAAACACGGCCATTTGACCATCATGTTTAACGATGTGAGTAGGGCGGCTGCCCGTTGTTAGCTCGTAGTCACTAAATGCAGGGCCTTGTTTATAATCATGTAAATGCTCGCCATGATCTTCACGCCATAAACCGCCATCGATAAAACCTAAGTAATCTTGGCTGCGGTTAGCAATAACTGCATAACGGTAGCTTGGTGAAACATTTAGTGAGCTTGAATCATGGATAAGCGAAAACGTTTCTAGTAGTGAGTCGTCATCTAAATCAAAGATATTCGCTTCGTTGCTATCAGCTGCTAAAACCGCTAAACGGCCCATTGAGTCAATGGTATAACCGTCATCATGATCATGGTCATCACCACTGTCGTCAGGAACCTCGATAGGGTCTTTCTCAACAATATTTGTTTCTGCGTCACCACATGCGGTGATCAGGGTGCTACTAATTGCCAGTGCCAATAGTTTTAATCTAAATAAGTGTGTCATGTAGGTTTCCTTTATTTGTAATTTTGTTTTAGAAGTAGCCGCGAACACCAAACGCAAAACTGCGCCCAGGACGTGGTGCAATGTCTTTTAAGAATGAGCTATGAACGCGGGCTTCTGTGTCCGTTAAATTTGTGCCTTTTAAATAAAGCGATAGGTCTTGGTTCAATACCGATAACTCATAAGAAATACTGGCATCAACAAGGGTATAGCCGTCTGTTGTGGTTTCTTCTTGTGCTATGCGGTCTTGTTCTTGGTAGCGCGTAACGTGAATATTTGCCGTTAGGTTTTCGGTTTGATAGCTAAACTCAGTACCAAAACGCAGTGGTGGAGTACGCGGTAAATCTCCGCCGTCTTTCAGACGCGCGCGTACATAATCAGAGAATAAGTCGAGTTTAAATTCGTCGCTTAGCTGCCAAGCAACTTGCGCTTCAAAACCATGTAAAATCACATCGTCTGTTTTAAATAAATAAACCGGTAGTTCAGATGAATGATCGTGCTCTTCTTCGTGATCATGTTCGTCGCCATGGTCGTGATCATGACCGCTTTCAGCGTATAGGCCTGTGTTGATCTGGTAATAATAGTTATCTACTTGGTTGTAAAAGGCATTGAAGATAAAGCCAATATCACCTTCGGTTTTACGGAATGTCAGGTCGATATTATTTGCCGTTTCTAAATCGATAGCGTCATCTGATAGCTCAAAATGACCATCATGAGTGTCGAATAGCGCACCAACTTCATACGTTGCAGTACCAATGTGTGGGCCGAAAGATAACAGCTCAGAAGCAGACGGAGCACGCTCAGAACGCGATACCGATAAACCTAGGTTATAACCTGGTGTAAAATCCCATACTACACCTGTTGATAAGCTTACCGGTGTAAACTCTTGGGCAACATCAAATACGCGTGTGTAGTTTGATTCTTCGTGGTCATGATCATGGTCGTGCTCATCACCGTCTTCATCATGTGCATGGGCGTCGATCTCAGGTAACAGCACATTATTAGCATCAATAGTAACTCGCTCAACACGGCCGCCTAATTGCACTAAAAAATCGCCAAAGTGCTTTTCTTCCATAATTGCAAAAGCAATACTTTCAGTAATAGAAGGAGGGGTGAATGCTTCTGAGCCTTGTGCTTCTACATCACTTTTTTTGTAATGAAAGCTAACGCCACCATTCCACTCATCAAATTGGCTATGCAGAATGTCAACGCGCAGCTCATTGGTTTCGTTTTTGAAAGTTGTGCCTACAGCACCGTGCTCGATTTCAGCGTGTTCGTAGTCTGTGTGGCCTGCACGTAAGTTAATTTTGCTTAGCCACTCACTGTCGATATTGTATTCACCAAGTAGCTGAACTTTGGTTTGTTCAAGATCAGCAAAAACAGCTTCTTCTTCACTGTGCTCCTCTTCGTGATCATGCTCTTCTTCTTCACCATGAGTATGGCCAGGAATACCGTATTGGCGGTTAAATTGCTCAACCGCAACACCAAGGTAACCTTGCTCAAATAAGTAGCTAGTACCAACAGTAAAGCCATCTGAGTCTTCATTACTGTTTTCTACTACGTACTTTGAGCTGTGCTCTGTGTCGTCAATATCGGCGGCAACAGGTACTTCGTAATCGCCTGATTCACGCCAGAATGCATCAGCATAAAAGGCAAATGACTCTGTCCCTGTGGTGGCATTAAACGAAGCAACTTTTTGCTCATCTACAGAGTTATGTTCTAGGTTCCATTCACCACGTGTTGTGCTGTCTGTTGGTACTCGGCTATCAACTACGTTGACGACACCACCAATTGCACCGCTGCCATAAAATAGAGTTGCTGGGCCACGTAATACTTCAATTTGCTGCGCTGTTGATGCTTCCGATGCCACTGAGTGATCAGGGCCAACACGTGACACATCACTTACATCTAAGCCATTTTGCGTAATTAAAACACGTGGGCCGCTCAAACCACGGATCACAGGCGTACTGGCAACCTTGGCATGAAAGTTTGTGTTAACGCCCGGCAGCTTTTCGAGGCTATCGCCAAGCGTTGATGCTTGTTGGCGTCTTAATTGTTCGCTAGATAACACACTAACAGGTGAGGCAGATTCCATTGCCGACATATGAATCGGCGTTGCTTCAACATCAATCACTTCAATCGGTGAGCGCTTTAGATTAAAGGTTGCGCTGTGGTCTTGGTCATTGGTAAGTGTGATATCTCGATGTAAGTGAGCATAACCTGGCGCTGAAATATGTAGCTCTTTTAAGCCGTTATTTAAGCCGCTGATTTCAAACTCACCTTTGTCGTTAGTTGTTACTTTTTGATCAGACCCTTCAAGGTCAACTGTGGCATTAGCCACCGCTTTACCTTGGTTATTTAAAACAACGCCTTTGATTGATTGTGCCAAAACACTGGCTGGTAATAACGCTGCTATGACGACAGCCACTCTTGAGATGTTATTCATTATTCACCATTGTAGATATGTTATAATGTATCAATTGTGCTTTAATTGTTATAATGTATCAAGTGTGAATCGACGAATGAGTTTTATTCTTTTTTGTAACAGCATGTTTAAAGTGAGGTAAATGGAGTGATTGGGGTTATGAAAGCAGCAAAATTAGCAGTGATATGCTTTATGGTTGGATGTATTTTTTCAGCTCAAGGGCATCAACACCATCATCATTCACATGGTGAGGGAGTGCTTTTTGTGGTTCATGATCAAGACAAGTGGCGGGTTAAGTTCATTTTACCGGCTGGAGATATTTTTGGCTTTGAGCATCAGCCCGAGACAGCTGAGCAAAAGCAAACCATTAAACAAACGTTAGCCCAATTAGCAAATTCACAGCAGTTAGTGACATTTAACGGCGAATGTAAGCTTACTCAAGCAAATTTTGAAAACCCATTTGAGCATCACACTCATCATGCACATCAAGACTTAGAAGTTGAATACTCGTTTAACTGTGATAAGCCCGTCTCTAAAGTCACAGTTACTTTATTTGCATGGGCTGAAGCAATATCTGTTATCGAAGCACAGTGGATCACAGAGCAAGCGCACGGGATAGCAGAGCTGACAGCAACAAAACCTTATATTGAGTGGCCGCTATGAATAAACAGCGATTAACCAGCACACTTAATAAAGCGAAGCAGGTTTGCCTTGAGCATGGTAGAAAGTTCACCATTCAGCGCAAGCAAATACTGCAAATATTACTAACCACAGACGTGCCGTTATCGGCCTACGAATTAGCCAGTTGCTACAAGCTGCGCACAAGTTCAAGTGTATCTGTTATGTCTGTTTATCGAATCTTGAGCTTTTTGGAGTCGGTAAACCTTGTTCGCAGGCTTAATAGTGCTAACAAATATATCGCTTACGGTACCGACAGTGAGGTTTTTAAGCGTGAGACTTCTTTGTTTTTGATTTGCCGTCATTGCCAAAAAGTTGAGACTTTAGCGGTTTCACACAGTGATGTTGCAAAGCTTTTCCCTCATTTTGATGATGCAGGTTTTACCTCACAAACAAAGCAATTTGAAATGCTGGGAGTATGCAATGAGTGCCAAGCAAAACTTGCTTGATGCACTTTTTATAATTCATGTGTTCAATTTTGTAGGGATTATTCAGTGAAATTACAAGAAATAATGGACAAGTTTGCCATCGGGTTATCAGCTATGTGTGCTATTCACTGTTTAGCTGTGCCTGTGTTATTGGTTTTATTACCTAGTGCTGCAGCACTGGGTTTAGGTAACGAGCAATTTCATTTTTGGATGTTAGTTGCGGTACTGCCAAGCAGCTTATTAGCACTATTTTTAGGGTGTAAAAAACATAAACGTTATCGATTATTGATGCTAGGTGGTGCAGGGCTGGTGTTGTTGTCTGCAGCGGTGCTGCTTGGCGAAAATGTTATTGGTGAGGCTGGCGAAAAAGTACTTACTTTATTGGGTTCGCTCTTTGTCGTCACCGGGCATTGGTTTAACTTTCGCTTGTGTGGGAAAAAACGAGGGGCTGAGTGCCTAAGCTCGTAAAGATATAAACTTGTTGGCCAACCATTGAATTGGCCAACAAGCTAATTCAGCAAAACTGAATTACTTGTAGAATACTTCTACAGTGCCTTTTACTTTTAATAGTAAAGGTTGGCCGCGGCGATCAAGGGCTTTTGGAGAAGCGACTTTGATCCAGCCTTCGCTGATATTATATTCTTCAACGTCAAAACGCTCTTTGCCGTTAAGTTTTACACCAATTTCATGCTCGAAAACTTCTTCCACATAAAATTTACTACGTGGATTGATAGAAAGTTGGTTTGGTAATTCTGGTTTTTGTGTATCAGTCATAGTTGCGATCTGCATTGAATAAATTGTGCGCCATTGTAGGCAATAGCTGGCATTGGCTCAAGTATCTACACGGCAAATTTATTGTTTACTCGCAGGCTTGTTCTGAATGCTCAACGCACATGGCAACGGCTTCACTCTTTTTATCGAAGTCGTGTGTTAAGCAGTAGTCAAAACGCATGGTTAA
This sequence comes from Pseudoalteromonas sp. P1-8, assembly GCF_001399985.1. Classification (NCBI taxonomy): domain Bacteria; kingdom Pseudomonadati; phylum Pseudomonadota; class Gammaproteobacteria; order Alteromonadales; family Pseudoalteromonadaceae; genus Pseudoalteromonas; species Pseudoalteromonas sp. P1-8. Next base: position 27,853 of record NZ_LJSO01000006.1, read on the forward strand.
CTCAATGACTTGTTCATCCGTGCGCTCTGGCCATTGCCAGTCTCTCACTATTTGCCTTGCTGCCTTTCTAACGTCTTTACTAAAGCGCTTTGGCGCTGAATTTTCAATATTTAAGTTTTTCACATCGCCTTCTGGCGTTACCTGAAAGTTGACAATTGCGCAGCCACTGCCTTGTCGATTTAGCAGCCCTGTCGGGTATTGTACATGGTGCATTGGTGGCAGCCGTTGCCAGCTAGGCTTATCTGTAGTGGTATCGAGTACCTGCGCTTGAATATCAACAAATGGAAATTTACGTGATAAATCAGGGTTTGCGAATGAGCTGATTGATGCGCATACGAGCGTTAATGCTAAAAGTGATTTATACATAGTTTTCCTTAACTTGTTTGTTTTTTAATCCACCTCAAATTTAGCGTTAAAAATTATCTTTGTAAACTAGAGGCTTGGCTAAAAATTAAGGGATAAATGTATTGTTATACTATAACCTATTTTTTATTTATGTTATTTTATAACAAATCATTTCTCTTAACTTTTACAATCAGACCTTATGAAGTACTCAACTCTTAGTTTAGCCTTAGCTGCGGCGTTTGCAGCGAATACACATGCAGCTGATAACAGCGATATCGAAACGATCACCATTGAACATAAACAGGCGTTTCGTGGTGATATTCCAACAAAAGATTTACCGCAATCGATCACTACATTAAGTAAAGACATGATGACTGATAACGGTATTACAAAGTTTCGTGATGCACTGGATTTTTCTGCCAGTATTACTCGTAAGAATAATGGTGGAGCACTGTGGGATAGCTATTCAATTCGTGGTTTGTCAGGTAACGAAAATATGCCGTCTGGGTACTTAGTTAACGGTTTTAGTGGTGGTCGCGGCTTTGCAGGCCCACGTGATGTATCAAACATTGAATACATCGAAGTATTAAAAGGACCTGGCTCGGCACTCTATGGCCGTTCGGAGCCGGGTGGTACAGTAAACATTATTACTAAAAAGCCACAGTTTTATCAGCAAGGGCAACTTCAAGCTGAGTTCGGTAGCGATGATCACAAGCGTATTCAAGGTGATTACACTAACGGTTTAAGCGATGATTTAGCGTTTCGTATCAATGGCGCATGGCAAGATAGTGACAGCTTCAGAGACTATGTACACCACGACAAATTCGTGATTACGCCTTCGCTTTATTATCAAATCAACGATAACTCATCGCTGACTTATGAGTTTGAGTATGTTGATCAACAGCAAATGTATGACCGCGGTATTGTGGTGTTAAATGGTGATTTTGATACCGTGCCTGAGTCACGCTTTTTAGGTAACCCAAATGATGCACCAACCAAGGTGCACTCGCGCGGCCATCAATTAAATTACAGCAACGATCTAAACCAAGATTGGAGCTTGTTATTAGGTGCTAGTTACCGTACTGCAACGTTAACGGGTTATTCGTCAGATGCTGAGCTTTCACCATCGCGTCAGTCATTATTTGATGATGGCAGAACCTTAACTCGCCAGCACAGATACCGTGACTATGAGTCTGATGATTTATCGCTGCGCTTTGAATTAAGCGGCCACTTTGATGTTGCCGGTATTACCAATCATGTATTGATTGGTGTTGATGGTTACGACTATGAGCTGCGCACTGGGCTTTATCGCTACCGTGGTGGTAATGGTACTTATACCATTGATATTTATGAGCCAGAGTACAGCACTACTGAAGGCCCTGAAGTGGGCATGCAGTACGAAAATAACGAACAACAAAATGCGTACGGTATTTACCTGCAAGACCAACTAGATCTAACCGATAACTTAAAAGTGATGTTAGGTCTGCGTTTTGATGAAATTGAACAAGATATTTTTGAGACTAAGTCTGGTGTGGCATCAAACAGCAAAGAAAACCGCATTAGTCCACGTTTTGGTGTGGTTTACGCACTTAATGACGACATTAACCTTTACTCAAGCTATTCAGAAGGCTTTTTACCACTGAGTGGCACCGATGCCGAGGGTAATCCATTCGGTTTTGAAGAAAGTGACTCGTTTGAGGTAGGTGTTAAATTTAGCTACGCCAATATCAGCGGTACACTTGCTTATTTTGATGCAAGCAAGAGCAACATGCTGGTGGCAGATCCAGTAAATGTGGGTTATTCAACACCTGTAGGTAAAGCAAATAGCACAGGTTTTGAGTTAGATTTAACAGGTTCATTGGGTGACAATACCGAGTACAACCTATCTTATGCCTATGTTGATGCCGAGACTGCCACAGACAGTCTAAATGTTGACTGGTTAGTGCCAATTCCTAAAGGTAGCCCACTTGTGAACGTACCAAAGAATAACCTTTCGATTGGCTTAAACCATGACCTAAGTCTATTCGCACAAGAAATAAAGATTGGTGGTCATTATCAATATGTGTCTGACCGTTTGGGCGACCCAGCTGATCTCACTTTCCGTTTACCGAGTTACCAAACTGTTGGTTTATTTGCTAAATGGCGAGCGACTGAACGTACGACAGTATCACTGAATGTTGATAACGTGTTTGATGAACATTATATTGCCAGTTCTTACAATGCATTGTGGGCCTACCCGGGTGCGCCAACGCAATTTAAACTTGGCGTAAGTTATGACTTCTGAGCAAGTTAAAAGCCGTATTCACAGTATCGACATCATGCGTGGTGTCGTTATTCTGCTGATGCTACTTGATCATGTGCGAGAGCGATTTTTCTTGCACATGCAGGTGGCCGATCCCATGGTGGTTGATACAACTTCGCCGGGGCTTTTTTGGAGCCGCTTTGCTGCGCATTTTTGTGCACCAACCTTTATCTTTTTAACCGGTTTGTCGGCGTGGCTTTATAGTCATCCAGCAAGTGGCGTGGCGCGCTCAGCACGAAGCTTTTTAATCAAGCGAGGGCTATTTTTAATCGCCCTCGAAGTGACCCTGATTTGTTTTTCGTGGATGGGTTACTACAACACTATTTGGCTACAAGTGATGTGGGCGATTGGCCTTTGTATGCTGGTGTTAGCAGCATTGATTAAGCTGCCACGCAACCTATTGCTGGTTCTTGGTTTAGTTATTGTATTTGGTCACAACTTACTGACTCCAATCAGCTTTACGCCCGATGAGTTTGGTTACTCGCTGTGGACGATTTTGCATGACCGAGGCTATCTATCACAAGGCGGTTTAATCGACGTCAAAATTAGCTACCCAGTGCTGCCTTGGATTGGCGTTATCTTATTGGGTTACTGTGCAGGTCCTTTATATGCACACACTCAATCGGCGGATTCACGTAAGCGAGCATTACTGCTGTTAGCCCTGTTATGTGTGGGATTATTTGCGCTGCTGCGTGGTTTTAATATTTATGGTGAAACTTTGCCGTGGCAAATGTTTAGCACTACAACTGAAACCGTGATGTCGGTGTTTAACGTGACTAAGTACCCACCATCACTGAGCTTTTTGCTGATCACGTTAGCAGGCATGTTTGTAGGCTTGTGGTTATTTGAAAGACCACTCAACCGCTTTACTAATGCGCTACGAGTGTATGGTTCTGTGCCTATGTTCTTTTATATTTTACACCTCTATGTACTGCTCTTTATGTATCAAATAGGCATGCTGATCTGGGGGGCAAATCAAGGGCAATATTTAGGAGTCAGTGATATCTCAGGTATTTGGTTTATTACTTTGCTGCTGGCAATAGGGCTTTATTGGCCAACCAAGAGGTTTAGTGAATACAAGCGTAAGGCTAACAAGCCTTGGTTAAAGTATTTATAATGAAAAATGCCGATATGCTAAGCATATCGGCATTACTCTTAACTATCCTAATTAACTAATCCTTAGTTAATTCGAGATTTTTTACGACGAAGTGCCATCAGTGGTGCAACAGCTAGTAATAACCAGCCGAATGAACCGCTTGATGATTTCTTGTCTTTTTCAACCTCAGTCTCTGGAATCACTGTCTCAGGGAAAGTACAGCTACCATCGTCAGTATTGGCGCTTTCATCATAGTTAGTTGCTGAGCTGTCAGTACAGCCAAGCTCTTCACCATCAGACATCACCGATAATACAAATGAGCTAGTTGCTGCATCAGTTGGGTTAACGCTGTCGCTAACTTTTACTGTTACATCAATATCACCATGGAAGTGCGCCGCTGGCGTGATAGTCACGGTGCTACCTGATGTGTGACCAGATACTTCATAAGTGAAGTTTTCACCTAACACGTCGATTTGGTTGCTCACTTGGTTTTCGTCAGCATAAAGCACGTCAAAACTAATCGTTTCGTTCTCTGCCACCGACATATCAGTTAAGGCTGCCATTTCTAGGTTACCGATAACTTCAAGATCAAGGGTGATGGTTTCATCATCTGCGCCAACTAAACCATTTGTAAGTGATAGTTGATGCGTTTGATTCGCCGCTTGCTCACCAATGTACGCTTGGAATTTCACGTCAAACTTAGATATTTCAGGGCCTGTGTAGTCAAGACACACAACCAGTTTGTCGTGTAGTACTTCGTCCATATTGTCGAAGCCGTACTTGTTACCGATGTTTAAATCGATAGGAATATCACCACTGATAAAGCCACGGCCGTCAGCAGCTTTCAAGCCGATAGAACCTTGTGCATCAACCAAGCTTAGGTTGTCGTAAGCAAATAGTAGCTCGTATTCACCTGGCTCATAGTCAATGCCCATACGCATGAACATTTCAACATCAACTGATTGGCCTTCAGTTCTAGAACGCTGGATATTATCCCACTCAAGTACTAACCACTCACGCGATACCGTGTAAGTTGGTGTGATACCTGCGTTGGCGTCATAGTTACCGTAACCACCATCAACACGCTCTGGGATCATGTTGTCACCAACCCAGAATGGTGCGATTAGGTAAGGCGGCGGTGGCGGCTGAGTGTAACCTTCTGGCAGTTCAACGTGGAATGGCGTTGTACGACCTTGCGAACCAAATGTGACTAAGCCAGCTGGGTTAAGTTTAATTGAGTCAAAGTGGTACTTGTTAAAGAATGGGAATGACACATCAAGGTTGGTGTTCATGATTTCTTTAAATGTGTACTCAAACTCGTTGTAGTAACGACCTTCAACACCTTCTAGTGTACGCCAGCCAAGCTCACGTAGTTCTAGGTAGTGAGGATCTGGTGAATGCGCCGATGTTAATGAACACATTTCGTCTGTGATGTTGGTGGTAATGTTATAATTACGCTCAACATTTTTAGTCGTCTCTTGAACACCAACTAGTGCTAGAGCGTTACTATCTAGCATTGGTGTTACTGGCGTTGAGTTAGATGCGACAATGCTGTCAGGAACAATGTCTACGCCCGCAGGGAACTCAGTGTTTAGTGCAAATTGACGCGCTTCATTTTCGTTATTAGCAATAACGCTGATTTCGAAGTCAACTAAGTCACCTACATAAGCTTTGTTTTTGTTGGCCGTAAAGGTCACGTCTTTATCAACTTGCTCGATGATCACTGGCACAAAACCAAGATTGCCTGCATCTTCAGGGTTGCTACCAATATCAAAGCCGCCGAAGTAAATATCGCCAATTTCCATATCAGGTAGGTTATAAGCAAGGTCAAGCTCCAGTTCGTCATAACCCGGTACGCTGTTTGGTCCTGTTACAGTGAGTGAGCCATTGTCTTCAGTGGTCACCGCTGTCGCAAATGAGACTTCAATACCTTCATCAACTTCGCCATACGATAGAGTCTGTAGACTCATGTATAAGGTAAAATATTCACCCGCTTCAGGATCAACAATGTTACAGAAGTTAGTTAGGGTGTAGCTAGTTGACATACATAGCGTTTCTTCAAAAGACGCGATGCCATCACCATTATTATCTTTACCCATAAAGACCAATACGCGAGACTGCTCATTCATAATGCTTGCGCTGAACATTTTTGCGTCTTCAGGCACTGTCGTCCACTGAATGTGGTTGTTGTTCACAGCTTCGTCTTCACCTTCAACCTCTACGCTATCGAATGGGTCGCCTGGTGTGGTGTCGTTGAATAGGTGTACTGTTTCAACTTGGCCTTTTACTAAGCCGTACGATTGTGTTGTTAGATTACTAATTTCAGAAGTATTAAATGGACCGACTTTCATCGTCGCAGAGCGGCGGTGTGCATCAACCTTAATAAATTCAGGTAAACCTGTATCGCCAACGTAGGTCCATACAGGCATTTCAAGTACTGGCGATTCAGGATTGCTAGACGTTAGAATTAATTGACCTTGGTTACCTGTGTAGTCAACCGTTTCTTGTGGTGTTGCATTTTGATGTGCTTCTACAGTGACAACAATGCTTTGAGTTTCGCCCGCTTTAATATCAAATTGCGCTGGCTCAACACTAATCGTACTATTTCCAATCCAGCTTTCAGTGTGTAGCGTCCAGCTTGCATCTTCAGTTGCCGTGAAGGTCCTGATAAACGTACACTTAAAGCCGCAGTCATTATCTACCATGTAAGCTGTGTTTAGTGCTTTTTCACGGCCACCAAGGCTTGGGTTGGCTGCACTCATGTTCGCAATGCTTTCATCAAGCAATAGGCCCGCTTTATCAGCACGTTCAACTTGCATTTTACCTGAACCCATTTCAGCAAGTGCCGCATCAAAGCCATCATCAGCATAATTATCTAAATAGCGAGCCATACCAAGTTGGTTGTTTGCAGTTAACATTAATGCTGATTGAATTTGCATTGGTGTCCAATCAGGATGAGATTGTTTTAACAATGCTGCTGCACCCGCAACGTGTGGGCTTGCCATTGATGTACCAGACATAGATTGCCAGTCTGAAGTCGCTGGGTTGCTAGTAAATGGTTGATCGTCTGATGATGGCGCATAGATATCAACACCCGGAGCAGCAAGGTCTACAAGTAAGGTGTCAAAGCCAAAGTATGATGGACCACGGCCAGAGAAGTAAGCAATGCGGTCTTTATCTACAGTATCTACGGTGCCTTCGGTTGCTTCAATGGTACCCATGTGGCTGTCGCCTGTGCTTAGCCAGTCAAGTAAGCTCGTACCATCGACGTTTTTAATGTGAATGGTAGGGATAGGGTAAGTCACTGAAGGAATCGTGTAGCGATCGTAAAATGATACATGGTTATAAATAATTAAACCTTCTGCACCGCCTGCCTCTACGTTTAGCGATTTAGAGTACAGCGGGTAAGAACTACGTTTACATACGACAATCACATCTTGTGCACTTTCGTCGATAGCGGTTGCTGGGTCATCCACTAAATCAAATGTCCCTTCAGGGAATGGCTTGTCACAGTTGGCAAGTGCATAGCTTGAGCTTTCATTTGGATTTTCAAAGTCAGTTGCGGCAACGATTAAACCTGTTAGCTCGTTAAAGTTAACACCTGCACCAGCAAATGGTCCTGGCGCTGCAGTATCGCCACCAGTTAGGTTTTTAAGTTGTTTGTTACCAAAATTGACTTTAGTTGAAGGCGTATGAGCTGCAACTGTGGTTACCCAAGGTGAAGAGTGGTCAGCTGTTGAATATTCAGGGCCGCTGTTACCTGCCGCTACCGCCACAAATACACCGGTTTCGGCCGCATTCATGAACGCTTGCTCAATTGGGTCGCTCCATGGGTCTTCTTCAAGGCCACCTAATGAAGCATTCAGTACGTCAACATTATCAATCGCTGCTTGTTCAACGGCTGCTAAGATAGCGCTTGTTGGACAGCCTGCATAAGGGTCACCTGAACCACCAGGCCAACATACTTGGTATGAAATGATATTAGCGTGTGGCGCCATACCTGATACTTGCGGGAAAGTTACATTGGTTTCTAAACCAGATGATTGGTTTTCATACTCAGTCAGTTTGTAAGGAATATCGTAAAGGATATTACCTGCTGCTGTACCTGCAACGTGTGAACCATGGCTATGATAGTCTTCACCATTTTCTGGGCGAGTCTCTTCAAATACAGTATCAACATAGGCTGCGGTGATCTCAGGGTATGAGTACACACCAATTAGCTTGTCGTTACATAGATCAGCAAATTCAGCGGTTGCACAGTCACCCAGGTACTTGTCGCCTAGTGGGTTGGTGTGAGTGTAACCATCGCCACCTACAGCTGCGAATGATGGGTGATCAGTGTTGATACCCGTATCAATGATACCTACAACCGTGCCTTCACCTTTGTTGCTGCTAGGGTTACTAGCACTTGCGCTCCAAAGTGCAGAAGCACCAGTTTGCTCAATGGTATTAAAAGTATTTAGGCTGTAGATTTTTGAGCGAGTGATCTTCTTAACACCAGCCACTTTAGCAAGGCGCTTCGCTTCATCTTGTGTCATTTGGGTGGTGAAACCGTTTAAAGTCACATTGAATGTACGCTCAACATTTAGCTGTAAGCCTTGCTGGCTCATTGCGGCATTAACAACTGATTGACGCTTACTTGCTAGGTGATTAGCGTAAGTTGCAATCGCAGGCTGCGCCATATTAAGCGTTGAGCGCGCTGTTGCTTGTTGCGTCTGCATTACCACATCTTTAGTGCTCGCAAGCCCTTTAACACCTCCTTGGTAAGTCGAAATAGGTGCATCGTCCAGTTGCACGATATAAGTTTGAATACCACTAATATCTTTCTCTGGTGTGAAAACGCGGTTTTGTTTTTTAACTGTGTTATTAACCTTGTCTTCCCACACAAATTCATTGCTAACGGTTTGCTTTGGCGCATAGCCTGCAGGCTGTTCTGGCCATGCTTGGTCATTTAGCGCAGCAGCAGACGTACCTACACCTAAGTAAAGTGCAGATGCGACCATCACTGATACTTTTTTCATATTGAACATGTGATCTAACTTCCCTCGAAGGATTATAATTATGAGCTCGCGCAGCGGCGAACGGTTGTAATCAGTAGGGATAGTGTTGAGTTGTGACTATAACATCAATGAAATGTAAACAATTGGCACACACTGTTACAGCTTGGTACATTTTTACCGAAAAACTGCTTATCGAAACAGAATACTTGCTCTTGCTCCGCTTAAGATTTGCGCGTTATCTAAGCTAAATTTTGCGTTATTCCATAGGCATAGTTGCTTAACGATTGATAAGCCAAGCCCAACACCTTGATAGCCTGTTTGGTGTACCGAAGCGGTTTTAGAAAATGGTTGCATGAGGCTGGCGCGCATGTGTTCTGGGATCCCTGGGCCATCATCTTCAATCACTAGCAAAGTGCCGCTTTCGCATTGTGAAAGCCTGATATGAATTTGCGTTTTAGCAAAGCGAACCGCGTTCCCGAGTAAGTTTTGCAATAAGCGTTGAAAGCTTTGTTTATCAACACAAATGGCTGTTAATTCGCAGTCAAGGCGAATAGCCAAAGGGCTATAGCTTTGAAACTTAGTAATGCAGGGCTGTAATAGCTCGTCTGGGCAGTAGTCTTTTACTAACAAGGTGGGTTCGCATTGTTCAAGCTCGGCATAAGTTAAAAACTCTTCGACTAATAGCTCAAGTTCAATAATGTCTTGCAACACACTGTGCCGATAAGCGTTGTTATCAACGACTGCTTCGAGGGCGAATTTAGCCCGCGATATAGGCGTTAAAAAGTCATGAGAAACGGCATTGATCAATTCGCGTTGGCTTTGATTACGGTTATGAAGCGCTAATGCCATGTTATCAAAGGTATCGCCAATGCTTTTTAGCAAGCTAAAACGTGTGAAGTGCACTTGTGCAGTAAAGTCAGCATTAGACATTTTACTACTGGCCTTGCGCAGTTTATTTAAGTCAAACAGCAGTGGGCCTGTAAAAATCACCACCGCTAAGGCAAGGCTAGAGTAAAACAGAAGGCTCACTAAAGACCGATAACCCTGATCAGCTGGTTGGCTGTATGGACCAATGCTTAATAAGGTCTGTCTATCATCAGCAAGCTTATGAAAGTAAAGCTTGTTATTGGCATCGTTAACACTAATTACCTGACCTGCTAAAAGTGATGCCTTTAATTGTTTACCAAGGTAAAAGTTCGCCAGAGGTGTTTGTTTAATATCAGGGTTATTGGGGGCAAGACTCAATATACTCTCTGCTAATTGCTGCTCTGTACTGTAACTTGGTGGGCTTGGAAAATAGGTTTCTAGTAACCAAGCGGCGCTCCCCAGGCAAACTGCGAGGGTTAAATACAAATAACAAAACAGGCGTAACAAACTGCATTAACCCCACGCTTGTGGAGAAAAAATATATCCTTTACCCCAAACTGTGACGATTTTTTGTGCTGGCACCGCTTCGTCACCGAGCTTTTTGCGTAAGCGGCTAATGCGGCCATCGATAGTGCGGCTTTGACCATCGTATTTACGGCCAATGGTACCATCAAATAATTGGTCTCGACTGACCAACTGACCCGCTGATTGAGCTAATTGGATCAGTATTTCGAACTCTGCACTGGTCAATTCAAGTGGCTGGCTATGCAAATAAGCCTCGCGCTGAATTGTATTAATACTCAACGAGCCAAAGCGAATATTATGCGCGTTGTGAGTGGTACTTGTTGGTTTAACAGCTTGGCTGCGACGAATCGTGTTATTTATTCGCGCTAATAAAATGGACGGGGAAACAGGTTTGGTTAGGTAATCATCGGCGCCTAGCTCAAGGCCAGTGATATGATCGACTTGGCTCTGCCTTGCCGTCATAAAAATAATTGGTGTATCTTGGTATTGTTTTAGTTCTTTAAATACCTCAAAGCCATCTTCTGATCCTAATCCGATATCAAGCAAAATTAGGTCGTACTTTTTGCAGCTTGCTTGATAACAGGCATGGCAACCACTTTCAAAGTGCTCAATGGTATAGCCATGTTCAGTTAAATAATTAGAGACTAGCTGGGCAAGTTTTAAATCATCTTCAATGTACAAAATAGTATGTTGGCTCATCAAAAAATACTCCATGCGATATCACGTCGGCGTTTTTTAACATGCTGGTGGAATAAACTAATTTCAGTGCTTTCTAATGGTTCTAGTTGCTCGCTCAGTAGCTCTAAAACAATGTTGCGATTGTTTTGCACTGTGATTGCAAAGTTTTGCCCTTGATTTGGCTTTTGGCAGAACAGCCTAATTTGTTGATCAGTCACACGAATGCACACCGTTTCGCTGACTTCGGTATACCAATTAATCGATACATCCATCACGCAATCTTGCTCTACCGTTACACAGTTTTCTGGTGTTGCCTCGATATAACCTGCCTGTGCGAATGTGCTGCTAACAAACGCGAGGCTAAAAATGAATAAGAGTGAAAAAAGCTTAGTACGCAACATCATCAGTAATTCCATGCAAAGCCAGCATAAAAAGACAGTAAGTTGCTGTCATCAACGAGGGGGCTATCGGCAATACCCGATGATAAGCGCTGGTATTTTATATCGCTTATAAATTGCCATTGTTGATTAAACTGATATTGGTAACTGGCTTTTAGATTGTACTTTTGACTAGAGTGACCTAAAAAAGGGCTAAATCCGGCTCGTATCTCTTGTTGTGCGCTGCCATAGTAGTAATCCACTAAACCAGCACTTAAATGTTGTATTTCTGCGCCGAGCAAAACTAGGTGCTGATCAAATAAAAACAAGCGCTGTGCAGATAATGCGCCTTGTAACCCTTTGTGATAGTTGGTGAGCTCCATTGACCAATACGCGCTAAAACGCCAGCTTTTCCAGTCAACAATCGCTTCAATACCGCTCATGGCCGACAGTTTACGTTTTGATATTTTAGTAATATCACCGCGGCGCTTTATCACCACTGGTGCTTCAATGCTTGAACCGGGTGGTGGCGGTGTCATTGAAGGGCGGCCACTGGTTGTTCTAATTGCAGTTAGTGCTGCTGAGTGTTTGGCAAAATACAGCCCATCTTCATTGAGTTGGGTGAATAACGACACTTGATAGTGATCGCCCCACACGGGTGTCCAAGCAAACTGAGTATTTGCAAATGAAAAGTCACCGGCAAATACTTCAATACGCGGTAGGGCATAAAGAGGAATGTCGTCTTTTTTATAAACTGGGTTGTCGAGTTGACCATAACCTAAGCTGAAACCAAGGCTTACTCCTTCATCTGCTAAATAAGCAGAGTCAGTGCTGCTTGCCATTGGTGAAAGGCAAAATGCACTAATTAGAAATAAAACTCGTAGCCCAAGTGAGCAACTACCTAGAACAGTCACAAATAAACAACCTTAATGAAAAAACTTGTTAACATTAAGTTGTTATTAATGGCTTGAACAATGAAATAATGTACCAAATTGTAGCAAGGTCTGGTTTTTGTAACCTGAATTAGTTAAGGAAATTGCTTGATAAATAAGCATATTTCACTAATTTGATTTGGTTATTTTGAGCGGTGTCGTCATTTCTTTAGTTAGAAAAAGTTATTAACAATAAAATGGTGTTAAAACCTGCGCTTAGCGGTACAAAATGGCCCTAAATACACGTCATTACTGGCATGGCGGTTTATTAAGTTGCTATTTGGGTGAGTTTTTGCGATATTATTTATATTATAATATTAACAGGAAGCTAATAAGATGACTCTGCCTAGTTCTCAATCTGCAAATGCTATTCGCATACTTGCTGTCGATGCCGTTCAACAAGCTAACTCTGGCCACCCAGGTGCGCCTATGGGTATGGCTGATATTGCAGCGGTATTGTGGCAAAACTTTCACCGCCATAACCCATTAAACCCAGACTGGTCTAACCGTGACCGCTTTGTGTTATCAAATGGCCATGGTTCAATGCTTCAATATGCATTGTTACACCTAAGCGGTTATGACGTAAGCATCGAAGATATTAAGCAATTCCGTCAGCTTCACTCTAAAACACCGGGTCACCCAGAATATGGTTATACTCCGGGTGTTGAAACAACTACGGGCCCATTAGGTTCTGGTATTGCTAACGCAGTTGGTATGGCAATCGCTGAAAAAACCTTAGCAGCGCAATTCAATAAGCCAAAGTTTGATATTGTTGATCACTTCACTTACTGCTTTATGGGTGATGGCTGTTTAATGGAAGGTATCTCGCACGAAGCATGTTCGCTGGCAGGTACATTAGGCCTAGGCAAGCTAATCGCATTTTGGGATGACAATGGCATCTCTATCGATGGTGAAGTAGAAGGTTGGTTCACCGACGATACGCCTGCACGTTTTGAATCTTACGGTTGGCAAGTTATCCGTGATGTTGATGGTCACGATATGAATGCAATTGCGGGTGCAATCGAAGCGGCACAAAGGAACACTACGCAACCAACACTAATCTGTTGTAAAACAGTGATTGGTTTTGGCTCGCCAAATAAATCAGGTAGCCACGACTGTCACGGTGCACCACTGGGTCACGACGAAATCGCAGCTGTACGTGAGCAGCTAAACTGGCCACATCCAGCATTTGAAGTTCCACAAGAAGTTTATAACGAGTGGAATAATCAAGCGAAAGGCCAAGAGCTTGAAGGTGCATGGCAGCAAAAGTTTGCAGCTTATAGCAAGGCACATCCTGAACTTGCAAAAGAATATACACGTCGTGTTCTTGAAAAAGCATTACCAGCTAACTTCGCTGAATTAGCTGATGAGTACATTGCTAAATGCCAAGCCGACATGCAAAACATTGCGACACGTAAAGCATCACAAAACGCGATCACCTTCTTTGCTAACCAACTTCCAGAATTAATGGGTGGCTCTGCTGACCTTGCCGGTTCTAACTTAACGTTATGGCCAGAAGCAAAAGGTTTACAAGATGCAGCTGATGGTAACTACGTATTCTATGGCGTACGTGAGTTTGGTATGAGCGCAATCATGAATGGTATTGCATTACATGGTGGCTTCATTCCATTTGGCGCAACTTTCTTAATGTTTATGGAATACGCACGTAATGCAGTACGTATGGCAGCATTAATGAAAGCGCAAAGCATTTTTGTGTATACCCATGACTCAATCGGTCAAGGTGAAGATGGTCCTACTCACCAACCAATCGAGCAAATCGCTAACCTTCGTATGACACCAAATATGACTGCATGGCGTCCGTGTGATGAAACTGAAACAGCAGTAGCTTGGCGTCAATCGTTATTAAAAGAGACAGGCCCAAGTTCACTTATCTTCAGCCGTCAGGGTACCAAAGCAATGGCACGTGATGCACAGCAAGTTGCTGACATTGCAAAAGGGGGTTATGTACTTGTTGATAGCGAACAAACTGCAGAGCTTATCCTTATTGCAACGGGTTCTGAGGTAGAGTTAGCTGTGAATGCTGCTGCTGAGCTAAAAGCACAAGGCAAGCAAGTTCGCGTGGTATCTATGCCATCAACGAATCAGTTTGATAGCCAAGATAAAGCATACCGTCAAAGCGTGCTACCAGCGGGTACACCTAAGATTGCTGTTGAAGCTGCACACCGTGACTTCTGGTTCAAGTATGTTGGCCAAGATGGTGATGTACTAGGCATGGACACATTTGGTGAGTCAGCGCCAGGCGCGGTATTGCTTGAGCATTTTGGTTTCACAGTGGCAAATCTAGTTGCAAAAGCAAACGCATTACTTGCTGAATAAAGTGACTGGTAAAAAATTATCGTAATCGCAACACGATAAGCCTGCTTTTACTAAAAGGCAGGCAATAAAAAAGCCCGCAAAATTTGGTTTGCGGGCTTTTTGCTGCTTAAACAATCGGTTTAAACTAATTCGCTTAAGATTGACTCTAGTTTCTCTTGGTCAATTGCGAACTGACGAATACCTTGGCTTAGCTTTTCAGTAGCCATGGCATCTTCATTCATTTCCCAGCGGAAAGCTTGCTCAGTCATTGCAGCTGGCGCTTCTGCTTTTTCTGTTGCTGGTAATAGTTTTTGAGTTAATGGTGCGTCAGTTGCAGCTAGTTCAGCAAGTAACTTAGGGCTGATAGTTAAACGGTCACAACCTGCTAATTCTTGGATTTCACCGATGTTACGGAAGCTTGCGCCCATTACAATCGTTTCGTAGCCGTGCTTTTTGAAGTAATTGTAGATATGCGTTACTGACTTAACGCCCGGATCGTTAGCACCTTCGAAATCAGCGCTTGCATCTTGTGCTTTGTACCAGTCAAGAATACGACCAACGAATGGTGAAATTAGGTAAGCACCTACTTCGGCACAAGCGCGTGCTTGAGCAAATGCAAATACCAGCGTTAGGTTACAACGGATACCTTGTGCTTCAAGTACTTTAGCTGCTTGAATACCTTCCCATGTTGAAGCAATTTTGATTAACACGCGCGATGTGTCGATACCTTGCTCTTTATATAAAGCAACAAGCTCAAGTGCTTTATCAACAGTTGCTTGAGTATCAAATGATAAACGCGCATCCACTTCTGTTGAAACTAAACCTGGCACTTGCTCCATTAATTTAGAGCCAATTAATACTGCTAGCTTATCAGCTGCTTTTGTTACAACTTCTGCTGTGTCACTGCTTTGTGCTTTTGCCCATGATACGGCTTCGGCAGCAAGTGGGCGATATTTCTCAATTTGAATCGCGTTTAAGATTAGTGATGGGTTTGTTGTAGCATCTTGCGGTTTATATTCGTTGATTGCTTCAAAATCACCCGTGTCAGCAACAACGGTTGTTACTGCTTTAAGTTGTTCTAATTGACTAGACATAGTTATCCCATTCTTATCATACAAAAGTTAATGTAGTGGCTTTAACCTATTATTTGTGCTGAAAAAACAATCTAATCTACCAGAGGAACTGCGCAATAAATCGCCCGCCAGCAGCAAATAATCCTGTTAATAATATTTTTATAATACCTTTACAATCTGGTATTGTTGATATTATCATACAAATAAAGATAATGACTAACAATGTTAGTAAGCAATTAGTGAAAGGTAATTATGTCTCGTTATACGTTGGGATTAGACTACGGGTCGGACTCGGTAAGAGCATTACTCGTTGATGTTGCGACTGGTGAAGAACTTGCCAGCCATTTAGTAAACTACCCGCGCTGGGCACAAGGTTTATACTGTGACCCAAGTAAAGATCAGTTTCGTCAGCATCCACAAGACTATATTGATAGCCTTGTAGAAGTAGTTAATGGTCTTTGGTCACAAGTTCCAGCAGGTACTGCAGACAAAGTAGTGGGTATGAGCTTTGATACGACAGGCTCAACACCTGTAGCAATTAATAGCCAAGGTACACCACTGGCATTAACTGAAGAATTTGCAGAAAACCCAAATGCAATGTTCATTTTGTGGAAAGACCATACGTCTATTAAAGAAGCAAATGAAATCACTGAAGCTGCAACTAACAACGATGTGAACTACCTTTCACACATGGGCGGTATCTACTCTTCTGAATGGTACTGGGCCAAAGCATTACATATTTTCCGCGTTGATAGCAGTGTTAAAGCAGCCACATATTCATGGGTTGAGCACTGCGATTGGATGACCGCGCTAATGTGCGGCACAACACACCCTGAAGCATTAAAGCTAGGTCGTTGTGCAACGGGCCACAAACAAATGTGGAACGAGCAGTGGGGCGGTTTCCCACCAAACAGTTTCTTTAGCAATATCGATCCACTATTAGATGGTGTTGTTGATACGTTAAATGCAACGACAGAGCCAAGCGACCAAGTTGCTGGCAACTTAACTGCTGAGTGGGCCGAGAAGCTAGGTTTACCACAAGGTATCGTGATTGGTTACGGTGCATTTGACTGTCACATGGGCGCAGTAGCAGCCAATGTTCGTCCTGGCGTTCTAACTAAAGTAATGGGTACTTCAACGTGTGACATCACAGTAACGTCTAAAGAACAACTAGGTGATACTTGCGTTAAAGGTATTTGTGGTCAAGTTGATGGCTCAGTAATCCCTGGGTTAATTGGCTTAGAAGCCGGTCAATCTGCGTTTGGTGATTTATACGCATGGTTCAAAAACCTAGTACTTTGGCCAACTCGCCAACTTACAAATCTATCTGACGCTGAACAAGCGTTAGTTAACAAGCTAGAAGATTCAATCTTAGTTGATCTATCAAAAGCAGCGGCAGCACTGCCTGTAACAAGCAACGATGTAACTGCGCTTGATTGGGTAAATGGTCGTCGAACGCCAGATGCTGACCAAAGCGTTGCCATGGCATTAACAGGCTTAAAAATGGGCACTGATGCACCTAAGTTCTTCAAAGCACTTGTTGAAGCAACTGCGTTTGGCGCACGTGCTATCACTGAGCGTTTCCGTAGCGAAGGCGTACCAATCGAGTCAGTGGTTGTTATCGGCGGTATTTCTAAAAAATCAGACTACGTAATGCAAACCTGTGCCGATGTTTGGAATTGCCCAATCGACGTTTTAGAAAGTGAGCAAAGCTGTGCATTGGGTGCGGCAATTATGGCTGCGGTTGCTGCGGGTGAGCACACAACAGTAGCAGATGCTCAAAAAGTAATGGCGTCGTCTGTATGTCATCAGTACTTACCAAACCCAGAGCGCGTTGCTGTTTATGACGAGCTTTATGCCAACTACCAAGCACTTGCAAGCTATGTAAACGGAGACAAAGCATGAGTTTTACTGAACTAAAACGTGAAGTCTATGAAGCGAACATGGAGCTGCAACGTCGTGGCTTAGTAATTTATACCTTTGGTAACGTATCGCAAATCGACCGCGACAAAGGCGTGATTGCAATTAAACCAAGTGGTGTATCGTACGACCAAATGAAAGCCGACGACATGGTGATCGTCGACCTTGAAAACAACATTGTTGAAGGGTCTATGCGTCCGTCTTCTGACACTAAAACGCATGTTCATTTATATCGCCACTTCGATGCAATTGGCGGTGTAACACACACGCATTCGACCTATGCAACTGCATGGGCGCAAGCAAAACAAAGCATTCCTTGCCTTGGCACAACTCACGCTGACTATGTACACGGTGACATCACCTGTACTCGTGAGTTAACCGATGAGCAAGTGAATGGCGATTATGAATTAGAAACCGGTATTCAAATTACTGATGCGTATCAAGACCGCGATCCGAAAGCTGCACCTATGGTGATTGTTGCGGGTCATGCGCCTTTCACGTGGGGTAAAGATGCCGCTCAGTCTGTATACCATGCCGCGCTACTCGAAGAGATTGCACGCATGGCGTATTTAACACGCACTTTAGATCCACACGCAGCTGAACTTAAAAAAGCAGTGATGGATAAACATTATCTACGTAAGCACGGTAAAAACGCGTATTACGGTCAGAGCAAATAGCAAGAATTTAGAGGATTATTAACATGACGACGATGACGAAAGAAGTCTGGTTTGTTACCGGCTCACAACATCTTTATGGTCCTAAGGTGTTAGAAACGGTTGCCAAAGACAGCGAAGCAATTGTAGCGGGCTTAAACAGCGAAGCTAATCTACCAGTAAACTTGGTATGTAAGCCTACCGTTAAGTCACCTGAAGAAATTCACGCTGTTTGCCAAGCGGCAAATACGGATCCTAACTGTGTTGGTTTAGTTTTATGGATGCACACTTTCTCACCTGCGAAAATGTGGATTGCTGGCCTAAGCGAATTACGTAAGCCTTGGTTACACCTTCACACTCAGTTCAATGCAGCCCTTCCTTGGTCTGACATCAACATGAACTACATGAATACGCACCAAAGTGCACACGGTGACCGTGAGTTCGGTTTCATCGGTACTGTAATGCGTAAAGAGCGTAAAGTTGTTGCAGGTCACTGGCAACGTGCTGACGTACAACAGCAGTTAGATGACTGGTGTCGTGCGGCAAAAGGTTGGGCAGAAAGCCAAACACTTAAAGTTGCGCGTTTTGGCGACAACATGCGTCAAGTTGCAGTTACTGAAGGTAACAAAGTTTCAGCGCAAATTACTTTTGGTTATGAAGTACACGCGTTTGGTGTCGCTGAGCTTGTTAAAGTGGTTGATACTATCACTGAAGAAGAAGTTGATGCACAGTTAGAGCTTTATAAGCAAGACTACGTAATTGCTGACGAAACTCTACAAGACGATTACGCAGTGAAAATGCTACGCAACGAAGCACGTTTAGAGCTTGGTATGGAGCGTTTCTTAGAGAAAGGCGGCTTTAAAGCATTCACTAACTGTTTTGAAGACTTATCAGGTCTTTCTGGTCTTCCAGGTCTTGCTACACAGCGCCTAATGTCGAAAGGCTATGGTTACGGTGGTGAGGGTGACTGGAAAACAGCTGCTATGGTTCGCATCATGAAAGTAATGGGTGAAGGCCGTGACGGCGGTTGTTCATTCATGGAAGATTACACTTACAACATGGGTGAGACTGACCAAGTACTTGGCGCGCACATGTTAGAAGTGTGTCCTTCAATTGCAGCACAAAAACCACGTCTTGAAGTTCACCAGCACACTATCGGTGTGAAATGTGATGTAGGTCGTTTATTGTTTACTGCAAAGCCGGGTGCTGCAATCAACGTATCACCAATTGATATGGGTAACCGTTTCCGTATTCTAATCAACGAAGTAGATACAGTGGCTCCGCCAGCTGATTTACCTCACTTACCTGTTGCTTCAGCGCTTTGGGAACCAAAACCAAATCTATCTGTAGCATCAGCTGCATGGATCCACGCCGGTGGTGCACACCACACTGCATACAGCCAAGCAGTAACAACCGATATGATTATCGATTTTGCTGAAATGGCTGGCGTTGAAACTATGATCATCGATAACGATACGACGATCCGTGGTTTCAAAACAGAGCTTCGTCATAACGCAGCTTACTACATGCTAAAACGTGGCCTGTAAGAATTAGTACTTTATGTACTAGAACGTGCTGTGTGTGAGCACGTTCACCCCAAATTTTGTTGTCGATTAAGCCAGTGATGAGCCTCGCTCTTCGCTGGCTTATGCTATTGTGAAGCGAAACATTTTAGGAGTAGATATGATCGATTTAAGCGCCTACCAAGGCATTATTTTTGATATGGATGGCACCTTAATTGACTCAATGGGCAGTCACTTACAGGCATGGCAAAAAGCTTGCGAAGCCTATGGCTACCCATTCGATTACGACTACATGTACAGCTTAGGTGGCATTCCGACCGTTAAAACAATTGAAATGCTTAACGAAAAATTTGGTTTAGAACACGACCCTCTAGTTGTGGCAAAAGATAAACACCAGTTTTGGGTTAATTTACAGCACCAACCGCTAGTAATTGACGAAACAGTCGCAGTACTTGAAAAGTACCATGGTGTATTGCCTATGGGCGTTGGCACAGGCGCTGACCGAGAGCATGCAATTGATCATCTAACTGATACCAATTTAATAAATAAAATTGGTGCGTTAGTGACTGCCAGTGATGTAAGTAAAGGCAAGCCAAATCCAGAAACATTCTTAAAAGTAGCAGAGCAATTAGGTGTTGAGCCAAGCCAATGTGTGGTGTTTGAAGACACGCAAATTGGTTATCAAGCTGCCAAAAGTGCTGGAATGGATTGCATCATGGTGAAAGACGGAAAAATTCAACTTTAGCGATTAAAGTTGCAATGATACCCTTATTTGTATTATAAAACTATAAATACAATTACAAAAAGGTTATTCATATGTCATTGCAATGTGTTTTCCAAGGTTTAAAAACAACTCATCAAACAGCCAGTTCGAACACGAAAAAGTCGCGCGGGCTTTATGCATTGTTGGTGACATGTGGGATTGCCCTTACACCAGCTTGTGCTCATCAAGGAGACAATATGACTACTTCCCCTTCAGCATCAATGACGGCCTATGGCGTACTGGCTGATCAAACGCCGGTTAATCAAGTAACGCTGACTAACAGCAATGGTATTAGCGTTGATGTAATCAACTATGGCGGCATTATTACGCGTATTGAAACACCTGATGCAAAAGGCGAAATGGGTAATATTGTACTGGGTTTAGATAACCTAGAAGCATACACAAAAGCGACAACTTACTACGGTGCAATCATCGGTCGTTTTGGTAACCGTATCGCAAACGGTAAATTCACGTTAAATGGCACTGAATACCAATTAGCAACTAACGATGGTGACAACCACTTACATGGTGGTGTGCAAGGTTTCGATAAAAAAGTGTGGAACATGACACCGTTCACGACGCAAAACAGTGCTGGTGTTACCTTAAGCTTAGTGAGCCCTGATGGCGACCAAGGCTACCCGGGTGAAGTGACGACTGAAGTAACTTACACGCTAACGAACAACAATACGTTAGATATGCAGTTTATTGCTACAACAAGCAAGCCTACCATCATCAATATGACGCAACACAGCTACTTCAACCTAGCGGGTAAAGGCGACATTCTTGATCACCAAATGCAAATTAACTCAAAAGCAATTACACCTGTGGATGGCGGCTTGATCCCAACTGGTGAGTTGATGGATGTGGCTGGCACACCGTTTGACTTCCGTACAGCTAAAGCAATCGGTCAAGATATCAAAGCTAGCAACGAACAACTGAAACTTGGTAAAGGTTATGACCATAACTTTGTGCTTAAAGACACGCCAAGCAATGAACTTATTGAAGCAGCGACGGTTTACGAAGCAAATTCTGGCCGTACGTTAACAGTTTACACAGAAGAGCCTGCTGTACAGTTTTACTCAGGTAACTTCTTAGACGGTAGTACTCAGCAAGCGTCTGGCTTAGTGCATAATTTCAGAAGTGGTTTTTGTTTAGAGCCACAGCATTTCCCTGATGCACCAAATCAGCCAACGTTCCCAAGCACAACATTATTACCGGGTGACGTGTATTCAACACGCATCGTGTACGAATTTGGTACAAAATAAAGGAACACAATCGTGAAAACAACAAAGCTTAAAAGCGCAATGCAAAAGGCTGGCTTAGCCAGCGTATTTGCCTTGTCGTTTGGTGCACTGACTGGTTGTCAGACTACAGCTGAAGACAACACAGCTAAGAAAACTGACGTGGCAGCCACAGAAAAAGCGCCAATCCAAGATAATGGTATTTTTACCAACCCACTTTTTCCTAATGGCGCCGATCCATGGCTTGAATACTGGGATGGTAACTATTACCTAACCACAACAACATGGACATCTGAGTTAGTGATGCGTAAATCACCAACACTAGCTGGCCTTGCTGATGCAACACCTGTCAATGTTTGGTCTGATTCAAACCCTGAGCGTTGTTGTAACTTCTGGGCGTTTGAGTTCCACCGCTTAAAAGGGCCAAACGGCTACCGTTGGTACATGATGTATACAGCTGGTACTGATGGCACTTTAGATAACCAACACTTAAACGTATTAGAAAGTGCTGGTGACGATCCTATGGGTCCATACGAATACAAGGGCGCATTAATGCCTAACGTATGGAACATCGACGGTAACTACCTAACATACAAAGACAAGCTATATGTGATCTACTCACAATGGCAAGGCGATCAGCAATTAAACATTATTGCTGAAATGGAAGATCCATGGACACTGAAAGAGAACTCACCGCATACGGTGATTACCCGTCCTGAGCTAGATTGGGAAATCAGTGGTCGTAAAGTAACTGAAGGCGCTGAAATTTTACAGCACAATGGTCGTACGTTTATGACGTACTCAGCAAGCTTCTGTAACACTCCAGATTACAAACTAGGTATGCTTGAGCTTGTTGGTGACGACCCACTTAAAGCGAGCAGCTGGAAAAAATACGACAAGCCAGTATTTGAGCGTACAGAAGAAGTGTTTGGGCCTGGTCACAACGGCTTTTTCACATCGCCAGATGGCACCGAAGATTGGTTAGTTTATCACGGTAATGATTCGGTAGAGCACGGTTGTAGTGCGACTCGTTCATTACGTGCGCAAAAATTTACTTGGAACGACGATGGCACGCCAAGCTTTGGTAAACCATTAACACCAGGCGTTGAGGTAGCTCCGCCATCAGGTGAATACGGTCCACTGGTAACGCGAGTACAAGGTCAGCGCTATCAATTAGTGAATGCAACAAGTGGCTTATGTTTAGACATCGCAGCTGATCCACAAGATGCACGTGCTGTGCAACGTCAGTGTGCAAGCACCAATGGTCAATGGGTTATTGATGCAACAACAGATGGTTTTGTTCGTTTAGCTAACCGTGAAGACAGCAAGTTCTTAGAGCTTGAAAGCTGTAATGACGCAGATAACGCTAAAGTACAATCTGCAGCATGGCGTAATAACTTCTGCCAGCAATGGAAAGTAGCACCAAGCACAGATGGTAATGTATCTATTACTAACCGTTACACAGGCAAACCATTAGCGGTTGCTGGTTGTTCTGCTGCACAAAACCAAGCGGTTTTACAACAAAGCGACGCAACTGCGTGTGGCGACTGGCAATTACGCCCTATGGGTAGTGTTGTAGTATTAAGCCAACAAAGTGGTAAAGCACTTAGCGTAGCAGATACGGTTAAAGCGGGTACTAATGTTGAGCAACAAGCTTACACGCATAAAGATGCACAGCAATGGTTCTTCACACCAACTGATACAGGCTATGTAAGCCTTAAACAAAGCGCTGACAGCGAGTTCTGTGCTGCGGTAGCTGATAACGCCTTAGTACCAGGTGCCAACGTAGAGATGGCTTCTTGTGCAGCGAAAACAGCACAGTGGCGCATTGCTCCAGTAGAAGGTGGTGGTGTGATGCTTATCAACCGCTACACAAAACAAGCGCTTGGTTTAAGTAACTGTGGTTTAGCTGAAAACACTAACTTCGCACAACAACCTGATTTAGGTAACAAGTGCCAAGTGT
This sequence comes from Pseudoalteromonas sp. P1-8, assembly GCF_001399985.1. Classification (NCBI taxonomy): domain Bacteria; kingdom Pseudomonadati; phylum Pseudomonadota; class Gammaproteobacteria; order Alteromonadales; family Pseudoalteromonadaceae; genus Pseudoalteromonas; species Pseudoalteromonas sp. P1-8. The sequence continues at coordinate 51,427 of NZ_LJSO01000006.1, forward strand.
TCCATCTGCGTGAACCAAATTAAGTTATAAGTAAAAAATCGACTCAACCAAAGCCACTTCATTTATGAGTGGCTTTTTTTATAGCTGTCAGCTGCAAGTTAGCGAGGGTAAAGTTAGCGAGGGTAAAGTTAGCGAGGGTAAAAAGTTAACGAGGGTAAAGTTAACGAGGGTAAAGTTAACGAGAGTAAAGTTCCAAGCTGAGCGGTGCGGTTGTTTTGAGCGAAGCGAAACCCAACATAATCCATCAAAACCTTCTCATGCCTCTGCATTGCATATAAAACCCCACGTAGGAGGTACTTTAGTGCCGAATTTTGTCCATCACATAATCTTCACGGCTAAAGCCGTTCTACAATGCAATCCTAGAACCTAGAACCTAAAACCTAGAGCCTAAAACCTAAATATAACCCCTAATTAATAAAATAACCGATAGGTTGCCACTGGCCACTACTTTTGCTGAGACTAATTGTTTCAATGGCCTGCTCTTTATTCATAAATTGGCTTTGAAACTGAATGATTACGTATTCACCATCAGGTGTTCCGGGTAAAGAGTCATAATTCATCAGGCTTAAATTCTTACGTAAAATCACCTTACCAAGTGGTACTCGAACTTGCTTTAACGCTTTGCTCCAGTTGCTTTGAGGCATTGTTTGTTTAAATAATGAATCTGTTTGCTGCCAGCTTTGCTGATACTGACCATTATCAATTAATACGAGCCAGCTTTTAGCGCGATTTATAACCTCGAGTTCTTCAGCGTTTGCACAAAAGCAGCGTAAAAAAGTGATCAATAAGAGCATTTTTCTCATAGCAATTCCATTTACTTGTTGTTTATTGAATTCGTCTTGAAGCGTTTTTATGTTACGACGACGAACAATAAATACTATTCATCAATTGTGCGGTTTATTTTCCCGCAGATAAGCATTTTAACTGTCGATAAATCTTACAGCACAAAACTCAAGGGCGCTTTGCGCTGCTCTAAACTAATCGATCAGATAACCTAATGGATGCCAGCCATCGGCGGCTTTGCTTAGGCTGAGCGTTTCAACTACTGCCTCTTTATTCATAAACTCGGTTTGAAACTTGACCACTAAATACTCACCATTTGGCAGACCGGGTAATGAGTCATATTTTGCTGTGCCAAAATAGGTGCGAGACATAACTCGGCCTAAAGGAACGCGTATTTGATTTAAGGCCGTTTGCCAGCGAGCTTTGGGCGTGGTGCTTTGAAAGACCTGATCAGCTTGCTGCCAGCTCTCGTGGTATTCTCCAGAATCAACCAAGGTTAACCATGCTCTCGCTGTTGAAATAGGGCTTGTTTCTTCAGCTGAGGTGAAAAAGCACACCAATAACGATGCCAGTAAAAACAGTTTTTGTAGCGTAAATCCATTTACAGAAAGTAATAAAATTTGACGCATAAGACGCCCTCACTTCGTTCATAGGGTGAATTCATAATACGAATGAGTTGGTTGATTTCTATACTGAAAAAGTACTAGGGAAGGCTTTTTAGTGGGGCTTAAGTGTTGTTTTTTATTTTAACGATCTTTGCAACTGAGTCCTCAAAGTGGCGATGTAGATTAAATTGTTAAGTTTATGTTGTTGATTTATTGAGCAAATTAATTCGTTTTAACAGCTGCTAAATGTAACGACAATGACCCTAAATAGCACTTATTTTTACTGCTAAGGAAGTTTCGTATTTGCGTGCTCGATAATTCAGAGCCCGCATAGTTACTGGATTTTGGACCCTTTTTTGGGTTTTTTTAGAGAAGTTAGCGAGGGTAAAGTTGCAAGAGTAAAGTGAGCATGAAAGGGAGTTAGCAAGATGAAAGAGACAAGAGTAAAGCTTGAGACTTAAAGCTTATAGCTCAAAACTTACAGCTTCCATCACACCAGCACGCTCATCAGTACTCCAGGGTCGCTGATACCTGCTTCTTTAAGCGCGTCGCTAATTGATTGGCTAAGAGTCATTATTTGCGTTTGAATTTCCATAACCATCTTGGTCTGCGTTTCAACTTGCACTTTTACAGCTTCATCTTCTTGGTTTTTGAGCGCTTGCAGTTTGGCTAATTGCTCTTTGGCAAGTTCGAGTTGTTCTTTGAGCTTTTCGAGTTGCTCAACCATTTTGCGAATATGTGCGGGGAGGTCGCTAGATACTTCTTCTTTTTGAGCGGGCTCTACTTCACGACCAGAGAGTTTGTTCATCTCTTGGCTGCTGAGTTTGTAGCCTACTTTTGAGTTGGTATTACTGACTGCTGTATATGCGTTTGAGATAGTTAACGCACTTGCTAATGAGTTAATAGCCATAATGAGAGCGATGAAAGTGAATGACATGTATGTATCGGCAAGGGGTACTAAAGCTTTAGAAAAAAGCCGGGTTTTCACCCGGCCTTTCCAGACAACAAATAGTTGAGGTGAGGCAGCTCACCTCACTTTGTTACTCTTGTGCAGCAGCTGCATCAAAGAGTGCTTTTACTTCTTCAGCGCTAATCGCACCGTTGAAAATTTTCAGTTCATCGATAGCACCGTTATAAGGTGTATCCCAGTAGTTAACACCGAGTGCAAACTCATTTGTTTCACCAGGAACCGTGAATACACGCGGGAAGCCATCGGTTTCTAGCTGTAATTCACCGTTAACATACATCTTCAACACATCACCGTTCGTACCATCAACAGTGAATGCAACATGTGTCCATTCTTTTGCTGGAATACGGCTATCTAGTTCTGCATTATCGAAGAAGGCACCGTTATTTGCCCATAAACGAGTTAGGCCTGTACCTGCCATAGATGGCACATAACTTAACCAAGAGCCTGCACTAGCACCTGCGAAGAACGCTGTAGTGTAATCAGTGAAGGTTTCAGGTTTTAACCACATAGACACAGAGTAGTCATTAGTTGTGATTAGGTTATCCGGTAAACGAACACCTGAACCTTCAAGGAATACTGCTTGACCCATGATACCGTCAACAAAAGTTACGTTACCACCAGTGTTGTTGATAAAACCACCCGTTGGTTTACCCGCTGCATATGTGCCGTTTAATGCACTTAAGTCACCTTCGAAGCTGTATTCAGCAGGTGCAAGTGATTTTAAGGTTACATCGAATGACTTAGTATCAGTAAAGTCTTTGTAGTTAATAGTTGCAGTTAATGTCACTACTTGGTCGCCAGCAGAGGCGCTAGGTTGTGTCACAACAGCTGTGCCATTAACCGGTTTTAAGTACTCTTCGTTGTTTGACGTCCAGCTAATACCAGATACAAATGGGCCTACACGCGGTAACTCAAAGCTTTCACGTACTGCCGATACATCACCTAAATCAAGCGCATCAGTAATGAAGCTCTCAAATTCAGTCGGATCTGTCAGGTTATTGATAGCCGCACCATTAATGTCTAGGCCGTTTAGTGCGTAGTCATAGACGATGAACTCATCAATTTGACCTTGGAAAGGTAAGTCCCAGCCGTAGTTCACACCAAGGGCAAAGTTACCTGTTTGTTCACTAAAGAAATCGGGGCGAGGCATCGAACCTGCACGCACTCCATCACGATAAAGTGTTGCAGTACCATTAGCATAAGTGATGGCAATATGATTCCAATCCATCACTGCTGGAGAGTCAGAAATGATTTGGTTCCACATTTCAGCACCATCATCAGCTAAATAACGGCTCCAAAGCATCGGTGTTGTTGTAAAGTGTGTACTACCTGGGATCAAGCTCATCCAACGCGCATCTGATGCTGCAGCAAAAAGTGTTGGAGAGAAATCTGTTAGCACTGTTGGCTTAAACCAATACGAAATAGTGTACTCATCACCCGTTACTAACTCATCAGGTAAGCGAACACCCGTTGCACCATCAAAGTTAAATGCTTTGCCTGTTTGACCCTCTGCGTATGCAGCTGTACCGGCACCTACATTTAATAGGTTGTTATCTGTTACACCCGCATCATCTAGGTTACCTAAGCCATCACTGAGTGATTCTTCAAATGCATAGTGTGCAATCGCATTTTTAAATTCTGGGCGTGCTTCTAGATTTACATTAAATGTCTTAGTGATGCTCTCGCCGTTTAAAGAGATATTAGCAGTTAAAGTAACTGCTTTATCACCGCGATCTGGCGTTGGAATAAATACTGATCCTTCACTGGTGATGTAGTATTCATCACTACTTTCCCAGTTAATTACAGCACCATCTTTACCTTTGGTTGGTAATGAGTAGCCTTCGTCAGCAATTGATAATTCAGTTTTAATATCTAGCGCTTCTTGAACAGTGCCCAGCACGTTTGCAGTATCCGTAATTTCATCACGTTTACTTGCCCAAATGGTAGCGCCTTCGCTTGATGTAGCTGATACAGTTACAGCCATTGCTTTAGTTGCATCATCCCATTGCCATTTAGCCACGCCAAAGTAAGTACCAGAATCTAACTCAAGTTTAATATTTGAGTCATCAATCATGTACCAGATACCTGGATCATCACCGGTTACTGAGTGATCTTCGTTTAGTGCAATATGCATTGAACGAATCGCATCTGTATTTACATCAGTGCCATGACTGATAAATTTGTAATAACCGTAAAGTTCATCAGCAACCACCATGTTATTGCCTTCAAGCGGTACATAGCGCTGTGGTGAAGCCATAGGCCAACCTAATGAGTTAATAAACATTTCATGTACACGAACTTGGTGTGCTTCAGTATTTTCAGGAAACTCAGTAGACGTTTGTGGAAAACGCGTATGCGTGATTAACAAGTGACGACCAGTTGCTTCATCGTAGTAAGCAGAGTTATGACCTGGTGATTGATAACCCCATGCAGGTGCTGTTTCGCCAAGTTCTTGCGTGTACTCAAAGCCACCCATTAGTTTTTCACCAACTTCTAAGCCGCCTACTGTCGCAATGTCGTTACCTGCGTTATCTAGGTAAGGGCCATCTGGTGTTTTAGAACGAGCAACGCGGATGTTGTAACCGCCGTTTAAGTCAAGGCCACCCGTAGAATAAAATAAGTAGTAATATTCACTTTCTGGGCTGTACATTACGAAAGCGCCTTCAATGAAGCGCCCGGCGCCACCAAGAAGGTGTTTTCCATAACCTTGACCGGCTTCTGGCATACCTGTTTCTTCGTCCATAGCCAGAATAAAAATACCACCATGATGAGAACCGTAAACCATCCAAAGTTTGCCGTCTGTGTCATAGAATGCAGCCGGATCGATGACATTTGGATCTATGCCACCATCATATGTCGTTTGGCCATTATCAAGTGGATATGCAGCAAACTCCGCTTCTGTACGATAACCGCTGCGCAGGAAAATACCTTTGTTTGTATACGGACCTTCGATATTGTCAGCTTCAGCTAATCCTAAATAACCGCGGTCCCAACAAACTTGATCATTGGTTATGTCGGCTGTGTTGGTATTGTCTTGTCCGCAGCTATTATAGTAAAACCAAAACTTACCATTTGGTGATTGAATTACATCGGCAGCCCAGTTGCTTGGGTAACCATCGGTCCACTCAACGCCTTCGGCAATTTCTTCTAAGTAATTGTAATCAAATAACGGACTTTCATTAACTTGTAATACATCTTGTCCGTCTATTCTTAAAACAGAAGGCGAAGAAATCATTTCCCAGTTCAAGAGATCTGTTGATTTAGCGGCAGCAAGGTGTGAACCAAAAATATAATAAGTGTCGTCAACTTTAACGACAGAAGGATCGTGCACGCTTACATTGGTAACCATTACGCTACCTGATTCAGTGTATTCAACACTGCTGCTTACTGTCGGTTTCGCACTTTGCGGGTCGGCAACCGCTGGTGCTGTGTCAAGCTTAGTACCATCTTCTTTGCCACAACCTGTAACAGCCAAAGAGCAGGCTATGACCATGGCTAATTTATTTAATTTCATTTTATGTGTCCTCTTGAAACTGGGATTCATTTTTTTATTCGATTGTTGTCAATAAAATTGCCGCGTGCCTATATCAAACTAATAAGAACGTAGTATTGTAATTTTATAGTACGATTTAAAATGTGCAAATACTTTTGCAAAGGTAATTGATATGTAAACACGAAGTGTCAGTGTTTACAATATGTACAGCGTGATTTTAATTTTTTCAAGTTGCCAGTTTTGGCGTTTTTTTCGCTGTTTTTGCTCTATTAGAGAAGTTTTTTGCTTATCTGAAAGTGAGGATTTCCCGGTAAATTTGTTTATTTGTATTACATTTGAGCACTAAAAAGGGCTCTTAAAGAGCCCTTTTTGAGATTACTTGTCTTGTTTACTTAGACCTTCAGTGGTCATGATAATACGTTTAAGTGTGCCATCTTCGTTGTAATAAAGCGGCTCAATCGCCACTGAACGGCGAAAACGCCCGCCACTTGGTTTGCCATCAATTGGTGGTACGGCACCAGTATGGTAAATAAAGTAGTCTTTACCTTTGTATTCGATGATTGATTGGTGGTTGGTTTCGCTGTTACCTGCGATCTCATTCAAGATACCTTTATATTCCCACGGGCCATGAATGCTTTTGCTCATGGCATAACAGATCTTCTCAGGGAACTCACATGCGTACGATACATAGTAGTTGTCGTTTTTCTTATGAACCCATAACGCTTCGGTAAAGTTTGGTAAGTCTAGCGTTTTAATTTCACCATCAAGAGACAGTAAATCGTCGCTTAGCTTTACGTATTTTGGCATTAAGTTACCAAAGAACATGTAAGTATCGCCGTTTTCTTCTGTATAAATAGCAGGGTCGATGTCGTCCCAATCATTTGGCGTATGTTTGGTCATATCATCGGTAACCAGTGCGTGACCAATTGCATCTTTAAATGGACCTGTTGGTGATTTAGAAGTTGCAACACCAATTGCAAAACCTGGTTTTGTGTCGTTGTGACGAACGGTTGTAAAGAAGTAGAAAGTGCCATCACGCTCAATCATGTGTGAAGCCCATGCTTCGCCTTTAGCCCATTTAAAGTCTGTTGCTTTCATGATTGGGCCGTGCTTTTTCCAGTTCACCATATCTGTTGATGAAAAGGCTAACCAGTCATGCATTTCAAAAAACACATCATTATTAGGTGCTTCATCATGGCCTGTATAAAGGTATACGGTGTCATTGTGAACAAGTGCAGCAGGGTCTGCAGTAAATACATCGGTGAATAATGGGTTTTGTGCAACAGCTAAGCTGCTCGAAAAAAGTAATGGTAGCGCCAACGCTTTCAATTTCTTCATGAGTGTCCTTAGTAACTAATAATTGTTGTTTGAACTGCAGCTTTTTCTACCCAGAACTCGCTCTAAGTGACCAGATAATACACTGTGTATGCCTGATTATACTGAGTAACTGATTGTTTACATCGAAACAAACCAGTAAAAGTGCAGCAAAAAATAACTCTATATTGTATTATTGTATTTTAATCATAGTAGCATCAAAATACGCTGGGTAAATAACTTGTTAGCCTTTTTTGTTGCTCTGGATGAGTGAAAGACAAATTAAAACAAGCAAACGAATAATCGCTAAGTGGCTGATAATAATGGGTCTTAATGAATTCCCAAAACAAAAACGCAGCATGCTTTGAGTTTGTAACATGTTATAATTGCAAAGTTTTTTGTAAACATAATGGCAGTTATTTTAATTTGGCTTTTTGAGTTGACTGTTAAATAATCATACAATATGATTAAAGTTCAGGCAGCAATGTATTAACATAAAAATATAGACACACTCGCGCACCGTTTTGACAACACACGATGCACAATGCAGTGGTCACTCTTCGGTAACTGAATGGGGAAAGTTCAGCGGACCGATATAACTATAATTTGGAGAACACCGCTTATGTTTAAAAGAACACACATAGCCAGTGCTGTAGTTATGGCATTTACCTGTCAATTTGCTTTTGCACAGGAGGAAGCACCAAACACTCCTGAGAATAACGTCGATGAGATGGAAGTTATTCAAGTATCAGGTATTCGCGGCAGTTTAAACAAAGCGTTAGATGAAAAACGTGCAAGCGTTCAAATCGTGGATGCAATTGTTGCTGAAGATATTGGTAAATTCCCTGATAACAACGTGGTTGAAGCACTACAACGTGTGACAGGTGTACAAACAACAGGCCGTGGTGCTGGTGAAGTAAGCGCGGTTTCAATCCGTGGTCTTACTGATGTTAATACCACAGTTAATGGTCGCGCTATCTTTACAGGTGCGGGTCGTGATGTGGCGCTGCAAGACATTCCTGCAAGTTTACTTTCAGGCGTAACAGTTTATAAAACCCGTTCGGCGGACCAAATCGAACGCGGTATCGCAGGTGCGATTGATATTAAAACTCACCGTCCTTTCAACTTCGAAGGTGAAAAAGTTGTTTTAGCGGCACGTGCGATTTACTCAGATCAACCAGATGAAGTTGATCCAAATATTAGTGCATTACTCTCTAACCGTTGGGAAATCGACGGCGCTGGTGAATTTGGTGCACTTTTCAATATTTCTTATGCTGAAACACATTACCGCGATGACACCATCACAGCGGGTGCTGCATTCCCATTCTTTACTGATAAACCACAGTACAACTACTCACCGTATTCACGTGTTCCAAATGAATTCTGGACTCAAGGTACTGAGTTAGGTCTACCTACTGCGGCTGGTTCTACTTTAGACGTAAATGGTGAGCCAACTGAATACCTATTAGCACGTGATGCTATTTTTGGTACTTCATTCACCGGTCTTCGTAAGCGCCCGGCAGCGTCTGTATCTTTACAGTGGGCACCAGATGAAACCCTAGAAATCACAGCTGAAGGTTTCTACACAGGTTACGAAAACGAATCGCAAAACGCGATGTGGTTCTCAAATACGTTTGAAAACGGTAACGGCTTCATTGAAACACCAACTGTGTTTGATGGCACTAACGTAGTTAAAGAAAAGCAAGCGATTGGCGCTGGCGGTTTCCAAAGTGGTGACTTTTCATATGGTAAAACAGATAGCTACTTATATGCGCTAGGTGCAGAGTGGCTAGCAAGCGATTACCTAACCATTAATACAGAAGTTGTTTACCAAGACAGTGAGTACGAAACAGATTTCTTCGCAATGCGTTTTGATCGTGTAGCGACGGGTCTTGACGTTGATTTTAATGATAAAGACGGCGTACCAGGCATCGCGTTTTGGGATGATCCAAACACAGCGGTAAACGAAGCAGATATGGCTGCTATCGAAAACTGGAATGCAGGTACTATTTATGACAATGGCGGTGGTAATGCCGGCGATGCACTAACATTCACATTTGATGCTGAATACCTAATTGGTGGTACTTATTTTGATAAAGTGAAATTCGGTGGTCGCTACGAAAAACGAACTGCGCAAGAGTACACACGTGGTCAAGATACTGGTATTGCAAACACATCTGTGGCTAGCTTAATTGAGCAGCTAGCAGCAGCGGGTGCAGCAGGTGATGGTTCTGGTATTGTGTTCCAAGTTGATGATTATTTCGATGGCCGTGCTGACGTATTCGACAGCTTTGTAACTGCTGACGGTGGCTACATGCTTGATAACGGCGATGCTGTTCGTAGCGTATATGGCCTTGAGGCTGAAGATGTATACAAAACATTTGATATCGAAGAAAACTCATACGCGCTATATGCCACAACTAACTTCTTCTTAACGGAAGATATTAGCGGTGAGTTTGGTTTACGTTATGTAAGCTACGAGCAAGATATGGACTTTGTTGCTGAGTCTGGCGGCATGAACTCAAATGTATTTGAAGAAAGCTCAGCAAGTGCTGATAGCAGCGCATTACTACCAAGCTTAGTACTTAACTGGAACATCACTGATGATGTAGTGGGCCGTGTAGCGTACACAGAAACATTACGTATGCCTAACTTTGCTGACTTAAACGCGCTGCAATACTGGTACGATCCTTTAACAGAAGGTGCTACCTACGGTACAGGTAATGGTGGTAACCCAGATCTTAAACCAACAGAATCAAAGAACTACGACGTATCACTTGAATGGTACTTCGCAGATACAAGCTCACTTTACGCGGCTTACTTTAAGCGTGAAATAGAAGGCTTAGTTGTTGCGGGTCGTAAGCAAGTTGTGCGCGAAGGCGATGATGGCGTAACACGCCCATATGTATTAAGTGCACCAGTGAATGCTTCAAACGGTGAACTGTCTGGTTTAGAAGTTGGTTTAGTTTACTTCCCAGAAAACTTACCAGAGTACTTAAACGGCTTTGGTGTGCAAGCAAGCTACACCATGCTTGACTCAGAGCAAGATACACCTGAATTCAATGAGTTAGGTGAAATTTCTGGTTATGTTGATTCACAAATGGCAGGTGTTTCTGATGAATCGTACAGCATCGTAGGTATCTACGAGCGTGATTCATTCGACATGCGTTTATCATATGTATGGCGTTCTGAGTTCTACACAGGTAACGAAGCGGCAATCTTTGCTAACCCGATTCAATTCTGGAATCGTCCAGAGCAAAGCTTAGACTTCCAATTTAGCTACAATGTGAATGATGATTTAGTGGTTACTTTTGATGCAACGAACATCCTAGATGACGTATATCAGAGCTACTACGGTGAAGGTAACGACAACCTATTTAACTTTGGTAACGGTATCTACTCACGTACATTCGCACTAGGTGCACGTTATTCTTTCTAAATTTCTTTTATAGACCTAAAAACCCCGGCTCTGCTGGGGTTTTTTATTGGTTTTTATAAACCAAACCATCGGTCGAAAAGAGTTGCGATTTAATAAGTATGATAATACTATTAATTAGATTAGCATTAAATTTACAAAAATAACGAACGCAATGGCCAAGCTGTGTAATATCTAGGGCTATAAATTTATTTGATACGCAATGTTGAAAGCTTTTTAGCATTGCTTGAAATAGTGAGCGGCGGCTCATTATTGACCAATTAGGGTGTTGTTGTATGGAATCTCAAAAGTTATCCGTTGTAGAAAAGGTCGGCTTTGGCGCCGGCGACATGGCAGTAAATGTCATGGTTGCAGCGTTATTCTATTTTATGTCTTTCTTTTACACCGATATCTACGGGCTTGATCCGGTTGATATGGGTGTGTTGTTCTTAGTGGCGCGTTTTGTTGATGCCTTTACCGATCCATTAATGGGGGTGATCACCGACAAAGTGAAAACCCGTTGGGGTCAGTTCCGTCACTGGTTCTTATTTTTATCTGTTCCATATGGTTTGTCGGTCGTACTGTTATTTACCACGCCTGATTTCGACTACAACATGAAGTTAGCGTGGGCTTATGCCACTTACTTGTTTGCGACCTTGATGTTTACCGGTGTTGCTATTCCTTATATCTCTTACATTGGTGTATTAACTGCCGATCCTAAAGAGCGTTTGTCAGCCAATGGCTACCGTATGTTCTTCGCTAAGATTGCCAATGTAGTGATCGTATTTTCAGTGCCGCTACTTGCCTCATATTGGGGAGATGGCAGCTTGTCGTATGGTTATAAACTGGCAATGGCATTGGTATCGGCATGTGCCGTAGCACTATTTTTGTTTTGCTTCTTTACTACTCGCGAACGTATTACCCATGAGCCACAAACCGAAGGCGTACTTACGCAATTAAAAGTACTTATTAAAAACGATCAATGGTTACTACTGTGTGCAGCATGTGTGCTTGGTACGCTTGGCTATGCGATTCGTGGCAGTGTTGCTATGTATTACGCAACCTATTACTTAGGTGTACCAGATTTAGCAGGTGCCTTTACCAGTGCAGGTATTGCAGCATCTATTGTCTCAATGGTGGCAAGTACGTGGATCACCCAGCGCTACTGTAAAATGAAGCTATTCCGTCAATCACAAATTGCAGTGCTATTTATTTCATTACTAATGTACTTTGTAGTGCAGCCTGGCGATGTGATGACGGCGTTTGTGCTTTATATCATCTTGTCATTTGTGGTTGATTTACATGCGCCAGTGTTCTGGTCTGCAATTGCTGAAGCCGTTGATTACGGTGAAATTAAAGACGGCGTTCGTGCATCGGGTCTATCATTTGGTGGTATTTCATTCTGCCAAAAAGCCGGGGGCGGTTTAGCGGGCTTAGCGGGTGGTTTATTACTGGCATTTTTTGAGTACAAGCCTAACGTTGAGCAAACTGAATTTACCCTTATGGGCTTAGCACTGATGCTAACTATCATTCCGGGTGTTTTCCACGCCTTACTAGGTCTGATTTTGAAAAAATACAAAATTACCGATGAGTACTATACGGATATGGTTATTCATAAGCGCCTACCAAAATAACCACTCTTTAAACGCACACACTAAATAAGTGTGTGCGCTTTGCTCTTTAAAATAATAATTCGCTGGGAGACAACAGTATGAACACATTCAAGGTTAGCTATTTAGCAAGCGTTTGCGCTGCAATATTAACTGTTAGCGGTTGCAGTGAAATGCCAACAGACAGTAAACAAGCCGCTTCAGTGGAGCATGCTGAACATACCAGCGAACAACATTTATTTGCCCTAAATCAAGTAAGTTTAAGCGCCAGCCCATTTTTACATGCGCAGCAAACGAATGTGCGTTATTTATTAGCTCTTCATCCTGATCAGCTGCTTGCTCCTTATCTGCGTGAAGCAGGTCTTGAGCCAAAAGCGCCTAACTATGGCAACTGGGAAAGTACTGGCCTTGATGGCCATATTGGCGGTCATTATCTTTCAGCCTTAAGCCTTGCGTGGGCAGCCACAGGTGACGAAGAATTAAAGCAGCGTTTAGATTATATGCTAAGCGAGCTGGATCGCGCCCAGCAAGCCACTGGTGGTTACTTAGGCGGTATCCCAAATGGCGATGAAATGTGGCAGCAGATTGAAAAAGGTGAAATCAAAGCCGATTTATTCAGCTTAAATGACCGCTGGGTGCCGCTTTATAACATCGATAAAATCTTCCATGGCTTGCGTGATGCATACGACGTTGCTGGCAGTGATAAAGCCAAACAAATGCTATTTAAGTTAGGTGAATGGTTCTTAGCGACCACTGCTAAGCTAACTGATGAACAAGTTCAACAAATGCTGTATTCAGAGCATGGTGGCTTAAATGATGTGTTTGCTGATATGTACTTTATTAGTGACGATGAGCGTTACTTAAAACTAGCCCGTCAGTTCTCTCATAACATCATTATTGAACCCTTATTACACAAAGAAGATAAGTTAACTGGCCTGCATGCAAATACGCAAATTCCAAAAATTATTGGCATGTTGAAAGTAGCAAATGCCAGCGATGATAAAGCATGGCAGAAAGGTGCTGACTTTTTCTGGAAAACAGTCAGCCAAGAGCGCTCAGTATCAATTGGCGGTAACTCGGTACGTGAGCATTTTCATGATAAAAGTGACTTCACGCCAATGGTTGAAGATGTTGAAGGCCCAGAAACCTGCAACACTTACAACATGATGAAACTTAGTAAGTTATTATTTTTAAAAACCGGTGATACGCGTTATTTAGACTATTATGAGCGCGCCACATATAACCATATTTTATCGTCACAACACCCAGAGCATGGCGGTCTTGTTTACTTTACCTCAATGCGCCCTGGGCATTACCGTATGTATTCGTCAGTGCAAGATTCAATGTGGTGTTGTGTAGGCTCAGGTATTGAGAATCACAGCAAATATGGTGAGCTGATTTATAGCAATACCGGTAAAGAGCTTTGGGTAAACTTGTTTATACCTAGCACGTTAAACTGGCAACAGCAGGGTTTGCAAATCACGCAAGAAAGCCAGTTCCCAGATGATAACAAGGTCTCACTGACCGTGAATCGTTTGTCTGAGGGGCAAAGCACTGAGTCGGTGATTCATATTCGTAAACCGTCTTGGCAGCAAGGTGAGCTGAGCTTTACTTTAAATGGACAAGCTGTAAGCGCAACCGAAAAAGATGGTTACTACAGTATCAGCCATGCTTGGCAAAGCGGTGATAAGCTTGCCTTTGAACTTAGTCCTAAGCTTTATACTGAGCAGCTACCTGATGGTCAGCATTATTACTCTGTGATGTATGGGCCTGTTGTAATGGCTACCAAAGTACAAGCATTTGCAAATGAGCAGCTTAACTTTGTTGCTGACAATAGCCGCATGGGCCACATCGCCGCTGGGCCAACTTGTCCGCCAGAGGCTCTTCCAATCATGCTGAGTGAGCCAGAAAAATTTATTGCCGATCTCACTCGTAAACCGGGCCAAGAGCTCGCATTTATCGCCGATAAAAATGTGGCGATTGCCAAGCAAGGTATCGATAACACTAAGAGCACAGAGCTAATTCCGTTCTTCCGCTTACACGATAGTCGCTATCAAGTGTATTGGCCTCAGCAAAGCGAAGCAGAGTTCACGCAATTTGTTGCCGATGCAAAAGCGGCTGAGCAAGCGAAAGAGAAACTTCGTTTATTAACCGTTGATCAAATTACGCCGGGTGAGCAACAACCTGAAGTCGAACACGATTTTAAAGGTGAAGGAACCCGTGCAGGTGTTAATAATGGTCATCACTGGCGCGATGCGACAGGTTGGTTTGAATATCAGCTTAATAACCCAGAACAAAAAGCGGTTGCTTTGCGTGTTCGCTATTTTATTGGCGATGTAGATCGTCATTTCTCTATTAATTTAAATGGTGAGCAATTAGCTGCAGTTAGTTTGCCTGTAGGTAAACCAACGGATGAGTTCTACACCATTGATTACCCATTAACAGAAGCAATGAAAAAGTCGAAAACGTTGACCTTACGTTTTACTGCCGACAAAGATTCTGTTGCCGGTGGTATCTATGGTATTCGTTTAATCAACGCACAATAAAGAGTTGGCTATGTTAAGCAACAATGTATTTGCGACGGCTAAAGAGCATGTTTTACCGTCGCTTTTAGATAACAGCGCTGAGCAACACAGTTTTTACCGAACACCGACAGGGCTCGGTTATAGAGTGATTGAGCAAGGTCAGGGGGATAAACCTAGTTGGGATGCCACTGTGACTGTGCATCAACGCGTTACCCTTACAAATGGTCGGGTGTTGTTTGATACTCGAAAGCAAGGTGCTGCTGTAGAGTACGAAATTGCAGAGGCGATAGTGGGCTTGCAAGAAGCATTGCAATTAATGAATAAAGGCAGCCGCTTTGAGGTGCTAATACCTGCGCATCTTGCACGTGATGTGTACAGCGCATTTATTGAAGAAAAGCATCAGCAAGGCTGCCAAAGCCCCATGCTCGTTGATATTACCTTGGTTGATTTTAGTTAATAACACCTACTTTCAACCTCAAACTAGGTCATTAAAGCAAATAAAAAACCTGCAATTTTTTGCAGGTTTTTTTGTGTGTTGAATAATTACTTTTTAAGTTTGGTTTTAAGCTTATTTAGGTCGGCAGGGTTAACAACCGGCCAACCGTTTTTCCAACTCATAGGTAAAATACGTAGTTTTTGCACGCCGTTATCGGCTGTTTCGTAGGCGTGTAATACTAAATAGTCTTTGCCATCAAAGGTGTACGCAGCGTTATGACCAAGAGCTGCCCAGTCTTTATTACCTTCAATAACTAAACTGCCACCGCCATCAACCATAGAGCGACCTTGTTGATCTAAGTATGGGCCTTCGATGTTTTTGCTGCGACCTACGCGTACGTTGTAAGTGCTCTCTACGCCACGGCAGCATTTATCAAACGAAACAAATAGGTAGTAATAGCCATTCTTTTTAAAGATATAAGGTGCTTCAATCGGGCCATGTTCCGTGTTTGGGCGACTCGCAATGTGATGCCACTTTTCAGGTTTTGCTAAGCGCACCATGTCATCATCAAGTTTTACTAGTTTAAGACCACCCCAGAACGAACCAAAGCTCATCCACGGTGTGCCATTGTCATCTTCGATTATTGCAGGGTCGATAGCGTTCCAATCGTCACGTTCAGGCACTGATTCAACCACTATGCCGTAGTCAATCCACTTGTAATCAGGTGATGATGGGTCAAGTGTTTCATTAACCGTTACACCAATTGCCGAAGTGTTTTTGCCGAATGCAGAGACTGAGTAATAAAGGTAAAACTTACCATTTTTCTCATACACATCAGGTGCCCATAAGTGGCCATCAAAACTTGGTGAAATACGCTTTGCCCAACTTGGCTCATCTTTAAAAACGCGGCCAGTGAGTTTCCAGTTGGTTAAATCTTTAGATTCATAATAGGTAATACCAGGGCCTGTGCTAAATACATAGTACGTATCGCCTTCTTTGGTCATTACCGGATCATGTACTTCAACTTGCTTTGCAGATACGGCTGCGGCAGAAAAAAGTAGCCCTGTTGAAAGCCACTTCATTGCGTGTGTCACCTTACTTACGGGTCTCATGCTTGAATACCTTTTGTTGTTTTAACTCTTGTGTTCATTCAGCTACTATATAATATGTAATACAATATTAACAATAAAATCGAGACGAAATACAGGACACATTATGCTCAAAAATTTATCTCGGCTAACGCTTCTTAGTGCGTTAAGCGCCTCGTCATTGTCAGCCCTTGCTGATGCTAATAGTAGCAAGACTTTAGCGCCAATTGATAACCCCATTGTACTCAAACGGGCTGATCCTTGGTTAGTTCGTGATGATAAAAGTGGCTGTTACACGTTTATAGGTAGTTCGCCGAAATTTGATGAAATTGAGCTGCGCCAAGCTTGTCGTTTAAACGATTTAAAATTAGCTGAGCCGAAGGTTATTTGGCAAAAGCGCGATAAAGGCCCAATGAGTGTCAATATTTGGGCCCCTGAGCTACATCAGATAGATGGCAGTTGGTATATCTACTTCGCCGCAGGTGATATCGAAAAGCCGTTCAGTATTCGCATGTATGCACTTAAAAACGACAGTGCTAATCCGATGCAAGGTGAGTGGCAAGAAATGGGGCAAGTAACTAGTCACCTTGATAGTTTTTCGCTTGATGCCACAAGTTTTACGCACAAGGGTAAGCGTTACATGATTTGGGCGCAGCAGAACCAGCCTGCAACTTATAACTCAGCTTTATGGTTAGCTGAAATGGACTCACCAACATCAATTAAAGAACCCATTATCGCGATTACTGAGCCAACCCTTGATTGGGAAGTGCAAGGCTACAAGGTGAATGAAGGTGCTGCAGTCATCACCCACGGCGATAAAATATTTGTCACTTATTCAGCCAGTGCCACCGATCATCGATATGCGATGGGCTTGCTATGGGCAGATGTGAATGCTGATTTGCTTGATCCTGCTAGTTGGCATAAAAAGGCTGAGCCGGTGTTCACCACCAATGCTGAGCTAGGTCGCTTTGGCCCTGGGCACAACAGTTTTGTAAAAGCTGAAGATGGTGTAACCGATTTAATGATTTATCACAGTCGTGACTATAAAGAGCTGAAAGGCACACCGCTTACAGACCCAAATCGCCATGCGCGAGCACGCATTATTACGTGGGATAAGAACGGTTTTCCAGTGTTTTCACCAGAACTCGCTGATTAAAAAAGGGCGCCAATTGGCGCCCTACAACTTTGGGAACGAACGATTACCAGAAGCGGTAGTAAATAAAGGCAGTAATACCAATAATACCCGCGGTATGAATGTAATCCCACTTATCTAAGCCGGCCGCTACTTCTTTCATAGTTGCTTTATCTAGGCTTGAGAAAGTAAGACCTTTCAATTGTTCTTCGTCTGCTTGTTTGGTGAAAATACTCACCACAATCATAATCGCAACGACCACAACAAATAGCAGAATACAGTAATATAACCAGTTCATTGTGGTGATCCACGCAAATGATGAACCTGTTAAATCATCTTTAAATGGCAGTAACACTAAGCGGATCATACCAAGCACAAAACCTGATACTAAGCCGACAAAACCCGCTGTTGGAGTGATGCGTTTACTACATAAACCTAGTAAAAATACCGCAGCAATACCTGGTGCAATAAGAGACTGCACACTTTGCAGATATTCATAAAGCACATCGGCAATTAAGCTCATGACGGGTATCCACAGAAGGCCTAATACAACAATCACGATAGTGGCAATACGGCCTACTTTCAGAAGGTGCTTCTCAGATGATTCTGGTTTGAATTTTTTATAAAAATCAATGGTAAACAAGGTTGCTGATGAGTTAAATAATGATGCTAAAGAGCTCATAAGAGCCGCTACTAAACCACCGATTACAATCCCCTTTACACCGGCTGGTAATAGCTCAGCAACTAAAGTTGGGAAAGCTTGGTCAGCACTTTCATAGCTAATAATACCTTTAACATTCAATGCGTATGCAATCATGCCTGGTACTAAGAAGATAAATACAGGAAGTAATTTTAAGTAACCGGCGAACATGGTACCGCGACGGGCTTCTTTAATACCTTTTGCAGATAAAACACGTTGTACGATGTATTGGTCGGTACACCAATACCAAAAACCAATAATGAATGAACCAAATACAATGCCAGGCCAAGGGAATTCAGCATCTGAAGCGCTACGAATAAGGTGCATATTAGCATCGTTGATACGCTCAACTTCAGCCCAGCCACCTACTTTATCTAGTCCAACAACTAATATGACTAAGGAGCCAATAATGAGTACAGGGGTCTGCAACACCGAGGTCCACATAATGGCTTTCATACCGCCAAGTACCGTATAAATACCGGTGATCACGACAAGGCCAATAGCTGAAATCCAGAAGAAATCGATGCCCCAAATGCTCTCAATACCTAAGATTGTTTTAAATGCGATGCCGCCAGCATAAACCGTTACCGCAACCTTGGTTAATACATAACTAATCAATGAGATAACAGATAAGAAGGTACGTGATTTAGAGTTAAAGCGGCGCTCTAAGAATTCAGGCATGGTGTAGACTTTACTACTCCAATAGAAAGGTACGAAAATCCAACCGAGCAGTAGAATGATCCACGATTGCATCTCCCAGTGAGCCAGTGCCATACCCGATTGTGCACCTGAACCTGAAAGGCCCACTAAATGTTCCGAGCCAATGTTCGATGCGAAAATAGAGGCACCAATCACTAACCAACTTGCATTACGACCCGCTAAAAAGTAATCAGCGGTGTCTTCTTCTTTTTGTCGCATAGACATCACGACAACGCCTAGTAACAGGACGAAGAATCCTGCTAGCACTGCCCAGTCTAAGGTACTTAGTTCGACCATCGTGTGTTCCACCTAATTTTGAAAGAGAATTTTGCTTTTTTAGTTGTTGAATAAAAATATTATATTATAAATAAGCTAAGTGAAAGAGATTTGTTAAAATAAGGTGACAGTCTGTAGGTGAAATGGTGACTGTATTGTTCGAAATACAGACACTTGTATTAGGTCGTTTTTTGCTTGTTATTGATTTTAATCAATTATTTCCAGGATGACGGAATAGCTTTATAGATGTATCATATTACTCAGATCTTTTGAGGAACACACATGGCGCGTTTAGAAAATTTAAACCTATCACAACAAGTTACCAATGAGCTTGGTAAAGCAATTATTGTTGGTGATTATAACACTGAAACGGGGCTACCAACCGAAGCACAACTTTGTGAAGTGTATGGTATTAGCCGCACAGCTGTTCGTGAAGCAGTGAAAATGCTTGCTGCAAAAGGACTGATTTCTTCTCGTCCACGACAAGGTATTCGTGTTGAGTCGGCGGAGAACTGGAACTTATACGACACAAGCGTATTAAAATGGTTGTTGGAAAGCAGCCCATCACTTTACGTACTTAAAGAATTTCTACAAGTGCGCTTGGCGATTGAGCCACAAGCAGCAGCACTTGCAGCAAGAAAAGGCGACCAAGCAGCCATTGCAGAAATTAAAATGGCACTCGATAAAATGCAAGCGGCTGCAGAAGAGCCAGAAGGCGTAATGCATGAGCCAGATCTTGCCTTCCACACAGCAATTTTACATGCCAGTGGTAACCGTTTTTTCTATCAATTACGTGATTTTATTCGCACCGCATTACATGTGAGTATTCAACATACTACACCTGCTAAGGGCAATAAAAAGGCCATCGCTGAAGAGCACTTTAAAGTGTATAACGCGATTGCGAGCGGTGACCCTGAGCGTGCTAAAAACATGATGACGTACATGATTGATGAAGCAATGGCGTTTATTGAAAAAGAAATCGCTGATAAAGAAGCGGCTCAATAAGTATCACTTTTTGACGTTGTAATTACTTTAAAACAAAAGGTTATCATGCCAAATTCGAACGAGCTAAAAACAGTTTACCCAAGCCTTGCTGGTAAGAGTGTGTTTATTACTGGTGGTGCATCGGGAATTGGTGAAGTAATGGTAACGCGGTTCTGCGAGCAGGGCGCGAAAGTCACCTTTGTTGATATTGCAACTGAGCAAAGCGATGCGTTATGCGCTAAATTAGCGGGTAAATATGAGTTTGACCCGCAGTTTATCCATTGCGATATTCGTGATGTTGAAGCCTTAAAAGCGGCCATTGAGCAAACTCGTCAGCAACAGGGTGACATAGGTGTGTTAATTAATAACGCAGCTGATGACACCCGTCATGCCGCTGAGAATATGGATGTGAAATATTGGGAAGACAAGTTTGCAGTTAATTTGCGCCCGTGTTTCTTTTCATCGCAAGCTGTGGTTGAACAGATGCAGCGTTTAGGTGGTGGTAGCATTATCAATATGGGGTCGGTAAGCTGGCGTATTAAGCAAACAGGTATGCCAGCCTATACAACCGCAAAAGCAGGGATTGAAGGTTTAACCCGTTCATTAGCTGCTTCATATGGTAAAGACAATATTCGTGTGAATTCACTGGTTCCGGGTTGGGTGATGACAGAGCGCCAAATCACTCATTGGCTAACCCCAGAAATGATTGAAGATGTTCGTTTAAGTCAGTGTATTAACGAAACAATTCAACCAGACCATGTGGTAAACGCGGCATTGTTTTTGGCCGCTGATGACAGCCGAATGATGACAGCACAATCATTGATAGTGGATGCAGGTTGGACATAATTTTGCGAAACAATCGTAAGATAACTAGCTTGCAATAAAAATTTTTACATAATTCAAATGATACTATAATAATAAAATATGGGTTGTAGAATCAACAAAGCTCATACTTAGGAAGGTGGTAAGAAAGTTTGACCGACTTTGTACTTGTTTATTTAATTCTGATTATTGGCGCTTGCCTGCAAAGTGTTATTGGCTTTGGTCTAGGCATGCTATGTGTGCCTGTGCTTTACTGGCTTATGCCAGAGCTGGTGCCTGGGCCAATGATTCTGAATGCGCTGTTTTTAACGTCGGTGTTAATGATTAAACACCGCGGCGCGATAGACATGAAACAAACAGGCATTTCCATTATTGGTGGGGCCGTAGGGGTTATTCTTGCCGCTATGGTGATGTGGTATGTCAATGCGAAGCAGTATCAACTCTTGCTAGGTGTGAGTATTTTGGTAGTGGTGGCATTATCCATCATAGGTATGAAACCGAAAATCTCCACCATTACTAGCTTACTCGCGTCAATGTCGTCTGGTTTTTTAGGTACCACAACGTCAGCCGGTGGCGCGCCAATGGGGTTACTCTATCAAGCTGAAGATAAAGACAAAATTAAAGCAAACCTGAGTGCCTTTTTTGTATTTATAAACCTGTTTGGCATTATTGTATTAATGCTGACAGGTTCTGCCGATATGGCCGATGTAAAGCTGTTCTTTTTCTGTTTACCCGCTATTTTAATTGGTTGGGGCTTGTCGTTTGTGATCAACAACAACCTCAATGAAAAGGCCATTCGCGGCATCATCTTGCTGGTTGCTGGCTTATCTGGTCTAGCACTTATTTTCATACACAGATAGAATGAGAATAGTTCAGCAGTTTGTGTAATGAAGCCTATGCTCGATGACACCATTAAAGTAATCATTTCTAGCCAATGCCAGTTGGGCGAAGGTGCCTATTTTGCTAAGGCACATAACTGTTTATTTTGGGTCGATATTTTAGGGCAGCGTTTGTTTCGTTTGCAGTGTCAATCGATGCGAGTTAGCCAGTTTACTATGCCAGAACCGATTTGCTGGGTGATGGAAACCGAGCAAGCTGAATTAATCGCAGGCTTTGCCAAAGGCATTTATAAGCTCAATAGTGAAGACTTTAGCCGCGAACTTCTTTACTCAATCGATCACGAACCCTCACAAAACCGCTTAAACGATGGTAAAACGTCTCGCCAAGGCTTTGGCTTTTTTGGCTCAATGGACTCTCAAGAGCAAACCAATAGTGGCAAGTTATACCGTTTTGGTCATGGCCAGGCTCCGACAGCAGTTGATCATGACTACACCATTAGCAATGGGCCTGCGGTAAGTAAAAATGGCCAGTTTCTATATTCTACAGACTCAGATAAACAAACAATCTACCGCTTCACTCTGAATGAGCATGGCGAGCTTGCAGATAAACACGAGTTTATTCGCTTTACTGACAATATGGGTTTTCCTGATGGCATGACAGTTGATAGCGAAGATCATCTGTGGGTTGCTGCATGGAATGGTTATGGCGTGTATCGTTTTGCTCCAAACGGTGAGCAAGTACAGTTTATTCGCTTACCCGCACCACGTGTTACGAGTGTTGCATTTGTTGGTGAAGAGCTCGCGCACCTGGCGGTGACAACAGCGGCAGTTGGGCTCGAAGACTCAGTACTCGCTGATTACCCTCACAGTGGTGGCGTGTTTATTCTCGAGCCGGGCGTTAAAGGTATTGCTGAAACACTCTTGAAGCTATAGATTTTCCATTACTTGATAACGCAACTCGCCAATAAACGAGCGTGCTGCAGGACCCAGCTTGTCACCGTCTTTAAAGAGCAAATGTAACTTAGCGCTGCGACTGCTGTTATGGGTTAAATTAAGTGCTTTCATTTGCCCTGTCGCAAGTTGTTTTTCTATCGCGACTTTTGGTAACCACGCAAAGCCCAGTCCATTACTGATCATATCAATCGAAGTGCGCATATGAGTGACGGTCCAGCGCTGATCGGCACCTAACCAGCCACCATCTTGTTTGTGCTTATTCGCTGAATCGCGAACTACTATTTGGCGGTGTGATTTTAAATCTTCGAGGGTAATTTCACGCTCTATATCATGCAAGGGGTGCTCTGGGTGGGCGACGGCAATAAACTCGATATCACATAACTCTTCGTGAAAGTTTGCTGCAATTGGAAAGCCGGTAATAGCAATATCAACCTGATCGTTTTCGAGCAGCTCATTGCCCCCCATTAGCACAGATTCATGCAGCTCAATACGCAGTTGAGGGTATTGCGATGACGTGTCGTTAAGTACTTTATAAAGCAGTTGTTGTGGGAAAATAGCATCAACAGCAATGCGTAACTTACTTTCGATACCTTCACCCAAGGTTTGCCCAATGGCCTCAACTTTAGCAGCTTCATCAAGTAAGTAATTAGCACGGCGCAGCATCATTTCGCCGGCTTCAGTGAGCACTGTTTTACGGCCTTGAATGCTGAATAATTTTACATCGAGTGCAGATTCAATTTTGCCAACTGCATTATGAATACTCGATTGGCTTTTATGAATACCTTGTGAGGCTTGGTTAAAGCCTCCAAATTCAACAACAGCACGAAACATGCGCCACTGTTCTAGCGTAATTCTTAGCATGATGTTCCTTTGCTTACTTAACTACCTAATAGTACCTGTAAATGCTGAAAAAGTTTACTTTTTAGGTGAGGGCAACTCAATATACTCAAGCTCATCACCGGGAATTTTAGCAAAACGCTGTGCTTGCCAATCTTGTTTTGCTTGCTCGATGCGCTCTTTGCTGTAAGCGACAAAATTCCAGTGTAAATACGGGACTTTATTGAATTTACTGCCACCGAGTAAAATAAAGCGGCTGTGCACCAGTGTCGTTATTTCGTGTTCGCTGTCATCAAGTAGTACAAAGTCGCCTTGGGTATAGCGAGTATCACCCACACTAATTTCACCATAAATAACATACACAGCGGTTTCATGGTGAGGATACGGTTTAGTAATATGGCTGCCTTGCTCTGCTACCGTATCTACATAAAACATCGGAGAGTAGGTTTTGACAGGGGAGCTTAAGCCATAAGCATCACCGACAATGAGTCGCATCAGCACGCCTTTTTCGATTTTCTCAGGCAATTGTTGTTTTTTGATATGTTCAAAATGCGGTGCTATTTCGGTCATACTTTCAGGTAAAGCAACCCAGCATTGCAGACCATTAATGTCGTGCTCGCTCGCCCGCACTTCAAGGCTTTCTCTTTCTGAGTGAACTATACCGCGACCTGCGGTCATCCAGTTAACATCGCCGGGTTCTATTTGCAGGCTATTACCTAGCGAATCGCGATGGTAAATACTGCCAGTAAATAAATAAGTGAGCGTTGATAAGCCAATATGAGGGTGAGGCCTCACATTTATGCCTTCCCCGCGAGGAAAGTGATTTGGCCCCATGTGGTCAAAAAAGATAAATGGGCCAACCATTTTTTTGTCAAAATGAGGCAAGATGCGTTTCACATCGAGCCCACCAATATCATGGCTGGTTGCTGTTAATAACGTTGCCATATTCGCGCCCTCTTAAAAACAAATTCAGCCAACAACCTAGGTTATTGGCTGGGATAAATATTATGCCTGACTACGTTTTAACACTAGTTGATCTAGGCTTATTTTGCCTGCACCAACACTGGCTAATGCTAAAAAGCCGCCTGCCATCGCAATGTTTTTGTAGAACATTAAAAATTGCATTTGATCATCAAGTTGAAAGTGGAATAACAAAGCACTAACTAGGCTGAAACCAGCAAAAGCGACAGCGGTTAGTTGTGTTAAAAAGCCGAGTAAAATAAATAATCCGCCAACAACTTCAAAGGCAATCACAAACGGCAGTAAGAACTCTGGTAAACCTACTGATGCCATGTACTGTGCTGTTGCATCAAAAAATTCTATTTTGCTAAAGCCGGTTAGTAAAAAGATGGCCGATAAACCAATACGTGCCAATAAAGTGCTAATATTTTGTAAGTGTGGTTGAGCTGAGATTAAAGTAAAAAGTTTCATAGTAGGTATCCTGTTTAGTTAAGCAGTGTGTCTGCGATGGAGTAACTATAAGTTCACTTTAAAAGAATTAAAAATTGTAAAATTAGCGTTTATTATTCTTTAAAAAAGAATTTAAAAGGAGGTTGAATATGAAGTTGTTGTTATTAATAGGGTTTTGTTTTTCGGTGGCTACAAGTAGCTTGGTGTTTGCCGAACAAAATTTACCAAATAGTCGTCATTATGAGTTGCTAGCTTCAGATATTGCGGTGCAGCAAAGCTGGCAAGTTAAAGACACAATTAAAGGTTATGAGATGCTGGAATATCAAATTAACCTTAATAAAGGCACTACTTTAAAGGTTGATTTTGCTCCATCAAATTCAAGCAACTACTTTAATATTTTACCAAAAGGCAACCCAACTGCTTTGTTTGTTGGCCCGGCAAAAGGTGATCATGCCGAGCTTACAATTCCTGATAATGGCGATTATGTGATTCGGGTGTTTCTCATGCGCAATGCTGCGCGCAGTGATGAGCAAAGTGAATTTACTGCCGATATCTCGGTATTAAAAAGTACATTAAAAGGCATGCATCCAAGCTGGGATGTCGATGGTGATGGGGTAAATGATTGCGAGAAAGACGGTAGCTGCGATCACACGGTTGACTACAGCCTTCCTCGTAAGTCGAATTAGGCCTTTGCTAAGGCCTAATCAGCATATTATTCAGGCGCTACTTCAAGCGTTGTGAACAATGAATAGCGTACGTTATCGATATCAGCCTCTGTTGGCTTTTGATTTACAGATGCTTCAATCAAATACATATCAGCGTGAGCGAATGTCACAGTAAAGAAACCTTTTTTATCGGTTGTTACTTTAACTTCGTCACGCTCATTACGGTAGCGAGCACTACCACGAACAATAGCAAGCTCAACGTCAGCAGCTGGTTTGCCATCCATTAGTAATTGGAACTTAGCTTCTTCACCAGCAAATAGATCGTTCGGGTGAGTAGGGCCAGAAATTTCTAAGCCTTGACCAAGCAATGTTGGCTTAGAAGTACCATTACGGCTAACAAAAGTATCAACAGTTGCGATTGATTTTACAGTGCGCACGTCGGTTGCGCCTGCTGGTAGGTCTGCTTCTTTTTTACCTGCGAACACACGACCACGATTGCCATCTTTATCTTTATAGAAAGTCATTAGCATTGGTTTTTGCTGCATAGCAATATGGTAAGTACCGTCTTGCGTTAAGCTCACTGCCGCTGAGTTTTTGCGTTTTAAATAGTATGCGCGAATCGTTTCTTCAACCGGCTTGCCATTTGGAGCAAGGGCAATTAATAGGTTGTCGTCATACTCAGCGCCCTTTTGTTTTGGGCGGTATGCTTTATCTGGGCTAAACAACTCATTTGAAATACTGGCATCGATCATCACATAGTGAGTTTTCTCACCAGATAAAGAAGTGTGAGATGGCATTAACCAACGGGCGTGTGCTTGTGCATAGCCAGATGCAATTGCTGTGAAGGTCACGGCGCCGATCAGCGCCGTCTTTAATAATTTTAATTTCATTGTTTGTCCTTAATTACTGGTAATGGTAACAAAGCTAGTCGCGAACTCTTTTTCGCCTTTAATAGTGACTTTGCCGTCTTTCGTTAAGTCGATTTCAACGCGGGTGTAATCCCGGCCACCTTCTTCACGTACAACTTCAACATTTAGTAGGTAGCTACCAGGTTTAACTGGATTACCTTTTAAATCTTTACCTTGCCACTCAATGGTGTAAGTGCCTGGGCGTTTTGTTGCACCTGTTACACCATCAAAGCTGTCGTTGCTACGACCTGCTTTTCGCCACCACTGACGTAAGTCTTTAAACCATTCAGCTTTTTCGACCCAAAGTGCAATAGTGGTAACGTGTTTACGTTCAGGTGTTTCTAGCCATAACGCCACGTAAGGGCGATGATATGGAGAAACATCTAGCTCAGGTAAGGTAAATTCAACGGTTAGGTTGGGATCTTTTGCAAAGCTCAGTGGGCTGAACAAACAGCCAATTAGTAGAGCAACGAGTAAGTGGGCTTTTTTCATTAAGATACTCCTTTAAGTTGAGGCACCCAAACTAGATAAATAACCAAAGGCGTGGCAACACCAAGCAGCGTTAACCAAAGGCCTGCGGCACGTTTTTTACGGTTTTGAAAGAGAATAAATAATCCGGTTATAGCAAACAGAATCATCAAAACAGCTGAGATATCAATCACCCAGCTCCATGCTTCGCCTGTATGGCGGCCTTTGTGTAAGTCACCAATCAGACTCATAAAGCCACCAGTTTGATAATCAATATTAAGTTCACCGGTTTGAAAATCGATTTCGGCGTAGGCAAAGCCAGCCGGAAGCGGGTAGTCGAGCATTACCAAGGCATCTTCTTTTTCCCACTCAATACTTTTTACATTGTTGAGTGAAAACTGCTGTTGCATGTATTGCTCTATTTCAGGGTAAAGGCTTGGTAATGTATCGAGGTTTGCTTGTGCTTTTTCGAATAGCTCTGCAGAAACAAGTAGTTGGTTCTGACCATTATGTTTATCATTTTCGAGCCAACTAACGTGGTTAAGAATGATGCCACTGACACAAAACAAAATAAGCAAAAAGAATAAGGCCGTTGAAAGGTATATGTGTAAGGCGCGGCTAACGCTATAAAAGCTGCGTTTGTTAAATGAGAACATAATGCGGTTTATTCGTTAAAGATACAAATATGATAATGATTTGTATTACTGATAACAAGCAGGTTTACGTTCTTTACATTTCTTTGTGCTAGAAATGAATAGCGAGGTAAGCCATAACAGCTAGTTGCGAACTGAGAAAACAAGCAAGCAACATCAAGCGCATCTGTGTGGTTATATTAACTTGAATTAGGGTTGGTTTATTTGGCTCAGATGGGCGGTTAATTAAATAGGTTAATACGCTCAATTCAATCACTGCTACTAAATACATCACCCAAATTGGCGCGGCACTTAGTAGTAAAAAAGCATATCCGATAGCCATACCAAAACCTGCTAATAACTTAGCACGGGTAGGGACAACCTTATGCTCTTGCCAAAACCTTAACGGTTGGCCGTATCTGGGGTGGTTTAGCAGCCAGGCAGAAAGCTTGGGTGATGAGCGGGTAAAGCACGCCAATGCGAGTATAAAAAAGATAGTCGTAGGCATCACAGGTAATGCAATACCTATGATACCTAAACCCACCATCAATAACCCGAGTAATTGATAGCAGCCATTTTTATAGGCGGTAAACGCCGCTCTCACATTCATCAATAAAACTGGGCCTGATAAAACTTAAATCGTTGCAGTGCTTGCTCGGCACCTTTTATCAAGGTGGCTTGTTGCTGTTCACAGAGCTCAAGGTTATCAATAAGATGACTTAGTTGACAGTCTTTAGAGTATTCACTGGCTTTAGCAAGGTAGCGTGCACCACGTTGATTATTTAACTTTAGCTCAGCTTCTACCTGTTTGCCTAATGTAGCTGCAGAAAATTGCGATCCTTCAATTACATACAGCCAACCAAGTACATAGGCAAAGTCAGCATTTTGAAAGCGGCAGGGTTGCTGATGATGATTTGGTAATGGGTGCTTTAAATCGTCTAAGTCCTGCTTGATTAAAGATAATCGCGTACGATCATGTAAGTTATCTATATATTGATGTAAACCAGCATGCTCGTAGAGGCCTTTTAATTCTAACTGGTAAGCATACTGTAAGGTTAAAAACTTTTTATAGTTATCTAAATCAGCACTAGGCGCTAGCGCTAATAAATGATGATCAATATCATCGGTTATGATGCTTATCGCTTGTTTTAGCTTTTCAGCTCGAGAAAGTAGCTCGAGTATTGGCATGAATATGTTCCTCAGCAACGTCTTTAGAGTAAATGCACGGAGTAGTTGATGTTGTCATAGGGTTATACCCATAATTTCTAAGTGATAATCAGACAAAGCAGCTATACAGCTTTTAACAATAAATCGGGCTTAGAATGATACTATATGATAATGATTTTCATTTGTATATCCATAGAATGTTTTAACTAAAGGTACAGGTCGGACCTTAGCCTTAAGCATAGTGGACAACTTGGGAGTGAAGTAAGAAGTTTGCTAGTAATGAATGAACGTTAAGGATAGCGTGAGGTTGTTGTGTGGTTTCGAGTAAATAAAAAAGCAAGGAGGCCAGCTCCTTGCTTTCACTTAATTAAGCGTATCTTAAAAGTAATAACCTATATTGATATTGAAGCGGGTTTCAGTCTCGTCGCTGTCGCCAGCAATTGAACCACCAACAAATGGTTGGTTTTTCGCTTGTACAAAATCAAAGTAAGTGAATAAGCCACCTGCGGCAACAGATACACCGGTTACATTCATCCATGTATCTTCGCTGTTATCTGACTTGTCATAAATGATGCCGTAGTCATTATAAAACTGCAGGTTTGTTACCGGACCCCACTCTACAGGCAGGCTGTAAGCGATATTAGCATTAGTCATGGTCGCTTCTGCGGCAATACTATCGTAAAACGCATAAGCACCCACGGCCATACGGTCGACGTTGTCGATATCGTAGTTATACTCACCATGCTGTAGCTGGAAATTCCATGGACCGATAGTACTGTTTAAGTGCACAGCCCAGGCGTAGTAATCGCCGGCTTTATCTTCACCGTCATGCAAGCCACCCGATAACGCAGAAACACCTAGCTCGGTGGTGCCGCCGTCATGCTCAAAGTGATAACCATAACGACCAGAGAAGGTGTTGTACTCACCAATCGCATTGGTTGGTTCGGCATAGATACCTTCATCAGCAGAGCGGAAACCGACAACATCGTATGAATAGCGGTCGCTTCTGTCGCTTACGTAACCATCAACGCCACCTAGCTCATCATTTTTGAAAAAGCCAAGGTCAATTTGCCAGTTATCAGCAATTTTGCGCTTGAATAACACACCTAAATCATGGTCATCTTCAAGACCAATATAGTAAGTAGTGCCAAAGAAGTAGTTGTGTGAGTTATAAGGCCAGTTACCAAAAGGCACTTTGGTAATACCTGCCTGTACCTGCCAGTCTTCGGCAAAGTCATAGGCTGCATAGGCATACTTAACTGCAGTCATGTAATCGAAAAAACGGATCTCAGCGTTAAGCTGCACATCACCGACATCGCCTGCAAAATTTAGCCTGAAGATGTCAAAATCGAAGTCACCACCGCGGTTTTTATTACCATCATTATAAGATGTATGGCTGAAGTTGGTACGTACTGCACCCCCGACCTTAATGCCAGATTCTTTTTTAGGCGCTTCAACAGCTGCTGTTTGCTGCTCAAGTTGCTTTTGTTGCTTTGCTACTTGTGCATCAATTTGCGCTTGTTTTTCGGCTTGTTGCTGCGATTTTTCTTCGGCAGCATCAAGTTTGCTTTGCAGTTGTTGCATTTGCTGTTTCAGCAATTGCAGCTGCTTTTGAAGGTCATCAATTTCAGATGCCTGACTAAGACTTGAAGTTGTGCCCAAGGCTATTGCGAGGGCTAACTTTGATAGTTTAAGCATGAATTTTCGCTAGTGTTGGAATGGGTACTACCAAGCATAGTTGATAATCATGCTGAACCCAAGACTAGACACAGAAAATTAATATTAATCAATCAGTTTTAATTTTTACTGTGGTTCTAATGTCTTGGTGATTGCGCCAACTTCAAGCAGAGGTGAAGCATCAAGCTGATCTGCATCCATCATTGCGGCAATACGTTGCATTGATGAAAGTAGTAAGCTTTGCTCCCACTCATCGAGTGCTGAGAACTTTTCAATGAAGTGTTCTTGCAGAGGCTGAGGTGCTTGATCTAGTAGCTGTTTACCCGCTTCTGTGAGATGCAAACTAACTCGGCGTTTATCTAATTGGCTACGAACACGGGTGATCAGGTTACGGTTTTCTATACGGTCTAAGATATTAGTAACCGTCGCTGGGCTTAGATTTACATTTTGTGCAATGCGACTAGCGGTTATGCCATCGGTTTGTGCAACCTCGTTCATAATCAGTAATTGTGGGCCTGTTAAGCCAGAGGTTTTATTGAGCTGTTTTGAATGAAGGTCGATGGCTCTGATCACTTTACGCAGCGACACTAGTAGCTCGTCATACTTTTGCATGTTTCTGTCTCTTAAATAAGGCGGCGTGGAGCAACCGCAATCAAAAAATTTTACACATCTAATAAATTGAGTTCAAATAAATAATGACTATATTGCTTATAATTTATGGCCATAAAGGTTGTTTTTGTGCTTTTAAAATAATTAGAGCAGAAATTAAAAAGCAAAAGTTAAAATTTAGATGGAGTAATTGTTGTTAACACTTAAAATGTAACTACGAGGTGACACCATCACTTTGTAGTAAAACAATTTATACAAATAACTAAATATTATTTACTAAAAGCCACTGCATTGGGTAAGGTGGATTTTTCTTTCATTAAATGGGACGAATTATGAAGTTATCGCCATCAGTTACGATTGAGCAAAGTGAAACCGGGCTTGAATTTATTAAAGTTGCTAGTGAGTTTTGTAGCGCAACTATTTTTCTGCAAGGTGCGCAGATCACTGAGTTCACGCCAACCGATAAAAAGCCATTATTATGGGTCTCAGAATTAGAAGATTACCAAGAAGGCAAAGGTGTGCGAGGCGGTATTCCGATTTGTTGGCCATGGTTCGGAGTAAGCCAACATGAAGGCTGGCCAGCTCATGGTGTTGCTCGCACAAGTTTATGGCGCGCAGAAGAAGTGAAAGAACAAGACGATTCTATTTATATCAGCTTGTCATTGCCGATGGCGCAAGTTGATGAAAAGTATTGGCCTTATAAAACTAAGTTATTGGCTGAGTTTATTTTAACCTCTAGCTTAGAGATGCGTTTAACAACCACGAACTTAGATAACCAAACAGTACAGTTTACTCAAGCACTACACACGTACTTCCCAACACCAGCAATTGAAGAAACAAAAGTAGATGGTCTGCAAGGCGCGAAATACATTGAATTTGCTGAAGGTCCATTTGAGCAAAATGAATTAGTGTCGTTCGCACGTGAAACAGACATGGTTTACACCGAAGCAAAAGACACTCAGCGTATCATTACACCTGATGGCATTATTGAAGTAGGTCGCGAAAATTCAACATCGTGTGTTCTTTGGAATCCATGGATTGATAAATCAAAACGCCTTTCTAATTTTGCTGATGAAGAATACCACGTAATGCTGTGCTTAGAAGCGGCTAATGTCCTTGATGATAGTGTTGAACTTGCACCAGGAGCAAGCCACACACTTGCAACAAAACTACGCTGGGTATAATTTATAACATATAACAACTCAGTGTTAGCACGTAAGGCCAGCACAGCTGGCCTTTACAAGGAATTACCGTGTTT
This sequence comes from Pseudoalteromonas sp. P1-8, assembly GCF_001399985.1. Classification (NCBI taxonomy): domain Bacteria; kingdom Pseudomonadati; phylum Pseudomonadota; class Gammaproteobacteria; order Alteromonadales; family Pseudoalteromonadaceae; genus Pseudoalteromonas; species Pseudoalteromonas sp. P1-8. Next base: position 83,703 of record NZ_LJSO01000006.1, read on the forward strand.
AGTAATCAACAAATAGAAACCCTTCCAAAGCATCAAACGATTCAATTCCAACCACTTGCTGATAATGCGATATGGCATGTACAACTAAATTGGTTGTTGTTTTATGTGCCTCTGATGGCCGTGATCATTGCGGTACGGCACTTTAATCCTGCCGTTAGCGAAGCTATTGCTACACCTTGGCTTTTGGTTTTGCCATTGTTGGTAATACTGTCGATGGTTTACAACCTTTACAGCGTTCGCGCTAAAGGGGTGGCAGTAAGAGAGCATGATATTGCCTTTAAGCGAGGTTTAATTTGGCAACAAATCACTTTATTGCCTATTTCTCGCGTGCAACACACCGAAATTCATCGCGGCCCAATTGAGCGAAAGTTAGGACTCGCAACACTCAGGCTTTACAGTGCGGGTGGCATGAGTGCTGATTTACATATCAGTGGGTTAACTGACGAACAATGCAATGATGTTCGCCAGTTCGTGCAAAGTTATGGTGATAATGCAGCAACTCAAGAAAATGAGCTTGCCGATGAGTGATCAACAATGGCAACGCGTGTCGCCATGGGCGCTACTGTATTTTATTGTTCACTTTGCACTGCGCTTCATAAAAGATGGGCTACTTAATTTACTGCCAATTTTGGTGTTATTTGTTACGCAAGTTGAGCAAAAGCTGTTTTGGGGGCAAATAGCTGTTGCCGTAGCCTCTTTAGTTTTAGTGCTGTATGCCTTTGCTTATTATCGTAATTTTAAATACCGCATAACAGATGGTCATGAAATACTGCTCAATAAAGGGGTATTTAAAAAAGAGCGGCTAACCCTAAAATTTGCTCGAGTACAGAACGTAAACATTGCCGAGCCTTTTTATTTTCAGCCAGTTAATTTAGTTAATTGTATTTTCGATGCCGCCGGTAGTAGTGCTCAAGAAGCTGTTATCCCGGGAGTTAAGCTTAGCTATGCCGAGCAAGTTCGTGAACAAGTTATGGAATTTAAGGCTCAGTTACAACAGCAAGAGCAGCTACCTGTTGAGCAGAGCGAAGCAACAGATAAACCGAAAACCTTAACGATCAGCAATGCTGAAATTGCTAAGTTTGGTTTGATGTCGAACATGGCAATTTTAGCATTGGCTGCGCTTGCCCCATTTATGAATGTGATTTTTGAGTACCTCGAAAAAACTATCATAAACCGCCTAGAGGCCATACTGAATGAGCAAGCTGCTTTTGTTGGCAGCGCAGCTGCAATCGCTGTGTTAATTATGGTTGTTGCCATTGTTTTATGTGCCATTTTACTTTCTGTTGTCATGGCCTTAGTGCGCTTTTTTAACTTTCAGCTGTATTTTCAGGACGATAAGTTTAAGCGTGTGGCAGGTTTATTTGAGCGACAGCAACTCTCGATCAGCGTGTCGAAAATTCAAAGTGTGCAAATCAAACAAAATATTATTGCTAGGTTCCTTAATCGCTATACCTTAATTTGCCCACAAGTGAGTAGTGGTGGGATGGCAGCTGGAGTTGCGGCACATAAAAATAAACAAACGCTAGTGATGCCAGTAATCACCAAAGAGCAAGTGCAAGCCGTGTGTGGCTGGTTATTTCCATGGTTTGTTGATTTAACAGAGCTTAACTTTATTAAGCCTGAGCGAGCTTTACTTTATAAAAATACGTTTTTATATGTGATCCTGCCAACTGTATTTTCTGCTTTAATTTTCAACGCCTTATTTGATGCTGCTACGATGCTGTGGAGCATTGTCGTGGGCTTAGTTTTGATGACCGGTGTGTTTTTGAATTATCAAAAAACGGGTTTGGCTATGTATCAACATGACGGCCGTTTTTTTGCCGTATTTAAAACCGGCATGCTGGGTGTGCAGTATCGTGTTTTTGAAATCTATAAAGCGCAAAGCGTCACCACAATAAGCACTTATTTAATGCGCCGATCACAGCTTAAAAGCTTGTATATACAACTGGCTTCTGGTTCAGTATCAATGCCTTACTTAAAAGCAGAGCTGGCTGAGCAGTTTGCTGATTTCTCCCTATATGAAATAGAAGGCGTTGAGCGGAATTGGTTTTAAATGAAAACAATTCTCAATATCATTGACTCGTTTTAATATCGAGGTATACTAGCGCAACGTCAATAATCACGGGTGCGCAATGATTTATTTACTACCTATTTTAGCTATTTCAGGTGTTGTTGCCTTACTTTGTTATGCACGTTCGCAGCAGGAGTGTAAGGGCTTATGTGTGAGTGTTGCCGTTACAGCAATTGCTTTACTCGTAACCGCAGCTTTAGTCATTGCGGGGCTCGGTGCATTAAGAAGTAGCCTGATGTTTGCCGTGACTATTTTTATTATTTATCAATTACTCGGTTTAGTACGGCCGCTAAAAATCGAGTAATTTCTTACACTTTTTAACTTCAGCCTTTTAAAAAAGCATCGCATACTAGCCCTTAAATTAAGCAACTTGCTAATCAAGGATTGTGATGAAAAAAGCTCTGTTAACTGTGGCATTACTTGCTGCTAGCCACGCTTCAAGCCAAGAGACTTGGCAAACTATTCATACCGAGCACTTTAATGTGCACTTTAGTACTGAGAATCAGCAATGGGCCCGTTCAGCGGCAACAGAGCTTGAAATTGTTCGCGATAAGGTACTAAAACAGCAAAACCGTGCTCTTGATGAAGTGGTCGATGTTCTGGTTTTTGACCCATTTAACGCCTCCAATGGCTTTGCTTTGCCGGTGACTAACAAGCCTTTAATGGCTTTGTTTACTACGCCTCCACAATCCGATACGGTGATTTCTAACACCGATGGCTGGCAGCAGTTATTGATTTTGCACGAATATATTCATTTGGTGCACCTTGCTCAGCCTACTCGAAGTGACGTGCGCCAAGCTATTCGTAATAGTTGGGATATTTATGACTTAGTTGAAGGCGAAATGCCGCGCTGGGCTGCCGAAGGGTATGCAACGCTACTGGAGTCGAAAATGACAGGGCGGGGTCGTTTATACGACAACCTTTCAGAGGCAATACTGGTTGAATTTGCACAGCAAGGTGCATTGCCACGATATAGCCAATTAAGTAGTACCGAAGGGGGCTATTTAGCTGGCTCAATGGCATATTTAATGGGTTCTCGCTTTCTTGCTTGGCTTGAAGAGAGCTATTCAGCGCAAACTCTTGATGCAGTTTGGACTCGCATGCAAGCGGTTAAAGCACGTGATTTTAATGAGGCCTTTAGCGGCGTTTTTGGCGACTCACCTGAGCGCCTCTACCGCCGTTTTATTGCAGAATATACTTATAAAGCAATGGCTAAAGAAGTAAGTGAGCAAGCACTTACAAGTAAGCTATGGTTGGAGCTTGATCTATACGCCTCGAACCCTGTTTTAAGTTTAGATAACAGTAAGCTTGCCATTGTTGAGCGCAACAAAGATGACGAAACCCGTTTAGTCATTTATAGCACTGATGACAATCAACAGGCTGCTGATGATTTTGCAAAGCAGCAACAAGCGTTACTCGATGATGACCCTGCTGATATTGCTGATAAAGCCCCCAGTGTTTTTAAACGTAAGCAAAAACATGTGCTTAACCAAATTAATAGGCAGGGTATAAAAAACCCGCAGTGGTTAGACGAAAATACATTGTTTTTTACCGCCACAACAACTGTTGCTAAAGGCTCAATTCAAGGTATTTCTGATTTATACCGTTATGATATCGACACAGGTAAAGTGAGCGCTTTGACCCATCATGCAGGGCTGCGCCGCTTTAGTATCAGTGATAACGGGCAAACGGTTTATGCTGAGCAAACGAAGCATGGTTTCTCGGAGCTAGTGCGCCTTGACCTCAATACTGGTGTCGCTACGCCTTTATTTGAGAAAAGCCTAGAAACGGTTTATGACTATCCATTACTAAGCCCTAATAAAACACAACTTGCCTATTTAAAAGCGACATTGAATGCTAATTGGCAGTTGTATATACAAGATTTAAGTTCCCAAAAATCACTTACTGTGCCAATGCCAGAGGGCTATCAGTATGTGTCACAACCTAATTGGCAAGCCGATGGCAAAGGGCTTTATTTTGTCGCTGGTAAAAATAAAGCTCTCGATTTATATCATTATGATATACAAAGCAATTCACTACGCCAATTAACGCAAGGCCAAGAAGCTGTTGCACACCCAATGGCAATGAATAACGGTGAACTTTTGTATTTATCGATCACTGCTGAAGGGCCGAATATCAAGCATTTTGCTGAGCAACCACAAGGATTAGAGGTTGTTGAATTTGCTAAAAGTGCGGAGCCACCACGAGGGCAAGTAACGAGCGAAGTATTACCTGAGGCTAAAATCTACCCGCAAAGCCCAACTGAGCCAGCCGATTATGATATTTGGCAGCAAAAACCCACCTTTTCATTGGCATCTCAGTATTACTCGGCATCATCTTCGCTGCTTACCCTTGGAGTAAAAAGTAACGACTTTTTAAAGCAGCTCGATTTACAAGCAGGCTACAGTGTTGATTTACATGACAAAGCATTAGAAGGGGTGTTTGCGGCCGCTAAGTACTCAGCGTTTGATTTAAAATTTAAAGCGCTGTTATTTGATTACGACCTTGAATCGGCAAAACAGTACCATTCACAAATACCGGTGAATATAAGTAACACTGGGGCGCATTTAGCCATGAGCTACCCGTTGCAGTTTCAGCAGCTTAGTATTACACCGAGTTTGAGCTATAACTACAGTGATTTTAGTAACGGGGATGATCAATGGTTAACCCTTGGACTTGAACAAAAATGGCAACATGATAGACAGCGATACGGTTTTGCTCAGTCTGTGAGTGCTCAGTGGTTATCCGGTGATGCTAACTCGAATAATTGGCAGGGCTATAACTTTGCCACGGTGTTGAGCGGTTACGCTTTTGATATTCCTGTTTATGTTAATTTTGCACAGCAATATCGCGATGACAGTATTCTTGCACTTGGCGGTTATGAGTCAAACTTAATTAATAATGACACGCAAAGCGGCTTTGTTGTTGCCCCTGAGTTGCCGTTTATTAGTCAATCAGGTAACCGCTATAAAGGTTATGGCGGGGGCATTAGTTACAAAGATTTATTACCTTGGCTTTATTACCAACAGCATCAAGTTGATAACCGAGTCTATGCACAAAGTTACGGGCTAAAATGGCGAGGAGACTTTAGCTTTGGTATGGGCCCCGCTGGTTTAAACGATGTAAACCTTGATTTTGGCGTCGCCCGGGTAGAAGGCGACGACTTTGAAAATGATTTACGGGCTTGGCTAAGCTTCTATTACTCGTTATAGCCTAGTGTTGGTCTTTTAAGGCGAAAAGCTTGGCGTGATATAGCGCCAGTTTTTCGTCTTTATTTTCTATCTCAATGGCTTTTTCTAACCATTCCTTACTACTTTGTTCATTACCTTGCTGATAACTAAGAATCGCTAATTCTATATAGGGTTCAGATAAATAAGGGGCTAATGCAATAGCGTCTTCGAGTTGTTGTTTTGCCTTAAAAAGCTTGCCATTGTTACGGGCGTTAATTGCCGTTGCCAGTAACTCGAATGGATCCTGCTCTAGCATCGCTAACTGTGAATTGAGCTGCTCAGCCAAAACTTGATCATTAAGTTGCTCGGCCAGCACTGCGTAATTATGTAGTAAATTTGTATCGCTAAAGCCATGCTGCATTGCTGTTTGATAAATATGTTTTGCTCCAGCTAAATCACCCGCTTGGCGATGTAAAACGGCAGCTAGATTATAAAGTGCTGCTGCATTTGGGGTGTATTCATTGGCTTTTAATATATAACTATAGCTTAAGTCGAATTGTTTCAAGGCCAGTGCTTTTGCAGCCAAGTTACTGTAATAACGGCTAATTAAATCTTTTAATTCAGCGCGGCCAGAGTAAAAACTACCACGAGCCGGGAAGTAATCGATGACTGTGCCTGGTGGCACCAAGTAATTATCGTCCTCATTTAAAGGGGCGTAGACTTTGGTGCGAAAATGGCCCGATACATACACGATGTTATTTTGTTTACTATAAACAGGCTCACTCGACACTGCCTGAAAGCCTGTTTGAAGTCCTGCTAGTTGAGCATAAGCATGGGTTAAAATTGCTAAGCTAATACAGTTACCTTGATGACCTTGAAGAGTCTGCTGGGCATTGAGTGTGGCGCTAAAGTAATTAAAATTGGTGAGCTTATTTTCTAAATAGTGATATAGGATTTGGTCATCCCTTAAATCACCACCTTGACGTTTGGTAAAATAATTAAGAAAACGTTTTTGCTCATCCGCAGGGAGCGTAAAAAGCTCAGGGTCGCTAAGTTCAACGTGTTTAAAATGTGCTGCATTGAGTAAGCTGGCCACACTCGGTGGTGGCGTTGGTTGTTGTTTTGTACTCTTGCATCCAAATAAAAAAGTACTTAAAACAAGCGCATATAAAATTGACTTCATGGCTTAACCCTCCTGAGCACTATTTAATCAATGTACCCAGATCACATTAATTATTCAAGTCAGTCGTTAGTGTCATCAGCTGTAAACAGCTTGTACGGATATCTTGCCAATAGACTGTTGTTTATTTTTTATTCTTTATTGCATTCTAAAGCGCTCTCATTACAATGCCGCGCTCTTTTAAATTGCTTTAAAAACAGGTATTTACTGTAATTTCATGGGCAGTTTATAAACTGCTAACTTATTAACTAAATTGTAACGAGAGAGGTCTGTTTTGGCGCACTTTTTGCCGATTATTTCATGCTTTATTTTAGCGTTTAGCTTTTATCCGCTTTTAAATAAGATCCGTAAAAATCGCAGTGTGTCGGGCGTTTCGCTGTTAATGATGAGCTTTGGTGTCGCGCAAAGTTTATATTTCATCACCTTTAACCTGTTTTTTCAGCGTTTTTACATGGTTTTGCCGTTTGTTGTTACCGGCATGCTAAGTGGTGTGATTCTTTACTACTTTGTTCGTTACAACGCTGCGCGAAAGCAACGCATGCAGCTAGCTGGGTTATTAGCCATGTCGGTCGTGCCTTTTGGTTTGTTGCTTAACCCTCATTATGAAACAGCAATGGTGCTTAACTGGCTAACCTATGTAGGTTTAGTCATGAGCTCTATTCGTGTTATGCCGCAGACTTATAAAACCATTAAAAGTGGTGATATTAGTAATTTAAGTGCGCGCTACTTTAGCCTACAGTTTGTTGCTGGAAGCTGCGGCCTCGCTGCCGAGCTTGCTATGGCGACACCGAGTGTGTCTCACATATTAACCTTTGTGATGATATTGCTGACTAATGCCGCTCAACTAGGGTGTATTCAGTATTATAAATCGCGCCCAGCAATGGCTTAAAAACAAAAAGGCTGCCAAGTGGCAGCCTTTTTTGTGTTGTTTTAATTATGCTTCGAGGGCCTTACTAATTAAGCGATCGATATATTGCTTATGGGCTTTAGCTGCGGTGTCTGCCCCCCATGGTACGCTCATATCAGCAATTTGATTTAATTGATAAAGCGCAGCAGCTTTGGCTAGGTTATCGTGCTTGCTCGCTTTGCCTAAACCAGCAATCGCGATTAGCTGATTCACATATTCAACTTGTAGATTGTGACTTAGGGTATTTGCTTTTTTGCTGTCTACAAAAATGCTTGCTGTTAAGTCATTCATAAATTGGTTAAGTGAATACTCGTTGCCATACATTGCGCTGTCTGAAATACGCAGCATAACAGCCGGGTGTAACAACTGAGCAAGTACCAGCTTTTGCATGCCTAAAATCATGCCATGTGGTTTAGGATCTTCGTTCTTACCATAATGATTAAAGCCACGACGTTGCTGTAGCAGGTAGTTATACAGTGGCTGCATGCTCGAAAGTACATTTGGCGAGAATACTTTGTCGGCTAATACTTGCATTGCATGTTGCTGGCGCTCAAGTGGCACTGGCGTAAATGGTGCGCCATTTTTGTCATCACCCACCACATTACGTTCTACATAAACACCACCAATTTGACGAGATACCACGCCTGCTTGTGTTCTGTAGCTTCTAAATAAAATGTTCGCTGAGGTAACCAGCTGTTGGTATGACTCACCATTAACCGTGGCTTTGTCTTTAAGTTCAGTAAACAGCTTATTGATAAGCTCCATACGATCATCAGCATATGCGGCAGGGTTAGATGACATATCGCCAATCATTACACGAGGGTCAATATGGCGGCCTGGGGCACGCATATCATCAGCATCATTACCAAACGCTAAAGCATGCTCAGATGAGCGAGCGAGAATTTTTTCAAGGCGTTGCTGCTCAGCGGCTTTATCTGCTAATGCTTGGCTGTAGCCGTATTCAATTGCCCAATCATCGTAAGGGCCTGGTTTTGTTTGGAAGATATCACCTTGCTGCATACCAATAGGGGCAATGTTTGCTGGTGCATAGTCCATAACTGAACCCGTTACGATACCCTGCGTTTTACTCTTATCGTGAACTTCTTTTTCATCCCACAAGATAGATGATTTCATATTGTGGTTAAGACCTAGGGTATGGCCCACTTCGTGTAAAACTAGCTGAGTTAAGCCTTGGCGTAAAATCTCTTTGTCTTCAATGCTCGCACCTGTGCCTAAGCCTTTAGCAAGTAGCATGTTTTCTTGAATGCTGTGGCCCAGTGAGCAATGTAAATCTGTGTTGCTTTGGCTAGTTTCAAGCGTGGCTGCACCTTGAGTGTATAAGGTGTCGTACATCCAACGGTTTTTCATGAAAACATACTCTAACATGATGTCAGAGCCTAAGATTTCACCGGTTAATGGGTTCGCAAGGGCAGGGCCATAACCGCCAAATGGAGGGCGCGGTGATGCAGTCCAACGCAATACATTGTAGTTAATATCGCCCGCATCCCAATCGGCGTCATCAGGTTGTACTTTTACTTTGATGGCATTTTTAAAGCCTGCTTTTTCAAATGAGCTATTCCATGCTAGTACTGCATCGCGAATAGTGTCTCGCCACTCAACTGGCGTAGTGTTTTCAATCCACCAAGTAATCGGTTTAACTGGCTCTGAAAGTGCCGCTGATGGGTCTTTCTTTTGTAAGTCCCAGCGCTTGATGACATCTTCATAAGGTGCCCAATCCGCTGATGTCATATTGTCGAATTCGTTAGTAAAATAACCAATACGTGCGTCATCTTGGCGAGCTTGATAATCATTTTTTGGTAACGCAACGAATGAATGCTGGACTTTAATTGAAACGTTACGAGGATCGCTTACGGCTTTTGAACCTCGTACTGTTGGGTTGGCATTAGAAAATACATAATCCACTACAACATCTAGGTTATTTGGGTAAGGGCGTTGTTTAACGATTCGCGATTTTTTGTCGTTTAACTTACCAAGTTTAAAGCGCTTGCTGGCATTTTTATCTTTTGGGTTCGCCCACGGTGATACTTTATGCAGTGCTTCACTTAAAAAGAGCTTATCAACATTAAAAGCAATTTTACCGTCTTCTTCTTTTTCGATTTTAATACTCGCAAGCACAGCTTCGCTGATGTTGGCATCGGCAGAGCGTGCTAAGGCTGAGTTTTCATCAAATTTATAGCGCGGTGTTTTGCTAATAATATCAATGCGGCCAAAATATTTACGAAACTCAATTAGCTTTGTCTCGCGATATGCCCCTCTGAAGTGGCCTGCGTCAGTAACACCATCAACGGTGTGAGCAAAGTACACAAATGGTGTATCAAGTTGAGATTGGTCGATCACCATTAAGTTATCGCCGGTTTTCGCATCTTGGTAAATGCTGAAAACACCGGCAAACTCGCTTTTATCTTTGATCATTTCAGCCAGTGTTTTTGGCTTCTTTTCTTCTTTCTTTGTTTCGGCGGCGTGGCCATTCATGGCAAACGCTAAGCTTAGTGCCAGCGCAATGTTTGTTATTTTCATTGTTAACTCGTTCCTTTAATTATTTCTCAATCAAGTTTAATGAATTAACCCCTTGATAAAAGGCTGTTTGTTAACAAGTGTGAAGGTGGTTTTGTAAGTTTTTGATATTATGTGACTTTTGTTTGTAACAAATTGTTCTTAGATAAGTTTTGATTTTTGTGTTGCCAATTTATCTGTTTTTGTAACAGTTCCTTACAAATGTCACATTAATGTTTCTGTCAGCTTTGGTATGATAGGGCCAGTGAAAATATTATAGGTGTAAGTTATGCGCACAAGTTTATTAAAATGGATATTACCGTTTGTTGCATTAATCGTTGGTGTTGCTGGTTTTAAGGCAATCAACGCGATTGCTCAAGAGCCTAAAGACAAGGATGTAGTTGATGTGCGTCCTTTAGTACAGGTTGAGCCAGTAGCAAGTGATGATCATCAAGTGATTATTAATAGTTACGGCGAAGTGAAACCGCTTGAAAGTACCTTACTTGCCTCGCAAGTGGCTGGTGAAGTTACAAGCTGGCACCCAAACTTTGTTGCGGGTGGCATCGTAGCTCGTGGTGAAGTGTTATTTACCATCGAAAAAGATAACTACGAAGCAGCTGTACTACAAGCTGAGGCGTCACTTGCTAGTGCTCAAGCGGCACTGATCGAAGAGCAAGCACAAGCTAAAGTGGCAGAGGATGAAGCAAGACGTTACCCAGAACGTGAGCGCACTGACTTATTCCTACGTAAGCCTCAAGTTTTAAGCGCGCAAGCCGCTGTTAAATCAGCGCAAGCTGCATTAAAACGTGCCGAGCGTGACCTTGCTCGCTGTGAGGTAAAAGCACCTTACGATGCATTGGTGATCAGCCGTGAAATAGGTGTCGGTCAATACATTAATGTAGGCAGCCAAGTTGCTGAAATTAATAATATTGAAAGTGCAGAAATCATTGTACCAATCGCTGGTTTCGATAGTGTATTTTTGCCAAAACGCTTAAAAGGCGTTAAAGCGACTATCATCAATAAAGGCTTAAACAGCTTTACTCGTGAAGCCGAAATTGACCGTGACCTAGGCGTTGTTGATAACGCGACTCGCATGAGCAACTTAGTTGTTCGTGTTGATGACCCATACGGCTTAAAGCACGACGTACAACCTATTAAATTTGGTGCTTACGTACAAGTGAGCTTTGCCGGTGCAACATTACAAAACATCTACCGTTTACCACAGTCTTTAGTGAATAACCAAACGGTGTGGATTGTGAACGACGAGAATAAACTTGAACCACGTAAAGTAACCGTAGTGCGTGAAGAGGGTGAGTACTTCTACATTAGTGATGGCCTTGAAGTGAATGACCAGTTGGTTCTGACGCTGCCTGAGTACCCGCAAGAGGGTATGGAAGTGAAGGTTGCTGGAATGAAAGAAATGACAAGCGATGCAGAAACTGCAGCGGTTGAAAAGCTTTAAGGTAGCACTATGACTGATACAAACACAGAAAAACAGTCTGGCCTTATAGCTTATTTTGCCAATAACTCGGTCGCTGCTAACTTAATGATGGTGTTTATCATCATCATGGGGATCATTAGTTATTTCACTATTCAGCGCCAGATGTTCCCAAATGTTGAAATTAACTATATTGAAGTACAAGCCAATTATCCGGGGGCCTCACCACAGGAAATTGAAGAAAGTATTCTGATCAAGATTGAAGAGTCACTAAAAGATGTCACCGAAATTAAACGTGGTGTATATCGCTCGTTTCGAAATAGTGGCCGTGCAAGTTTAGAGATCAACACTGATGCAGAACTTACTGATGTACTCGATAAAGTGAAGCTACGGGTAGACAGTATTGCGACTTTCCCTGCGGGCATGGAGCCTGTGACGATTAGTCAGGTTGAATTTCGCCAAGATGTAATCGGTATGACGCTGGTAGGTGATATTCCACTTACTGAGTTAAAGCCAGTAGCAAATAAAATTGAAGATGAGTTACTGCAATTATCCAATGTGTCACTGGTGCAAAACGATGTACCACTTGATGAAATTGCAATTGAAATTGACCCTGATTCACTGCGTCAATATAACCTTACTTTAAGTGAGGTGGCTAGTGCAGTACGTCGTTACTCTGCGAATATCTCGGCAGGTCAACTACGTACTGACGCAGGTATTATCTCGGTACGTGTTGAAAATCAATACTACAGCGGTGATGAGTTCCGCCAGATCCCAGTAAAAATTGGTGCTAATGGCGCGAAAGTGCTGCTAAACGACATCGCTGTGATTAAAGACCAATTCACAGAAGGTGAGCGCTACTTTAAATTTAATGGTGAAAATGCCGTTTATTTATCAGTAAAAGCAACCAAAGAACAAAACATGATCCCGGTTGCTGATTCAGTTAAAGCGTTTATTGAGCAAAAGAATAAAGAGCTACCGGCGGGCTTGCGTCTTGAGCCATTAATGGACATGACTTACTACCTAAATGCCCGTTTAGACATGATGAAAAGCAATTTATTCCAAGGGGCTATCTTGGTTGCCATTATGTTGTCTATCTTCTTGCGCTTTAAGTTGGCACTTTGGGTAATGATTGGTTTACCTGTGTGTTTCTTAGGTGCAATGATGATGATGCCATTATTTGGTATCAGTATTAATATCGTGTCGTTATTTGCCTTTATTATGGTGCTGGGGATCGTGGTCGATGATGCCATCGTCATAGGGGAAAGTGCCTACACCGAAATTGAGAAAAAAGGCGGTGGTGTTGTAAATGTCGTAAATGGCGCAAAGCGCGTTGCTACCCCAGCAACATTTGGTGTTTTAACAACGATTGCTGTATTTGCACCATTCACCTTATCAAGTGGCCCAGAAAGCGCATTCTTCTTTGGTATCGCCGTGGTGGTAATTCTGTGTCTGATATTTAGTTTGATTGAATCGAAACTTATTTTACCGGCACATATTGCCCACACTAAGTTTCCGCCAATTAATCCTAATAGCTGGCGAGCGCGTTTTAACAAACGTTTCTTTAACTTTGTAAATGGCCCATATAAGCGTTTTATTGAGTTGTGTGTGGAGTGGCGTTGGTTTGTGCTATTTGCGTTTATCGGTTTATTGATTTTGACGTTTGGCTTAATTTCATCAAATCAAGTGCGTGTGGTACCAACACCAAAAGTACCTCATGACTTCCCGCAAATTCGTTTAGAAATGAATGAAAATGCTTCGGATATGCAAACGATTAATGCTATTCGTGAAATCGAAGCCATGGTTAACAAGGTAGATCAAGAGACAGAACGAGAGTTTGGCCAAAAGCTAATTCGCGATATCTTAGTGTTCAACCAAGGTCGTACTGAAGCACAATTACTTGCTCCGCTGGTAGATGAGGAGCTTCGCCCGTATAACGCATTCGAATTATCTCGTCGTTGGCGTGAACAAATGCCAAGTATCCCAGGTGTGAAATCGCTGCAAATTTACGATGATGTAAATGGCGGTGGAATGGATGGTGAGTTTGGTTACTTACTTTACGGCCCAGATATCGATACTTTAAACGAGGCAGGTCGTCGTTTCATCCAACTATTACAACAGCAAAAAGGCTTATTTGATATTAGTTCGACCATCGATCCGGCGAGCAAAGAAGTGCAGTTAAGTCTAAAACCTGTGGCATATGATCTAGGTTTAGACCTTGCCAACATTGCTAACCAAGTGGGCGCAAGCTTTTACGGTGGTGAAGCTCAGCGTGTTATTCGTCGCGGTGAAGAAGTACGTGTTATGGTTCGTTACCCGAAACTAACACGTGAAGCGTTTGCATCATTAAAGCACGCTGTTATCACAACGCCTGCAGGCCAAGAGGTGATGCTGGGTGATGTTGTTGAACTGAACGAAAAGCCAGGTATTAGCTATATTCGCCGTGAAGGTGGCTATCGTACTGTGTATATCTACGGCAGTATCGATGAAGAAGCGATTGAACCGGGTGAAGTGGTTAAGCAAGTTGATGAGAACTTATTACCGCAGTTAAAAGAGGAATACCCATCAGTTAAAACTGAGCTAGGTGGTTCTATTGAAGAACAACAAGCGCAAGCTAACGAGCAAATCATGTTCTTTATCGGTGGTATGATTTTAGTATATATCTTGCTTGCAGTGCCGCTTAAGAGCTATTCGCAGCCTCTTATTGTTATGTCGGTTATTCCATTTAGCTTAACCGGAGCTATTTGGGGTCACTTCTGGTTTGGTCTAGATATTAGCTTGATGTCGGGCTTTGGCTTGATTGCCGCAGCCGGTGTTGTAATTAATGACTCGTTAGTTATGACCGACTTTGTAAACCAAGCACGCCGAGAAGGTATTTCAACTCGCCAAGCGGTTATTGAAGCAGGTTGTGCGCGCTTTAGAGCAATCACCCTGACATCAATTACAACCTTTGCCGGTGTATTACCGATTATGTTCGAAACCAGCTTGCAAGCTAAGTTTGTAATCCCAATGGCGGTTGCACTTGGTTTTGCGGTTATGTTTGCAACTCTAATCACTTTAGTACTAGTACCTTGTTTGTATATTGTAATGAGTGATGTGGGAAATGGCTTCTTGAATGTATTCCGTGCCGGGCACCGAGTAGCGACCAGAAGAAAGCTAGCAAGGGATTAACAACCCACTTGCGAAAAGCCAACCTAGAGGTTGGCTTTTTTGTACCTAACGCATTTGCTAGTAACTATTTGCTATATAAGACGTTTGGTTACATTCTTTTGTTTGATTTGTGGTTCGGTCACGATTATACTCAGTCTTGTTTTTGGCAAACTAACTGAAAGGTTAGGACGCAAAGTTTCCGGTCTAAGGTTTTAAACTATGATAGCGGGACCGCTGATAAGCACATAATCTAGTGCTTTGGTTCACTTGCCTCAAACTAAAAGTATTTATTTTGTTCGGTTGTTAGATAATGCCTATTAGTTGTTCTTAGGGTGATATTTTGTTTATGCATACGTCAATGGCCTCCGGGAAGTGGTTGCCGATTGGTTGCTTAAATCATCATACCCAACTGTTTGTTGGAGATAGGGTGATTGTAACCTTTTATGACATGCAAGGAGAGCTAGTCGATTTATCATTCGAATACCCGATCAGCAGTTCCGATCAGGGTGAGCCTCATAATTGGCCACGTTCTGTTGCCGAGCATATAAACGTGCATGTTCCGCTGGTAAAAGCGGGCAAAATGACTGAACAAGGTTTAGTGGTTGCGTACCGTTCAAACCAAATTTATGCCCTTGAAGGTTCGGGCATTACGCATGTAAAAGTGGCGTTTAATTGCATCGCAAAATGTAAAGAGCGAGTGCAAGATAGTCTGCAAGATTATGACTATGTCTACCCACAAGCATGCAGCGATTACAGTGCAGGTGTTAAAGTACTGCAGCCAAAAACGGGCCATATTTATATGTGCAAACCGTGGCCATTTAGCGAGTTTTGTCGTGTTAAAGATTCACACAACCCGCTGTTTGAGCCAGGTGTAGGAAAAAGCTGGGCTATGGCTTGGCAGCAAGTATCACATTAACAGTTTCCCCCTAAATGCTATTTTAGCATTGCTTAGCCCACTCAATTTGAGTGGGCTTTTTTAATACCAACCCGCAATAATACTTAATCATTTTGAGGGATTAAACCTATTTCTCATTTAGAACAACTAAATAACGACATTTTTGCCTTGTTATCAACGAGGTTTTATTGCCTCAAAATAGACTACTTAATTAAGCTGATTGGTATAATTCTGTGATAAACTGCCAGCAATTCGTTTTTTATTTTGGTTTTTCTTGTGTCGTCAAATTCGTATTCTTTGTCTTTATTAGCGCATCCTCCTGTTGCAAAAAAACACCCTCAACAATTAACTACACATCAACTGATGCGCACCGATAATTATTATTGGATGCGTGATGATGAGCGCGAAAATGAAGATGTATTAGCGCATTTAAATGCCGAAAACGATTATTGCGATAAACAACTTACCGACATAAAACCACTGCGCGAACAGCTATTTAATGAGTTAAAAGACCGTATTGTAAAAGACGACAACACGGTACCCGTGAAAGATGGCCAATATTGGTATCACTCAGAAGTACGTGGTGACGATGAATATGCACGCCATTATCGTAGCAGCTCAATAGAAGCGCGCGACAAGCACCTGTTGTTAGATGTAAATCAATTAGCTGGCGATTACGAATTTTATGAGTTAGGTGAAGTTGCAATTAGCCCTGATGAGCAGCTGCTTGCTTACTCTGAAGACACCGAAGGTCGCCGTATTTATACCGTGCGTTTTAAAAATATTGCCAGCGGTGAGATGTTTAGTGATGTGCTGGAAAACACCGAAGGTCAAGTGGTGTGGGCTAATGATAACAAAACGGTGTTTTATGTGAAAAAAGACCTGCAAACCTTATTGGGTTTTCAGGTTTACCGCCATGTTTTAGGCACCCCGCAAGCTGATGACGTACTTGTTTATGAAGAGCAAGATAAAAGCTTCTTTATGGGGCTTGGCAAAAGCCGCGATGAAAGCCTTATTATTATTGACCTTGCGACCACAGAAACAAACGATACTTGGGTGCTTGATGCCAATAACCCAGAGGGTGAATTTAGCGCCTTAATGCCACGCGAAGAAGGCCATGAGTTCGATGTCGATAAGCTAGGTGATACCTTTTACATTGTTACCAACTGGCAAGCGAAAAACTTTCGTTTAATGACCGCGACGCAAAGCACCATTGCCGATAAAAATCGTTGGCAGGAGCATACACCGCATCGCGAGAACGTGTTGCTAGAAGGGGTCGAAATTTTCGATGAGTATCTTATCCTCACTGAGCGAGAGCTTGGCCAAACACGTTTTGTGGTGGTGGATCAGCAAGCAGAACGTCTTACTTTAGAGTTTGATGACCCTTGCTATTATGCTGCTATTGCCATGAACCCTGAGCCGAATGTGAGCTCTGCGCGTATTTACTATTCAAGCTTAACGACGCCAGGTTCTTTGTATGATGTTGATTTAAAAACAGGTAACAAAACCTTATTAAAACAACAGCAAGTGTTGGGTGATTTTAACCCAGAGCATTATCGCTCAGAACGTTTAATGGTTACTGCAAGGGATGGCGAACAAGTGCCGGTTTCTTTGGTTTATCGCATTGATAAATTTAATAAAGATGGCACTAACCCAGTACTGCAATACGGCTATGGCGCGTACGGCATTACCATCGATCCAAGCTTTTCAAGCAGCTCACTAAGCTTGCTTGACCGAGGCTTTGTTTATGCGATTGCACATATTCGTGGTGGTGAAATGCTAGGTCGTCACTGGTATGAGCAAGGTAAAAAGCAATTTAAGCAAAATAGCTTTAGCGATTTTATTGATGTTACGCAAGCGCTTACCAAGCAAGGCTATGCACACCCAGAAAAAGTATTTGCGTCTGGTGGCAGTGCTGGTGGTTTATTAATGGGCGCTGTGGTTAACCAAGCACCTGAGCTTTATTTAGGTATAGGTTGTCATGTGCCATTTTTAGATGTGCTTACCACCATGCTTGATGAAAGTATTCCACTGACGACCAATGAATACGACGAGTGGGGTAACCCAAATGATCCAGCGTTTTATGATGTGATTCAGGCTTACTCGCCGTACGATAATATTAAGCCGCAGGCTTACCCTAATATTCTTGTTACCACCGGGTTCCATGACTCTCAAGTGCAATACTGGGAACCAATGAAGTGGGTTGCTAAGCTGCGTGAACTTAAAACCGATGACAACATTTTGGTGTTTAAAACCGACATGGATGCAGGCCATGGCGGCGCATCGGGTCGCTTTAAAAGCCTTGAGGAAAAGGCATTAGAAATGGCGTTTTTTATTGCTTTATTACCGAATTAAGGCTTAGATAAATAAGTAAATAAATTTTATAAGCGTAAACTTAAGTTGTATTTCAAAGGGGTGAGCATGTTTAAAGCCCATGGTGATTGGCGTTATTTTGTTGAGCCGCCAGTGATTTATGTGGAAGTTAGTGGCAGCTTTAATAAAGAAGCCGTTGCTTCATTTAGTATTGAAGTCGGTCAAGAAATCATGAAGTACCCTGAAAATTCAATTCAGTATGCTGTGGTTAATTTGGAACAATTTGAATTAGCAACTGCAGATAGTATTGAGATTGCAAAGGCTTACTTTCAGGCTGTAAAAGCGCGGGGTTACAAACGCGTTGATTATATTAAAGCGAATATCATTGCTCGCAATTTATTAGAGACAGTTTGGTCTGGTGTAGAAATGGATATTAACTTTCACCCAGATGCTGAAAGCTTTTTTCAAGCAAGACCCGAGTACGATAATTTAAGAAAGTGGTTAAAGTAATGCTTTCTAAATATAAAAAAGCCCTCATTTGAGGGCTTTTTCGTGTCAATTCTAAATATTAACCAAGGTAGGCTTTTAACATCCAAACAAGTTTCTCTTGTTCTTTAATGTAGTCGCCCATTAGCGATGCTGTACCTTCGTCATCTGCATCACCTGCTTGTGCAAGGATTTCACGCTGCATTTGAATAAGCGTGCTGTAACCTGCTAAAAGGTTTTCTACTGCAGCAGTACCTTCAGTAATATTTTTAGCTTCACTGATCTTGCTATCTTCGATGTACTCAGAGAATGCATGTACCGGTGTACCGCCTAACGTTAAAATACGCTCTGCAATCTCGTCTACTTTCTCAAGTAGTAAGTTATAAATTTCTTCAAACTTAAGGTGTAATTCAAAAAAGTTACGACCTTTAATATTCCAATGAAAGCCGCGTGCGTTCATGTATTGGATTTGGTAGCAGCTTAGTAAAGAGTTTAGTGAATTTACGATATCTTCACTTTTTGCGCTGTTTAAACCAATTGCATTTACCTGTGACATAGATTGCTCCTTAAAAAAACCGTTAAGTGTTTACTTGCTAGTGCTTGGTGTTAAGTATTAGCCATCTTGGCTAATCTGTAAAATGGTTTAATTCGAACATAGTGATAGGTTTTAACTATCAAAGGTTGGTTTTGTCCATTTGTGCACTATCAACATAACTTTGAATTACTTTTATATAGACTTGGGGCAACTGAGCAAAAAATCTACCTTATTTTGCAAATATTCAAAAATTAGGCAGAAAGTATGATCTAAAACAAGGTTTGTACTCGCTGATAAGTAGGCCGATTTAGAACTTGATTTAGGTCAAAAAAACAACGAACCATAAGCGCATAATGACTTTACCGCATTTAACCAGGAGAAGAAAAATGGACGGTAAAACAGTTAAAGAAAGCAAAGCTGAAATAGTTGTTGTAGTGATTGCATTACTTGCATTTGTTATCGGTTTGGTAGGTCATCTAGCAGGTGCTAGCTTCGCAAACTTTGATACCTTTGGCTACATTGCTGCACCTGTACCATTGATCTTAGGGATCATTGTTTTAATCTCATATAAAGTGGCTGCAAGTGCTGAAGATTAAAGTATCACTCACTTTGATTTATAAGCTTAATAATGTAATCCATCACTTGGCGTGAGTAGATCATACTGGTGTGACTCAAATGAAACACCTTATGTTCTGCCATGCCATTGAGCTTGGTTTCATCTATCAAAACTGTACCATCAGAGACACTGCCTTTAGCAATCAGTGGCATTAGCCCTATTGGTAAGTCACCAGCAATACTATAAAGCTTGGCATTAAACGGCCAATCGCCATTCTCAGATAATAAAAACTCCACGCTGTTTTTTAACAGCATATCAAAGCCTTTTTGCTGCATTTGCTTAGCAATATGACTACCTTTATGCGGGGTGCCTAAGGTGATCACCTTTTCAACGTGGCGACTTTGAAGGGAATTGGCCTCTAAGTAAGCGCGAGCCACTAAGCCACCCATAGAGTGGCAAACTAAGGCGGTAGGTTTACCACCGATAAAGCGATCAATCTTATCGAATATTGCCGCTCTATCGGGAGAGAGCGTGTTATAGGTCAAATTGAGTATTTTTAGACCTGACTTTTCAAGGCGCGCGCACAGTGGACGCATCACAAAGCCTGACATATAAAGTCCGTGTAATACTACAACTTGCCTAATTGCCATCGCATTCCTTACATTAACTGTTGCGGTTTAATTTCGATATTTGCTGTATCTGAGCTAACCCATACTTCACCATCTTGAATGGTAATAGTGAGCTTAATATTGCGATCAGCTAAGTCGGCTAATGCCTGAGTCGCGGCATAATCGAGACTAAAAATACTTAAGTTTTTAAAATCATACAACTTAGGTTGATGTTTTTGCCACCAAATCGCTTGGTTATTTTCGCCGTAGGTATATAAAACAACTTGCTTCGACTTATTGCAGGCTTTTTTCAGGCGTTTTTCATCAGGTAAACCTAGCTCAATCCATAATTCAATTTCTTCGCTATAGTTAATGTGCCAAAGCTCAGGCTCATCATCGGCGCATAAGCCTTTAGTAAACTCTAAGCCTTCACGGGCATTTAGCGCAAAAGCCAACAAGCGGATCATCAAACGTTGTTCGGTTTCTGATGGGTGTTGTGCCAGTGTTAAATTGAAATCTTGATAAATGTGGCGATCCATATCGCTTAACGATAATTGCGCTTTAATAATGGTTGATTTAAGAGCCATAACTGCTTACTTGAAAAAATTTGCGTCATTATAGCGCAATTCGTTGCCGAGCCAGTTAAAATACCGTGAAATTATCTTGTAGGAGTTAAAAATGGCCATCCAGTGGTTCCCGGGTCACATGAACAAAGCCCGAAACGAAATTAAAGAAATCATGCCACAGATGGATGTGATCATTGAGGTACTTGATGCCCGTATTCCTTATAGTAGTGAAAACCCAATGGTTACTGCGTTGCGTGGCGATAAGCCGGTGATCAAAATCATGAACAAGGCGGACTTGGCTGATCCTAAGTTAACGCAAGCTTGGAAAGACTACTTTGAGCAGCAAAGTGGCGTAAAAGCGATTGATTTTGGTAATGATAAAGCGGGTGAAGTACATCGTATTAATGAGCTTTGTAAAAAATTAGTGCCGCATAAAGTAGGCGCTGATAAACAAATTAAAGCCATGATCATGGGTATTCCAAACGTTGGTAAATCAACGCTTATTAATACCTTAGCTGGCCGTATCGTGGCAAAAACAGGTAATGAACCTGCGGTAACCAAAGCGCAGCAACGTATTAAGCTTGACGATGGCATTATGCTTTACGACACCCCGGGTATGTTATGGCCTAAAGTAGAGAACGAAAACTCTGGTTATCGTTTAGGGGCAACTGGCGCTATTCGTGATACCGCTATCGACTACGAAGAAGTGGCAAGTTACACCGCTGAATATTTATTGCAAGCATACCCAGAACTTTTAAAAAGCCGCTATAAAATTGATGAGCTACCAGAGTCTGACTGGGAGTTTGTTGAAATGGCAGGTAAAAAGCGTGGTTGTATCCGCGGTGGTAATCAAATCGATACTTACAAAATGTCTGAAATTCTTATCAACGAATTACGCGATGGCATTATTGGTCGTATTACCATGGAAACACCGGCTATGCGTGAAGAAGAAGAGCAAATGGTTGCTGAGCTTCGCGCTGCTGCAGAGGCGAAAAAAGCCGCTAAAGAAGAAGAGAAAAAACAACGCCGTGCACGTGCACGTAAGAACCGTCGATAAAGTTAACGCATTAACTTTTAGACATAAAAAAAGCCCTGCAAGGGCTTTTTTAGTTTCATATCTACCGTCACCGATATGAGCAATGTAGCAAGTAAAATAAGTAGGGTCGCTTATATGTCGCCAATATCAAGGGGCGTTGCCATTAGTAACATATAAGCTAGAGCTTTAACGTGGCGACACGTGTTTCAGGGTAGAGAAACAAATTTAATCTGAACAAGTCATCATACTTCGCTTGGCTTGTTGAGATTAATTATCAATTAGGTTTTCGATGCTGTCAACATGTTTTTGAAAATAATTCTCATTTAGTTTGGCTTGCAGGTTTGGTACGAATTTTAGACATAAAAAAAGCCCTGTAAGGGCTTTTTGAGTTTCATATCTACCGTCACCGATATGAGCAATGTAGCAAGTAAAATAGTAGGGCGATCACCTGTTGCCAATATCAAGGGGCGTTGCGATTAGCAACAGGCGATCTTAGCTTTATCGTGGGCCACACGTGTTTCAGGGTCGAGAAACAAATCAGTTTATTCCGAACAAGTACTTTATTGTCTTGTTGATAGTGATTATCAATTAGATTTGCGTATCTGTCAACACTCAATTGAAAATAATTCTCATTTCTTTATGTTTGTTTTTTAAACTTCCGTAATACAATGCATTAGCACTAAAGTTAGGCTGTAAATTACGTGCAATAAAAACTATGCTGGGGCTATAACAATTAAAATAATCACATGCGATGTTCTCAATTTGGTCAATAAGCCTTCTTGCAATTGTATATCTGGCAATTTTATTTGCGGTTGCAGGCTGGGCTGATAAAAGAAAAGTATTGCCTTTTAAAGGCTTAACCTATGGTTTATCACTTGGGGTGTATTGCACCTCTTGGGCGTTTTTTGGTACCACAGCACAAGCTGCATACAATGGCTGGTGGTTGGCTCCGACCTATGCCGGTACTATTTTGTTATTCATTTTTGGCTGGCAAGTTTATTGCCGCATAGCGCATATTTGTCGGCAGCAAAAAATAACCTCAATGGCAGATTTTATTGCGACTCGGTATGGTCAGTCGTCGAGTTTGTCTGGGCTCATTTCATTGATTTCAGTGATTGCCATTGTGCCCTATATCTCTTTACAGCTAAGTGCAACTGCACAAAGTATCAACTTACTTACCGACCGTGCTGCCACACAAAGTCATGAAGTATGGGCCGATAGCACTTTTTATATCACGATTGTATTGGCACTGTTTGCTATTTTATTCGGCGCGAGGCGGTTAAAGCCCAGCGAACATAATCCAGGTTTGATAGCCAGTATTGCCTTTGAATCTGTGGTTAAGTTGTTGGCGTTTTTAGCGGTGGGTTTGTATGTATGCTTTGCTCTATTCGACAGCCCAGTGGCGCTGTTTGAAAAAGCGCATGACCTAAATATTGATCAGCAAGTGGCGGCCACACAAAGTCCAACCTATGTGTATGTTGCTCATACTTTGCTTGGTATTTTGGCGACCTTATGTTTGCCAAGACAATTCCACATGAGCTTTATCGAAAAAAATAACGATAAAGAGCTGGCCTCGGCACGTTGGCTGTTTCCGATTTACCTCTTACTTATTAACCTGTTTATTCTACCGATTGCATACGCCGGATTAATTTACTTTCAAGGTCAAGAGGTCGGCTACGACACCTTTGTATTAGCTTTACCGATGGCGGCTGATGATGCTTTTGTGGCGTTATTAGCCTTTTTAGGCGGCTTTTCAGCGGCAACCAGTATGGTGATTGTGTCATCAATTGTGCTTTCAGTGATGATCACTAATGACTTTATTAACCAATTTATTTTACGCCGCTCGCAACTTACATCGAGTAGTCGCGGGCTTGATAAAAATAACCTATTACATGCGCGTAAAATCGTTATCGTATTGATTTTATTGCTTAGTTACTTCACTCACCGAGTGCTAGGCGAAAGTACAACCCTTGCCAATGTGGGTTTGATGTCGTTTACCTTAGTCGCGCAATTTTCGCCTGCCATGATCATAGGCTTATGGTGGCGACAAGCATCGTGTCGCGGTGCTCAATTGGGGATTTTAAGCGGTTTTATTATTTGGGGATACACACTTTTACTACCGAATATCGCCGGAGGTTTAGGAAGCGATAGCTTATGGCTTGTGAATGGACCGTGGGGAATAAGCTGGTTAGCGCCAACCGACTTATTCTCATTAGGCATGGAAAGCATTAGCCAAGCTTTATTGCTATCGCTAGGTGCGAACTGTTTAGTGTATTTCTTAGTACCGTTATTTAGTCGAGCAACCTTAGCTGAACGCTTGCAGAGCAATAAGTTTGTGTCGCAGCTTAGTGATTCTCGAGTGAGTAATCATCTACAGCCTTTGAGTTACCATGACCTAGGTGCGCTAATGCAGCGATTTGCCGAAAAAGAAGCGGCGCAGTCGTTGGTAAATCATTACTTTCCGGATGATAAAAGTAAGTGGAAGCGCCCTGCCAATGTTGAGTTAGAACTATTAGTTGAGCGCGAGATGTCTGCCGTGATCGGCGGCGCATCGGCGCGGCTTATTTTAGATGTAGCGAAAAATGAGCAGCGCCAGCCTCTAGAGCAGGTTGCCGAGTTTGTTGATGAAGCAAGCCAAGTACTTAAATTTAATCGTGACTTACTGCAATCAACAATCGAAAACATTCAACAAGGGATCAGTGTAGTTGATAGTGAGCTGCGCTTGGTAGCTTGGAACCAAGGCTACAAAAACATGTTCGCCTACCCAGATGATGCGCTTTACATAGGCCGCCCTGTTGCCGACATTATTCGTTTTAATGCCGAGCGTGGCTTATTTAGCGGCGAGAGCATGACCAGCGAAGTCGAAAAACGCTTAGCCTATTTACGCCAAGGCAGCGCTTATAAATATCAGCGCTCGCACAATGATGGCCGCGTGTTTGAAATGCAAGGTAACCCACTGCCAGGTGGCGGCTTTGTAACAACCTATACCGACATTACCGAGTTCGTAAAACAACAAAAAGCGTTAACCGAAGCAAATGTTAGCCTTGAAGAAAAAGTCGCAGCCCGCACCTTGGCATTGACTCAAGCAAACCAAGAGTTGTCGATGGCAAAGCAAGTGGCGGAGCAAGCAACGGTCAGTAAAACACGCTTTTTTGCTGCTGCCAGCCATGATTTACTGCAACCTTTCAATGCTGCGAGCTTGTTTTGTTCTTTAATGAATGAAAAAGCCCAAGATACCGAACTTAAAGAGCTGGCGATGAATATTAAGAATTCATTGGGCAGCGCCGAAGAGTTGTTATCGAGTATTTTAGAGTTAACCAAGCTCGATTCGGGCTCGTTTAAAGTACAAATGAGCGAGTTTGCTGCCAGCTCGTTGGTTGAGCCACTGCGAAATGACTACGAAGCCCTTGCCCGCGAAAAAGGCTTAAAGTTTATTATTGAAACCTGCGATGTTCGCTTGCATACCGACAAAGCGCTGCTGCGACGAGTACTACGTAACCTTTTGAGTAATGCGATTCGTTATACCGAGCAAGGTGAAGTGCGCTTAAAAATGCAGTACGACGATGACCATGTATCCTTTATTGTTGAAGACACAGGGATTGGTATTGCATCGAGCGATCAACAAACTATTTTCCAAGAGTTTAAACAGCTTGGTGCAAAGCCAAGCGCCGAGGGATTAGGCTTAGGGTTGGCAATCACTAAACGTATATGTGACTTACTTAAAATACCCCTAGTGATGGGGTCTGAGCTTGGTAAAGGCACGCAATTTACCCTAACTCTGCCTTGTAGAGTGAGTGCTGCGCCAGCGCAAACGAAAGGTGCTGAGGCATCACAAGAAACAGAGCTGGGGCAATTGCGTATTTGGTTGCTTGATAACGACCGCAACGTGTTAGAGGCATTAAAGCAGCTACTCGAAAATTGGGGCTGTGAAATTTCAACAGCCACTAACTTAGCGGAGCTTGAGCAGTTAAAGGCAAGCCAAGCCCTGCCGCAATTGTTGATCATTGATTACCAGCTTGATGATGGGGTAACAGGCCTTGAAGTGATTGAACAAGCGGCATTAACACGCTTACCTGCCATAGTGAATACCGCGAATCATGATGAAGGCATACGCGAGTTAGTGCTAGATGCGGGCTACCCATTACTTTATAAGCCTCTGAAAGCGCCCGCCTTAAAGCGCATGATTAAGCGACTGACTTAATCTGCGTTTTGCTCAGTTGTTGGGGTATTGGCTTTAATTAAGCGCTCTACCTCAGCGACAAACTTTTTATCTAAGTCATCTTCATGGCTCAAAAATAACAGCATTTCATCACCATTGTGGTCAATGACCGTTACCGTGGTGGTTAGTAGGGCGCTTTTAGCATAATCAACGTTGATCTCTTTAATGTCACTAAAGCGGCGCTGATCTTTTTCGAGCACACCTTGCTCATTTTCCCAGTAACTAAAAATAGTGTTTTCTGTGATGCCGTTTCCATCAGTTTTAAAATCGATAAATGCGTCACTATAAAAATAATGTACACTCTCGTTGGCAGGGATAATTTCTTTTCTTTTTAAAAAGTTAACTTGATAAGACCAAAGCTTGTCACCGGTTACTATGGTTGAACTTGGCAACAAATATAGCTCATAAATTAAGCCATAAAATAACCAAGGCAACATGAGTATCGAAATGATAACCTGCCTCGCTCGCCACTGAGAGTGGTACTCAAGAGCCTGCTGTGGTTGCTTGAGGTTTTGAATGTAATTAACCAGAGGCAACCATAGAATAGGTGTAACTAAAAACAGCCAAGTACCATATTCCCAGTTATAGCTTACGACTTCAGAAATGATAATCGCCAGCCATAACACGAACCCAACCGCAACGGGCATGATCTTATTTTTGCCAAAGGTTTGCTCGCTGTGCTTGCAAAGCTCAAGTAACAACGGAATAAAAAACAGCGGTGCAAATATCCCTCGAGCAATCGGCATAATATGGCTTTGTTGTTGCTCTTTTATCGCTTTCCAGTTGCGATAGCTCCAGTAGTGAATGAATATTCCTAAGCTTAATAAGCTGTAAATAACAAACTTACTGTTACTGACAGGGTAGAACTGTTGCTCAGCAAAAACTGGGCGGTTACTTGCTTCTATACGCCAAGCCGCGATGAAAAAGATGATTGCCGCCAAGTAACTTAAAATAAAAACGCTATACCAGTTGGTTTCGTCATCTGCTGGTGTGGTTGTGGCGCTATTTGTGCCGTATTTAATGATGCCGTAATGGGTCGCGTTATTGAGTTTTTTACGCTCGCTTAGGTAAAGGTCTATTTGATCGGCTGGAATATGATCCTGCTTAGCACTGTAATCAAAGTATAAGGTCAACACCGAGTCTTTAAATGTCACGCGTTTTTCGAGATGAAAAAATGGGTTGTCGACTGTGACCTGCTCATCATTAAACTGCCAATTAGTATCCGTAAACGTAACCTTTATGGTTGTTTCGATATTATTTGGGTAACGAAACCACATTGGTGCATTGTTACGTTCTCGCTGTTCCGGCTTATAAACTGAGTTTTGAATTTCACTAGCGTAAAAGTCGTTTTGAAAATCATTACCCTTAGGTCGCCAAAAGTTATCAATAGTATAGTGCTCATTGGTAATTAGCTGACCGGTGTCTTCTGGAGATTCAACCAGCATAGGTTTGAATGTTTTTAAGCCCTTGTAGGTATCTTGATAATATTCGCGGTAATCATCTTCTATGCTTTTTAAGCTGTTTTCAGCGATTGAGCTGCGGCGGTTAATTGCTTCAAAGTCGCCGTATTTATATTGAGTTGAGAAACTAACTGGCTCATCAATACCTTCTGGGATCTGATAACTATCAAAAACCTGTATGCGTTTTAGGGCAGGCTCTGTGAACATATCTGTAAAGCCTGTCTCACCTTGCTTTATGATTAACGCTACATCGTAGTTCGGTTGAGCTAAATGTGCTAAATCGCCGCGCTGGTACGAAATGGTCGGATCAAGCCAATAGCGTTTACCTTGGTGCTCTAAGGTGACAATCACATGGTCAAACAAGCTAGGAGAGACCGGTAAGCTGGCAGTACGTTTTCTGTCTTCGGTGTTAACTAAAGCTGGATGAGCCTCTACGCCGAGCGCTTTAAGTAAAGAAATGAGCAAGACGGTTTTGTCTTTACAGTCGCCATAGCGCAGTGCCAAGGTTTCTGATGCAGGAGTAGGCTGGTGCGAGTTAGTGCCCATTTCTAGGCCTAAATAACGTACTTCGTCTTGGCTAAAGCGCAGGGCAGCCACAATTTGAGACTCTAAGTCGGTATGTTGAAACTTAATTTGACGG
This sequence comes from Pseudoalteromonas sp. P1-8, assembly GCF_001399985.1. Classification (NCBI taxonomy): domain Bacteria; kingdom Pseudomonadati; phylum Pseudomonadota; class Gammaproteobacteria; order Alteromonadales; family Pseudoalteromonadaceae; genus Pseudoalteromonas; species Pseudoalteromonas sp. P1-8. The sequence continues at coordinate 111,447 of NZ_LJSO01000006.1, forward strand.
GCAATTGTTTCAATAGCTGGGCTCACTTCGATGGCCGATTGGTATAAAGGTAACGACCAATTGACTACCTCTTGCCAATTATTTACTTCAGAGAAATACACTTCCTTGTAAGGCGAATACCAATGCGGTACTTCGCTTGCGGAGCGAATGGTCGGCTCATTGTGTTGGCTAATTTGGTAGTCAAAACCCGTATCGAGCTTGGTTTTAGTAACTGGCGACTCGCCATTCATAAAATTGATATATAAGGGCGTAGGCTTTTGCCACTTTACCCGCATAAATTGCTGCACTATCGGCACAGACCAGTTCAGTGTACGCATGGTGCTGAAGTGTTGATAAACCGGATTACTGCCCGAAACCGTATAGCTGTAATCTAAAATATCCATGACCCGCATATCATCAATAATGACATTTAGGCTTAAGGTGCCATTGTATATACGACTTGCTAAGTCAGTCTCGCGCTGTAACACCTGTAGCTCGGCACTATTTAGTTTATCTATATATTGGCCGTCACGAATAATGCCTAAACTATTGAGCGTAAGAGATTGATAATTTGGGTCAAAATCAATATTCAGCTGGCTTATATAATCAACCCCAGACTGATTGACCGCCTGCATTACAGTACGATTAAAGCGTTGCTGTGGGGCTTGCTCAGATACCTGAAGCTGAGTGTCGAGCATCAGGTAGAAAGTCCCGTCTCGTATTTGGTCTCGAGGAATCTCTGGGGTAAGTAACTCATGGTGTTTTACCCAGTTAGCTGCAGGCGCAACCTGATAGTCTTCAGCGGCTGCAAAGCAGCTCACAAAGAATAAAAAAACAGCGAGTACCTTAAGTTGTAAGTGCATCCATTTCATTGTTATTTTCTAATTACGTTTAGTTTTATATGACAAATTACTGAATTTCACGGCATGAGCCAAATAAAATTCAATATAAATGCTTCTTTTTAGGTCCAATGCTCAATAAGCGCTAATTTTCAGTGCTTTCTTTATTAGGTAAATCAGTGATTTCAACGCGGCTATTTACTTCATAGTATTTTTGCGTAATTTTTTTCAAAATCTCGCGGCGTAATGTGCTTACAGTGCCAGCTTTAGTTAAGTGGTTACCATAGGTCGTAAATGTTTTATCCCAGCCCAGTGCCACAATACTAGGATCGACAACAACTGCATTACCTCCACCATAAGCAACATCGGTACCTAAAATATCGTAATTATCGATACTAAAAGAGAGGTTTTGCACAACTTGGTCTTTATCTGGTTCTTGAATAACTAATGATTGAAGATGGTCAGCTAAGTCTTCTTCAAAGTTAGGGAAATAGTTTTTCTTTTCAAGGTATAAAGAAGAAACACGTGTGCTATGAGTATCAATAACACTGCCTCGATTTGAATTTACAAATTGCACTGCATTGGTGGTTAGGGCTGCAAACACATTTTTTGCTGTATATGGGTGGTCAAGCAAATTTGGGCTGCCAATGTAGCCACGGTAGTAGCCATATATTAATAGCGGGTCATTGTTAAATAGCGGTGCAACAATGTTGTACTCAATGTCGTTTAATGAATACTGGTTACCGTTAAAGTTAAAGCGTGGCTTATCAAAAAAACTTGGCTCTTCGTTTATTAGCTTAGATAAGTTTTTTACTGGGTACTGCTGGACTAACTCATTGAGTACCGTCACGTTATAAAGATTGAACCAGTAAGCAAGCAGTTCAGACTTTGGCAAGTTACTCAAGTTAATCTTATTTGGCAGGTCGGCCATATTTTTTTGTATGACCTGCAAGGCTTGCCTCATTTTAGGATTGTCTTTATATGAATCATAATAAAAGCGGTTTGCTTCTGTTGCTGTTGAAGGTTTAGGGTTGGATGATAAATGTGTACCAATCGTCGTGGTGTGTGAGGTGATGCGGTAGCGGTCAGACATACCTAAATCAATCACCGAGGCATTTAATATTTGCCCGTAGTCAGTGTACTCAAGGGTGATATTTGATTTTTCATCGTACTGATGAAATTGGCTAAATTTTTCTTGGTTTATGGCTGTCGTTGCTGTTTTATTAATAGGAGTCGTTGAATTACAGGCTGAAACTAGAATAAGTGATGTTGCTAATACGATGGGTTTTATGGCGTTTTTCATTTTTATAACCTTCCGTAGTTTAAAAAATAAACATAGAGTGGTTTTTCTGAAGCGCAACAATCTGTTGTTTTTGTGAATTTTATTAAAAAATAAGCGTATAGTAGAAGAAATAAAAATAAAAAGGACAACTCATGGAAGAAGCAAAACAACAAAACCAAATCGAAACACCAGAAGCTAAAAACTCCGTAAATAATGACTTAGTTGGTATAAAAGGTTGGCTCATTCTTGTGGCGATAGGTGTGGTGATCAGCCCTTTTAGAGTATTTATCGAATCAATTAATACCTTTAAACCCATTTTCACGACCGAGATGTGGCAACGTTTAACGTCGCAATTTGGTGATATGTATCATCCGCTTTGGGAGCCTTTACTAATCATTGAAATGGCTTTTAATGCGGCATTATTTTTAGCTTCGCTTTATTTAATCGTGTTGTTTTTTAAGCATAAGAAAGCATTTGTAAGTTGGTACTTAGCGATATTATTTGGTGGACTAGCGTTTATTGCTCTCGATGCCTATGCGGTTAGTTTAATTGTGCCCGATGTCGATGTGTTCGACGATGAAGTTAGAACTATGATTATCAGAGGCCTTATTCAAGCTGTGATCTGGGGACCTTACATGCTGTTATCTAAGCGTGTGAAAGCCACATTTGTAAAATAAGTTAGCTGAGCACAGTAATTGTAGCTTGCGTGCCTTGCTGGGGTTTTGAGTTTATTGATAACTCAAAACCTTGGTTGCGCACAAGTTCTCGGGTGATCACAAGTCCTATACCTGTGCCATTTGCTTTGGTTGAGTAAAATGGCACGAACAAGTTATCGGGGTTTTGAATGCCACAACCTTGGTCGCTAATTGCAATATTTAAGCTATCACCTTGCCTTGACCAAGTGAGGGTTGGGGCAGAATTGCTGCCTGCTTCAAAGGCATTTTTTATCAGGTTGATCAACGCTTGTTCTAGCTGACCAAAGTCGGCATTAATATGTAACTCTTCGCTGCTATTTATTACTAGTTCAGGAAAAATAGCACTTAAACGAGTATTTAATTGCTCGCTACTGATTGCCTGCTTTTGTGCGGGTGGTAGCTTGGCAAACGCACTGTAACTGGCTACAAAATCAAGCAAGTGCTGAGCGCGTTTTTCTATTACTTGCAGCATATCTTGGGCGAGATCATCGTGACTGCTAATTTGCCCTTGACGCTTAAGGGTTTGCAATGATTGACTCATCGAATAAATCGGCGTGAGTGAGTTACGCACTTCATGATTTAACACTCGAATTAACCGTTGCCAAACAAGTTGTTCGTTATCGCGAAGCTGTTGCTCAATTGAAAAGAAGGTTAGTAATTCAAAGTTTCTGCCGGTCCGCCAAAAAGTCTGCGATGAGATTTGAAAGCGTTGTTTAAACAGCGAGTCACTATTTTGTTGCCATTCGCCATCATGCAGAGCAATGCCTAAGTCGCTGGCCGATTTACCTTCAATTTGGCGATGGCTAATACTATTTATAAACGCCTTATTACTAAAGTAAATAAAGCCATGGGGGTCAAGTATAACGATGGGTAAGTCCAGCATGCTGGCAAACTCAAAAACAAACTCTTCTGTTTGCATATAATGGCGTTTGTTCTTGGCTATTTTATTGCTGAGCTTGGCAAAATCTTGCTTAAGCGCTGCGACTCGTCCACTTTGATAAGACGCTAAATGCCAACTATTACTTTCGTCATTTGCCAATGCATCTAGTTGCAGGCCAAAGCGTTCAACCACATCGGTGATCGCACGGTAGCTTTTAATTAAAGCAAAAGCGCTTATCCCGATAAACGGCAATAATAGGCTGATACTGGAGAACCAATCTAGTTTTAAGCTGAGTGAAAGGGTAATACCAAGCGTTAATAGCACCGCTATAAGCATATAAAAATAGCGTCGAATACGCTGCTCTAACGACAACTTGTTACTCATTTAGCGTTCTACTTCTTTTAAATCGAGCTGATGTTTATCAATGCGACGATAAATCGCCGATTTGCTTAACCCTAAAAATTCTCCTGCGGCGATAACATTGCCATTAAATTGCAGCAGTGCTTTTTGAATCATCTGTTTTTCAAGCTCTTCAAGGGGCAATAGTGGCAAAGCCTGTTCGGCATTGCTATTTGTTTGCTCGCAACTTGGTTGATCTAAAATGAGGTCATTGGCTTGAATATTGTTGTTATCACTCATGATCACCGCGCGTTCAATACAATGGCTTAGCTCACGAATATTACCAGGCCAACTGTAATTTTTTAGCGCCTTTAGGGCGTCATCACTGAGCGCCATATTCGCGCGTTGATATTTTTTACCATGCACCAACAATAAGTGTTCTGCCAAGGGAGCGATGTCGTCTTTTCTGTCACGAAGCGGTGGAATGTGCAGTTCAATGGTATTGAGTCTAAATAATAAATCACGGCGGAACTCACCCTGCTCAATAGCCGTAGCTAATTCGCTATTGGTGGCAGAAATAATGCGAACATTGGCGGTTTTGGTTTGGCTTGAGCCTAGCACTTCAAATTCTTTGCTTTCTAGCACACGGAGCATTTTACTTTGTAGCTCAAGGCTTAAAGTCGCAATTTCATCTAAAAATAAGGTGCCGCCTTCGGCAATTTCAAAACGCCCTAGGCGGTCTTCTTTGGCATCAGTAAAAGAGCCTTTCTTATGGCCAAATAATTCACTTTCGAATAGCGTCGGGGCAATGGCGCCAACATTCACGCTTACATAGCGTTTATCAGCTCTGAGCGAGTGCTGGTGGATATAATGTGCCAATAAGCTTTTGCCAGTGCCATTTTCGCCGGTAATTAAAATGCTGGCATCGGTTTTAGCTGCGCGCTCAGCTTTGGCAAGCAACAGCTGCATGATTTCTGATTGAGCTATGTAATGTGCTTGTGTGTCACTGGTAAGCGCCTTTAAGCACGCGTTGTCGTGATTACTTTGCTTGAGCTTGAGTTGTTGTTGTACAACGGCGGTTAAGCGCAAGTTATTCCATGGCTTTTCAACAAAGTCGACTGCCCCTAATTGCATGGCTTTAACAGCGACGTCAATGCTGGCCCATGCGGTCATCACAATGACAGGTATGGTCGAACCTAATTGATTTAGTTGCTTTAAAAAGCGTAACCCTTCTTCACCTGAGGTCGTGTCGAGCTTGTAGTTCATATCAAGCAAAATCAGGCTAATGTGCTCTGATTTTAATAACTCAAGGGCATGTTCAGGGCCTTCGGCCTCATGGCAGTGTAAGCCTAATTGTTGTAATGCAACAGTAGCAGCCAGACGTACATCAGCTTGATCGTCTATGACTAAGATTTTGTCCATGATGTTTTCTTATTATCCTGTTGAGGTGGCTTAAATTTAAGCCACCATTTTGTGCTGTTAATCGTTACGTAGTGCGGCCATAGGTTTTGCTTTAAGCAGTAAAACCAAAGGTCTAAAGCAAGCGAATAGCGCAATAAATAAGGTAATACTCCAAGCGAGTAATTGCAGTCTTACATCAAGTATCAGCCAAGACATTAGCTGTCCTTGTAACATGTAAAAACCCACTATTACCGCGGCGAGAGCAACCGCAAAACCAATGAGCACAGGGATAATCGCTTCAACACTCATCAGCTTGAATAAGCGTGCTTTTTTCGCACCTAATGCCATACGAATACCAAACTCATAGCGGCGCAGACCCAGATTGTAGCTCAGTACCCCAAAAATACCGATTGCTGCTAATAATAGAGTAAATAGCGCTAAGGTACTACACAGAACCACGGTTAGTCGGCTCATATACAGTAAATTGTCGTACTCTTGTTGCAGGTCATTAAACTGCCACATGGTTAAGTCGCTGTTCTTTTCTTTTAGCGTATTAAGTATTTGTTTGTTAGTCAGCTTAACGCCATCAGAAGCTTTGATAGTAAACATGTAGCTATACGGTGTTGCTGGCCACCAAATGTGACGACCAAACGATTCATCGTAGTATTTAGGGTGATTAAAATCTTCGGTTACACCCACTACTTCATACATCTTTTCTTCTAAACCTTGGTAGCTCTTGCCAATGATATTTCGATAGTCTTGGCTTGGTAATAAGTTCTCTGCAACGCTAACTGATACCAGTATCTCGTTGGTTTCACCACGTATAGCTTGTTCGCTAAAGGTGCGGCCAGCGAGAATTTTGGTGTTAACTAACGCAAAGTAATCAGGCCCTACCCACTGACTAGGGAAGAAAATTGAGCTTTTACCGTTTACATCAGTCAGGGTGTTGGCATTTTGTCTTTGCGAAACAGGGCTGTGACCCAGGGCAACATCATCAATGCCTTGGCTATCAAGCAAAACCTGCTTGTATTGCAGCATATGTTCGTAGCGCTCCGCCAATGACATTTGATTATTTGGCTGGAACAGGTTGGCAAAATACAGGTTTTCGGTATCACTGCCGAGTGGGCGGTTAATCGTGCCCATGGCTTTACTGACTACCATCACCGAAAAACTCACAAGCAACGCGGCAACAAACATTTGTGAGCCAATTAAAATACGCACTGTACGACCTGATACCTGCGAAACTCCGCCTTTGCCACTGTTTTGCATTTGCGTATTTAGGGTTTTGTAATTTACCAAACGCGCTGTAATTACAGAGAAAATATAAGCAAGAGCAATACAAAGTATGATGGCAACAATGACCAATGTGCTATCCACGGCCAAGCTATTAACCAGTGGTAATCGGCCTTCTGCTAGTACTTTAAATAAACGTATGCCCCATACCGATAAAAACAGCGCAATGCTTACCGATAAGGTCATTAAAATCAGTGACTGTAAAAAGATACTTTTAAATAATGTGCTGCGTTTTGCACCTAACACTGCCTGCAAAGCGAGGGTTTTATGTTGAGCAAGAGCGCGCGAGAAGAATAAAGTGCTTACATTAAGTACCGCAATAATCAGTAGCCCTACTGCACCGGCTAACATCATTAAGCTTAAGTCATCGTTATTACCCAGCTCAACGTCACGATACGGGGTTACTTCAGGTTTTACATCGGTGATACCACCATTGTTTAGCCACTCTGATTTAACCGTATCAATTTGCTGTTTTAAATCGACTTTAACTTGATCTATGGTGACCCCAGGCTTTAAAACTGCAATCAGTTTTAGGTTTTTAAAAGTGTTTGTCCATGGGCTTTGCCAATCATCATTGTGAAAGAAACGGCGGTCAGCACTTGATGGAAACCATACTTCAACATCGCTTGCTTTAAACATGTAAGGAGGGCTGAATGAGTCATCAACAACACCCACGATACGGTGAACATAATCGGTTTCACCCGCCATGACTGAAAGTGTTTTACCAATAATGTTCGGGTCGCTGTTGTAATGCTTGCGCCAAAAGTTAGCAGATATAACAACGCGGTCATCAGGTGTTTCTAGCGTTTCTCCAAGGTCAAAACCTTGTCCCATTAAAAATGGCGTGTTTAATAAGTCAAAATAGTTGCCGCCAACATACAGCACAGGCTCTTTCGGCTCGCCATCAAGGTTTGCAAATATTTGCTCACCCGCATTGATCATCATACTTTGTTCAAAGCTTTGATTATGCTTAAGCCAATGCACCATCGATTGATAGCTTTGAAAGCCAGTAGCATCGTAGTCATCATAAGTAAGTGATTGCTCAACCACTACCATGCGGCTTTCATCGTACACATCAAGGGGCTTTAAAAAGTAGCTGTTAACAAGGCTAAGCACCACAAACAAGGTGGCCAATGTTAAAGCAAGTGTTGCGATAACTGCTGTTACAAAGCCCGGTGCATTCATTAATGATGCCCACGCTAAGCTTAATTGGGCGCGTGTTTTGGTTAATTTCATTACATCACCTCAGCGCTTTCAAGTGCATGCTCAGTATTGTCGCTGCTAGGTGCTTGGCGTGCTTCAGAGTAGGAAACAATTTCACCATCTAGCAATTTAAGTTGCGTCTTTGCACGTCCGGCATAACGTAAATCATGGGTTACCATACAAATCGTGGTGCCTTTTTTATTCAGCTCATCAAGCAAGTCCATGACGGCATCACCATTTTTTGAATCTAAGTTACCAGTTGGCTCATCCACCAATAAAATGCTTGGCTTGCCAGCCAGTGCGCGGGCAATAGCAATACGCTGTTGCTGACCACCGGATAATTGGTTTGGTTTATGCTGAGCACGGTGGCCCATCTCAACCTCATCAAGGGCTTGCTTTACAGCAAGCTCAATTTCGCTTGGGCTCATGGCTGGCTCTCGGTAAGTGAGCGGCAGTGCCACATTGTCAAAAACCGATAATTCATCAATTAGGTTAAACGACTGAAATATAAAACCAATGTGAAGGTTTCTAAGTTCAGCTTGCTGATCCATGTCGAGGGTTTTTGTATCGACTTCTTTAATGAAATAGTCGCCAGCAGTTGGGCTATCGAGTAAGCCTAATAATGACAGCAGTGTCGATTTACCACAGCCAGATGGGCCGCTAATGCATATATAGTCACCTTGGTTAATATTCAGGCTAATGTCTTTTAATGCATAGGTTTCAACATTTTGGCCGCGATAAACTTTGGCGATTTTGTTTAATGAGATAAGCGTATTGGTTTTCATAAACTGTCCTGTTCGATTTTTATTGTTGCCAAATGCTGCCATTTAGAAAGGTCTGAAATGATCAGCTGTTCGCCCACGGTGGCACCGCTCAAAAGTTGAATTTGATTGTCACTGAGTGTACCAAATTCGATATTGGTTGGCGTTGCTAACTGGGTATTTGGATTAAGTTTAAATAGCGTGGCTTCGCTATTTGCTTGTGCTTTTTGCGGCACGTTAATGGTTAACGCATCGGGAATAATGTTGCTAACCACATAGCCTTCAATGCTTAAATCGGGGCGGGCATTGGCTGGTAGTGTGCCCTGTAAATCAAGTTCGATAATGACTCGACCATCGGTAACGATAGGGTCAATTCGGGTGACTTTGGCATCAACTTCACCGTGATCTGCTTGGCTAAAGGTGTTTACTTTCGCTGCCATATTGAGTGCCACTTTTTCAGCATCTGCTTGCTTAACGCTTAGCTCTGCTTTGAGTGCTTTATTTGAGCCAACCACCGCAAGGCGGGTACCGGGCACGAGATTTTGGCCAAGTTCAACATTCAATTCTTGCAGCATGCCATCGATACCTGCCGTTATTTGCAGCTGATCAAAAGCGTGTTGCTCAACTTGATAATTAAGCTCAAATTGGCTTAATAGTTCTTGCTGTATTTTGCTACGTTGTAAGTGCATTTCTTTAAGCTGTGCAAGGCGTTGCTGCTCGATACTTACGCGCTCTGTAAGCTGTGCAACGTTTAGCATGCTTCGTTTGTAATCGAGGCTTGAAACAATTCCTTGCTCGATCAGTTTGCTTTCAGCATCGACTCTAAGTTCTGCACTTTGCAGCTCACTTTTTAATATGGCGAGATTTGCTTGGCGCTCAAGTAGTTCACTTTGCTGGTTAATTCTTTGCTCATTAACACTGGCTTTTTGGCGAGCAAGTTCTAGCCGAGCGACCGATAAACGCTGCGCTTGCTGTGGGTTGACGAGGCTTAAAATCACTGTGTCTTTTTTAACGATAGTGCCGGGGTAAACATGGATAGCTTCGACCATTGCAGTATCGGTATTGGTTAAATAACGTTGATACTTTGGCTTTAAACGGCCAAAGCCACGTATTTTTACCACAAAATCGGCTTGTTCTACGGTTGCTATTTGCAGTTGGCTTGCAGCAACCACAGTGGGTGTCGCCCATTGATACACCATTAAAGCGCCAAGAGCCGATACGCCAATAGCTGCACTAGCCAGCCATTTTTTAGCTTTTGATTGCTGAGGTTTGCGTTTTAGTGTGCTGTCTAAATCCATGATACTGAGAAATGTAAATAATCATGGAGTAGCTAAGGCGAGTTTTGTGCCAAAAATTAAGGTATTGAAAAGTAATAACTTTTCGTTTTTTGGAACGTGAGCTTTTCCCACTAATGGGAAAGCGAGTTTTAAAACTGGGAGTGAATGCTTAAATTAGCTTTCTTCGATTTTGCCAACCTGCGAAAGCTGATTAAACAAAATGCCCGCTTGAGTACGGTTATAAACATTGAGTTTGCGTAAAATCGCTGACACATGTTGTTTGATTGTGGTTTCTTGAATCGACATTTCAAAGGCGATTTGTTTATTCAATAAACCGTCGGCAATCATCGCTAGTACGCGGTATTGCTGGGGGGTTAGTTTTTCAAGGTTACGAGCAAATTCGCTTTGTTCGTCGTTGATCACCACATCGGTTAAATCCACTTCAGGTGGTAACCAAGTGTCGCCATTGAGTACATGACTAATTGCTTCACTGATAACATCTAAAGAAGATGACTTTGGAATATAGCCAGCAGCGCCAAGGCTCATAGCTTGTTTGATTATGGCGGGTGTCTCATTGGCTGAGACCATGATCACTAAGATATCAGGGTAGTGGTTACGCAGTTGCGAAAGGGCTTGTAGGCCATTTGCACCAGGGATCGTAAGGTCTAAAAATATTAGTTCAATCTCAGGGTGAGCGCTTAACAGTGTAAACAAACCATCAATGTCACTGGTTTCTTTAATATGTTCTTCAGGCACTGATGTCGCCGCAGCTTGACGCAGCGCACTTCTAAATAACGGGTGATCATCGGCGATTATAGTGTTCACAGCTAAAGACATTCCCTCGATTCTCCAATGCGTTATGTTATAAGTGATTTTGCGCTTTGAAACAAGGTTTGCCTGAAGGGAAGTTTCAGACAAACCTTTCTCACACAAGGATTTAGATTCTATTTTAGAAACGGTAACCAACAGTGAAGGCTACAGTGCGAGGATCGCCGTAGTAACCAATCAGAGTATTATCACCACCTAAACCAGGGGTGTATTTGCTGATATCTGTTGGGTCTGTTGGATCAGGTGCCACGAATTGGTAACCACCAATCATGTACTCTTCATCCGTTAAGTTTTTACCGTAAAGACCTGCAGTCCAGTGACCATCTGTGCTGTACCAAGTGATACCCATATTAAAGATACCGTAAGCATCTTGCGTTAATAGGCTATCTTCTTCGAATAGCGCGTAGTCGCCTCTGTGGTAGTAGTTACCATTGACAACAAAATCACCCATTTCTGTGTACATACGGTACGTTGCACCCAGGTTAAAGGTTAAATCAGGTGTATTTGATACCGTAAAGCGGTCTGATTTATCGAATGCTTCACCGGTTTCTGGGTCGTAATCAATTACGTTATCAAAGCTACTATCAATGTAACCCACTGACGCATCAAAGCTGAGTGATTCTGTTGCAACATAGTTAAGTTCAAGTTCAATACCATCTGATGTTGACTCACCAATGTTACCTAAGCGTTGATTTAGATCTGCTGCGCTATCACCCGGTAATACCGAAATATATTGACGATCTTTATGGTCAAGGGTGAATAAGGTGACGTTTGCACGTAAGTTGTTGTTCCACTCACTCTTCATACCGATTTCGAATGAATCAACGATTTCTGGTTTTGCTGCTGGCTCTGCAGTCGTTGCACGTGGGTTGAAAGTACCTGACTTAAAGCCTTGCGCGTAACTTGCAAAGAACATGATGTCACGATTGTATTGGTATTCAACACCTGCACGTGGTGTGAAGCGTGACCATTCTTCTTCATCATCGAGTACTGTTGGAACCAGTTGGCCTTCTGGGCGAGTATAACCTGGTACCCAACCTGATTCTGGGTAAACAATGTCAAAGATTAGACCGTTGTTAACCTGTGCTTCTTTTTTGTCTTTGGTGTAACGCGCACCGAGTGTCATTGACCATTTATCGGTTAAATCAATTGAGCTTTGGATATACGCTGCTTTACTGTTTGAGTTACTACAGCCGCTTACTTCACGAGTTAGACCTGGTGCGCCTAGGCTTTGACCTAAAATACCTAAAATTGCCTCAAATTGACCGCAAGATTCACCATCATAGTAGTAAAGGCCCGAAACCAGTTTATAGTTATCGCCTTGATGATTTAGCTGTAACTCATGAGTGGTTTGCTCATCATCGTAAATAGCAGGTACATCGAAAATTTGCAGTGACGTGTTATCAAAGTCGATATTAGTCGGTGAGTAGCTCTCACGGCTTGAACCAATATATTTAATACTAGTGCTGTCAGTCATATCCCAACGAGCAGTTAGGCTATAGCCTTCTAGTTCAACTTTATTCCATGTTGGCAAGCTGGTGTATGAGTCATACACGCTGTCTGGAACTGGTGCATCAGTAAGAATACTTGGTAGTAAACGGTAACCACCTTTTGCGTTTGATTTGTCTTCTGTTTTATCCCACGCGAAACGGAAGAATAAGTCATCAGTCGGAGTGTATTCGAGTGTAACGCGAGCTGCGGTTACGTCTTTGTTGTAGTTTTCGCGGTCTTGGTTATCAAGAGCCGATGTTAAAAACTCACCAAAGCCGTCACGGTTAAGCGTTGCAAAACCAAAACCCACGTAAAGTTTTTCGTCAACAATCGGTAATTGGCCAGTGATTTTTAAATCTTTCTGGTTATAGCTACCTACAGTGCCTTGAATATTTAAGGTAGCATCACCGCTCATTTCTTTGGTGACGTATTTAATGGCACCACCTATGGTATTTTTACCATAAAGCGTCCCTTGTGGACCACGTAATACTTCGATTTGTTGCACATCAAGCAGATCAAGCACGGCACCTTGAGGGCGAGCAAGGTAGACATCATCAATATAAATACCGACACCTGGCTCATAGCCCCAAAGTGGATCTTGTTGACCTACACCACGAATAAACGCGGTAATTGTAGAGTTAGTACCACGGCTTGCTTGCAAGGTGGTATTTGGCGAGAACTGTTGAACTTCGGTCATAACGACGATGCCATTTTCAGCCAGCTCTTCAGCACCCACTGAGGTTACAGCAACAGGAACTTCTTGCAGGTTTTCAACAGTTTTACGTGCTGTTACCTGAATACGTTCAAGTTCACCTTTTTTTGCTGCAGGTTCGGCTTGTTCTGCCGCTTGAGCACTGACACCTGCCAAAGCAAGTGATACAGCCAGAGTAAGTGGCGCGACTTTTGGGTTAAGCTTTATCATGTTGTATTCCTTGTTATTGTTGTCATTAGTCTTATGGCCACTCACATTGATGTTGCCGAAGACTGAATAAGATTTGCCCGTGTCACCTGTCAGTTAATGTAGAAGATAGTTGCAGAAATTGAATTAGTACCATAGTGCTATACCCGCCACAGCCCTTTATTTATCAGGCAATTAAGCTATTTTTAAAGCAGATAGTACCTTAGTGTTATGTATTTTTTGAACGCTTAGGGTAAGACTGAAAGCATTATTCCGATGTCACCTCATCTGTGTAATAACAATAATTATAGGAATGTCTATGCTGAGCATGATAGGACTGTTAGGCGGTTTAATACTGCTGATCATTTTAACGCTGCGTGGGGTAAATTTATTTATCGCTGCGCCAATCTGTGCACTGTTAGTTGCACTTAGTAGTGGCATGGCCATTTTCCCTGTATCGGCAGATACAAACTTTATTAACGCCTATATGGATGGCTTTGCAGGCTTTTTAAGTGCGTGGTTCTTTATGTTCTTACTGGGTTCTTTATTCGGTAAGTTCATGGAAGACACCGGTGCTGCAGACAGTGTTGCGAGCTACATTGTGGGTAAACTAGGTATGAAGCACGCCGTTCTTGCGGTTGTGATTGCCTGTGCAGTTTTAACCTACGGTGGCGTGAGCGTCTTTATTGTTGCGTTTTCTGTCTACCCAATGGCATTAAGTCTGTTTAAAGATGCAAACTTACCGCGCCGCTTTATTCCAGCAACGCTGGCATTTGGTTCGGTGACCTTTACCATGACTTCGGCAGGCTCGCCAGAAATTCAAAACTGGATCCCGGTTAAGCACCTTGGTACGTCACCCTATGCGGCATGGGAAGTGAGCTTAGTCGTGGCTATTTTTATGGCCACAGCAGGTTACTTTTGGTTAAACAAGATGATCAAAAAGGCCGTTGCTAATGGCGAAACCTTTGAAGCGCGTGATGATGACCCTGTCATTATTGAGCGTCGTCGTCCGCATCCAATTACGGGTGTGATCCCACTGATTGTGGTGCTACTTTTATCATTTACGCTACATGATGTACTGCAGCAAACAGCGCTTATTGTTGCCTTACTTGGTGGTGTACTGAGTATTGTGATTATTAACTTCAAGCATTTTCACAATATGGGTAACGCCATTAATGTTGGTACAACCGGCGCTTTAGTGGCAATCGGTAATACCGCTGCTGTGGTTGGCTTTGGCGCTGTGGCGAAAGTATCACCGGCATTTACCGCCGCTGTCGATGTGATGACCCATATGCCGGGGAATGAGTTGGTTGGTGCTGCTGTGGCTGTGAGTGTAATTGCCGGCTTAACAGGATCTGCTTCTGGCGGGCAAGCCATTGCATTACCTCTTGTCGCACCGGGTTATTTAGACATGGGTGTAAACCCTGAACAACTGCACCGAGTAGTGGCAATTAGCTCTGGAGCCCTCGATACCTTGCCGCATAATGGTTATGTGGTCACAACAATACGCGCTATCTGTAAAGAAACGCATCAACGAGCGTATTGGTCAATGGCAGCTCTGACTGCGGTTATTCCGCTTATCGGTGTCGCATTGGCACTTGGACTCTTTATTATCTTTTAAGGAACAGCAATGAAAACCAAATTAATAATTTTGCTATGGCTGGTTGTATTTAGTAGCACTGCGTTTGGCGCTGCAAGTAAAGCCGACACCATGCTGGTGGAAAAACAGCATTTTACGACAAAAGATTTTACCACTGTGTCTGGTGTGACGTTAGAGCAAGTGGATATTGGCTGGGAAAGTTACGGAAAACTAAACGCCAATAAAGATAACGTGATTTTAATCACTCATTATTTCTCTGGTACTTCTCATGCTGCAGGTAAATATAAAGCGGATGACGCCCTACCGGGTTATTGGGATGCGATTATCGGCCCAGGTAAAGCTATCGATACGAATAAATATTATGTGATTAGCTCAGATACCTTAGTGAATGCCAACTGGCATGATGAAAATGTCATCACCACAGGCCCTGCATCAACTAATCCAAAAACAGGCAAACCTTATGGCTTAGATTTTCCTGTGGTTACGATTACTGACTTTGTGAATGTGCAAAAGCGCTTACTCGACAGCCTAGGTATCACTAAATTACATGCTGTGATGGGCGCATCAATGGGCTCGTTTCAAGCACTTGAGTGGGCAACACGTTACCCAGATAAAGTAGAGCGTTTAATTCATGTGATTGGCGCTGCAACTATGGATGCATGGACAGTTGCGGCACTTGAAAAATGGGCGTTACCAATTCGTTTAGATAAAAACTGGCAGCAAGGTAATTACTACGGCAAAGAGCGCCCGTTAGATGGCTTAGCGGCAACCATGCTTAATATTACACAAGATGCGATGCATCCAATTATTTATAACGCGAGCTTCCCTGACTTTAATGTATTGGATGAAGGTGCATTAAAAGATATTCGCACCTTGCCTAAGTTAAACCAAGTACTCGCTCAACGCGCAATGGCACGAGCGAAAACGCAAGATGCCAACCATGTACTTTATTTGGTCCGGGCATCACAACTATTTACCGCTGGCATGCAAAGTGATTTAACAACGGCACTTAAAAATGTCTCTGCCAAAACATTATTACTACCCGCAACGAACGACTTACTGCTTCGCCCTGAAAACATGCGTACTGTGTTTGACACCATGAAAGCGACAGGTAAAGACGTTGAGATTTCAGAAATAGAAGGGGGCTGGGGACACCTTGATGGCATTTTCTCAATCGCCCCGAAAGCGCAGCTTATCAGTGAGTTTTTAGAGGAGTAACCCGATGAGCAAAACAGTTTTAATTACCGGTGCAGCCAGTGGTATTGGTCTATATGTTGCCCAGCAACTGGCGATGCAAGGTCACACTATTATTGTGACTGATTTAAATCAGCAAGCAGCACAACAAGCGGCTGCAGGCATTGTTGAGCAAGGTGGTAGCGCCGAAGGGTATGCACTTAATGTGGCAGACAGTGATGCAATAGAGCAGTTTTTCACTGAGCTTAATCAGCCAATTGATGTACTTATTAATAATGCGGGTATTCAGCACGTTGCAAAGCTTGAAGATTTTCCGGCTGATAAATGGCAGTTCTTACAGCAAGTTATGCTCGTTGGCCCAGCGATGATGACCAAGGCGGTACTCCCTCGTATGCGTGAGCAAGATTTTGGTCGCATCATTAATATTGGCTCAATCCATGCGATGGTGGCGTCTAAATATAAGTCGGCTTATATCGCTGCAAAACATGGCTTAATCGGCTTTGCTAAAACCATGGCACTCGAAACGGGTGATGCCAACATCACGATTAATACTGTGTGCCCAGCGTATGTAAAAACGCCGCTTGTGGAGCAACAAATTGCCTCGCAAGCTAAAGAACATGGCATTTCTGAGCAACAAGTGATCGACACAATTATGCTAGCACCGATGCCGAAAAAAGCATTTATCGGCTTAGATGAGATCCTGCATACCGTTAGCTTTTTAATGGCCGATGCAGCACGCAATATTACCGCCCAAGCAATCGCCATTGATGGCGGTTGGACTGCACAATAGGAGGAGCCAATGGCAGGTTTTGATAAAGTAGTTACAAGTTATAGCGAAGCGATGGCTGGCCTTGAAGATGGCATGACAGTGATAGCCGGTGGTTTTGGTTTATGCGGTATTCCTGAAGGACTAATTGCGCAAATTAAACGTCAAGGCACTCGTGGTTTAACAGTGGTATCGAATAACTGTGGCGTTGATGGTTTTGGTTTAGGAGTGCTACTTGAAGACAAGCAAATCAGTAAGATGGTTGCCTCTTACGTTGGTGAAAACGCGCTATTTGAGCAGCAACTATTAAATGGTGAACTTGAAGTTGAGCTCACACCGCAAGGCACTTTAGCTGAAAAAATGCGTGCTGGTGGTGCGGGTATTCCTGCATTTTATACCGCAACGGGTGTCGGTACACCGGTGGCTGACGGTAAAGAAACCCGCAATATTAATGGTCGCGATTATTTATTAGAGCCAAGCATTACTGGCGACTTTGCGATAGTTAAAGCGTGGAAAGCAGATCGCTACGGTAACTGCATTTATCGTCATACGGCGATGAACTTTAATCCGATGGCAGCAACCGCAGGCAAAATTACGGTTCTTGAAGTTGAAGAAATTGTTGAGCCAGGGGAACTAGAGCCAAGCCAAATTCACACGCCGGGTATCTATATTGACCGAGTGATTAAAGGTGAATTTGAAAAGCGCATCGAGAAAGTTACCACTAAGCAAGAGAATCAATAAGGAGCACGCTGATGGCATTATCACGAGAACAAATCGCTAAACGCGTGGCGATGGAACTACAGGATGGTTACTACGTTAACTTAGGTATAGGTATTCCAACCTTGGTTGCTAATTACGTCCCTGATGGCATCGAAGTGATGCTGCAATCTGAAAATGGTTTACTCGGTATGGGGCCATACCCAAGTGCAGACCAAGTTGATGCCGATATGATCAACGCAGGTAAAGAAACGGTCACCGCTGCAACGGGGGCGGCTATATTTAGCTCCGCAGAAAGCTTTGCCATGATCCGCGGCGGCCACGTTGATTTAACCGTGCTGGGCGCGTTTGAAGTAGACCAAAACGGCAACATAGCTAGTTGGATGATCCCGAAAAAGCTGGTTAAAGGAATGGGCGGTGCGATGGACTTGGTGGCTGGTGCTAAAAACATTATTTGTACTATGACCCATGCCAACAAGCATGGCGAATCAAAACTGCTGACCGAATGTAGTTTGCCGTTAACGGGCGTTGGTTGTATCAATAAAGTGATCACCGATTTGGCACTTTTAGAAATTAAAGACGGTGCATTTCATTTATTAGAGCGTGCGCCAGGTGTCTCGGTTGATGAGATTATTGCTAAGACACAGGGCAAACTTATTGTCTCTGGTGACGTTCCTGAGATGACTTTTAGCTAGTTTTGCGACTTTTAAGCAGCTAATTTGCCTAGATTTTATACTAACCCCCAGTAATGTGCTTTTTGTTCATGGGTTTTATGAACAAAAAGCCATTTATCATCATCAATGCAACTTACCCCCTAAACATTTCGTTAATCTATCGTTAACACTATGCTCCAAACCAGATCGCCATTTGCAGTCGGCCGATCAACGACAACAAATAACTATAATCTGGTGTGGAGTAATTCATGAAAGCAAGTAACACACAGCTCGCTTTAGCCGTTGCAGCGGCGTTAGCAAGTACATCAGCATTCGCACAAAGCGACACTGAACAACTACAGCAACAACTCGATGCACTTCAAAAAGAAGTGGATTCATTAAAAACATCTAGCGGCTTCAACCTAGAATTTGGTGGTCGCGTGCAACTTGATTACAACTATTTCGACGGTGCTTACAATGCCGACAATGATGGCGCTGGAGGCAGCGACTTCTTCCCACGTCGTATCCGTACTTATGTTGAAAGTGAACATGGCAACTGGGATCACAAATTACTACTCGAATTTTCTGAAGGCACGGCTGAAATCGTGTTAGCGCGGGTACGTTATGCATTCGACAACGGCTTAAAAGTAAAAGCCGGTAAAATTCGTGAAGACATGTCGCTCAATGCGCTGACTAGTTCTAAACACATTAATACTATTGAGCGTAGCACCCTTGCTAACACCTTCTCGCCTTTCTTCCGCTGGGGTATCTCGGCTTATCAATACTTTAAAGATTCAGGCTTACGTTACGCCGTGGGTGTTTACAAAAACGATGCGTTTGGTGCATCGGGCCATGACGAAGATGACAAACTGACATTGGCTGTAACAGGTCGCTTAACTTGGTCTAGTGCAGCGCCGGGTGATGTGATTCATTTAGGTGCTTGGCACTCTTATCGTGATATGGGCGACAATGATTTAAGCGCTCGTTTTGCCCGTGGTGAAGTGCGTGAAACCAATGTTCGCTTAGTGGATTACGCAGTCGGTGGTGAAACCGCAGCGCTAAATAGCATGTCGCAAAGCGGTCTTGAATTTGCCTACCAAGCGAATGCATTCACTCTAGAGGCTGAATATGCCAGCCGTTACCTTGATACGGTAGATAGTAGCAACGAACTTGATGGTGAACGTTTTGATGGCTTTCATGTCTCGGCAAGTTACTTCTTAGGCGGTGAGCAGCGCCGTTACAAAGCAGGCTCAGCATTATTTGTACAACCAAAAGGGATTAAAGATGCATGGGAGCTGGTTGCACGTGTGTCACAAATGAACGCTAGCAGCAAACAGCAAGGTACCGACGTAACCACTTATACATTAGGCACATCATATTACCTAAGCAGCGATATCAAATTTATGGGCAACCTGATTTACAGCGATGTTGATGGTGCCGGTGCTTCTACGCTGGTAGGTGATGAAGATTCAGGTATGGGCATCAGTGCTCGTATGCAGTACTTATTTTAGGAGTCGTGCATTATGACTATGTTTAAATCATTAAAAAGATCTGTTTTAGCAGCTTCATTATTAGTAGCCAGCCCACTGGCATTAGCAAACTTACACTTTTTGGTACCGGGTGGCCCAGGCGGCGGTTGGGATACCACAGCACGTGGTGTTGGTGAAGCAATGGTAAAAGCGGGCATTGAAGATAATGCATCGTTTCAGAATATGTCGGGCGGCGGCGGTGGCCGTGCAATTGCTTACTTGATTGAGTCGGGCACTAAAAAAGGCGATATGTTGATGGTTAACTCAACGCCTATCGTACTGCGCGCATTATCAGGCAAAATTCCTTACAGTTATCGCGATTTAACACCAGTTGCCAGCATGATTGCTGATTATGGTGCATTTGTGGTGCGTAATGACTCGCCATTTAAAACATGGCAAGACGTTATTGATGCAATGAAAAAAGACCCAGGCTCTGTAAAAGTAGCAGGTGGCTCTGCGCGCGGCAGCATGGATCACTTAGTGGCTGCACAAGCGGTTAAAGCGGCGGGTCTTGATGGTCGTCGATTACGTTACATTCCTTACGATGCCGGTGGTAAAGCGAAAGCTGGTTTACTGTCGGGTGAGGTCAACTTACTTTCAACAGGCTTAAGTGAAGCACTCGAAGTCGCTAATGGTGGCCAGGCACGTATTTTAGCGGTGACTTCTGCAGATAAATTGCCAGATTACCCAGCAATTCCAACCTTAAAGTCGCTAGGTTACGACATGGAGTTCGTAAACTGGCGCGGCTTTTTTGCAACCCCAGATTTACCAGCAGACAAACTTGCCGAGTACACAGAAAAACTACGTAAGTTGCAACAAACCCCTGAATGGGAAGCGGTTCGTGCCCGTAATGGTTGGCTAAATCTATTTCAAGAAAAAGAAGCGTTTATTAAATCGCTTGAGCAGCAAGAAGCGCAATTACGCGTTGTAATGAAAGAACTTGGTTTTATCCGAGGCTAAGGTTAGACGATGTTAAACCGTGAACTAATTGGACCAAGTTTATTCTTGGTCCTCTTTACCCTCTACGCCCTTGTGGCTTGGCAAATTCCACTTATGCCATTTGAAGAGTACGAAAGCGTTACTTCTGCAACCTTACCAAAAGTGTATGCAGTATTTGGTATCGTGGTGTGTGTACTATCGATTGGTGCCAACTTATTAAAGCAAGCGCCTGCAGAAAAAGCAGAGCTACTCAGTAAGGGCAACTTACTACGTACCTTTGCATTGTTGGTTTTAATGGTTGCTTATAGCGCCATGCTTGAACCGTTCGGTTTTTTAATTGCCACCAGTGCATTTTTAATTACGGGCTTTTTTATCATGGGCGAACGCCGTAAGGCAGTGTTGTTGTTTGCTTCTGTGCCTGTGGCCGTGGTTTTTTGGTTTTTAATGACACAAGTACTGGGCATTTACTTAGTACCTGGCAATCTGTGGAGTTAAGTTATGCTTGATGGAATTATGTTAGGTTTGTCGACCGTACTCGACTGGAACAACTTGTTATATGTAATTGTTGGCTGCTTTGTTGGCACGTTCATCGGTATGCTACCGGGTCTTGGCCCAATTACCGCGATTGCGTTGATGATCCCGATCACTTACAGCATCGGTGCTGATTCGGGCATGATTTTAATGGCCGGTGTTTACTACGGGGCTATATTCGGTGGCTCTACTTCTTCAATTTTGATTAATGCGCCGGGTGTAGCGGGTACGGTAGCGTCATCGTTTGATGGCTACCCGCTAGCAAAGCAGGGTAAGGCAGGTAAAGCCCTTGCGATTGCCGCTTATTCATCCTTTATAGGCGGGACCATTGGCGCCATTTTATTGATGGTGGCTGCGCCATTATTAGCGAAAGTGTCATTAAGTTTCCAATCGCCTGATTATGTTGTACTGATGTTTTTAGGCTTAACGGCTATCGCTGCGTTCTCTAATAAAGGGCAATTCTTAAAAGCCATGATGATGACGGTATTTGGCTTAATGCTGGCAACGGTAGGTATTGATCCCTCTTCAGGTACCGAGCGCTTTACTTTTGGCCAAGCTGATTTATTAGATGGTATTAGCTTTTTATTAGTAGCGATGGCAACGTTTGCGTTGGCTGAGGCGCTGATTAATGTGGCACGCCCTGAAGCTGAACCAGATAAAAAAATTGATGATCCTGATACGCCAAAAATTGGCTCAACAAAACTGACTAAAGAAGAAGTAAAAGACATGGCTCCTGTGGTTGGTCGCTCATCTTTACTTGGTTTTATAGTCGGTGTGTTACCGGGCGCAGGGGCAACCATTGCCAGCTTTATGGCCTATGCCACTGAGCGTAATCTTGCTCCAAAAGCGCTGAAAGATAAATTTGGTAAGGGTTCGATGCGTGGCTTAGCGGCACCCGAGTCGGCTAATAATGCAGCTTGTACTGGCTCATTTGTACCATTACTGACTTTAGGTATTCCAGGCTCTGGTACAACAGCTATTATGCTAGGTGCATTAATTGCCTACGGTATTCAGCCGGGCCCTATGTTAATGCAAGAAAACCCAAGCGTGTTTTGGGCTGTCATTGTCAGTATGTACTTTGGCAATATTGTACTGCTGATTTTGAATCTGCCGTTGATCCCATATTTCGCTAAAGTGTTGGCAATGCCTAAATCTGTGCTGACAGTGATGATTTTATTCTTCAGCTTAATTGGTGTGTACTTAGTGTCATTTAACACCTTTGATTTATTTATGATGGTGGGCTTTGCGCTGGTGGCCTTGGTGCTTCGCTTGTTAGCTTTCCCGATGGCACCTTTATTACTTGGCTTTATCCTCGGTGATATGATTGAGCGAAACTTCCGTCGTGCCATGATGATTTCAGATGGTTCACTAAGCTTTTTATGGG
Source organism: Pseudoalteromonas sp. P1-8 (assembly GCF_001399985.1). Lineage (NCBI taxonomy): Bacteria > Pseudomonadati > Pseudomonadota > Gammaproteobacteria > Alteromonadales > Pseudoalteromonadaceae > Pseudoalteromonas > Pseudoalteromonas sp. P1-8. The sequence continues at coordinate 133,926 of NZ_LJSO01000006.1, forward strand.
ACCGCCCATTAACACTGAGTATTTTTGTGATTTCGATCTTAGTGTTGTTGTTCCCACTGAAAGACTATATTGTCCAACGTCGTAAAGAAAAAGCAGCTACGCAAGCAGAGCAACATGCGTAGAACAAGGCACTGATATGAGATACACCAATAAGCTAAACCCATTTCAGCATGTGGTTAAAAAACCTAAGCGCTTAGAAACGCGGCTCATCATTTGGGTTACCGGTCTATGTGTTTTACAGGCTGTATTGTTTGGCGCTTTGGTGTATCAGATCACCGCAGAAAGCTTACATAACCACATGGGCGATAAAGCGCTTGCGCTCGCAACCAGTATAGCCTCACGGGATGACGTGCAAAACGCATTGCAAACCAAGCAAGGGCTTGATGAGTTAAATACGCAAATAGAGCATATTCGTGAACTTACCGCAGCCAGCTTTATCGTGATTGGCGATAACAATACCCGCCGCATTGTTCACCCAGACCCCGACAAGCTCGGTAAGCCGATGGTGGGTGGTGACAGTAAAGCGGCACTGCGTGGTGAGCGTTATGTGTCGATTGCAAAAGGAAGTTTGGGCGAGTCTATTCGTGGCAAAGTCCCTGTGCTCTCAGAGCGAGGCGAAGTCATCGGCTTGGTATCGGTTGGCTTTTTAGTGCAATCAATTGAACCGCTTATTCGTGCTCGCAGTGCTGAAATTATGCTTTGGGGTTTGTTGTTAGTCGGTTTAAGTATTTTGGCCGCGGTGTATATTGGTCAACGGGTTCGTAATGCTATTTTTGGTTTACAGCCTGATGAAATAGCACGGTTGTTCTCTGAGCAAGATGCTATTTTGAATACTGTTCGTAGCGGCATTATCGCCCTCGATCCTGAAGGTAATGTACGTAACTTAAATCAACGTGCCTGCGAAATCCTCGGTAAACCGACCAGCTGTATTCATCAACCACTTAAACTTGCAGACTTACTTCCTGAACATAGTGAGTTTTTAATGCATAACCAACAGCGTCCGATTGTTGGTTTTGAATTATTTGCCGCCGATAAACGCATTGTGTTGTCGCGATATGCATTGCAAGTGCAAGGTCAAGCTGATGGTATTTTATTGAGTATGCGCCCTGCGGATGAGCTTGAATATTTATCGCAGCAATTAACCAAAGTGCAAGCCTTTGCTGAGTTATTACGAGTGCAAACGCATGATTACTCGAACAAGCTAAACTTAATTGGTGCGTTAATTCAGATGGGGCAAACGGATCAGGCGATTGAGTTAATTGGTCAAGAAAGTAAAGGCTCGCAAGCGCAGATCCATCATTTACTCGAAAGGATCCAAGATCCGGTACTAGCAGGTTTATTGGTTGGTAAATACCATAAAGCCCGTGAATTAAACGTGATACTTGAGCTTAATCCAGATAGCTTATTAGGATCGATCACCCGTAAAGATATGCTTGAACGGGTTGTCTCGATACTTGGCAATTTGATTGATAACGCAATTGAAGCTGCTATTCGAGCTAGCGATACACGTACCCCTAAGGTTCGTGTTACGGTTGATGAAACCAGCAAAACATTATTGTTTGATGTTGAAGACAGCGGTTTTGGTTTAGGCGATGACAAGGATGTGATATTTACACCACAATACAGTTCTAAGTCAGGGGCTGAGCATGGTATCGGCCTTTATTTAGTTAAAACCAACTTAGATTCGTGTCGTGGTAGTTTAGAAATAGGTGAGTCTGATCTGATGGGGGCACGATTAAGTGTCTACATTCCAAAATAATAAAAAATGATCAGCCTATAAATAAAAGGTAAAGAACATGACTTACTCAGTTGTCATTGTTGAAGACGAAGTAGAAGTTGCTCAATTATTGGCGCAGTACTTATTACTTCCTCATGGCGTTGCTGGCCAACAAGGGGCGCGGCAAACACTGCGTCAGGGGCAATATCAGGTTGTGGGTATTGCAGGCAATCTTGCCACTGCAAAAGCGCTATTATCGGCTATTAATGCCGATTTAATTTTGCTTGATATTCATTTACCCGATGGTAATGGCCTTGATTTACTCAATGAATTACGCCGCGAAGAAATGAAAAGCGAAGTAATGCTGTTAACCGCAGCAAAAGAAGTAGAAACACTGGAAAAAGCCATGCAGCTTGGTGCCTGTGACTTCTTAGTCAAACCATTAATGCTAAATCGCTTAGATCAAGCGCTAGCGCGATTTGAAGCAAGGCAGCAATGTTTGTCAGATGCCGATGAAGTAACCCAATCTATGGTCGATACTTTATTTGGATCGCAAGAACAGTTAAAAGCCCCAGTTAGGCTGCCAAAAGGGGTGGATCAGCTTACTTTGCAAAAGATCTTAAAAGCTTTTAGAGCGAATATTGGCACGGCTTTTACTGCTCAGCAAATGGGGGATTTAGTCGGCGTAAGCCGCTCAACAGCCCGTCGTTACCTCGAATACTTGCTTGAAGCTGAGCAAGTCAGTGCTGATCAGAGCTACGGAAGTATCGGGCGACCTGAGCGCTGTTATAAAATGACAAGCAGCTAATCGCATCATTTAATAGCCAAACCAGTGCTAAATTAGCGATTTTAGTAGCATAAATTCACTGTTCGGCACGTTAAAAAGTGCCGCTTATCCTGAGCATAGAAAAATTTTATAAAATTGATTGCATTTTAAGCGACTTCGATGGTGATGTTCGCTTTAAGTAATGCTATACTCCCGCCGAATAATTTTTCGACTTTATTAAGAGTAAAATAATGGCAGATTTATCGAAGTACAGAAATATTGGTATTTTCGCCCACGTTGACGCGGGTAAAACTACCACCACTGAGCGTATCCTTAAGCTTACGGGTAAAATTCATAAGACTGGTGAGGTACACGACGGTGAGTCTACTACTGACTTCATGGAACAAGAAGCTGAGCGCGGTATTACAATCCAATCAGCAGCTGTAACTTGTGAGTGGAAAGGCCACCGCTTAAACGTTATCGATACTCCGGGACACGTTGACTTCACAGTAGAAGTATACCGTTCACTTAAAGTACTAGACGGTGGTATCGGTGTATTCTGTGGTTCTGGTGGTGTTGAGCCGCAGTCAGAAACTAACTGGCGTTATGCGAACGAATCAGAAGTTGCACGTGTAATCTTCGTAAACAAACTAGACCGTATGGGTGCTGATTTCTACCGTGTTGTTGGTCAAGTTGAGAAAGTACTTGGTGCTAACCCACTAGTTATGACTTTACCAATCGGTATCGAAGACCAATTCACTGGTGTTGTAGACGTACTTGAGAAAAAAGCATACGTTTGGGATGACACTGGTCTTCCTGAAAACTACGAAGTACAAGACGTTCCAGCTGACATGGTAGACAAAGTTGATGAATACCATGAGATGCTTGTTGAGTCTGCTGTTGAGCAAGACGAAGACCTAATGATGGCTTACATGGAAGGTGAAGAGCCTTCTCTAGAAGACATCAAACGTTGTATCCGTAAAGGTACTCGTGATCTTGCGTTCTTCCCAACATACTGTGGTTCTGCATTCAAAAACAAAGGTATGCAGTTAGTACTAGACGCGGTTGTAGATTACCTACCTTCGCCTACAGAAGTTGACCCACAACCTCTAACTGATCCTGAAACTGGTGAGCCTACTGGTGAAGTAGCAACTGTTTCTGCAGATGAGCCACTTAAAGCGTTAGCGTTCAAAATCATGGACGACCGTTTCGGTGCACTTACGTTCATCCGTATCTACGCTGGTCGCATGAAGAAAGGTGACACAATCCTTAACTCAGCAACTGGTAAAACAGAGCGTATCGGCCGTATGGTTGAGATGCAAGCTGACGAGCGTAACGAACTTACTGAAGCACAAGCGGGTGACATCATCGCTGTTGTTGGTATGAAGAACGTTCAAACTGGTCACACTCTTTGTGATCCTAAGCACGAATGTACACTTGAAGCGATGATCTTCCCTGATCCAGTAATCTCAATCGCTGTTGCTCCTAAAGACAAAGGCGGTAACGAGAAGATGGGTATCGCGATCGGTAAGATGGTTGCAGAAGATCCTTCATTCCAAGTTGAAACTGACGAAGATTCAGGCGAAACCATCCTTAAAGGTATGGGTGAGCTTCACTTAGATATCAAAGTAGATATCCTTAAGCGTACTTACGGCGTAGACCTAGTTGTTGGTCAACCTCAGGTTGCTTACCGTGAAACTATCACGAAAGAAATCGAAGATAGCTACACGCATAAGAAACAATCTGGTGGTTCTGGTCAATTCGGTAAGATCGATTACCGCATCAAGCCAGGCGAGCAAAACTCAGGCTTCACGTTCTCTTCATCAGTTGTTGGTGGTAACGTACCTAAAGAATTCTGGCCTGCAGTTGAGAAAGGCTTCGCATCAATGATGCAAGAAGGTGTTCTAGCTGGCTTCCCAGTATTAGACGTTGAAGTTGAGCTTTTCGACGGTGCTTTCCACGCAGTTGACTCATCAGCAATCGCGTTCGAAATCGCTGCTAAAGGCGCTTTCCGTCAGTCTATCCCTAAAGCGGGTGCACAACTTCTTGAGCCAATCATGAAAGTTGACGTATTCACTCCGGAAGACAACGTAGGTGACGTAATCGGTGACCTTAACCGTCGTCGTGGTATGATCAAAGACCAAGAAGCTGGCGCAATGGGCGTTCGCATCAAGGGTGATGTACCACTTTCTGAAATGTTCGGTTACATCGGCCACTTACGTACTATCACTTCTGGTCGTGGTCAGTTCTCTATGGAGTTCTCACACTACGCACCATGTCCTGCAAACGTTGCTGAAACAGTAATCGCTGCAGAAAAAGAGAAAAAAGCTGCTAAGTAATTAGCTTCTTAACTTCTTTTAAAAAAACCCGCACTTGTTGCGGGTTTTTTATTGCCTAAAAATCGTAAATGTATTGTCGTAATTTTTTCGATTACAAAGTAATCATTTCTTTCCTTTGTATGTTAATTAACCATTCAGCTTTGAGTTATTAATGTACCGGTACAGATATCGCACTTTTAAAGTATTTTCTAAATAGCTAATACGATTTAAGTGCTGCTGCTCTTAAATTGTACGATTTTAATACAAATTTAGTTTTCAAGAAATATATAAGCTTATTAGTAAGTTGTAGGCTAATTACTTTGTTCTAGTAAAAAAGTGCTTTTTTGTACCTTGTGTACCTTTTTTAGTCTATGTAAAATGGCGCCCGAATGATTTTTTAATCATTTTGTATTAAACGTCTGCTTATTAAATATTACAACTATAGAAATATACTCATGAAAACGATTAAGTTAAGTCCTAATTGGACTCTACAGGGAAGCAAGATAGCACTGGCTATTCTTGTTGCATTAAGCGTTACTTTGCTAGGAGCATCAATTTTGATGCTATTGTTGCCTGTTCTGCTATTTATTACTCTATTAAATTTTTTAGAACTGCGCTTCTTACACTGTTACAAGGCGGGGATTTGTTATTCGCGAGGATTAGGTAAGCGTTACATCAACGCTGAAGATATTGTCACTGTTGAATTTAACCCAATGGCATTCATCACAGTATTTAAAATTACCTTAGCGAATGGTAAAACACACCAGTTTATGAACTGGCAGATTGATGAGCTGCAACAGATTGACATTGCTAAGCTCTATAAGTCAAAAGCAGGTTGTGCCATAAAGCCTAATCTGCAATGTAAAGCCTAATACTAGCAAGCCTCAATAATGCTAAATTAAGTGAACTGAAATAAAAAAGGCCGCGAAATGCGGCCTTATTCATATGCAGTGTCGTTTATTTTTTCATACGACGACGAAGTGCAAATGGTAAAGCAAGTAAGCTTAACCAAGCAAATGAACCAGAATCATCGTCTTTTGACTCTTCTTCTGTTTCTTCTTCAACTTCTTCAGCTACATCTTCTACTTCATCATCAGCTTCATCGTTTGTGATGTTGATGTATAGCAGTTGTGCTTCTGATAGGTTACCTGCGCTATCTTCTGCACGGATCATCAGCGTAAGCTTGTCTTCTTCTTCGAAGTCTAGCTCTTTAGCCACTGTGATTTCACCTGCAGCACTAATTGCAATCGCATCAGCATGCTCACCTTCAATGCTAAAGCTTACTACTGGGGTGTAATCAGCATCACCATCAGAGAAAACTAGTTGGCCAATCACAGCGCCAATTTCACTATTTTCTACGATTTCGAATGATTGACTCGCTTCGATTACTGGTGCCTGCTCTGCAGGAATAGGCTCTGCAGATTGAATATCAACAATCACTGGATCGTGATCAGATGCGCGGTATGCATTGTCAGCGTATAGGCTAGCTTGTTGTGTCGATGACTTATACTCAAGGTTGTAGTCTAGGCTGATTGGCTCATCGGCATTGATATGCCAATCCGTAGCAGCGACAACTTTAGCAAGCATAGATTCAGAGACTAGTGCGTGGTCAAGGCTACCAATGCGGCCAGAGAAGCTATAAGAGTAACCTAATGTGTCGCCGTCTAGTTCAGCAACCGCACTCTTCAGACCTTTATCTGCAAATGCACGGATAGGATCTTCCATCGCATAAGAGTTCATATCACCGACTAGGATGATATCTTCATCTTCAACTTCAGTTGGGTAAGTTGCTAACCAATCAGCATATGCATTTGCACCCGCAACACGGATTTCATTCCAACATGCTTGACCATCGCCTAAGTCAGCATTATTACCTTCAGCGCTACCACAGCCGCCTTTAGATTTTAGGTGGGCAACGGCAACAGTGAAGATTTCTTCGCTTTCAAGAGATTGGAAGCTTTGTGCAATTGGCGGGCGATTACTGTAATCGAAAGGTTCTACTGTAGTATGAGCAGCCTTACCAACTTCAGATACTTTATTTGATCGATAAATCAGTGCTGTTGTGATTGCATCAGTACCAACTTGGTCAACACCGAAATCAACAAATGCGTAGATATTTTCTGCATCTTCATCATTAAGTGCAGATACTAAGCTAGCAATAGCGCTATTTTCACCGAAACCGTCATTTTCGATTTCCATTAAGCCAATAACATCAGCGTTAATAGCTGTAATTGCGCTAACTAATTTAGCTTCTTGGCGAATCAGCTCTTCTTCGCTATCAGCACCACGGCTAGTAGGGAAGCCTGCGCCTTGGCCATCACCATTGAAATAGTTTAATACGTTGAAGCTTGCAACACGTAGGTCTGCATCTTCGTTAAGCTCTGGAGCATCTGTACGAGGGTTAGTTGCAGTGAATTCAGGTTGTACTGTTGGGTGAATACGGTAACGGTCGAAGCTGTAACCCATTACACCCGTAATCGTATTAACAGTATCGCCTAAACGTAACGTGTTATAGGCATCAAGGCCCGTACCTGGGTAGGCAATAGGATCAAGGTTTTGCTTTGTTGAACCATCGTCGATTAAGATTTGTTTTTTCAGGTTTTCAGTTTCAACAGCATTTGCTGCATCACCTGGTAGTGCAACTTGAGTACCTTGGTATAAACGCTCAGTACCTAAGTCAACTTCACCATAGCGACCAAGACCGTAGTTGTTATTAACGACTAAAGGTTGATCTATGGTCACTAACATACCTTCGTAAGCTTCAAGGTCTGCCACGTCAGCAACAGGTAAAGTGATAGCGGTTGCGTCAGTAGATAAACCTGTCGCACAGATCTCAACTTGGCTAACATCGCCTAGTTGTGTTGCGCTGTAGTATTCAGCCACGCTACCTTTAACACGCACATGGTCACCAACAGCAACGTCGGTATCTGCGAAATAAACGAATACACCTTCAGAAGTAAGTGGGTTTTCATCAATATCAGCAGCAAGTGAGCTAATGAAGAAGCCTTTTAGTTGATCATCACCTTGGAAGTCAGCCGTAACAACACCTTCAACTTCTACTTCAGTGTCGATAAGAGGGTTGTCGCCGCCTTCACCTTGAATTGCGCTGATTAAGGTTTTTTCTGCACCACACTCAAGAGGAGTGACTGGCTCTGGTTCAGGCGTTGGCTCTGTGCTCTCACCATATTGACCTATATTGCTGAAATCGTCTTGGTCGAATTGCTCCCACTCATCGCTTGGGTTAAACGCTGAGGTTGCATCAGTACGGCCTGAAGTGATTGTAGCTTTACGGCGAAGTGTTTTATTTTGTGTTGAAACGCCGCCTTCATCCCATGCTGAACCTGGATCTACGCCCAGTTGACCAAAGCTATCAACAATTGCACCGTCTTTAGTTAGCACTAATGCGTCATCACCGTTGAAATAAGTGATTGTTGATTCAATGTCCGCATTGGCTTTTAACTCATCTGCAGAGCCTGCATTAACAATAACGTAGGTTGCATTTGCTGCAAGAGTACCGGTTAAAGCTAAGCTGTTATTAGGATCTGCTAAATCGCCATTACCATTTGAGTATAAAGAGATGGTGTAACCGTCAAGCGATAGCTCAGCACCAGAAGTGTTGTAAAGCTCTACCGCTTTATTGTTAGAGCTTCCTTCAACGTATTCAGAGATGATTAGGTTGGCAGAAGCAGGTGCGCTCAGGCTTGCAATCACAAGCGCGAGCGGCGTTAATTTTGTATTTATCATTATTTTTCCCGTGTATGTATTATAAAAGTCCCAATATGGGACACAGTACTTTAAGAAAAATCTATGACAAATTAAATACAAAATGTTAATAAAATAGGAATAATTACCAATTTTTAGAACATTTACTTTAGATTAGTTATTTTTTAACCAAATAGCTGCTTGTTTTGCAAAATAAGTCAGGATGCCATCGGCGCCAGCACGTTTAAATGCTAGTAATGATTCCATGATTATTGCTTCTTCTGCAAGCCAGCCGTTATCAATGGCTGCTTTATGCATGGCATATTCACCACTTACTTGGTAAGCAAATGTGGGTACACCAAACTCATCTTTTACGCGGCGTACTACATCTAAATATGGCATACCTGGTTTTACCATCACCATGTCTGCACCTTCTTGTAGATCGAGGGCTACTTCACGAATTGCTTCATCAGAGTTGGCAGGGTCCATTTGATAGGTCTTTTTGTCGGCACCTTTTAAGTTGCCTGCAGAACCTACCGCATCACGGAATGGGCCATAATAGCTAGAGGCGTATTTAGCAGAGTAAGCCATGATACGAGTGTGGATATGACCTTCGGCTTCGAGTGCTTCACGAATTGCACCAATACGTCCATCCATCATGTCTGATGGTGCAACTACATCCGCACCCGCTTCGGCATGCGATAGCGCTTGTTTAACTAAAATTTCAGTTGTTACATCGTTAATCACATAACCGTCGTCATCGATAATGCCGTCTTGACCATGAACAGTGAACGGGTCAAGTGCAACATCTGTGATCACACCTAATGTAGGAAAAGCTTCTTTAAGTGCGCGAACAGTGCGTTGTGCTAATGCATCTGGGTCATAGGCTTCTTCAGCAAGTAGAGATTTTTTATCGCTCGGTGTTACCGGGAAAATTGCCACAGCAGGGACACCTAATTCAACAAGCTCTTTTGCTTCTTCAAGTAGTAAATCGATAGAAAGACGTTCAATGCCAGGCATAGACTCAATAGCTTCGCGGCGGTTTTTACCTTCTAACACAAATACAGGAAAAATAAGGTCATTAACAGTTAGTTGGTTTTCAGCCATTAGGCGACGAGAGAAGTCATCACGACGCATGCGGCGCATACGTGTATAAGGGAAAAGGTCGAGTCCTGATTGGGCCATGCTTTGTATACTCCTAGTCTGGTAGAGGATAACTCACTACGCGATTTCGACCTGTTTGCTTGGCATGATATAAGGCTTTGTCGGCATAGTCAGTGAATAAACTTGGGTTATTAATGTCTTCAGCAATTGCGCTGTAAACACCTGCACTCAAAGTAAATTTAATCGTTGTTCCGGCAACTATTATATCAGTATTTTGGGCTGCTTTGCGTATTTGTTCGGCAATTTCTAATGCACCTGTCAGTGGCGTATTAGGCAACAGCACCACAAATTCTTCGCCTCCGTAGCGCGCCACTTCATCGAGAGGTCGTTTCAGGTGCTGTTTAATGACATCGGCAGCTGATTGAATGGTTTGATCACCGGTTAAATGACCGTAGGTGTCATTAATTACTTTGAAATGGTCAATATCTAACATGATGATGGCTAAAGGTGTTTGTTCACGTCGCGAGCGGCGAATATCCATTAGTAGCTTTTTATCGAAGTAACGGCGGTTCTTGGTTTTTGTCAGCGCGTCTTCCATATTGAGTTGTTCAAGCTCTCGGTTTTTCTCTTCAAGCTCGCGTAATGTCACTTGTAACTCAAAGGTACGCTCCTCGATATTCGCTTCAAGGTCTTGGCGAGCTTGTTCTTGCAGTTCAAGGCGCTCGCGCATTAAAGTATCTTTAGCTTTGCTCTCAGCTAAGGCATTTTGTTGTGCTGCAACTTCAGCATCGCGCTGCATCAAAAATAGTTTTATAACTGCATAGCTTAAACTTAAGCTACAAACCAAAAAGCAAATAAAGGTAAGTGACAGCACTCCGATATTTAAATTAAACGGGTTAAATACCCCAAGTGCGCTGTAAATAATGGCGCAGAAGAAAGCGAATAGGGCGATTAGAAAAGCGCTACAAGGCTGTTTATACTCACGGTTAAACTGCTTTAGAGCAATACTTGCAAAGATGATAAGCACCACTGGCAAACTTAATAAGCAAAGTGTAATTGCAATATGAATTGGTAAGAACCACATTGTTACAGTAATAAGTACAACCGCCCACGCTAGCCAATTCTGAAAGCGATTTAAGCGAGATTTGGTAAAGCCGAATATATAGCCTTGCAAGGGCACAAATAACGCACCACAGATAAAAAATAGAGTCGGAATAGTTAACTGTTGAAACGATGAACCGCTCGGTTGTAAGTAACGATAACCATAGCCATAAAGGTAGGCTAGCGACAACCAAAGTAAGGTAAGTAATAACCCTGTGTAGGCGAAATAGCGGCGTCTAGAGAAGCCATAAAGCACTAAATTAGTGAGTGCGAGAGATAAAATAAAACCGACTAATAAGCCGTATAATAAATTGAACTTACTTTTATGTTTTAGATATTCAGAGGGGCTCCAAAGGCTTAGGGGCACTCTTAAACCACCATTGTTTTTAACTTTGAGGAAGATTTCGGAATGGCTGGCTTTTGGAATAGTTAATGAGGCTAGCAGCGATTCATTTTTAATTTGCCGACTAGCTAAAGGAACGGCGTCACCAATTTTGGTGTTAAATAACACATGCCCACCTTGCAGATGAAAGACGCTCACTTCATCGAGTAAAGGGTTATCTATCGATAATATCAGGGGGACATCATTTAACGATGTGTTTTTTATCGATAGCTTGAGCCACAGAGGCTTTAAAGTCATGCCTAGATTTAAGGTTTCACCTCGGTTTTTCAGCCATTTTACATTAGCATTGCTAAACGCTTGTTGTTGAGTAATAGGATCAAGGGTGTACTCAACATTTAGCGTATGTTGAGACTTAAATTGTGAGCTAACAATAAGTGGGTTAGCCAATAAATAAGGAGTAAATAAAAAAACGAAGAGTACGCCACAAAGTGACCATAGGCGCTTCATCTTAACCCTTTATGGAAAATAATTGCTGAAAGTTTAGTGTAGTTTGTTTTGCCACTTCAGTAAATTCACAGCCTTTTAAATCAGCAATTTGCTGACACACATAAGGAAGGTTCTGAGGTTCATTGCGACGAGACTTCGGTCTTGGTCTAATATTTCTTGGCATTAAAAAAGGCGCATCAGTCTCGATTAACAAGCGATCTAAAGGGATTGATGGCACTAAGGTTTGTAGTTGCTCACCACGGCGTTCATCGCAGACCCAGCCCGTAACACCGATATAAAGCCCCATTGCTAGGTAACTTTGTAGGGCTTTTTCATCCCCCGTAAAACAGTGCAATACGCCTCGTACTTTGAAGTCACTTAAAATTGCGAGCATATCTTCACTAGCATCTCGCTCATGCAAATACACTGGCATATTCAGCTGCTCAGCTAGCTGCAGTTGGCGTCTAAAAACGCTGCGCTGAACGTCCCGAGGAGAAAAGTCACGATTGTAATCGAGGCCACATTCACCAATAGCAACTACTTCCTGGTTTTGGCTAAGCGTTGTTAAGTGTTCTTCAAGGTGTTCGTCGGCGGTTTTTGCATCATGAGGGTGAACCCCCGCAGTGCAAAATTGCTTAAATTGTTTGGCGAGGTTAAGAGAGGCTTGGCTACTTTGCAGATCGCAGCCAATCAGCAGTAGCTGTGTTACGTTAGCCTCAGCGGCGCGTTGTAACACAGCGTCATGAATATCATCAAATTGATGATTGCTTAAGTTGACGCCAGCATCAACTAGCGAAATGGTCATTAGTTAGTGCGCTTTACACGAATCATACGATTTTGGCCCTCAATCTTTAAAAGGAAAGAATTGAAGATTCCACGTTCAATAATCACAGTGTCATCTACTTTTAGTTTTAGTCTATCAGAGCCAACTTGGCGCCATTGCTGACCATTTTCAAGCTCAATGATGAGTTCACCGTAAGGGGCTTTTTTCACGCTTTTTACACTAGCGCTAATCTGGTCATCGTTTACTTTGGCAACTTCTTTATGCTCTAAACCAAAGTCTTCATTTTTTGTTTTTACAATTTGTTCATTTGTTGCGGATGCAGCGGCAACGGGTGCTGCCGTAGCTGCTGCAGAGCTTGCTACAGGTTGTTCTATTTGTTTTTTTATAGCAGGTTTTGATAGTGATTTACCCGCCATTACGTTGTCGTAACAAAGTAAGCGGTTAAAATCATTTTCAACAAAAGTACACGCTTGTAGTGCTTGTAAGTTAACTTCGTTTGCTTGTGCAGTGCCAGTAATCGTTAACAGTGCAACTAATGGAATGAGTTGTTTTTTCATTTATTCCTCTGATTCCTGTTGAGGTTTGGCGGTATAAAATGCAGCCAAAATTAAACCTAATTCAAATAATAACAGCATGGGTAATGCTAGTAATGTTTGTGACAGTACATCAGGAGGTGTTAGGAACATAGCAATTACAAATACACCTACCACGATATAAGGCCGTTTTTCTTTTAAACTTTTCGTTGTTGTTGCGCCACTCCAGCATAACAGCATGATGGCAACAGGTATTTCAAAGGCAATACCAAAAGCAAAAAATAGTTTTAAAGCAAAACTTAAGTAGCTACTAATATCAGGCGCTAATGTCATCATATCAGGGCCAGTGTTAGTGAAAAACCCTAAAATAATAGGTAACACCACAAAGTAGCAAAAAGCGATACCACTATAAAATAGCAAGATGCTAGAGGCCAAAATTGGCATTAGCATACGCTTTTCATGTTGATACAAGCCAGGTGCTATAAAGCTCCAAACTTGGTGCAGTATCATAGGAATAGCAGCAAATAACGCCACAAATAAGGTGAGTTTAAACGGTGCAAAAAAAGGTGCCGTTACATCCGTTGCGATCATGGTGGCAGTGCTAGGCAAGTTTGCAATAAGTGGTGCTGCAACAAAGCTATATATATCGTTGGCAAAGTACACCAAGGCGATAAATATTAGCAAAATGCTTAACAAAGCTTTCATGAGTCGATTTCGTAACTCAATTAAGTGGCCAACAAAGCCTGTGTGAGCTTGCTCGGTCATAGTTTACTATTCATCATCATTGTTATTGACCACAAAAGCAGAGATTAAATTCACTTTTTTTCGTCATTATTGTTACTTTCTGCTTTTTCAGGCGTGTCTTTTTTGTAACTGTGGGTGACTGACTGAGCAGCCTTTTGAAGTTCGTTTACAGAGTCTTGCAGATCTGGAGATAGTTCTTGCAAGTTTTGTTGCTCTGCTTTTTTTAAGTTTTCGTGAAGCTCATGGATACGGAGTTCTTCGTTCACTTCTGCTTTAACTGAGTTGGCGACTGACTTTAAGGTTTTTACCCAGCGGCTAACCGTGCGAATTGCCACAGGCAAGCGCTCTGGGCCTAATACAATTAGACCCACGATCAGTACGACAACAAGTTCCCACATCCCCATGTTGATTAAGCCTTATGGTCGTCTTTGCTTTTCTCTACGGTTTCTTTGTTTTGCGTGTTAGAAGCTTGTTCTATTTGCTCGCTTTTAGCGCTAGCTTGGTCATCATCAGATACGGCTTTTTTAAAGCCTTTTACTGCGCTACCTAAATCACCGCCGATGCCACGAAGTTTTTTTGTGCCAAATAACAATACGATGATTGCCAAAATAATGATTAATTGCCAAATACTGATACCACCAAAACCCATGGGTTACTCCGTTTTTTCAAATTTATCGAATAGACTTGTCTCGATTATACTCACCAAAACATAAATAGCACTTAGTTTATGCGCTACGCCATGCTGCAATAAAGCCTGCTACAGCAAAGCCTGCGGTAATTGCACTGGCAACTAAGTCATGCTGCAAATAACATAAGCCTGAAACAATCAAGCAGCTGCCAGCAAAGATGCTGAGTAACAAAGGTTTAGCAGATTGCGGCGCTGGCAATTGTACAGGTTGTTGTTGACGCTTTAAGTTTTGATAAATTAAATCAGGTAATTCAGGCATTTTTTCTGCCCAAAATGGCAAGTTCGCATACATTTTTTTCATTACTGCAAGCGGACCAACTTGTTCTTTGACCCAATCTTCTAGAAAAGGTTTAGCGGTTTTCCATAAATCAAGCTGCGGATACAGTTGTCTGCCAAGGCCTTCAACATACAACAGCGTCTTTTGCAGTAACACTAATTGCGGTTGAACTTGCATATTAAAGCGACGAGCCGTATTAAACAGGTTGACTAACACATGGCCAAACGAGATTTCGGCCAGTGGTTTATTGAAAATTGGCTCACACACAGTACGAATGGCAAACTCAAACTCTTCAATGCTGGTATCGGCGGGGACCCAGCCAGAATCAACGTGTAGTTGTGCTACTTGGCGGTAATCACGGTTAAAAAAGGCAATAAAGTTTTCTGCTAAATAGCGCTTATCTTCACGATTAAGGGTGCCTACAATACCGCAATCAATACCGATATATTTTGGGTTATGAGGGTTTTCGCGAGAAACGAAAATATTACCTGGGTGCATATCAGCGTGGAAGAAACTATCACGAAATACTTGTGTGAAAAACACTTCGACACCACGCTCAGCTAGTAGCTGCATATTGGTATTTTGTGCCAGCAATGCTTCGGTATCAGATACTGGAATACCGTAAATGCGCTCCATTACTAATACGTTACTGCGGCTGTAGTCACTGTAAACAAAAGGAATGTAGAGCGAATCTGAGTCTTCAAAGTTACGGCGTAGCTGAATCGCATTCGCCCCTTCGCGCATTAGGTCGAGCTCATCGAGCAAGGTTTTTTTGTACTCGTTTACTACCTCAATAGGGCGTAAACGTTTGGCTTCTTTTAATAGCTTAGCAACTAAGCGCGCGACTTTTTGCATTAGCATTAAGTCGGCATCAATTTGCTCTTTAATGTTAGGGCGAATGACCTTAATCACTACATCTTGTGGTGCGCCATGCTCATCAATTAAGGTTGCTGTGTGAACTTGTGCAATCGAGGCTGATGCTAAAGGTGTTTGCGAAAAATCACTAAACAATTCACTAATATCATTAATACCCAGCGCTTTTTCGATAAGCTGCTGGGCAAGTTCACCTTCAAAAGGTTCAACCTGATCTTGTAGTAGTGCAAGCTCTAATGCGACATCATGAGGGAGTAAATCACGGCGTGTTGAAAGCATTTGGCCAAACTTGATCCATACAGGGCCAAGCTCTTGCAGAGCAAGTCGTAAGCGCATACCTGCAGGTTTATCTTTATGTTGGTTACGTAACCAAAATAAGCTGCCACGGGCGAGTTTGGCAAACCAAGGCACTCGTTTACGTGGAATTAATTCGTCTAAGCCATAGCTCAGTAGGGTTTTAGTGATGTAATAAAGACGAGCAGACGACACACAAGTTCCTTAGCGCATTAGCGAGACTGTAACAGCGCGTTAATTCGCATCTCTAATTGAGATACTTGGCTTTTTAATTGGCGGTTTTGCTGTTTAAATTCAGCAAGCTCAAGAGGGTGTATAGTCACTGCTAACTCATCTTGGCAAAGCGTTGTTAAGGTGTTTTCTAACTTACTTTTTGTTTGTGAACCACGACGCTTTAAAGCTTGAATAGAGAGCCACAACTGTTGGGCTGGGGCATCGCCAATGTAACGCGAAAAATACTCAGGCCAGTCAATATCAAGCTCAGCAAAGGCATTGCTAAAGCCTTGTGCAAGATTTAAGTCGCCTTGTAAGTCGAGCTTATCTTGGCGAATGAGTTGCGTGAGCATTGATGGATCTTTAAGCGCCAACAAGGTGTCGATATCGGCGCTGATCATGCAATCAAAACTACGCTCTTGCGTACTGTATAAGTGAATTTGCTCGTCGCTGTAAACACACAAAATTGACTGTTGCCAATCACGTATCTCAATCAACAGCTGTTTATCAGCAGTTGCTGCAAGCTTACCCTTTAACTGAGTGTCTAACTGCAGCAGTTGATTAATGATTCGTTCGACTAGTGATAACAGAGCGTTTGCTAACATCGCGTTACCTACTTAATTTACAGAATTTTTAGTATTTAAAACCACGGTGAAGGGCAACAATACCGCCAGTAAGGTTTTGATAACTGGTTTGTTCAAAACCCGCATCTTCCATCATGCCTTTTAATGTTTCTTGATCTGGATGCATACGAATAGATTCAGCAAGATATTGATAAGACTCGCCATCATTCGCAACCAGCTCACCCATCTTAGGTAAGATATTAAATGAGTAGAAATCGTAGGCTTTGCTTAATATCTCTTGTTCTGGTTTTGAGAACTCAAGCACGAGTAAACGGCCACCAGGCTTAAGAATACGATACATTGAACGCAGAGCTTTATCTTTATCGGTCACGTTGCGAAGACCAAAGGCAATTGTAATTAAGTCGAAGCTGTTATCAGGAAATGGCAATGCTTCTGCATTCATTTGAACATATTCGATATTGCCAACACGACCAAGGTTACGAAGTTTCTCACGGCCAACTTTCAGCATTGAAGAGTTAATATCGCCTAAGATAACCTGACCGGTTTCACCCACTAACTGACTAAATTTAGCGGTTAAATCACCTGTACCGCCGGCAAGATCTAATACATAGTGACCTTTGCGAACACCTGAACTTGCAATAGTTTGGCGTTTCCATAAACGATGAATACCGAACGACATAAGATCATTCATTACGTCATACTTTGCAGCGACTGAGTGGAATACATCTGCAACCATTGATGCTTTGTCGTTTTCAGCAACGGTTTTATAGCCAAAATGCGTGGTCTTTTCTTGATTCTCGTTCATGATTAATCTCTATCGTGGCAATAAAGACTAGTGTACTTGATTGTAGCTGTGGGGTGCAATTTGATTATAACTAAATCATCAGATTAGCATGGCTTTTCATGACTTAGCGCAGTTTTGAACTTTATTGGCCGGCAATAAAACTACTTTGTCCAAGTGACTTGGCTTTAGCGGCCGCTAAAGAGGCTTTACGGACTAAGCTGTTAAAGCCGCCATCGCCTTCATGTTTAGCGATACCTAGGGCCAGGGTGATAGCAGGAAGTTTGGTGCCATTTTTTGAGCTGACAAAGCGCAGCTTTTCTACGCCATTTCGTACTTTTTCGGCAATTAAGTTTGCAGTTTCAGGCTCTATATCAGCAAGTAAGATGGTAAATTCATCTTTACTCGTGCGCCCAGGTAAACCGCTTTCTTGTACGTATTTTTGCACTTGCTTGGCGACTTTATTTAAAATGACCTCACCAATGACATCGCCATAGTTTTCAATAAAATGGTTTAAGTTCTCAATGTGAATAGAGATAGCACAAACCGCTTTATTTTGGCCAACCCAAAGTTGGGTTTGTTGATTCAAGTAATGGCGCTTATATAAGCCTGTTTGTTGGTCGGTAATGTGTTGTTTGCGTAATTGAGTGAGTTGTTTTTGGGTTTTTTCTTGCAGTGATTTGGCTTTTGCTATTTCTTGCTTAAATTGACGGTGCTGGTTGAGCAGCACTTCTGATTGCTTACTGAGCATTTTTAATGCGTGACGCGTTTGCTCAATATTGTTTTCATCGATTGAATGCACACAGTCACTAACTTGATCTGCAAAGCGCACAATATTTTGTTCGTTATTGCTAGCATTACGTGAAAGAGTGTTAATTACTGAGTCAACGTTGCGAACAATGGCGGTTTTCATTTTATGGCCTTGCTCTATAAAATCGAAATAAAGCTGTTCTACATAGACACAATCGATGGTTTTTCTTTGTGCGATGGCACGGTCAATAGCGGCGTTAAGTTTTGGATTAGACTGGCTGACGTAGGTGTAAACAACTTGGTAGTTAAGTGGTGACGGCGGTAATGCATGATGTTCTAAAAAGATACATACCTTTGTCATTTTTTCTTGAGCAATAGCCATGGGATCATGGAACATCATTTTTCAATACCACTAAATACGCATATCAACCAATTAATCATCTCTTCCGTAAAGTTTATTTGCTTCCAAGCATAAATACTGAGTCTACAGTAATCTGTAATCAGTCTATTTAAAAGCAAAATCGCTAATTTTGGAACTTAAATTTGTTTCGTTTGTGTCTATTAGCTGATTTTCTCAACAACTTTAACAAGTGTAATTAAAAATTGCTTAAACCTTGCTCATTCTTATTTACACAACGCTGTTAATTTGAGCGTATTTAACCTGAGCTTGGTCGCATTTGCTTGGGTTTTAGCCAGTGCTGCGCTACTTTAGCGATACTGATTAAAACTAAAAAGAATGCTATGAAACAAACACTGTCGCGAACTTTAAACCGTTCTGTTATTGCGGTTGCTTTAGCTTGTACTTTAAGCGCTTGCCAAGTAACAAATATTGATGCTGATCAGCAATTTACTCAAGTAGCCGAAAATATTGTTAATTACCGCCAAAGCATCAGCCCATATGGTAAAGAAAATGGCGTTGATGGTTATTTATTAGAAAATCTATCGGCTGAATTTTTAGAACAAAAATACAAGAAGAATACTGAGTTACTTGCCGAGCTAGACGCTATCGACCGTGATAAGTTATCGGAAGAAAACCGCATTAACCTGACTATTTTGCGTGGCCAAGTGCAAAATAGTGTCGATGAATATGTGTTTAATGCGCACTATATGCCGCTGACATCTGAGTATGGCTTCCATTCTAGCCTATCATTTATGATATCAAGCTCAGATTACACAAAACCACAAGATTACCAGCTATATCTTGCTAAATTACAGCAAATTCCCCGCTATTTTTCGCAAAATATCGGCTGGATGCGTAAAGGTCTTGAAGTGGGTCTAACCCAACCAAAGGCTGTTTTAGAAGGCTATCAAGACTCAATCACGGCTTATATTGTTGATGATGCGACACAGTCTGAATTTTACAAACCATTTTTAAATAACACGGCAGGTTTAAGTGATAGCGAGTTTGCAGCGCTACAAAAGCAAGCGCAAACCATTATCAAAGAACAAGTTATTCCGGCATATCAAGGTTACTTAACTTTCTTTAACAATGAGTATCAACCGGGTGCACGTACAGATATTGGTATTTCAAGTACGCCGAATGGCAAAGCGTTTTACGAAAATCGCGCTAAGTACTACACCACCACAGATATGACGCCAAAAGAAATCCATGAGCTGGGTTTACAAGAAGTTGCGCGTATTCGTGCAGAAATGGAAAAAATTATTGAGAAAGTAGGCTTTGAAGGCTCGTTTGCTGATTTTGTGCACTTTTTACGTACTGATCCGCAATTTTACGCAAAAACACCTAAAGATTTGCTAAAAGAAGCGTCTTACATCGCCAAGAAAATGGATGCGCAGTTACCTAAGTTATTCCACACCTTGCCAAGAATGCCGTACGGTGTTGCGCCAGTGCCAGAGAGTATTGCCCCTAAATATACAACCGGCCGTTACTCAGGTTCTCGCCGTGATGACCAAGCAGGTTATTACTGGGTTAATACTTATGCGCTAGATAAGCGCCCGTTGTATGTTCTTGAAGCATTAACTTTACACGAAGCTGTACCAGGGCATCATTTACAAATCTCGCTAAATGCTGAACTTGAGTCATTACCAAGTTATCGCCGCAATGCATATTTGTCGGCATTTGGTGAAGGTTGGGGCTTATATTCGGAGTTTTTAGGTATCGAGGCGGGCTTTTATCAAGACCCATACAGTGATTTTGGTCGTTTAACCTATGAAATGTGGCGTGCAGCACGTTTAGTGGTTGATACAGGTATGCATATGTATGGCTGGAGCCGCGAACGCGCAATGAAGTTTATGAGCGAAAACACCGCACTTTCATTACATAACGTGAAGACCGAAACCGACCGTTATATTTCATGGCCTGCACAAGCGTTGTCATACAAAATTGGTGAGCTAACAATTAAACGTTTACGCCACGAAGCTGAGCAAGCACTTGGTCAAGATTTCGATATTCGCGAATTCCACCACCAAATATTACGTCATGGCTCAGTGCCAATGTCAGTGCTCGAAGAGCAAATTCAACTTTATATTAAAGCTGAATTAGCCAAACGAGCAGCATAGCGGCATAAAAGAAACGAAAAGGCGTGACTTACATCACGCCTTTTTTGTTTATTGCACGTAATATAAACACCTTATATGCTTTGAGAGATGTCATTTCACAAAGGGGCCTTGGATGAGTGATTTTATAATTTTTAGTATTGATGTTTTTGCCAGCTTGTTTATTTTTGCTCTCGGCATAGGTTTGCTGGTGATTGTGTGCTTTTACATTAGTGATGTGACGCAATCTAAACAGGCGATTCGCCGTAATTACCCGGTGATCGGCCGCTTTCGTTATTTCTTTGAACGCCAAGGTGAATTCTTCCGCCAGTACTTTTTTGCCATGGATAGGGAAGAGCTACCATTTAATCGTGCTGAGCGAAGCTGGGTTTATCGTGCTGCGAAAAATGTTGACCGTACTACGGCCTTTGGTTCAACCCAGAGCCTTGAAGCAACAGGTACTGTGATGTTTATGAACTGTGCGTTTCCAACCTTAGATGAAGATGCACTCGACCCGAGCGAAGTTACGTTAGGGCCTTATTGCCAAGCTCCTTATACAACAAACTCGTTATTTAATATCTCAGGTATGAGCTTTGGTGCCTTATCTAAGCCGGCTGTTCGCGCACTATCGCGAGGTGCAAAGTTAGCAGGTTGTTGGATGAATACCGGTGAAGGAGGGCTCAGCCCTTACCACCTTGAAGGTGGCGCTGATATTGTGTTTCAGATTGGCACGGCAAAATATGGTGTACGAGATGAGCACGGTAAATTAAGCACCGAAAAACTCAAAGCGATTGCTGAGCACGAACAAGTTAAAATGTTCGAAATTAAAATGAGTCAAGGTGCTAAACCCGGTAAAGGGGGGATGTTACCAGGGCGCAAAGTGACTGCTGAAATTGCAAAAATTCGGGGTATTCCTGAAGGGCATGACTCGATTAGTCCAAATGGTCATCCAGAGATTAAATGCCCAGCAGATTTACTCGACATGATTGAAACGGTACGCAGTACCACAGGTAAACCAACCGGTTTTAAAGCGGTGATTGGTGAATACACTTGGCTCGAAAGCTTGTTCAGCGAAATTAATAATCGTGGTATAGAATCAGCCCCTGACTTTATCACTATTGATAGTGCCGACGGTGGAACGGGCGCTGCCCCTCAACCCTTGATGGATTCAGTTGGTTTACCGCTACGAGAGAGCCTGCCTTTGGTTGTTGATCTGCTAAAAAAACATGGTCTCAGAGAGCGAGTGAAAGTGATTGCATCGGGTAAGCTAATCGTACCGTCAAAAGTGGCTTGGGCACTCGCTCTGGGCGCTGATTTTATTGTGTCGGCGCGTGGTCATATGTTTTCGCTTGGTTGTATTCAGGCTCTACAATGTAATAAAGATACCTGCCCGACTGGTATTACGACTCATAATGAACGCTTACAGCGAGGCCTCGATGTGACCGATAAGGCACAACGAGTCGCCAATTATAATAAGTTTATTCATTATGGTGCAGGGCTGATTGCTCATTCATGTGGTGTATCAAGTGCCCGCGAGTTAGCTCGCCAACATGTGCGAGTGGTACAAGAAAATGGTTTATCAGAGCCGCTCGATAAAATGTATGAGCACTACAATAAATAATCTAGTTGAATAATTAAAAGGCGCATTGAGCGCCTTTTTACTTTTTGACTATCAGTTTAATAAACTGATTAATAACGAAAAAAACTCATCTTTATTGTTACAGCTTGTGGCATTGAGCATCAGTTGCTCGCCAAGTATGAGAGTTTGCTGCTGTACAGCTAAACGAGCTTGCGCATCTTCAATACCGTCTATATCTGCAACATGGGCTAAACCAATAGTCCGGCGAATAAGTTCAGCGCCACAGTAGCCAATCGCATCACGCAATACGTGTTGTAAGTAATCTTCGGTAAAGGCGCGGTTTGCAAAGCTAATATCAGTTGCTTCGCTGCTTGCTAGGTTTAACCAATGTTGCTCAAATTGGCTATAACAGTCTTGTAAGCAGGTTAATAAATGGGTTTGATACTGACGGCGTTTTGCTTGCTCTGTAATACGGGCGTTTTGGGCACAGTAATTTAGTAGCAAGTTACCCATAAATGAGCCGATATCAAAGCCAACAGGGCCAAAAAAGCCAAACTCTGGGTCGATCATTTTAGTGGTTTTGCTATCAACAAAAATGCTGCCACTATGCATATCGCCATGCAATAAAGTTTGCGGGCATGATAAGAACTTAGCTTTTAATTTCGCTGCGGCCAGTTTTAAACCATCATTATTTCGAATACTTTCGACGTGCTCATTAAGCTCAGTTGGGAAATTATTGCGCTCATGCTCAATGTACGGATCAGTAAAGAATAAGTCTTCTGTGATCTTACATAATTCAGGATTAATAAATTGACTGACTTTGGCTTTTTTATCTTCAGCAGATAAGTAAAAGTCTGAGTTATAAAAGCCTGTTCGGCTTAAGTAGAGCGCAACATGACTGGCCAATAATGGAAATTGCTCTGCGTTGATTTGTGCGCCACGTAAAATTTGTAACTCACCTAAATCTTCTAACACGGTTAAAGCCAGCTCTACATTGTGATGCAATATCGCCACGGTATGCTCTGGGCATAACTTACCATGATTAATCAATACTTCGGCTTCGATTCTGGCGCGGTCTAACGATAATGGCCATGACTCACCTACGCAGCGGGCATAAGGGAGTGCTTGCTTTAGAATTACACTGTTGTTGTGCTGATCAGCAACCCGAAAAACTAAGTTTAAGTTTCCGTCTCCAAACTCGTATGCAGTCAGTGCTGCATCAGCAGGGAAGACTGATATTAGTTCATTTTTAACAAGTTCTTTAATGTAATCAACAGCATGCTCTGCATTAAAGGCAGTGTATTTAGCCATGGCTCTATCTCGTAATACAATTAACTTTGAGCATTCTATACCTGTAAGCGTTTAGATGTCCATACATCTAGCTTGTTAGTTATCAAAACTGATGTAAAATAACTATTCACTTAAATTAGTTATTCATTAGTTATTCGGATTCAGTATGCAAGATCTCAGCGCCAGCAGTATTAAATATCAGCAAGGTACGCTAACCGTGCTTGATCAGTATTTATTGCCACATCAACAGCATTGGCATGTATGTAACGATGTTGAAACGATGAAAGATTTGATTCTGACTTTGAAAATCCGGGGCGCACCTTTAATCGGCTTAGGTGCGAGCTTATTGGTTGCACACCTAGCTGAGCAAGGCATGAGTCAATCAGCACTTGCTATTGCCATTGATGAACTAGAAGCAACCCGCCCAACAGCGGTAAACCTTATGCACTGCATGGCCAAGTTACGTGCAGCGCTAACAGAGACTGATTATGTTGCAGCTATTGTCTCTACTGCTGAGCAGTTATTTAAAGAAGATATTGCTCTTTGCGATAGTATGGCAGAGCGTGGTGCTGCCTTGGTTGATAAAGGCGACAACATTTTAACCCATTGTAATACCGGTGCGTTAGCGACTGCAGGTGTAGGCACTGCATTAGGTGTGATTTATAAAGCGCAGCAACGCCATGGTGATATTCATGTTTGGGTTGATGAAACACGACCGCTACTGCAAGGCGGTCGTTTAACGGCTTTTGAGCTTGAGCGCTGGCAAATTCCTTATACCTTGATTTGCGATAACATGGCGGCGAGTTTAATGGCTGCGGGCAAAGTAGATAAAATCTTTGTAGGTGCAGACCGTATTGCTGCAAATGGTGATTTTGCCAATAAGGTAGGCACATATAACCTTGCTGTGTTAGCGCATTTCCATAACATTCCATTTTATGTCGTTGCGCCACTTACTACACTTGATACACAAACGTTGTGTGGTGCAGATATCGAAATTGAGCAACGCAGTCCTAATGAAGTGCGCGGTGTTAGTGGTAGTTTTGGTGAAGCGATGTGGGCACCGATTAACGCGAAGGTTTATAACCCGGCATTTGATGTGACACCGGCGAGCCTAGTCACAGGCTGGGTGCTCGATAGCGGAGTTTATAACCAGTCCGATATCGAGCAAGGTATTCTAAAACAGTTAAAGTCGTAAATTACTCTGCGCTTTTTTTAGTGTAGAGCTCAATGCTATTTTGATTGTTGGCAGTTAAGAAGGTCACTGCCAGCTTGTCGTTTTTAGCATTAAGGCGCGATATATAGTGAGAAGGCTTCATTTGAAGTACTGACTCAACGCCCTGCATTGTGGCTAAATTAATGCTGAAAACTTCAGTATCAGTGGCGATATACAAACTATGTAGGTTACTTGCCATCGACACAATAGAAGGCTTTAACTCAGTTAGTTTGTCTGGTGTAGTCAGCTCACTATAGGTGTTGTTATCGCTGTCTAAAAGCAGGTATTTATCGTATTTAGAATGCACAATCAGCTGTGTATCGTCATACCAGGCAATAGCTAGGGGTGTATCTATAGTGCTTTTAATCACTTCATCGCTGTTGGTGTGAAGAATCATTATTTGATTTAGCTGATTGCTAAGATCGGTATATAGCACGGCAATCTTGTTACCCCTTATAGCTGCCAGCTTGGTACTACCAGGAAGTGTCCAGTGCTTAATTTCTGAGAAATCAGCAGCATTTAATAATGTTAATTGCTGATCGGCTTTATTAAAGCTAACAAGTCGGCTACTGTCACTATTTGCTGCAATTACTGAACTATCTTCACCAATTTTGCCAGTGATATTGATGTATTGGTTTGCTTTTCTGAGCCAGTGTTGTCGTTCTGAAAACTCAAAGTCAGAGAAGTACACATCATTATTGGCTAATGCGACTAAGTCGTCTTCATGCTTATTCGCTGTGGCGATGTAGCTCATTGTTTTTGAATTAAGGTCAAAGACTGCGGCATCTTTATCGTGAAGGTCTGTACTGATCAATACACTTTCTTTGCTTAAAGGGTAAGCATAATTTGCTCGTTTTACTGGCGCTTTTATAGCGGGTTGTCGACTCATACTATCAAAAGAGAATGACTCAATAGTTGAGGTGCCGCGGCTATACCAAATTAGTGAGTTGGTCTGCTCATCATATGTGGCTACCCATGCACGGTAATCGTTGGTAGTTAAAAGCTTTAGCGAGCTGCCATCTAAATTCGCCATGTATATCTCTACTTGGCCAACATTATGGCGCTCAAAGATGATGCGGCTCGGGTTTTTTATAGTTGTTAAAATAAAGTCCCCAGTGCCAGTGATGTTGGGTGTGCTAATGCGAATTTCTTCACCGGTTTTTAAATCTTGTGCATATAAAGCATATAAATGAGTTAAGCCACGGTAATTATTACGCCTTGAAATTGCGACATCACCCACTTCAATGTACTGACTTGGCTGAGAATTAAGTAAAGATTGGTTGATACGTGGCTTTATTAACGCTTCACTTGATAACAGGTTGCTTGCTTGCCAAGTGATGCAATCGCTGTAGTCTTTGTTTTCACAAGAGCCGTAAAATAATCGCTCTCCATCCTCAGACCAACCCTGTAAAAAGATATTGCCAGAGGCAATCACGTATTCTTTTTTAGTGGTTAGATCGACGACAAAAAGACTTTGACCATCATTTTCTAGAATATAAGCAAGCTTAGTTTTGTCATGGCTTAGCATTAAACGATAGTGAGAGCCTTTATGCCATGAAATGGTTTCAGCTTGTAGGTCTAAAAATGGCGCGTCGTTTTGTACTTCATCATTTGCTTTAGGCTGTTGTGAAAATAACCAAATAGCAGTAATCAATAAACCAAGCACTAACGCTGCAAAAGGCCATGGCCAGCGTGAAGAATGCGCTTTTTGTTCATTAATGGCCGTAGGTTTAACTTGAGTATCAGCGTCTTTATCTACTGTTATTACATTTTCTGTTTTTAGCGGCTCTGTACTCACAGTGTGATCAAGAGGCTTAACTTCAATAAATAGGCTATAACCTTTGCGATAATGGGTTTTAATGGTTTGCCCGGGCTGTTTTTCTGATTTAAGAGTTTTTCTTAGTTCAGAGATGGCACGGTTAATGGCATTGTCATCAACAAAGCTTTGTTGCCAAATATTCTCAACCAGCTCTTGGCGAGTGATAATGCGATCATTATGCTCAATAAAGAAACACAGTAATTTAAATAATAAAGGTTCTAGTTCACGCTTATGAGTGCCATCGCTGATGGTTTGCTGCTGAGTGTTAAGTTGCCACTCACCCACATAAATAACGGTATCGCGTAAGGGTGAAAATGCCGACCCCATGTTTAGTCCTTTAGCAAATAATTAGTACTTATTAATGGGGAGGATAATAGCAGCTTTTGTTCTTAATTTGGGTCTTTTTGTTTTATATTTGTAAATTAAAGGCTGTTTTTTGCAACATATAGCCAAGCTTGGTTGTTACATTGGAATGTTTCTGCAATTCGCTGATAATCATCTACTTCGTAAGTATCTGCCTGAGCAAGCTCTTGTTCGGTGATTAAATAAATAGTGCCATTAACAATATCAGTTTGTTTGCCTGTTTTGATTAAAGCCGGGTGAAAACGTTGACCACTACTTTTAAGTACGGCTTCGTCGGTGATCTCGACTTCACCAATGACATACCCAGTTAGCGTAGCAGGTTGACCTTCGAGCAAACGCCCGAAGGTATCAAGCTGAACCTGCGGGTACTGTAAGGTACCGTACGAGAATAGTTTTTCCATGTTAGTCCAGCAGTGGGAAGTTGGTAGCAATAGTTGACTCAGTGCTTTTAGCGACCCAACCTTCGGTATTATTGAATAAGCGAATTGCAGTAAATTCAGGGTCGTTGCCCATATCAAACCAATGTGGTGTGAGTTCTGGTACTGAAATTAGGTCGCCCTGTTGGCAAAGCACTTGATACACTTTGTCGCCTAAGTGTAAGCAGAATAAGCCTTGGCCTTTCACAAAAAAACGAACTTCATCTTCGCTATGTGTATGTTCAAACAAGAATTTACTGCGTAGTTCGCTGGCATTTGGATTACCCTTAGCAAGCGAAATAACATCCACTGTTTGATAGCCGCCTTCAGCTTTTAAGCGCTCTATATCTTTAGCATAAGCAGTTAAAATAGCGCCATGACTGGTCTCTTGGTCAATCTGTGCCGTTGCTTGCCACTGCTCAAAGCGAACGCCAACCGCATTCAGCTCACTCGCAATCGCGCTTAAGTCTTCACTATGAAACAGTATGTCGTTTGCGTTGTTATCGTTATAAATAGTTAATTGACTCATGCTAACAGCTCCGCGCTAAATTCCGAAAAGTCGTTGATATATGGGTGAGCATCACTTACCGCTTGGCCATCGCGAACAAGGTGCAAAGTTCTAAGGCCTGCTGCTTTGGCAGCATCAAGCTCTGCCACCATATCGCTTAAAAACAATACTTCGGCAGCGTCAAATGGCAGCTCGGCGATAATATTCTCATAAGAGCTTTGCTGTTGTTTTGCACCGACTTTAGTGTCGAAGTAATCACTAAATAAAGGTCTAACATCACCGTAGTCAGAAAACTCAAAAATCAGGTGTTGGGCTTTTACTGAGCCTGATGAGTAGACATATAAACTTTTACCAGCATGCTTTTGGGCTTGTAAAAAGTCATAAGCATCTGGGTAAAGGTGGCCAGTAAAATCACCACTTTCGTAGCCCGTTTGCCAAATTAACCCTTGCAACTGCTTGAGTGGGGTAATTTTTTGATCTGTTTCAATCCAATGAATTAAATGTTTAATGACCGTGTCGATATCGGCTTCGGGTTGTTCAATATGTGCTTTAACGGCCTCAATTTGGGCTGCTACTTCTGGGTCGCTTTGATGTGACTTTACAAACTCAGGTAATTGCCCTGCCGCGTAAGGAAATAATACGTCTTTAACAAAAGAAATGCGGGTAATTGTGCCTTCAATATCGGTTAAAATTGCTTTGATCATGGCTGAACTCCAGCTTGAATACCTTCTAGTTTTAGGCGCTCAAGCTCACAGCTAAATAGAAACTCTAATCCTTCTAAATGGCGAAGTACTTCTTTGATATCTCGACCAACGACATATAAACCATGGCCACGAATTAATACAGCATGCTCAATAGGCGTGTGAAGGTGATGATCACTGACCAGTAAGCTTAAACGGTCAATGTCTTGGTCATTATCAAAAATAGGAATAGTTAAGGTATCTAAGTGCGATTTGACACCGCTTAAAGATTTTTGCATTTCGTAGCCATGCAAATTGATAGCGTGGCCTTTGATCACGCGAGATAACACGGTTGCCGCAACAGAATGAGTGTGCAAAACAAATTTAGCTGATGGGATCAGCTTATACATATTTAAATGTAGCTCAGTTTCAGCTGATGGGTTGCCAGAGCCTCTAGTGCGATTACCTTCATGATCAAATTCAATAAATGCATGAGTGCCGAGTTGACCTTTATCGAAACCACTTGCTGTGACGACATAACCGCTTGCAGTGCGGGCTGAAAAGTTACCACCAGTAGCAGGGACCCAGCCACGTTGGCTTACCCATTTACCAGCTTCAATTAGTTCTGAAATAGCGGTATTGTTATGCATATATTCCTCGACATTCTAAAAGTTATTTAGACGGCTATACATCTGTTTTAAGCAATGATAGCATCGCTTCGGGCGCAAAACCATCTTTAAGGAACCTCTGTGTTTGAAAGTAAATTGCCGAATTTAGGCACCAGTATTTTTAGTCAAATGACCGCTTTAGCAAATAAGCACCAAGCGCTTAATTTATCTCAGGGTTTTCCTGAATTTGATGCGCCAGAATTACTAAAAAAACAGCTCAATCATTATGTACTTGAGGGGGTAAATCAATATGCGCCTTCAAGTGGGGTTGCAAAGCTACAACAGCAAATAGCGGCTTTGATAGCTAGAAAATACCATAACAACATAAATTACGAGCAACAAGTTACTGTCACTTCAGGGGCAACAGAGGCATTATTCGTAGCAATTCAAGCGCTTGTTAAAGAGGGTGATGAAGTTGTGGTATTTGACCCCGCGTATGACTCGTATCAACCGGCAATTGAGCTTGCTGGCGGTCGCTCAGTTCATGTTGCTTTGCATGCGCCAGACTACAAAATCGATTGGCAAGCTGTAGCCGATGTTATAACAGACAAAACACGTGTCATCATCATCAACACGCCACATAACCCAAGCGGTAAAATCTTTAAAACAGAAGATATTAATGCCCTTAAAGCGCTTGTTACTAAGCATGATTTATATGTAATTAGCGATGAAGTGTATGAGCACATTACCTTTGATGGCGCTTTGCATTTAAGTGCGCTGACCGACCCTGAGTTATTTGCACGCAGTTTTGTGATCTCAAGCTTTGGCAAAACCTTTCACAGCACCGGCTGGAAGATGGGCTATTGTGTTGCACCTGCTCAGCTCATGGTGGAGTTTCGTAAAATTCACCAATATGTGACTTTTTCAAGCTTTACGCCTGCCCAGCATGCACTAGCTGATATGCTCGAGTTAGAGCCAGAACATGTTGATGAACTTAGTTGCTTTTATCAACAAAAGCGCGACTTGCTCAGCGAAGCACTAGCGCAAAGCCGTTTTAAAATATTACCAAGTGAAGGCACCTACTTTTTATTACTCGATTACAGTGATGTGTCTGATCTTGATGATGTTGAGTTTTGCCATTGGTTGGTCGAGCAAGCGGGTGTTGCAGCTGTACCACTCAGTGTGTTTTATAACAGTGCAAGCAGCGACAAAGTGATTCGTTTATGTTTTGCTAAAAATGATGACACATTAAAACGTGCCGCGGAGATTTTATGCCAACTTTAACCTTAGCTTTAGTGCAGTCATCACTGCATTGGCTTGATAAAAGCGCTAACCTTGCGCACTTTACAGAGCAGCTTAACAGTTTAAACGAGCAGGTTGATTTAATTGTCTTGCCAGAAACATTTGCCACGGGTTTTGCGATTAATCTAGATTGCAGCGAACCAGAACAAGGCGAGGTACTTAGCTGGTTAAAAGCCACTGCTAAGCAAAAAAATGCTGTGGTTGCAGGCTCTGTTTTAGTTGCAAAAGGCGACAAAAAGGCTAATCGCTTTTATTGGGTTTGTCCAAATGGCGAAGTGAAGTATTACGACAAACGCCATTTATTCTGTTTAGGTAACGAAGGCAGTTTCGTCGCAGCAGGCGAGCAGCGCGAGATATTCGCTATCAATGATTTTCGTATTTTACCGCAAGTGTGTTACGACTTACGCTTTCCTGTATTTCAGCGTAATTGCAACGACTACGATGTGATGATCAACGTAGCGAATTGGCCAGCAGCTCGTCGCCATGTATGGGATACCCTTCTAAAAGCACGCGCAATGGAAAACCTTTGTTATGTCGTGGGTGTGAATCGCATTGGTGCTGATGGTAATAATGTTGCCCACAGTGGTGGTACTGCCGTTTATGATTTTAAAGGCGACACCTTGGCGAAGCTTGAAGATGACCAATCGGGCATCATTATTCAGCGCTTAGAAAAATCACCGCTTGATGACTTTCGAAGAGCGTTTCCTGCTCACTTAGATGCTGATCAATTTCAGTTACTGTAATTGCTCGAAGCCGCATACTCAAAAATTTGTTAAACTCATGGTTGGATTATTTACTATAAGCAATCATGAGTCGCAAAATCACCCCCGTTATTCTTGCTGGTGGCATAGGTTCTCGTTTATGGCCTTTGTCGCGTAAAGCGATGCCTAAGCAGTTTTTATCTTTACTTAGCGAAAAATCACTGTTACAGAGCACGCTTTTACGAGTGGCTGACTCACGATTTAATGCGCCAATTTTAGTGTGCAATGAAGAGCATCGCTTTATCGCTAAAGCGCAAGTTGCAGAAATCACAGATAGCTATACTTTATTGCTTGAACCTGAAGGTAAAAATACCGCGCCAGCGATTGCCTTGGCCGCTGAATTTGCATTGCAAAATGGTCTAACCGATCCCTTACTAGTCATGCCTGCTGATCACCATATCAGTGATTTTGATAAGCTTATTGCCTGCTTAGATAATGCGATAGCGCTTTGTCAGCAACAACAATTAGTAACCTTTGCTATTACTCCCACTGAGCCACATACCGGCTATGGTTATATTCGCCAAGGCGAGCCATTAGCCCATGAAGGTTGTTTTAAGGTGGCTGAGTTCAAAGAAAAACCAGCCCTGCAATTAGCCGAAAAATACCTTGCCAGTGGTGAGTATGGCTGGAATAGCGGCATGTTTTTATTTTTACCAGATGTGTACTTAAGCGAGCTTAATCGTTTTGCCCCAAAGATTGCTGACAGTGTCGCAAAAGCGGCAAGCTTCACCGCAGATTTAGGTTTTCAAAGGCCTGTTGCGGCTGCGCTCACAGCATGCCCAAGTGATTCTATTGATTATGCTATTTTGGAGCGTAGCGCTAACGTTGCTGTTATTCCTGTTGATTTAAATTGGAGCGATGTTGGCAGCTTTTCAGCATTGTCGAAAATCGCAGAAAAAGACCAGCATGGCAATTATTTAGCTTCGCAAGGGGTGAGCTTAGGTAGCGAGAATAATCTACTTATAAGTGAAGCTGACCACACTATCGCGGCGCTCGGCGTGAGTAATAAAGCAATTATACATACTCATGATGCCACCTTAGTGGCAGACAAAAGTGCGCTCGATAAGCTCCCTGATTTACTTAAACAGCTTGCTGTTGTCGATAACGATAAACTAACCCACCATCAAGCCGTATTCAGACCTTGGGGCAACTATCGAACTTTAATTGAAAGCACTGGCTTTAAAGTAAAGAAAATCATCGTAAACAGCGGCGCAAAACTCTCAACTCAACGCCATCAGCACCGTGCAGAGCATTGGGTTGTTGTTTCTGGAGTGGCAAGTGTGCGAGTAGGCGATGACGAATTTGAATTAACAGCTGATCAATCTTGTTATATTGCAGCTAAGCAATTGCACAGCCTTGCTAATCAACAAAACACGCCACTGATCGTTATCGAAGTACAAACCGGAGCGATACTTGATGAAACTGACATCGAGCGATTTGATGATAGGTATGGGAGGGAGTAGGTTGGTTTTCGCGGAGCGAAACCCAACGTAAGCGGAGTTATCAGCTTTCAGCCGTCAGTTGAGCAGTAGGCTTGACCTAGAACGTTTAAATTTTACCCTTGCTAACTCGTTAAAAATATAACTCTTCGTATTATTATTTCTTTTTTACCGAGTGAAAATCATAGTATTCACTTTAAAATATATAAATAAGTTTAGCTATTTTCGATGATAATTTACTTTATATGAATTAATACTTTTATACCATTTTTTATTTTTGAGTAAACATTTAATTGCAAAGTTGTATTTTTATTGTTACTTTTTTGTTGCTAGGTATCTTATCTCCACAAGATATCGTATTTAGTAGAATGGAGAAAGCTTTATTAAGGAAATACAATAAAATGAAAAGATTAAAGAATGTTAAAGTTGCAGCTGTTTTGGCTGGTGTACTATTTACAGCTCCTTCTATTGCAGTATCTGCTGAGACAGATAATATAGATTACACATCAGCATCACACACTCTATCAAATGAGATTGGTACAGGTTCTGATAATGCATGTATTAATCCAATCTATAGATATTTGGGTTGGTGCTCTAAAGAATAATATATAAACTTTTTTACGGCTCACATTGAGCCGTATATTAAATTTTCAAATACTGAACTTACAAACCCCTGATATATCCCCCCAAATTGTCTACTTTTAAAGTTGGCGAAAGTTCCATTCTATTTATTGTGCTTATCAGTAATTGTTGCTGTTGTTTTTCTAGCTTTAGTTCTGCGCTAAGTAGCTCTTTGCGGATGGTAGGGTAGTCTGAAATCTCGTTTTGAATAGTTTTCAGGTAGGCGCGTGTGGCTCGTAGGGGCTGTAAAGCTTGTTGGTCAAACTCGGCAATGCACGACTCAAGCTCACTCAGTTGAGAGGCTGTTACAGCCAGCTCTAAAGAATCAAGATAATAAAGCAGCAGGCAAAGGTTAACATTTTTGCCTTGCTGGTCTTGATAGCCTAGTAGCTTTGCTTGCATGCCGTCTTTGCTGTAAAGCTTGCATGCAAACTGCCAAAACTGTTCGCTGTTAAGCGGTTTCATCGGCAAAGGCCTGCTCTTTTTCTTCAAGTTCTTCAAGTGCTATGAGTAGCTCTTCTTCAACGTCATTAAGCTTGGGTGTTAAGCTTGCTTGCTTAGCGAGCAGCTCTGTCAGTTTGGCTTTATTTTCATCATTATATAAGTCATTGTCGGCAAGTGCGTTTTCGATTTCACCAAGTTCTGTAGAGTACTTATCAAGTTGCTTTTCAAGCTTTTCGATTTGCTTTTTCAACGGCTGCACTGACTTTCTGAACTCAGCTTCTAAGCGCTTTTGCTCTTTGCGGTTAACGCTTGAATGGGCTTTAGGGGCATTATCTTCAGGGCTTTTAGCAGCTTCTTTATTGGCATTCAGTAGCCATTGGTAATAGGCATCAAGGTCATAACCAAATTGTGTTACTTCGCCGTTATCAACGAGGTAATACTCATCAGCGGTATTTTTAAGCATATGACGGTCGTGCGATACGGTAACCATAGCGCCTTCAAAGCCTTGTAGCGCCATAACTAAAGCATGGCGCATTTCTAAATCGAGGTGGTTAGTCGGCTCATCCAGTAACAGTAGGTTTGGCTTTTGGTACACCAGCATAGCTAGCACTAAACGGGCTTTTTCACCGCCAGAAAATGGCGCAACTGGCTCAAGAGCTTTATCGCCAAAGAACGCAAAGCCACCTAAAAAGTCACGCAGTGATTGCTCTGGAGCTTGCGGATTTAAACGTTGTAAATGGGTAACCGCGCTGGCTTTTAAATCAAGTGACTCAAGTTGATGCTGCGCAAAGTAACCAATATTTAAGCCCTGATGCTGAAATACTTCACCTGCTTGAGGTTGTAAATCGCCAGCTAATAATTTAATCAGTGTTGATTTACCCGCACCATTTCGGCCAAGCAGCGCAATACGGCTACCCGGCACAAGGTTTAGCTTGATGCTGTGTAAAATTGTGGTGTCGCCATAGCCTGCTTTGGCTTGGTCGAGAGTCATTAACGGGTTTGGCAGCGCTGTAGGCTCGGCAAATTCAAAATCAAAGGGTGAGTCAACATGGGCTGGGGCCAGCTTTTCCATACGCTCTAGGGCTTTTACGCGGCTTTGTGCTTGCTTAGCCTTACTGGCTTTTGCTTTGAAGCGTGTAATGAATTTTTCTAGATGAGCAATTTGTTCTTGTTGCTTTTCGAACATCGCTTGTTGTTGTAATAAGCGCTCTGCTTTTTGGCGTTCGAATTGCGAGTAATTGCCTTTATAAACATTTATTTTTTGTGCGTCTATGTGCCAAATTTGGTCAACAACGGCATCTAAGAACTCTCGGTCATGGGAAATAAGCACTAGAGTGCCTGTGTAGGCGCGTAAAAAGCGTTCTAACCAGTAAACAGCATCGAGATCTAAGTGGTTGGTTGGCTCATCCAGCAGTAATAAATCGGCATCACGAATAAGTGCTTGTGCTAAGTTTAAGCGCATACGCCAACCACCAGAAAAGGCGCTCACTGGGTTGTCTATTTGCTCATTACTAAAACCTAAACCGTGTAATAGCTCTCCTGCTTTTGCCTCAATGCTATAGCCTTGAATATGTTCTAGGCCAATATGTGCTTTTGCTTGCGCATCGCCGTCGTTATTTTGCTCAGCTTCGCGTAGTGCAATTCTTAGCGCGTAATATTCAGGGTGACCTTGTAATACATAATCTAGAGCGCTGATTTCGAGCGCGGGTGTTTCTTGCTTCACAGAAGCAATTGACCAGTCTTTAGGAATTTGGCATTCACCGGCATCGAGTTGCAATTCAGACTTTAATAGCGCGAACAGCGTTGATTTACCACAGCCATTAGCGCCCACAAGGCCGACTTTATGTTCTGGGAATAAGGTTGCAGAAGCCCCTTTAAGTAAGGCGTTACCACCACGTAGAAGTTCGATGTCTGAAATTTGGATCATGAATGTTTACTTGCACAGCACTGATTTAATTGTCGCTATCATAACACGGATCACATTAGCCTTCGCAATCGTATCAAACAGAGAATTATTAGGCTAAAATAGCCGCCTACATGCCACGGGAGATCATCTATGAGACAAAAGAAACGCTTTATTGCTGGCGCATCATGCCCTGAGTGTAAGGCCATGGATACCATGATGCTTTATAAAGAACATGATGTGGAAAAAGTGGAGTGCGTACAGTGTGGCCACAAAATGACGCAACCAGAGCAGGCAGTGCAAGCCTCAACACGCCAATTTGAGCAAGTGATTGGTGTTTTTAAGCCGGGCGATTAATTCCCGGCTCTATCACTACCTAATTAATAGTGCGGCGGTGGCGGCTCTTGCATTTGTGACATTAAAGATGGCTGCTGTGCTTCTTTAATCTTTTCTGCAAGTAACTCTGTCTGGCGTTTCATTTTAGCCAGCTGCTGTTGGTGCGCTTTAAGCTCATCGTTTAATATTTCAATTGTTTCATCTTGAAAAGCGACTTTCGCTTCAAGTTCCATTAGACGATCTTCAATTGTATTCATTTGATTCTCTTAGATTAAAACTTTCAGCGAATCCGCTGGAGCTTTCGGTTAATAACGCTTGGTTGTTATCAGTAAACGCAACATCTAACACCACGGCTGATTTCGGGCGGCTTCCTTCTCGAGGAATCACTTGCCACGTTTGTAATTTTTTACCCGACTCTAGCTGCCATAAATCAACCAATCGATTGGGTGAACCTGTGGCAATTAAAGTGCCCTCATCGTTAAAACGGACGGCGGTAAAAATTTTCTGACGCGCAATATACGCCAGTTTGCTAACAAGATCACCTGTAGTCAGTTGCCATACATTTGCTTGCTTCATACTGTCTGCGGTAAATGCGTAACGACCTTGTGGATCAAGGGCGACTTGAGTAACGCGACTAGGGTGATTAAAGCGGTGAATCACTTGCCCTGTGCGAGTATCCCAAAAGTAAGCAACATAATCATTTGAGCCGCTAATGGCGTAGTGACCGTTAGGTGATAGATCAACAACATTGACTTTTTCTTGGTGGCCAAGGAACTCTATGCGCCTGCCACTCTCTAAGTCGAGGTAAACGACTACACCGTCGGCGCGACCATATAATACACTGCGCCCTTGGTTACTTATCGCGATATCTCGAATTGTTGAGGCGTGTATTTTGTAATAACCCGTGTTGTTGCCCGTGGCAATGTCCCACACTGCAAAGGTGGACTTCTCAGCGGTAACTGCATGGCTATTGTCGAACGAGATAGCAACAGTATGAACTAGGCTATCTTGATTTTGTTGTTGGAACCATTGGTATTTTAGCACCTGTTGTTGATTATCCCACAGTGCGACCCCATGGTGTATTGATGAGATTAAGCTGTATTTACCATCGTGCGACAGCGCGGAGGCGAAGGCACCTTTAGCCGCATGCTCATAGCGTGCAGTTGATTGCTCATGTTGCTCAGAGCAGGCTACAACTAAGCAAAGGCTGAGCAGATACAAAAAAGTACGAAATATCGACATATTACGAGTATTTCCCCTTAACTCTTAGTGATTGAGAGGTTAGACTAGGTCTCGTTGAAGGCCTAGGTTGTTAGTCTAATCGCTGATCATGCATAGGCATGACGTTAGTTATTAGACAAGCAGCCTACCATGTAGGTCGTTAATCTTTAACTAGTAATAATACAATAATTGACAACTGCAAAGTGTGTCGGAGATATAAAATGAGAAAGACGATTAAATTGTCATTGATTGCAGCGTCAGTTTTAGCGCTTACAGCTTGTAATCAGGAAGCAAAAAAAGAACAGCAAGCTGAAGTTAAACTAGAGACTGAAGCTCAACAACAAGCATACGGTATTGGTGCATCTGTTGGTAATTTCTTAAACCAAGACCTTGCTGATAAAAAAGCGCTAGGTGTTGAACTAGACGAAGCACTTCTTAAGCGTGGTTTTGAAGACGCACTAGCGGGTAACGCTAAACTTGATGACGAAAAAATTCGTGAAGTGTTAACTGCACTTGATCAAAGCATTCGCACTAAACAACAAGAAAAAGCGAAAGTAGAATCTGAAAAGAGCAAAGCTGAAGGCGAAAAATACCTAGCTGAGAACGCGAAGAAAGAAGGCGTTACAGTAACTGAATCTGGCCTACAGTACGAAGTGATCACTGAAGGTGAAGGCGAAAAGCCAGTAGCAACTGACGTTGTTAAAGTTCACTACAAAGGCACTTTATTAGACGGTACTGAGTTCGATAGCTCTTACTCACGTAATGAGCCAACTACTTTCCCACTTAATCGTGTGATCCCAGGTTGGACTGAAGGTTTACAATTAATGCCAGTTGGCTCTAAGTACAAGTTCACTATTCCATCTGAACTTGCATACGGTGAGCGTGATCTTGGTAAGATCCCAGCAAACTCAACGCTTGTTTTCGAAGTAGAATTACTTGAAATTCAAAGCGATGACAAAGCTGTACCAGCTGAGTAATCTTTAACTCAATAAAAAAGGGCTTTTTAGCCCTTTTTTTATGCGCGAAGTTTATTAACTAAATGCCGCTTCTTTCATTTTTAATGTGCCACTATCTGCATTAAGCTCAACCACAGTGCCAACAGGCAGAATAAATTGCCGCTTAATATGGCCAATCATGGCCCCACGATAAGCAGGGATCCCCAGCGGTTTTATATAATCTGCAAAAATATCGTCAAGGGTTAAAGAGCCATAACCACGGCCTGGCTTACAGTCATTACAATCGCCAAATACAAAGCCTGCAATTTTATCCAGTGCGCCCATAAGTTTTAGTGTGCTCATCATCCTGTCAATTCTATACGGTGCTTCGTCGATATCTTCTAAAAATAAAATTGCGCCATTAAAGTCAGGTAAATAATTCGAGCCTGCGAGGGCTGTCAGTACCGTTAAGTTACCGCCGATTAATCGTCCAGAGGCTTTACCTGGTGTAATCGTTTGGGTCAGGTACTGAGTGTTAACAAGCTCATCATCGGCTTTTGGTAAGTTTTGGAAATGCATCAATTTACGCGTTTCGAACATGCTCTTAAATTGCGCAACATGAAACGGGTTCCAGTCGCTTGATGCATTTGGGCCATGAAAGCTGATTAACCCAGCTTGAGACAGTAATGCATTGTGAAGAGCGGTAATATCTGAATAGCCCAACGGATCATTGCGTAGTCGAGCAAAGGTAGAATACGGGCAGCGCCTGAACCGCCACGTAAACACAAAATGGCATCAACCTCTTTGTCGCTGAATAAACTATTTAAGTCGCCGGCTCGCATTGCATCAGTGCCAGCTAAATGCCCACGTCTTGCTAAAATGTTTGGTGCAAGCTTAGCCTTGTATCCCAGTGCCTCTATAACGCCTTTTGCTAGTATGATATCAGCCTGTTCGGCAGTGGCAGCTGACGGGCTACACACACCAATTGTGCCGCCTTTTTCCAGCGCTTTTGGCTTAATTAATGTTTGGGTACTGCTATTCTGTGCCGCCATTAAAGGAGCTGATGTCAGACTTGCGCCGGCGGCAAGAATTGAAAGTGACTTTAAAAATGACCGTTTATTCATAGCGAGCCTCATGTTTTTATAGTATGAGTATCGCATTGAAGAAAATATTTCAAATATTTGTTACAAAATGGAATAGATGATTCTTTTTGGCAAGGCGAAAACACTTCAGCAGAGAGTGCTTCTCTGCTGTGCAACTATGCTGTTAGCTGGTGTGATTAGAATATAAGTTGTCGATTAACTCATCTTCTAGCTCAAAGCGCAGTTCAAGTGCTTCGCCTAAGATTGATAGGTCTTTATCAAACTCATCAAGCAAGTCATCTTTGTCAACTTCTGCGTATTTGTCGTTAAAGTCGAGTGCTACATCTGTGGTTTCAGAAATGCGCGGGTATAAGGCATTCGCCAGCTTTTGGCTCTCAGGACCTTTTTCTTCACACGCTTTGGCAATGTCGTCGTAAATTTCGAAATGGCCAGCAGAAAGGTAATCCATCAGAATTTGGCAAAAGTTTTGAATTTGCAGCTGATCAGGAAGGGCATGATCTTTCTTTTCGTACGGTGAAAAGCCTGCAATACGGCAGAACAACACAAGCAGCTCTTGACGTTCTGTGAGCCATTTGTCGATTACAGAGTGACTACCACCCCACTTTTGTTGAGCTTTTTCCAAACGCGTCAGCATATTTCATCTCCTCGCTGAGTAGGTTTTCCTTTGTATATATAAAAAGGAAATATGACACAAAGATCAACTAAATTCTTAGTGTCTAATTGCAACAGATTGTAAAAGTCATTCTAAAGACATACTTTTTAGCGCTGAGTAGGCCAAAAAATAACCGCATTTTAAGAGTGGACTTTTTTTGCTCTCATTGCAGTGTATGGGAATTGATTCAAAACTACTAGTATTAATTTTGCAATTTTTATCTAAGCGGATGAGTAGTAATTTGCTGATTTAGAAAAGAAAAAACCACCAAAATTGGTGGTTTAATTCTTTTTCTTAGACTTGTTAAAACAAGCGTTCTTATTATTATGGGAAGATTGTTGTTCTTATTGTTATAAGATTTTTATTATTGTTTTTGTTAACGCGGGGTAAGTTATACCAAGCTTTTTTGTATGTTGCAAATTTATTAATAGAAAGTTTTAAATTTATTTTGTTTTCGCTCAAAAAACGCACATTAGGCTTAGGTTGGCTGAAAAAACATGATCTATATCTAGCCTTGATTATCTATCCA
The DNA here is from genome assembly GCF_001399985.1 of Pseudoalteromonas sp. P1-8. Lineage (NCBI taxonomy): Bacteria > Pseudomonadati > Pseudomonadota > Gammaproteobacteria > Alteromonadales > Pseudoalteromonadaceae > Pseudoalteromonas > Pseudoalteromonas sp. P1-8. Next base: position 174,202 of record NZ_LJSO01000006.1, read on the forward strand.
TAGTGAGACGCGCAATATGGTGATACAATCTGCTCAATTTCATTCAGTTCTAGGATTCTATACGCATGAGCGAATTAAAAAACGATCGTTATTTACGTGCACTACAAAAGCAACCTGTTGATGTCACACCGGTATGGATGATGCGCCAAGCTGGCCGTTATTTACCTGAATACCGTGCTACACGTGCCCAAGCAGGCGACTTTATGAGTTTATGTAAAAACGCTGAACTTGCTTGTGAAGTAACGTTACAGCCATTACGTCGTTATCCGCTTGATGCTGCAATTCTATTCAGTGATATTTTAACTATTCCTGATGCTATGGGCTTAGGTCTTTACTTCGAAACAGGTGAAGGTCCGAAATTTGAACGTCCGATTTCTTCATTAGCAGATGTTAAAAAAATCCCAAATATCGATCCAACTGATGAGCTTGGTTATGTGATGAATGCGGTAAGTACGATTCGTCGCGAATTAAAAGGTGAAGTACCGCTAATTGGTTTCTCTGGTTCACCTTGGACACTTGCTACTTACATGGTTGAAGGTGGTAGCAGCAAAACATTCGGTAAAATCAAGAAAATGGCCTTCGCAGAGCCACAAACACTGCACCTATTACTTGATAAATTAGCTGACTCAGTAATCGACTATTTAAACGCGCAAGTTAAAGCGGGCGCGCAATCGTTAATGGTATTTGACTCATGGGGCGGTGTATTAAGCCCACGTGACTACAATGAGTTTTCATTACAATACATGCACAAGATTGTTGATGGCTTAATTCGCGAACATGATGGCCGCAAAGTACCAGTGACGTTATTTACTAAAAATGGTGGTCAGTGGATTGAAGCAATTGCAGCAACTGGCTGTGATGCAGTAGGTCTAGACTGGACTATTAACATCGGTGATGCAAAACGTCGTGTTGGCGATAAAGTAGCGCTGCAAGGCAACATGGACCCAGCAATGTTACATGGTACGCCTGAGCGCATTCGCCAAGAAGTTGCCACTATCCTAGAAGACTTTGGTACAGGTTCTGGCCATGTATTTAACCTAGGTCACGGTATTACACCAGATGTAGACCCAGAAAATGCAGGTGTATTTATCAACGCCGTTCATGAATTCAGTGGTAAATACCACAAATAAGCAAAAGCTAATCGTAAAAAAGCCCGCATTAAGCGGGCTTTTTGTTGTAATTTACTTCGTTACTTAAACAAACGGTTTAAACCATTTAATGCAGCTACGCGATAGGCTTCTGCCATGGTCGGGTAGTTGAACGTGGTATTTACAAAGTAATCAATGTTATTACCGCCGTTCTTTTGTTCCATAATAGCTTGACCGATGTGAACGATTTCAGAGGCACGCTCACCGAAGCAGTGCACACCCAGTACTTCTTTGGTATCAACGTGGAATAAAATCTTTAAGCTACCCACCTCGGTGCCAGCAATTTGTGCACGCGCTAAATGTTTAAATTGAGCACGGCCTACCTCGTAAGGGACTTTTGCAGCTGTTAACTCTTGCTCTGTTTTACCCACTGAGCTCATTTCAGGAATTGTATAAATACCTGCTGGAATATCAATGATCAGCTTCTCATCGCAATTACCACATGCAATCGCATCGGCTGCAATACGGCCTTGGTCAAACGCCGCACTGGCAAGGCTTGGGTAACCTATTACATCGCCCACAGCATAAATGTTGTCGACTTCTGTTTGGTATGTTTCATTCACTTTAAGCTGGCCACGACCATCTGCTTTTAAGCCTACAGCTTCAAGGTTTAATGTGTCTGTGTTACCCGTACGACCATTGGCAAATAAAATACAGTCAGCTTTAACACGCTTGCCAGATTTTAAGTGCATTACCACACAATCATCGCGAGTTTCTACGCGATCAAACTCTTCATTATGACGAATAACAATGCCGCTATTCCAAAAGTGATAGCTCAGAGCATCTGAAATTTCTGCATCCATAAAGGCAAGTAGGCGGTCACGGGTATTCACTAGGTCAACCTTGGCGCCTAAACCTTTAAAAATAGAGGCATACTCACAACCAATTACACCTGCACCATAAATCAGCACACGATGAGGGTCATCTTCAAGGCCTAAAATGGTATCGCTGTCGTAAATACGTGGATGTTTAAAGTCTACACCCGGTGGACGGTAAGGGCGCGAGCCAGTAGCAATAACGATTGTTTGTGCAGTAAGCGTTTCAAACGAACCGTCTAGGTGTGTCACTTTGATAGTGTGTTTATCAATAAACTCAGCATCACCTTGATACATATGAATGCGGTTACGTTCATAAAAGCTGCTGCGTAAATTAGATTGCTTTGAAATGACGTTACTTGCGTGACGCAAAATATCTGGGAAAGTTAAGCGGTTAGGGCGCTCACTAATATTAAATAGCGGGTTTGCTTTATATTCAATATAACGACTTACAGAGTGACGTAATGCTTTTGACGGGATAGTACCCCAGTGCACACAACCGCCACCTACTGCTTCTTGACGCTCAATAACAGCGACTTTTTTGTTACTTTTAGATAGGTTCATGGCGGTACCTTCACCGCCAGGACCTGTACCTATGATGATCGCATCATATTGATAAGATGGAGTATCTTTTTGCTTTACTTGTTGTTTGGCCACAGCCGCTCCTATGTTAACTAAAAGAGGCTTTTAACAACCTCGCATTTAGTGCAAGCCAAGCCTGCTTTTGGTTTTCCCAAGCGGCTTCAAGCTCGTGATATTGTGTCATTAATGCTGATTTTTCACACTGTTTCATCATTTTATTACGTTTGATTTCTAACACGCGTTTTTGCAAGGCACAGAAGTGTTGCAGTTTTTTCAGCAGTAAATCGTACTCAGATTGTAATAATGTAAGCTTATCTTGCGCTAAAGGCAATTTTGCAAGGCGACCTTGAGTCTTATTCATCAAGGTTTCTGCTTTGGCTTTTTCGATTCGCTCAATCGGTGTGCGCTTTAATTTTGAAGCAAGACCGATTGCAGCTAGAGAGCGGATTATCCACTTAGTTGGATCATAGTGATACCACTTAATGCCATTGCGATAGTCGCTAGCAAAAATGTGATGGAAGTTATGATAGCCTTCACCGTATGTGAATAGCGCTAAAAAGCCATTATCACGGGCGGTGTTTTTTTCTGTGTACGGACGTGAACCCCAAATATGCGCCAGCGAGTTGATAAAAAAGGTAAAATGTTGGCTCAATACTAAGCGTAGTAAACCAACCAGTAATAACATGCCCCATACATCGCCAAGCATTAAACCAAGTAGTAAAGGAATACCAAAATTAGTCGCGACGACTAACTTCATATAGTGACGGTGTTGCCACATAACGACTTTGTTTTTTTGTAAGTCACGACAGTTACTGTAGTTACCGTATTGCTCGCCTTGATAATCGCGCAGCATCCAACCGATGTGGCTATACCAAAAGCCATTAGTAGCGGCGTAAGGGTCTTTGATTGGATCATCAACTTGACCATGGTGAATACGGTGATCGCTACTCCAGTGCAAGGCGCTATTTTGTAATGCAAAAGCACCACCTAAGGCAAAAATCACTTCAATAACAGGATGCACATCATAGGCTTTGTGTGCCCATAAACGGTGATAACCTGCAGTAATAGAAAGTCCGGCGTAGAACATACAGCCAACAAAGGCTATCCACTGTGTACTGGTGTATCCGTAGCTAAAGCCATACCAAGGAACAAGGGTGATCGCGGCCAAAAATGTAAGGCTAAAAAATAGCACATTGGTCCAAATAATCGGTGGTTTTTTCATCTGAATAAATCTCGGCGTACAGTTGTACGCTAAAATAGTGTTTCATTCTCTCCGCGTCAAGTATTAGACTAGCTCATTAACCGAAAAATCATTAAAAGTTCACGCTGGGAGTTTCCATGTCGGGTGTTAGAGCGCAACAGAAACAAAAAACACGACAAGCACTAATCGAGGCCGCATTCAATCAATTGAGTGCCGATCATAGTTTTTCTAATTTAAGCTTACGTGAAGTTGCCCGTGAAGCAGGGATTGCACCCACCTCTTTTTATCGCCACTTTAAAGACATGAATGAGCTCGGTTTGACCATGGTTGATGAAGCTGGTTTAACACTTCGCCAGCTTATGCGCCAAGCGCGTCGCCGTATTGAGAGTGGTGGTAGTGTGATCACGACATCAATCGTTACCTTTATGGAGTTTATCGATAACTCGAGCAACCAATTTAGATTGTTATTGCGTGAGCGCTCAGGAACTTCAAAAGCATTTCGTGCCGCGGTTGCTCGTGAAATTAAACATTTCATTTTAGAGCTTGCGCATTACCTTGAAAGCGAAACACCATGCGACCCAACTCATGCATACATTCAAGCCGAAGCCATGGTGACTTTAGTATTTAATGCCGGTGCCGAAGCCCTCGATATTGAAGGGACACAACGCGAAGAGCTGGTTGAACGTTTAATCTGGCAATTACGTTATATTGCTCGCGGTGCCACTTTATACGTGCGTGATAGTAAAGGTAGTGTAGAAAAAACAGCCTAAAGCATGGTGGATTTTTGTTCCCATTTTGTGTATCTTTTTTTGTTTAAATTAGTGACTGAATTCTAAATAGTCAGTTACGCCACAAAATGAATAAATAGCGAGGACGCACATGCTCACCAAGGATCCGGTGAATAATACTCATGGCCATTTTTTAGAACAGAGTGAAGAAACAACGGTAAAAAATAGCCCAAGCTTTCGAGAGCTGAGCCGCAGTTTGTTGTACTCGTTACCGAAAAGTGTGCAAAAGAAAATTCAAGATAACCTGCTTGGCGTATTAGATGCTTATCAGGTCTCACAATTTCGAGATGATAAACGCTGCCAGTTTTGGATTAACCAAAATGGTTGGAAGCGCGTTCCTTACAGTCAGTTTCGCCATATCTACAGTCGAATTGCGCTATACCCAAAAAGCGCTGCTATTTCAAAGATCCATAGCTCAGAGGCTGGTAGCAATGCCACATCAGTTGATATGAGAGATCAACAAGCTAGGCTATTACAAAGCAATGGCAACGAAGGACAACCCAACAGGATAGAGCAACACATAATTTATACTCGTCGTGTTATCTATAGAGCTGCGAATTCTCACAATTAACTATATCGGCCACTGAGTTAAATATTTTCTTTACGTTTTCTAGTTACAGATTGCTCGATCATTATTTTATTTATCATGTTTAACACGCTGGGTTGGTATTTTTATTTGTTTTATTTTGCATTGTTGGTTAAAAAAATCTTTTAAAGGCGTTTACTTATCGGTTTTGTGGAAAAATTATGCTTGCAAGCGGGTTTTTTGAATGTTAAAAATACAGCCACTGAACACACATTTAGTAAATTAAGATGCAAATTACACATTCAATTACATTAAAACTAAACCTCTTACTGCTTAAATCAGTGAGCGGGGCTTAGTGTATTTGCATTTGTAGAACATTAAAAAACCCCGCAACCGCGGGGTTTTTTTTATCTCGCTAATGGGTCATTGGGAACGAGGACAGTTTATGAAAGATAAGGTTTGGATTTTTGACACAACGTTACGTGATGGTGAGCAAGCATTAAAAGCAAGCCTAACCGAAGACGACAAAATTCAACTTGCGCATACCATTAGCCGCTTAAATGTGGATGTAATGGAAGTGGGTTTTCCGGTATCTAGCCCGGCAGATTTTCGCTCTGTACAGCGCATTGCGACTGAAGTGAAAGGGCCGATTATTTGTGGCTTAGCACGTGCTGTAGCAAAAGATATTGAAGCATGTGGTGAAGCACTTCGCCCAGCAGAGCAGGGCCGTATTCATACATTTATTGCAACCAGTCCATTACACCTTGAGCACAAATTACGTATGAGCTTAGACGATGCAACGGCAATGGCTGTTAAGTCGATTAAACTTGCGCGTAACTACACGGATGACGTTGAGTTTTCGTGTGAAGATGCAGGTCGTACACCGCATTGGGATTTATGCCGTATCGTTGAAAGTGCTATTGATGCGGGTGCATCAACTATCAACTTACCTGACACCGTAGGCTATGTAACGCCAGACGAATACGCTGCGATGATCCACCACTTAATGAACAATGTGCCAAATATCGACAAGGCGCGTTTAAGCGTGCATTGCCATAACGATTTAGGTTTAGCGGTTGCTAACTCAATCGCTGCAGTACAAGCCGGTGCTCGCCAAATCGAATGTACAATAAATGGTATTGGTGAGCGTGCAGGTAACTGCTCGCTTGAAGAAGTGGCGATGATCATGAAGATGCGTGAAGACCACTTAAAAGTGCATACCGATATTCGCAGTGAAGAGATTTACCGTGCTTCGCGCCAAATAGCGAAGATTTGTAATATGCCAGTGCAACCAAACAAAGCAATTGTTGGTGAAAACGCTTTTGCACACAGCTCAGGGATCCACCAAGACGGCGTATTAAAAGCACAAAACACTTACGAAATTATGTCGCCAGAAAGTGTTGGTGTACCAAATAACCAATTAAACATGACTTCGCGTTCAGGTCGTCATGTTATTGAGCATCGTTTAGAAGAGTTAGGCTATCAAAAATCTGATTACGATATGGATAGCTTATACACCAGCTTCTTAGCATTAGCAGACCAAAAAGGCACTGTGTATGACTATGACTTAGAAGCGATGATTTACTTTAATCAAATCAAAGATAAAGACGAAAAGTACCAGCTTGAGTTTGTTAACTCTACGTCTAACTCACAATCAGTGGCGAGTTCAACAATCGGCATGACAATTGATGGTGAGTCTAAGCAAGAGGCAGCAACGGGTAACGGCCCTGTCGAAGCATCATTCTTAGCAATTGAGCGCTTAACGGGTATGTCGGTTGAGATGATTGAATATAACCTAGAAGCAACAGGCCAAGGCGCCAGCTCGCTAGGACAAGTGAATATTATCGCTAAATACGATGGTCGCCCATATCACGGCGCGGGCATTGCAGCGGATGTGGTTGAAGCGTCGGTACGCGCTATGATCCGCGTTTATAACTTAATTTATCGTGCACAAAAAGTGTCTGATTTAAAACAACAGAGGAAAGCAGGATGAGTCAATCGAATTACAGTATCGCAGTATTAGCAGGCGACGGGATTGGTCCAGAAGTTATGGCAGCAGCAGAAACCGTCTTGGATGCTGTAAGCGAAAAATTTGGTTTTACTTTGACTCGTCATCATCACGCGATTGGTGGTGCTGCTATTGATGAGTTTGGCCAGGCACTGCCGCAAAGCACACTGAGTGCCTGCGAAAATGCCGATGCGATTTTATTTGGCTCGGTAGGTGGTCCTAAGTGGGAAAACTTACCACCGAATGAGCAACCTGAGCGAGCTTCACTGTTGCCACTGCGTAAGCATTTTGGTTTGTTCTGTAATTTACGCCCAGCACAATTATTACCAGCACTAAGTGCTGCATCACCACTACGTGCAGATATCAGTGCACAAGGCTTTGATATCTTATGTGTGCGCGAGCTAACCGGTGGTATTTATTTCGGTGAAAAAGGCCGCAGTGGCGAAGGTGAGCAAGAAGCTGCTTTCGATACCCAAACATATTCACGTAAAGAAATTGAGCGCATCGCACGCTTTGCCTTTGAAGCCGCTAAGCTGCGTAGTAATCATGTTACTTCGGTTGATAAAGCGAATGTATTAGCGACCAGCGTACTTTGGCGTGAAGTGGTCTCTGAAGTGAGCAAAGACTACCCAGAGGTAAGCCTTGACTACATTTATGTTGATAACGCGGCAATGCAGTTAGTTAAGCAGCCAAGTCAGTTTGATGTATTACTTTGCGATAACTTATTTGGTGACATTTTGTCTGATGAGTGCGCGATGATCACAGGCTCTATGGGCTTATTACCATCAGCGAGTTTAAATCAGTCTGGCTTTGGTTTGTATGAGCCAGCTGGTGGCTCAGCACCAGATATCGCTGGCAAAGGGGTTGCAAACCCAATCGCGCAAATTTTAAGTGCTGCGCTTATGTTGCGTTACTCACTAGGGCAAGATGAAGCGGCTCGTACGATTGAAAAAGCGGTGGCAGAAGCGGTTGAAGCCGGTGTTGGTACGCCAGATATCTACCCAAATGCAGGGTATACCACCAGTGATGTTGCTGCGGCAATTGTGGCACGTATTTAATTAAAAATTGTTTGCGCTGAGCTCGTCACTCAGCGTAACTAAAATGAGGGAATAGCAAGTGGCCCAAACCTTATACGATAAAATTTGGCAAGCTCATGTAGTCGCCAGCATAAATGATCAAACTGATTTACTTTATATCGACCGTCACCTAGTTCATGAAGTTACATCGCCGCAAGCCTTTGCTGGTTTACGTGAGAAAAACCGCAAAGTACGTTGCCCAGAAAAAACCTTTGCGACCATGGACCATAACGTTTCAACAAAAAGCCGTTCATTAGATGCTGCGAGTGAAGTGTCGAAAAATCAATTAATGGCACTGGATGCAAACTGTAAAGAGTTTGGTATTCAACTTTATGATTTAAATTCGATTAATCAAGGTATTGTGCATGTAATGGGGCCTGAGCAGGGCATTACCTTACCGGGCACAACCATAGTGTGTGGTGACAGCCATACCTCTACCCACGGTGCATTTGGAGCACTAGCGCACGGTATCGGTACTTCAGAAGTTGAGCATGTTCTAGCCACTCAAACACTGCAGCAGAAAAAAGCCAAGTCATTAAAAATTCAAATAAATGGTCGCCTTCGCCCAACTGTTACTGCCAAAGATTTAATCATGGCGGTGATTGGTAAATTAGGCACTGCGGGTGGTACTGGCTATGTTGCTGAATTTTGTGGCGAAGGAATCGAAGCGCTGTCTATGGAAGCGCGCATGACGCTTTGTAATATGAGTATTGAAATGGGTGCAAAAGCGGGGTTAATCGCACCAGATCAAACAACTTATGATTATTTAAAAGGTCGCCCATTTGCACCACAAGGTGCTGACTTTGATAGTGCCGTTGCCTATTGGCAAACACTAAAAACAGATGAAGGCGCAGAGTTTGATCATGTTGTTGAATTAGAGGCCGCTGATATTCAACCGCAAATTACTTGGGGTACCAGCCCTGAGCAAGTGATTGGCGTAGATGAATTCATTCCTGATCCTGAGCAAGAGCCAGATCTAATCAAGGCTGATGCAATCCGCAGCGCACTAAAGTATATGGGTTTAAAAGCCGGTGATAAATTGTCTTCTGCGACTGTTGATACCGTGTTTATTGGCTCATGTACAAATAGCCGAATTGAAGATTTACGTGCTGCCGCGCAAATTGTTGAAGGTAAGCAGGTTGCAGCGGGTGTTGAAGCGCTGATTGTTCCTGGTTCTGGCCTTGTAAAAAAACAAGCTGAAGACGAAGGCCTTGCAGATATCTTCAAAGCAGCTGGCTTTGAATGGCGTGAACCAGGTTGTTCAATGTGCTTAGCAATGAATGACGACAGATTAGAAGCCGGTAAACGCTGTGCGTCGACCTCAAATCGCAACTTTGAAGGTCGCCAAGGTCGCGGTGGCCGCACTCACTTAGTGAGCCCAGCAATGGCTGCGGCAGCGGCAATTCATGGTCGTTTTGTTGATATCAGAGGAGAAGCCTAATGAGCGTATTTTTTAGTGGCTTAATGGCCCCGTTAGATAAAAACAATGTTGATACTGACCAAATTATTCCAAAGCAGTTTTTAACTTCGACCAGCCGTGATGGCTTTGATGCGGCGCTTTTCTACGATTGGCGTTATTTAGATAACGGCGAGCCAAACCCTGAGTTTATTTTGAACCGCCCTTGTTACCAAGGTGCGCAAATTCTTTTAACTCGCGATAATTTTGGTTGTGGTTCATCGCGTGAGCATGCGCCATGGGCATTAAAGCAATATGGTTTTGAAGTTATTTTAGCGGAAAGCTTTGCCGATATTTTCTTTAATAACTGCGGCAATAACCAAATGCTTGCTATCGCATTACCAGCAGAAACACTTGAGCAATTATTTGTGCTGAGTGAACAGCATGATGATATTCATATCGAAGTTGATTTAGAAAACCAACAACTTCGTAGCGATAAGTTTGACACTATTCACTTTGATATTCGCCATGACATTAAAGAGCGTTTATTAAGTGGCTTAGACTTTATCGGTGTGACTGAAACACTTAACAGCCAAATTGATGCCTTTGAGCAGCAACTTGCAGCAGAACGCCCTTGGCAATAACCTGGTTTTTCCATGTGAACCTAAACGCGGCCAAGGCCGCGTTTTTATTTGTTTCTAAAAAAGAAAGTTGCTAATTTGGTTGGTAAAATAACGAAAACAACAAATAACTATGTGGCCTCTTTCTCCTAAATCTATCGGCATCTTGATGGGGGGGCTTTATGGCATCAGCATGCGCATCTTTCTTGAAGTTAGCGAAACGTTTAATTTCGGTAGCCTCGTTACTATTTCGTTTATGTTTTTAGTGCCTGTGGCTATTGGGTTTATACGGGTACATTTTGAATATAATCAACTGTCGCCGATGACATATGGAAGAATGGCGGTAGTCGCTTGGCAGCCGATTTTTGTGTTCTTATTTGTCAGCGTAGTAACTCTTTTAGAAGGAAGTATCTGCGTTGCAATGGCCCTCCCTGCATTTATGGTCTTTGCTAGTATTGGCGGTATGTTAGCAGGGCTATGCCACCGCCTTTGGGTAAAGAAAAGCAACAAAGCGGTGATGTCGGTAGCTTTGTTGCCGTTGATCCTTTCTCCTTTAGAGCTCAACTTTTTACACTTATCGAAAACTTACGAAGTTAAAAATACAATTGTTATCAATGCGCCTGTTGATGTTGTGTGGCAACAATTAGCTAATGTTAGCCAAATTCATGAGGGCGAATATCCAAGTTCATTTTCGCAATTAATTGGTATTCCTAGGCCAATTCAAGCTGATATGAGTGGTGATGGGGTAGGTGCAATTAGAACCAGCCAGTGGCAGAAAAATGTTGTATTTAAAGAGGTAATAACCGAGTGGCTGCCGAATGAGAAAATGCTATATAACTTTGAGATTGACCCTGAGTTAATTCCTGATCATGCACTTGATCAGCATGTGAAATTAGGTGGTGAATATTTTTCGCCGCTACATGGCGGTTATGAGTTAGTTACAAGTGGTAATAATCAAACGCTGTTAAGCCTTAAAACGACGGTACTTGATAACACTAACTTTGGCATTTATTCACGAGTCTGGGGGGAAGTGATCTTTCAGGATTTTCACCGAGCACTTCTCAAGCTAATGAAAGATCGCGCTGAAAATGACAACAAATTAGTTGCAAAAACAGGATGACCACTCGCTGTCTAGCAGCTTATCGTAATTGTTTTCTTTATGGCCTTTAAACCATTAGCCTAGGCTGAAATTTTATTTAGGGAACACACCATGAAATACTTAGTAGCATCGATGCTCGTGGCAGCGTCATCAGTAGCGGCTGCACGACCTGCACCATTAGTGTCAATTCCAAGCCATGATGGCTTTTTTGATAATATTGCTGCCCATTGCGGTAAAGCTTACGAAGGTAAAGTGAGCGTTGATAACGCTGCTGGTCCAAGCTCATTTGCGGGCAAAAAGTTAGTAATGCATGTACGTCGTTGTAACGAGCGTGAGTTACAAGTGCCATTTCATGTAGGTGATGATGCATCTCGTACTTGGATCATCACAAAAACGGGCAGTGGTTTGAGTTTAAAGCATGACCATCGTCATAAAGATGGCAGCGATGATAAATCAACCATGTATGGTGGGCATACTCTTGATGCGGGTTTTGCTAACGCGCAGTCGTTCCCGGCTGATCAGTATTCAAAAGAGTTGTTTGTGAGCCAAGGTATTCCGCAATCAATGGGTAACACGTGGCAAATGTATATTTACCCTAAGCAATTTACCTATCGCTTAGTGCGTGAAGGGCGTGAATTTCGTGTTGATTTTGACTTAACTAAACCTATCACGCCGCCAAGCGCGCCGTGGGGATATGAAGACTAGTGCTATTTAGCTTCGTCTTCACACTGTAAAACAACCGTTAAAGGTGGCTGATAGGCGCGTGGTTTAGTTGGAAAACGTTCATACTCCTGCACCCCATCAGTCACTCTTAGCATAAATGGTTTGTCTCTACATAAGCGACTTGCATGGCGCAGTAAGAATACGCTTTGATTGCGAAAGTGCTTATAGTCGTCAGACTGAATTTCGAGGTGATAGCGGCCGTCGGCCAATTTAGTTTGGTAGTAATGGACTTTTTCGTCGAAGTCATAGAGCTTTTCGGTTTCGCCTTTTGCTGCCTGCGCATTACTGCACCCCGCTAACATTAAAACGGCGCTGATTAATAGTGCTTGTGTACTTCTCACTTCACTCATAAACACTTAACTCCATGTGATTAATACCTTGTTTCATTGAGATGTTGAACCTGAGTTAGCATCCATAGTCAAACTAAGGTAACGTTACGTCTTACATGTAGTCTAACACCCAAAAAGGGAAAATGTGATGCTCAATAAAATAAAACAGCTGTTTTCAGCGCTGAATGATACCCAATCTAACATTGCTGAGCATGACCTAAAAACCGCCGTTGCTGCGTTATTAATTGAGGTTATGCGTGCAGATAATGAGTTACAAGATGATGAGCAACAGACCCTGAATGAGACCTTAAAGAAGTATTTCTCGCTTAACGAGGAAGAGGTTCAAGAGTTAGTTGCAAGTGCATCGCAAAGCTTAGATGATGCAATAGATTATTTTCAGTTCTCAAAACAAGTTAATGCCCAGTGCAGTGCCGAGCAGCGTATTGAAATCATCGAGCTGTTGTGGCGTTTAGCCTATGCAGATGGCAATTTAGATAAGCATGAAGAAATGGTTATTCGCCGCGTCGCAAGCTTGCTGTATGTAACTCATGAAGACTTTATCGCTGCTAAGCTAGCAGCGACAAAGCTAAGCTAGGGCGTGTTGACCTTTGTGGATTAAAATTTGTTCACTCTAGGGGCGATTTTATCGCGGCGCGAGATTTGTAACCTAGTGGGCTAAGTAAAAATCGAGCAACAAAGAGTTAATCGTCCCTAGGAAGAACCCGAAGGGCAGCGCGTGTTTGGCATTGATACTGCGTTATCGCCTATTTATGTGGAACAACCACACTACATAGGCTCTGCCTTGCCTAAATACCAAACACACTGCTGAAAAATTAATCATAAAAGGTCAACACGCCCTTATATTACTTATTTAATTTGCTCGCTACGCTCACAAGTTGCTGGGCAAGGCTGGCAACTTGCTCGGCTGTATCAGCATCGCTGATGCGGCCTTGCTCATCTAATTTAGTGTGGATAGCAGGTACTGCGAGTTGATCTGCAAGTACTAAACTACCAATACCTGATAAAATATCACGCACGTGATTTAAACCACGTAAACCACCTAAACCACCCGGTGAAGATGCATAAAGTGCAGTCACTTTATTACGAAATGCAGGCACTGCGCCTTGCTCTGTACGAGAAGCCCAATCGATTGCGTTTTTAAGTGGCGCTGTAATTGAGCCATTATATTCTGGGCTTGCTAATAAAATGCCATCAGCAGCGCGAAGCTTATCTTTTAATAATTGTGCGCCAGCAGGCGTACCTTGTGCTTCAATATCTTCATCAAATAATGGTAAGTCTAAATCACTTAATTTAATCACTTCTACTTCAGCACCACTTTCGAGGGCGAAGCGTGCAGCTTCATTAATCAGTTTTTGATTAAAGCTGTCTTTACGTAGGCTGCCTGCTAGGGCAATAATTTTTGGTGCTGTCATGATGGCTTCCTTTTTTAAGCTTCACTATTGATATGCTCGCTGTTGATATACTCACTGTAGCAAAAAACAGCTTGCAGAAAAGCCAAATAAACGCAAAACTTATGTGCGTATATGCACACAAGGAGCCGTTATGGCGATTCAATTTGATGATTGGCAAGATGTAAAAGTCGCTTATGAGGTGGCAAGGCTCGGCACGTTAACCGCTGCTGCCGAATCGTTAGGTGTTCACCACAGCACAGTGCTTAGAAGAATCAATAATTTAGAAGATAACCTTGATGCGCGGTTATTCCACCGCCATGCCCGTGGCTATACAGTGACAGAAATCGGCGCTAAGTTGTTTGCGACTGCAAAATCGATTAACGCTGAACTTGAAAAACTTCACAACGATATTATTGCCGCTGATAGCCAACTGCGAGGCAGTTTATTATTAACTACGGTTAGTGGTTTTATTGATGTGCTTAGTGATGTCTGTGAGCAGTTTCAAAGTCTGCACCCGCAAGTGCAACTCGAAGTTATTCTTGATCAAAACCGTTTACGCCTTGATCACGGTCAGGCGCACATTGCTGTGCGAGCGGGTCCTCGGCCTGATGAAGGCGACTATATTGCCCAGCATTTAGCTGAACTTTCGTCAGGGTTTTATGCCTCTAAAAGTTATATTGAAAAGTATGGCATGCCAAAGAATATTGAGCAGTTGCAACAACATAGTTTTGTTTCTGGGGTGGCTGGGTATAACGGTAAAGTGCCTTATTTTGCATGGGTTGATCAACATATTGAACCTTCGCAAATTAAGTTACGGGTGTCTGAAACATCAGAAGCTACACGGGCGATTGTTAGAGGCTTAGGAATTGGTGGTTTACAGCATGAAGTGGCAAGCCAATACCCTGATCTGCTGCCAGTGCTTCCTAAAGAGCTAAACTGGCCAACGGATCTTTGGCTGGTAACGCATCACTTGGTGCATCGCACAGCCAAAGTCCAAGCATTTAGTCAGCTTTTAAAAGCCTATTTTAAAGATTTAAAAGCTTAAACAGACTTTTTAACGCTAATGCCTAGCCGTTTGGCTAGACGCACAAGGTTGGCTCTATCAACACTTAAGCTACGTGCTGTGGCAGCCCAGTTTAGGTTATGTAGTTCAAGCTGTTGCATAATCAATTGATAACTAAAAGCGTCAGTTGCCTCTTTCAGCGATAAGCGAGTGGCTTTTTGTTCGTTAACTGCAACAGGGCTTGGTGCGGCAACGGCGGTTTTAGCAATATCACAATGCTCAGGCTCGATTGTGACAATGCTTTGTTGCCATTGCTGTTGTTTGGCTTTGAGTGCTGCGCGACTGATCACATGTTCAAGCTCTCTCACATTGCCTGGCCAATCATATTGACGCAGTAGTAACTGTGTATCGCTACTAAGCTTAAGTTGTTTAATTGCCAATTTTTTAGATGTTTGCTCAATAAAAAAGCCTGCCAATAAAATAACATCGTTATCGCGCTCTTTTAGTGGTGCAACATACAATGGGTAAACGCTTAAGCGGTGATAAAGGTCTGCACGAAAGCGCCCCGCAGCGACTTCTTGTTTTAAATCGCGGTTGGTTGCTGCAATCACTCTGACATCAACATAACGGCTTTGATCTTCCCCGACGGTTTGTACTTCACCACTTTGTAATACGCGTAATAACTTACTTTGCATAGCAAGCGGAAGCTCGCCGATTTCATCTAAAAACAGGGTACCACCATCGGCGAGTTGAAACTTACCCTGGCGAGCAGTATGTGCGCCAGTAAATGCGCCTTTACTGTGACCAAAAAACTCACTTTCGGCTAAGTTCTCTGGTAACGATGCGCAGTTTAAGTGGATCAACGGCATGTCACGGCGTTTTGAGTTTAAATGGATATTGCGCGCAACGAGTTCTTTACCTACGCCTGTATCACCTTGTATTAATACACTAAATTCTGAGGCAGCTACGAGCTGGATATCATTTTTAAGGGTCTGCATTACTTGGCTATTACCAATAATTTCGACACCTTCTCGTGTTAGTGCCTCAAGGTTAAGCTGCTGCGCAACTTGATGGTTGTGCTGTGCGTGCTGCATAAAATGCTGCAAGGTTAAGGCATGCTCAACATAACCTGCGGCTAGCTGTTTTAGTTGATTGAGCTCGTTCATTGCTAAAGCGTCAAAGGCATGTTCATCTAAACTATCAAAGGTCAAAACACCCAATAGTTCGTTATTGTCTTTGCTGCTCAGCAGCGGCACACCCATGCAGGCATGAACAGGAAAGTCTCCATGCTGGCTTTGTAATAAACCATCGTAGGGGTCGGGTAGGCCACAATCTTTGGCAAATTTTAGCGGTTCACTGCCACGGCATATTTCAAATAAGCGCGGATGCTCCGCTATTTTAAAGCGTCTTCCTAACGTATCGTCCGACAACCCATGAAGGGCTACGGGCTTTAACACATCGCCTTGTTTCAATAATAAGGCAACTGCATCACATTCAAGCCAATCATTAATGCAACTCAACAGATAACTGAAATTATGATCAACACTGCTTGCTTTGGTAAGTGCAAGTGCAACATCAAGAAGGGATTTTTTGAACGTCATGTCAATTTGACCTGAATATGTTTTATTGATGTTTTTAATGGTGTGTCATTTTGACTTATTTATCAAGCGTCCAAATTTAATACATTGATATTTAATGACTTTTGTTTTTGGCTCGAACTGTGCAATAGCTAGGGAAATTAAACGCTGAGAGCACTAATGAAAGTCATTAATTTAACTGAACCTATGCCAACTAAGATCAAATTTTATCAACTCAGCCAGTGGCCGTTATGGGCATTAGCATTTCGGCCTTTTTTCTTGGCGGCAGGTGCCTTAGCTGTGTTTGCAATGAGTTACTGGTTTTTAATCTTGGCGGGTTATGCACAGTGGCATCTAACAATGCCCGCAACGCTTTGGCATGCTCACGAAATGCTGTTTGGCTTTGCAGGCGTGGTTGCCATGGGCTTTTTGCTAACCGCCGCACAAACATGGACAGGTGTGGCGAGTGTAAGTGGTATTAAGCTTTGTTTGCTGAGCATGGTTTGGCTTGCTGCAAGGCTTAGTTTTTTTATTGAGATTGCAGGGTTCGAGCAGCTAAACCTTTATATTGTTAGTGCGCTACAACTCGTTTGGTGGCTAGCTGGAATTATTATTCTAGCTGACATGCTGATACAGGCAAAAAGCAGCCATAACTACTTATTTGTTGTCATCGCATCTTTGCTCTGTGCGCTCAATGTGATTTTTTTGAGCTTAGTTGTACTCAATAAAATGTCGCTGGCACTGGGGGTTGTTGATACCGCTGTACTTATCATGACACTGCTAGTTGGTGTTGTGGCTGGGCGAGTTGTGCCATTTTTTACCGCACGCGGCCTTAACCTAAGTGAACAAGTTAGAACCCCCAAGCTCGATAATTTAGTCGTATTTAGCTCATTTTTCGCCATTGCGTGGTTTTTTATGAGTCAGCTATTTTTTAGCGCAATGAGCACTGGTTGGGTTTTTGCTTGGCTTGCTTGTTTACATTCAGCCCGGTGTGTTTTGTGGTGGCATAAAGGCATTCTAAAAGTGCCTTTGCTATGGTCATTACATGTGGCTTATTGGGCTTTATCGGTTGGTTTAATACTCGTCGCGCTGAGCTATTTCAGCCCTATTATCTTATTCAAAGATGCGCTTCATCTGATCACTGTTGGCACCATAGGTGTGATGATCATCGCCATGATGGTACGTGTCTCTCATGGTCACACTGGGCGCGCATTACAAGCCCCTGCGTACATTAGTTTGGCATTTGTACTCATTGTGATAGCTGCCATTGTACGTTCGTTACTTCCTGTTTATTTAGGTCATCACCTTGCATGGCAGTTAAGTGCGTTGCTGTGGGTTGCTGGCTTTAGCTTATTTTTATTTCATTGTGCGCCCATCTTAGTGAATCGTCGTGTTGATGGTCGCCGCGGTTAATCTCTCCAATAGGAAAAACTATGTTATCTGAAAAAACGATCCAGATTGTTAAAAGTACTTTGCCGTTGCTTGCACAAGCAGGCCCTCAAGTGACTGAGTATTTTTATGATCGTATGTTTAGCTACAACCCTGAGCTTAAAAATATTTTTAACATGACACATCAGCAATCGGGCTCTCAGCAATTTGCGCTGTTTAATGCCTTAGCTGCCTATGCGGCAAATATTGATAACTTGGCAGTGTTAAAAGGTGCGCTTGCGCGCATTAATCATAAACACACCAGTTACCATATTTTGCCAGAGCATTATCCTATTGTAGGTGGACACTTAATTGCGACTTTAAAAGAGTTATTGCCAGAACAATTTACCCCTGAGGTTGAGTATGCATGGCGTGAAGCCTATTCATTATTAGCGGATGTATGTATCAACGAGGAGATGTCGCTATATCAAAAAACCAAAAAGGCGCCGGGAGGATGGTTTGGTACCCGTACTTTCACTATTACAGAAAAACGTATGGAGTCATCGCAAATTTGTAGTTTCACCTTAACGCCTGTCGATACAAAGCCTGTAGTGGCGTATTTACCGGGCCAATATTTAGGGATTAAAGTAACGCCTGCAAACAGTGATTTAACGCAAGTTAGGCAATACTCTTTATCGCAGCAAAGTAATGGTCGTAATTACCGAATTAGCGTGAAAAAAGAAGGCTTAGTATCTAACTACCTACATAGCTTAACTGAGGGGGATGAGGTAGAAATTTACCCACCCGCAGGCGACTTTGTGCTTCGCGAAATTGACTCGCCTGTTGTATTGATCTCAGCGGGAGTTGGTCAAACCCCTATGATGGCGATGCTCGAAACACTATTAAGTAATCAACCTAATCAGCCAATTCATTACCTGCATGCTTGCGACAGTGAGACGCAGTTTGCCTTTAAAGAGTATTTATTTAAGCAACAGCAAGCGCACGCTTCATTATATTGTGTTACCTGGTTTAAAGATGGCAAGAGGGGCGATTTTGCGGGCTTAATGGATGTAAACCACATCGCTGACAGCTTACCAATAAGCAAAGGTGACTTTTACCTGTGTGGCCCAATCGCATTTATGGCAATGATAAAAGAGCAACTACTAGGTATTGGGGTTGCAAGTGAACGCATTCATTATGAGGTGTTTGGCCCTCATCAAAGCCTATGATGTAAAAGGCGCAGCTGAAGCTGCGCCTTTTTGTTAGTTAACTTCGCACTCTACATTAGGAAGTGGAATACGGAGCTCTTTTTTGGGGTAGTAAAGCAGGCATTGCTCGCCCGCCTTTTGCAACACAAACTTCTCAGAGGGAATTGAATGGGCACCCATAATTGGCAGGCCATCAGGCCCTTTGTTGGTGCCGTGGTCAATCAGCAACTCTGCGCTTTTAGTAAACACATCATCGGCTAAGGTGACCAGTGCACCGCCTTTAGCTGATTGAATAGCCTGCTGTATATCAGTAATCACTCCCGGGTTTACCCGAACAAGCGTGGCATCTTGCGGTTGCTCCGCTTGAGTACTTTTACAGCCAGCTATGCTTGCCAGTAAGGTGCAGGTTATTAACAGTGCTTTATTCATTATCACCTTCCTTAGCTGGTAGCGGACGGGTTAAATCCATATTATTTTTGTAAAGTGTAGTATTGGCTTTTAGCGCAATACCAGCTTCATCAGCAGCATAAGATGAGGTTGTCGCTTGCTTAGCTGTGACACTTTGCGTTACCACTGGGCAACTATCATTCTCAATATGATAAAGCGCTGCACTCAGAAGTGTTTCATCACTATCACCTAACTGGTGGTTAAAGTCGTCATCGAGTTTACAGCCTTTTACATCTGCATCGAATTGCGGTGAAGGAGTTGGTACTAAGCCGTCAGAGTATTCGCCAAAGCCTTTGTAATTCACACCCGTTAGCTGAATGGTGTAGTAAGTGGTTGCACAGTTATGCGTTGGGGTAAAACCATATGGTTTACCGCAGGTTTTACCACCTATTAAAACAACTTCAGTATCTATGCCTTTTAAGCCATTGATAAGTGCTTCTGATGCTGAACACGTATTATCAGTGCTGAGTACATAGACTTTCGATAAATTTAAGTCAGGGAGAATGTTACCTGTTCCCTCGAAAGTAGAATAATCGACTTCAATATCAATAAACGGGTATGGGTCGCTCTCGGGCTGCTTGTCATTTTCAATGACTTGATAGTAAAAATAGTCACTCGTATTGGCTGGACCTGCAATCATATAGGCAAGTTGTGAAGAAAGCGCTAATAAACCACCGCCATTGTATCTAAGGTCGATCACAAGCTCGTCGATATTGTCGGTTTTGAACTTATTCACAGCACTTATCAGCTCAGGCTGAGCAATACTTATATGGCTGTTAAACTGCATGTAGCCAACTTTAGTGCCATCTCCTGTGGTAATAGTATCGACATTTTGTACAGGTGTTTGGGTTATATTACCTGCGACTAGAGTAAACGATTTTTCGGTGCCATCATTACTGCGTACAACAAAATTGTGCGAGTCGCCAGCTGTCGGCCCAAATAGCGCTTCATTTAGAATATCTACGCCTTGTTGAGTATTAGTATCAATGCTGACGTCGTCGACCATTAAAATAGTATCACCGCGTTGTAAGCCTGCATTTGCAGCTGGTGAGTCACTCTCTAAATAGGCTACACGTAACTCTCGTGGCGGAACATTACTGATAAATGCCCAGTTAATTCCATAGCCAGAAACGACCCCAGATTGAGCCTCTTGAAAATACTCATCTGTCGGCCTGCTGAAATGGAATTGATCTTTATAAGCACCAGAGTCTGTTTTTTCGAAGGTTTTTAATTGATCAAAATAAGCGGCGACAGAGCTGAAGTTATCTGGGTCATTGTCTTCTATTTCATCGTACCAAAGATAGGTTTCGTCACTCCATGAACGAAGCCACATCTTCTCAGTAAACTCAGAGCCTGCTGTATCTGGGTAAGGTTGATTATCGTTATATGGATCATTGCCAGTTCGTGGTACAGCGCATTGATCTTTAAATTCGCTTGATGGCTCAAAGACACCAGCCGTCCAAGTGGGTTCAGAAGTTGTTGGTGGTGGATTTGTGGTATCGGTATTGCTCGATGAGCCACCACCGCCGCAGCCAGATAAAGACATGCCTGAAGCCGCTAAGAAGACAGCTAAAGCGAGTTTGTTATTTTTAAACATGGTGCTTCCTTTCTTATATAAATTGTTTAAAAACTAACAATTACTTAATCTGAAAGCAATAAATTATAGTGTCTAAAATGTAAACGAATGTGCTGCTAGTTATAAAGACTTTCGATTGCTAATTTCAGCTATTTCAAGCTTTTGCCACGATTCAAATAATTTACGTTGTTTATCAGATATTTTTAAGCCATAGGTTTTTTGCATATAAAAATAGGTATCGGCTATTTGCTTTCTTGCATAAATGGGTGGCTCAAATACGCGTTGCTTAAAATCGACTTTTACAGGGCATGCTCCGTAACTTGCACTTGATGTTGACACCATGCCGTAGCGAAAGTTTGAACGGTCAGCATTGATCTCGCCTATAGCAGGTGCAAGGTTATTAATGTCGGCTTCCATTTGACGGAATTTCGCACTGACCTTTTTACAGTTTTTGCGACCGCCATCCTGCCAGCATTGTAATTGATGACCAAACTCCCAGGCAGGCACAATGTGCTCCCACTCTATTCTTTTTGCGCGAGCATTCTCTTTTCCTGAACGGGTGACAGAGTTTCTAGGAATATAACCACACGCATCAGGGTCTGGCACAAGTTTTTTACCTTGGCGCTTGATATCGCAACCACAATATAAGCTTTTACTATTGCTTGGTAGATTCTTAATTAAATGCTTTTTGGCACTGTAAAAGCTCGAAAACTCTTTAGCGGATATAGGAAAAGTGAAAATAAAACAAAGGGCTAAGTATAGAAATAAACGCATATCCATCACATCAGTGAACTACAGGAACAGCTATTCTAGAGCGACTATTCTAAAAAGGAAAAGTTTTTCAACTCAGCTATAGTTGTTAGGCCGTTTTTATTAAAGGAATTACAACCATGTTATTAGGTGCTTTTTCTGTAAGTCTAAATGTAAAAGATATTCGTGCTTCAAAGCAGTTTTATGAAAAGCTAGGTTTCAAAGAGTTTGCTGGGGAGATAGAACAGCATTGGCTAATAATGAAAAACGGTGAACATTTAATTGGTTTGTTTCAAGGTATGTTTGATAAAACCATGCTGACCTTTAATCCTGGGTGGGATCAAAATGCTGAAGCTTTGGATGAATTTGCAACCTTTGAGCAATTAGCTGCACAATTTCAGCAACAAGGATTAGAAATACAAAAGGCCGGTGACGCGAGTTTTATTATCACCGACCCAGATGGCAATCCTATTTTGATTGACCAACACGTGTAGCTGGCTTTTTACGTTTAATTCGAACGTTTTGTAGTAACAAGAGAACTCCTGTAATACAAAATAGTACGCTAGTGGCTGAGAAGCTGATGAGTAGTGGATTGTTAAAGTTCTCACGCTCATCATAATCCATAATGTGTAGCATCCAGAAAAAGTCGAAAATGCGCCACAGGGTGCTGCGCACAGTTATAACTTTACCGGTTTGGCTATCTAAATATAAGGTTGTTGTTAACCAATCATCGAAGCTAATTTGCCAAACATTGGCTTTGTGACCGACTTCTCTAGGCCCTTTTGTTAATAACTGCGCTTGCGTTATTTTTGCGTCAATAAGCAGGTGAGCTTGCGCATTTTCAATGATTTGCGCTTTACTCGGTGCAGGCATTTTAGCACCTGTTCTGCCATCAAAAATAAACGTACCGCTAGAGGATGTAACTTCTATAATCGGGGTATTTAAAAAATGGCTATATTTAATACCCTCGATTTGCTCGTTGCTCGATTTGCTCGATTTGCTCGATTTGCTCGATTTGCTCGAATTGCGCTGTTATTTTATCAATTGAAGCGGGGTAGTCCGACAATAAAAATGGACTACTTAAACTGCGATTAGCCAGATGCTTACCATGCACTTTTTCAAGTGGTAATGAGCTCATCACAAGCCCACCTAAAAGCCAAAAAAAGATCTGCAAAGCAAGTAAGTAGCCAAGCCATTTATGCCCTTTACGAGCATACTTAAACAGGCGTTTATTCATTATTACCCCGTTATTATTGTTATGTGGGCGCTATTTTAGGTTGTTTAGCTAGATTGCCAATGCGGCATAATGTCGCATTAACTGTATTCTAGATTTGGTATATATACAAAACTGAGTTAAAGTTTCAGTCGATATAAATAGAGGGTAAAAACGAGAGTATGTCGGAAATTCAATTTTTAAATGTAGATCTGGAGCTTGAATCAAAGCACGATATTAGTGCGCTTGTTGCTGATTTGAAGAAAAACGCCATGGTTTTACATTATGACCAAGATGAATACCGCCAACTAGCACGTATTGAAGCAACCGCAGATATCAGCTCTCCTGATAAAGCAATTAACCAGCTTTGCGAGCTTATTGAGTCTTGCTCGCGCAATGCATTAAAACAGTGGTTATCGTGCTCAAAGCGTACATTTGATATAGGCTTTGAATCAGGTAATTCGCCTAAATGCTTTAACCAACCCCTGCATGCCGATACCTTGTTACGTATCTCTGCAATTGGCGCAGGGATTGAAATTACTATTTATCCTGTCGAAAAATAGCCTGAATTTATCGCTCTACAACAGCTGCGGTCATTCTTGATACGCAGCAAAGCTCTCCTGCGGCATTGGTAATTTTAATATCCCAAACAGAAGTTCGCTTACCTAAATGCAGCGGTCTAGCAGTTGCTGTTAACGTTCCTTTGCGTGACGCTTTCATGTGGTTGGCATTAATTTCTTGGCCAACAGCATAAAACTTATTGAAATCAACCACGAAATTGGCTGCATAGCTTGCCACTGTCTCTGCTAATACAACGTTTGCTCCGCCATGGACCATGCCCATAGGGTTATGATGCTCAGGAATAGCAGGCATGGTTGCCATTAAATAATCATCGCCAATTTCAGTTACCTCAATGCCCATAGTTTTCATTAAAGTGCCTTGACCGGTAATCCCTTGTTCAAGCTCTTTGCAAAGCTCTAACGTGATTGGTTGGTGCCAAATACTCATTGTGTTTCCTTAGCCTGCTAATTAAAGCTAATACCTTATGGCATCTTTCGGTGTGGTTCAATGTTAGTTTTGTAGCAATATGATGGGGTTAATTTAAATTTGCGATTTTCAAATAACTGTATATACTCACAGTTAAATGTACTGTATGGAAAACCAGTTGTATGCGCCCATTAACTAAACGCCAATCGCAAATTTTAGAACTAATTAAAGTCTTTATTAAAGATACAGGCATGCCACCTACGCGTGCTGAAATAGCTCAAACATTGGGTTTTAAAAGTGCCAATGCTGCTGAAGAACACCTAAAAGCACTGGCAAAAAAAGGCATGATCAAAATGAAGCCTGGGGCGAGTCGCGGTATTCAGTTAATTGAAGAAGATGAGCCAGAGCAGTTAGGCTTACCTTTAATTGGCCGTGTTGCAGCTGGTGAACCTATTTTGGCTCAAGAGCATGTTGAAAGTCACTGCCAAGTTGATCCTTCATTATTTAAACCTGCTGCTGATTTCTTACTGCGTGTAAATGGTATGAGTATGAAAGACATTGGTATTATGGATGGCGATTTGCTTGCAGTACACAGAACACAAGTTGCTGAAAACGGGCAAGTAGTTGTAGCTCGAGTCGATGAAGATGTAACAGTTAAGCGTCTAGAAAAAGCGGGTCGCAAAGTACTTTTACACGCTGAGAACGAAGAGTTTTCGCCTATTGAGGTTGATCTTGAGCATGAGTCGTTCAACATCGAGGGGTTAGCGGTAGGTGTTATTCGTAACGCTGACTGGATGTAAGCGTTCCCAATTTGGTGCATCAAATTGACTCAATTTGGTGCGCCGCTGAAATTTTACTACTTAATTAGGATTTGTGAATCCTTACTCTTCATTTAAAGCCTTATATGGCGCAGTTTTCCTCTCTTTTTATATTTCGTTCTTACTCCTAAACATTAAATAACGCGCTGATTATAGTTGTTATTTCTGCACCAAAATAAACATTTATTATCATTAAAACTTGCTTATTGGTCATTTTTTAACTAATTGGTTAATACACTGTATTAACACCTAATTAATAAAAAGACACAAAAATGTGCGAGGTGTTAGTCAAGGGGTCGGTATCATAAGTGGGTCAAAATGATACGTAGTCGCTCTGAACAATAAGAAAAACGAATGGGCACCTTGTTGTATCGCCTTTTCGCTTTGCGTCTTGCAATAGCATCTAAAGGAGCCGTCACATGGGTAAACTGCGTTACGCCTTGTGGCTTATATTGTTTGCACTTCCTGAGCTTGCATTGGCAAATAGCCAATACAATATGCGTAAAGGGGTGACCGATATAAGTAATAATGTTTATGAGTTACACATGACGATATTTATTATCTGCTGTGTAATCGGCATCATCGTATTTGCGGTGATGTTTTGGGCTTTAATACACCACCGTAAATCCAAAGGGGCCAAGCCTGCCCAATTTCATGAAAGTACAAAAGTTGAAATACTTTGGACTGCCATTCCATTTGTCATCTTAATCGCCATGGCTGTGCCTGCCACAAAAACCTTAATTGCCATGGAAGATGCTTCTAAAGCCGATATCACCATTAAAGTGACTGGCTCACAATGGAAGTGGCATTACGAGTACATGGGTGAAGACATTGCTTATTACTCGATTCTATCTACTCCTAAAGATCAAATAGACAACCAAGCAGAGAAAACTGAGCATTATTTGCTTGAAGTAGATAAACCGCTAGTACTTCCTATCAATAAAAAAGTTCGCTTTTTAATGACCTCAGACGATGTAATTCATTCATGGTGGGTGCCTGATTTTGCGGTTAAAAAGGATGCAAATCCTGGGTTTATCAATGAAGCGTGGACACGTATTAACGAGCCAGGAGTATACCGTGGTCAATGTGCTGAGTTATGCGGTAAAGATCATGGCTTTATGCCTGTTGTGGTGAAAGCCTTACCTGAAGATGAATTTGCTAATTGGCTTGCAGATGCCAAGCAAGAAAAAGCCAATGCGGCCGCAGCAGATGCTGCTTTGCTTGATCAAACATTACCGAAAGAAGAGCTTATGGTCTTAGGTGAGCAAGTGTATATGGCAAGCTGTGCTGCATGTCACCAACCTACCGGTATGGGCCTACCAGGCGTATTTCCAGCACTTAAAGGCAGCCCGATTGTATTAGGTGATGTAAAAGATCACATAGATATCGTGTTACACGGTAAGCCTGGCACAGCAATGCAAGCGTTTGATAAACAGCTTTCAATTAAGCAACTTGCTGCGGTTATTACTTATAAGCGAAACGCGTGGGGTAATGATACCGGCGATGTTATCCAACCGAGTCAAATTCAAGCCGCGATTGATGCAGCAGCGGAGGCGAACTAATGAGTAATGTTATTAACGAGCAAGCAACTGGGCATGCGCATCACGACCATCACCATCCTGCTAAAGGTTTTAAGCGCTGGCTTTACACCACCAATCATAAAGACATCGGGAGTTTATACCTGATTTTTTCACTCACCATGTTTTTAATTGGTGGAGCCATGGCAATGGTGATCCGTGCTGAACTCTTTCAGCCTGGATTACAGCTAGTCGACCCGCACTTTTTTAACCAAATGACCACAGTACATGGTTTGATTATGGTGTTTGGTGCCGTTATGCCCGCGTTCACTGGGCTTGCAAACTGGATGGTGCCTATGATGATAGGCGCACCAGACATGGCCTTACCACGTATGAATAACTGGAGCTTTTGGATATTGCCGTTCGCATTTTTAATTCTATTGGCTTCGTTACTTATGCCTGGTGGTGGTCCTGCGTTTGGTTGGACTTTTTACGCACCACTATCAACAACTTACAGCAACGATAACACTGCACTTTTTGTGTTTGCCGTACATATCATGGGTATCAGCTCAATTATGGGGGCGATTAACGTTATCGTGACTATCGTCAACTTAAGAGCGCCAGGTATGACGTGGATGAAGCTGCCGCTATTTGTTTGGACATGGTTAATCACTGCATTCTTGTTAATTGCTGTTATGCCTGTCCTAGCAGGGGCAGTCACAATGGTGTTGACCGATAAATACTTCGCAACCAGCTTTTTTGATGCAGCCGGTGGGGGCGACCCTGTGATGTTCCAGCACATTTTCTGGTTCTTTGGGCACCCCGAAGTGTACATCATGATTTTGCCGGCCTTTGGCATTATATCGACTATCGTACCGACCTTCTCGCGCAAAAAGCTATTTGGCTATGCGTCTATGGTGTATGCAACTTCATCGATTGCGCTGCTAAGTTTTATCGTTTGGGCACATCATATGTTTACCACAGGGATGCCTGTGGCAGGCGAGTTGTTTTTCATGTACGCCACCATGCTTATCTCGGTACCAACGGGCGTTAAAGTGTTTAACTGGGTGGCCACCATGTGGCGCGGTTCGATTAGCTTCGAAATTCCGATGATGTTTGCCATCGCCTTTATTGTGTTATTCACCTTAGGTGGTTTCTCTGGCTTGATGCTTGCGATTACACCAGCAGATTTTCAGTATCACGATACCTATTTTGTGGTGGCTCACTTCCATTATGTGCTTGTGACGGGGGCTGTGTTCTCAATTATGGCGGGAGCCTATTATTGGTTACCGAAATGGACCGGCAACATGTACAACGAAACGCTGGCGAAATGGCATTTTTGGTTATCGCTAATCAGTGTCAACGTGTTGTTCTTCCCTATGCACTTTGTTGGCCTTGCTGGTATGCCGCGTCGTATTCCTGACTATGCTCTGCAATTCGCTGACTTTAACGCCATTATCAGTATTGGTGGTTTTGCATTTGGCTTATCGCAACTGTTGTTTGTATTGGTGGTATTTAAATGTGCTCGAGGTGGCGAAAAGGCACCTGCCAAAGTATGGGATGGAGCTGAAGGTTTAGAGTGGGAAGTCGATTCTCCAGCGCCTTATCACACCTTTGAAACACCGCCGGAGATTAAGTAATGAACCATGCACCTTTGCTAAAAAAACTGCTGATTACATGCTTGCTCATG
Organism: Pseudoalteromonas sp. P1-8; assembly: GCF_001399985.1. NCBI lineage: Bacteria > Pseudomonadati > Pseudomonadota > Gammaproteobacteria > Alteromonadales > Pseudoalteromonadaceae > Pseudoalteromonas > Pseudoalteromonas sp. P1-8. The sequence continues at coordinate 202,079 of NZ_LJSO01000006.1, forward strand.
TTCGCATTTGCTTTTGCAATGGTGCCGCTTTACGACGTGTTTTGCGACGTTACAGGGTTGAATGGTAAGCCATCATTAGAAAAAGCGAGCGCGAGTGAATCAATAAATACACAGCGCCAAGTTGATGTCAGCTTTACCACTCACGCCCAAAGCGGCGCGCCATTTAAGGTGCAGTCTGAGCAATACAGCGTGGCGGTACAACCTGGTGCCATGCGTGAAGTTAAATTCTCAGCAAAGAACACCAGTAATGAAGACAAAGTCATGCAAGCAATTCCATCAGTATCACCGGGTAAAGCGGCAAAGTACTTACATAAAATCGCCTGTTTTTGCTTTGATCAGCAGCCAATGAAAGCCGGTGAAGAAATGGAATTTACCTTGTTGTTTTATGTTGATACTGAGTTACCCGACGATGTTGAGGAACTGACGTTGTCGTATACCGTGTTTGATATTAGCGGGCATGTTGTGGCTAAAAACGATTAAAAGCCGCCAAGCTAATTGCTAATTGGGAGCAAACAAAATGAATCAAAATTATGAAAAATACTATGTTCCAGCCGAGAGTCCTTGGCCAATAGTTGGTGCCATCGCGATGTTTTTAATTGCTGTTGGTGCTGGTTTAACTGTGATGCAAGTAAGTGGTGAGGGCAGTAGTGGCCAGTATGTCTTGTATCTAGGCATCGCCATATTAGTTTATATGGTTTTTAGCTGGTTTAGAAACGTTATTGAAGAGTCTCATAAAGGGCTTTACTCAGCACAAATGGACCGCTCATTCAGACAAGGTATGAGCTGGTTCATATTCTCTGAGGTTATGTTCTTTATGGCGTTTTTTGGCGCTCTTTTTTACGCACGTATGATTTCGGTGCCTTGGCTCGGTGGCGCTGGTAATAATGCTATGACCAACGAAGTACTCTGGCCAACCTTTGAAGCCGTATGGCCACTATTAACTACGCCAGCGGGCGAGACCACACAGGCTATGGGCTGGCAAGGTCTACCTCTGATCAACACGCTTATTCTGCTTACCTCATCGGTCACAATTCACTTTGCTCATGTTGCTATTGAAAACAATAAGCGCGGCGCTCTAAAGGTATTTTTATCTTTAACTGTGCTACTAGGTGTGATTTTCCTTGGCTTACAAGTATACGAGTATATGCATGCATACCAAGATTTAGGCTTGACCTTAGATGCGGGTGTTTATGGGAATACCTTTTTCTTGTTAACGGGCTTTCACGGTATGCACGTGACATTAGGCACCATTATTTTATTTGTGGTGCTACTTAGAATTTTTAAAGGCCACTTCACGAGTGAAAAGCATTTTGCTTTTCAAGCGGCTGCTTGGTATTGGCACTTTGTTGATGTGGTGTGGTTGTGTTTATTTGTATTTGTGTACGTGCTGTAGCTTTGTGAAGCGGCGACGGGTTGGTGTGAATAAAGCCCAATTTCATTGCGGCAATGATGAGCACCAGCACAATACCTGAAAACAGCACTCGACGACCTAAGTAATGCGACATGGGTTTCGAGTGCTCTTTTGCTGACATCATCACAAACAGCGCTCTAAATAGGTTGAACAGAATATAAAGTAATAACAAAACAATAATGATTTTAATCATATTAGGTATTCCAAATGCAGTTAATTTTATGGCGTAAACAAAAGCTTAGCTCAATTATCGCAATTTGCGTTGTGATACTTGCAGTGCTTATTTGTTTACGACTAAGCGTTTGGCAATACCAGCGAGGAGAGCAAAAACAGCAGCAACTAAGTCAGTTAGCCGTTTCGAAAGAGCAAGGCGTTTTGAGCTGGCAAGAGCTGCAAAATTTACCTAGAGAGCTGAATAAAACGGGCTTGCAAGTCAAGGTATCTGGCGAGGTAAATAAACAACAGTACTGGCTACTTGATAATCAAATTTATCAGGGGCAAGTGGGCTATGACTTACTAGTAGCGATGACAATTACAGGTGAAAGTGCGCCTTTAATTGTTAACTTTGGTTGGCTAAAAGCCCCAACAAACCGCAGCCAGTTGCCAACCGTTGAATGGCCAGAATCAACAAAGTTTACGGCTACAGTGCAATTGAAACAAGGCAACTTACAAGGCTTCACACTTGCCGATGAGATTGGTGCAGAACAAGGCTGGCCTAAGCGTATTCAAGGCATCGATTTAGCAATTTTTAGTGCTCAATTAGCAAAGCCCTTACAAGACTTTATTGGTTATCGCAATGAAGCAGATGGTATTGCAACTCCGCATTACCAGAGTGTCGTGATGGGGCCAGATAAACATTACGCCTATGCCGTGCAGTGGTTATTAATCGGCTTAGCGTGTGTAGTTATTGCTTATTTTGCGATGAGAAGGAGAGGTTATGAAAATAAACCCGCTTAGTTTATTCGTTTTATGCTGTTTTGTGCCGCTGGCACTTGCTTATGCAGCATTAAAGCTTGAGTGGTTACCGAGTGGTTCGAGTAATCATGGTGAGCTTTTAAGCGAAGAAGTTAAATTAGCTGATTGGCAACAAGGCGATCCTAAACAATGGACAATTGCGCTTAATTATCCAAAAGAGTGCAGTGAAGTTTGTGCAAACCAATTAGCCAGTCTAGATAACCTATATGTCGCTTTAGGTAAAAATCAGCAAAAAGTGGATGTGGCGGTACTGACAAATCAACAGCAGGTATCGGCAAGTTGGCGTCAATTAGCAGTAAGTCCTGCGCTCAAAGCGGGAGACTTATACTTGGTTGATCACATGGGCTTAGTGGTTTTGCATTACCCCTACACGGCTGAGCCAGAACAAAACAGACTGATTCAAAAAGGCTTACTTAAAGACTTAAAGAAACTACTTAACTATGCGCGTTCAAGTTAAACCTCATTAAGGGGATAAAGATGTATAAAAATTATAAATATTTAGTCTTAATTACGGTTTTCTTCTCTATCTTAGTTGTTGGGCTTGGTGCCTATACACGGCTGAGTGATGCTGGGCTTGGTTGCCCTGACTGGCCTGGTTGCTATGGATTTTTAACTGTGCCAAAACATGAAACTGCTCTGTTACATGTTGAACAAAACTACCCTGATATGATGTTTGAAGCAGCAAAAGCATGGAAAGAAATGATCCATCGCTATTTTGCCGGTGCCCTTGGTTTACTTATTTTAGCCTTGTTTGTTTTTGCCTGGTTAAAACGCCAATATCCAAATACGCCGGTTAAACTGCCATTAGCACTATTATTATTGGTGGTATTCCAAGCCGTATTGGGCATGTGGACTGTCACTATGAACCTACAGCCTTTGGTTGTTATGGGGCATTTGCTCGGCGGTTTTAGTATCTTGTCGTTGCTGTTTTTATTGTATCTACGTTTAAAGACTGACCCTGTTGCTAGCAGTGATAGCGGCGCAAAGCCATATTACCGGTTAGCGCTGGTGGGCTTGGTGGTGCTAATACTGCAAATTGCATTGGGTGGCTGGCTTGCAGCAAATTACGCCGCTCCGCATTGTAATGGCTTACCGCTGTGTAGCTACGGACAACCGTTTTCTTTGAAGAGTGTGTTTCAGCTACCGCTTGAGCACAGCACCTATGAATATGGTGTGTTATCTCAGCAGGCGCGTATGTCTATTCATCTGCTTCATCGTATTTGGGCGCTGGTTACTTGTGTGGTGTTAGCGCTGATCATGTGGCGCATATATTCACGCTGTTACTCTCGAAAAATTAAGCACTGCACAGTCACTGTATTAATCGCATTGTTGTGCCAAATCTGTTTAGGCCTAGCTGTTGTGCACTGGCACTTCCCATTAAGTGTAGCGCTTGCGCACAACCTAATGGCCGCATTGTTACTGCTTAGCATGGTAAGACTATGCTTCCACTTAAAAATAAGAACCTAGGAGGCTGTGATGGCATTATTACTAAGCTCAGAAAAATCATTATTTATTCAAAGCTCAGAGTTACTTAAAGATTACTTAGCTATCAGTAAATTTAAAGTAGTTGCCATGCTTGTACTAACTGCTTGGGTTGGTTTGGCATTGGCTCCCGATGTTGGGCGAGGGGTATTTGTGCAGCTTGCAAGTTTGCTAGGTATTGGCTTGCTGTCGGCTGCTGCTGCCGTGATCAATCATGTTGTTGATAGTGAAATCGACAGCAAAATGGCACGTACACGTCATCGTCCTGTGGCAAAAGGTCGGCTCAGTAAACAACATGCTTTGAGCTTTGCTGCAACTATAGGAATACTAGGTTTTGTTATGCTTATGGTATGGGCGAATACGCTCACCGCCATTCTTACTTTGTTTGCGCTTGTCGGCTATGCCTTTATTTACACCTCATTTTTAAAGCGTGCCACACCGCAAAATATTGTTATTGGTGGTTTGGCAGGTGCTATGCCGCCGTTGCTGGGGTGGGTATCTGAAACAGGCCATATGGCTGCAGCTCCTTGGCTGTTAGTGATGATTATATTTACTTGGACTCCCCCGCATTTTTGGGCCCTGGCGATTGCACGTAAAAGTGATTACGAGCGGGCAAAAATTCCTATGTTGCCTGTTACTCACGGTATCGAATTTTGTAAAACTTGCGTTGTTGGCTACAGCATTTTGCTTGCTTTGGTATGTGTGCTGCCTTATTTAATTGGCATGTCAGGGCTAATTTACTTATTAGGTGCAAGCGTTTTAAACGCGATATTCATTTATAAAGCGTTAAAACTAAAAATTGCCCCAAAAGATGATACTGCAATGGACTTATTTCGTTTTTCAATCGTGCATTTAATGCTACTCTTTATCGCCTTATTCATTGATAAATGGTTAGTTTTATGACGCGAATCGTCGCTTTTTTATGTTTCAGTGCGGTATTGTTTGTAACCGGTTGTGGTAAAAGCAACAGCTCACCTGAAGTCGAAGCACTGGTTTATGAGCAGGCAAAGCCGATTAGTCCGTTTTTATTAACCGATCAACATGGTGCGCCCGCTGATAACAGTCAGTTTATGGGGCATTGGAATTTGGTCTTTTTAGGCTATACCAGTTGCCCTGATATATGTCCAATGACACTGGCGAAGTTAACTGCAGTGCAAAAGCAGCTAAGCCAAGATTACAAAGTGCAGGTATGGTTTGTTGCCGTAGATCCAAAACGTGATACAACCGAAAAGCGCAAAGCCTACATTGATTACTTTAATCCTGATTTTCTTGCAGTATCAGGTCCGCACAAGCAACTTTTTCCATTTGTTAGAGAGCTTGGCTTAATTTACGCAATTAACGATAGTGATGAGCAAGAGTATGCCGTTGATCATAGCGCGTCGGTAGTGATGGTTGATGGCGATGGCTCGGTACGTGCGATTTTTAAGCCTGAATTTAAACAAGGCAGCGTGCCATTAATAAACGCCACAACTTTGACTGAAGAGTTCAAAAAAATAGCAGATTATTACGCAAAGTAAACTTTCTTGGTTAAGGGAGTCATTTTCCGCAAAAGAAAAGCTTCCTTTTTTGATATAAATGTCTAAGCTACTAAAAAATTTTACTATTTTTTGATTCAAATTATGGCATTTTTATTTAGTCAGTCTAAGCTTTTGTTATGAATTGTTTAAAGCAGGGAAGGTATAAGTAATGTTAAAGCTCCCTACAGAATTAGCTATTAGTCAGGTCGAAACACTCCATCAAGATTTGCTCCAAGAGTTGTCAGCAAATGATGATATCTGTTTGGATATCAGTGAAGTGACCCGTGCTGACACAGCATCAATTCAGCTTTTATGTGCATTACAGAAGCATTTGCTTTCGGTGCAACACAAAATTATTTGGGTTGGCGAGAGTAAGCCGTTGCAACAGGCAATTAATAGTTTGGGCTTAAGCCATTATCTTGTGCTTGAGAATGCCAATTAAGAGGTTTTTATGAAAAGAATTTTAGCAGTAGACGATTCTGCATCTATGCGCCAAATGGTTGGTTTTACGCTTAAAAAAGCTGGCTTTGATGTGACAGAAGCGAAAGACGGCAGCGAAGCTTTAAATATCGCAAAACAACAAGGCTTTGATGCTGTTATTTCTGATGTAAATATGCCGGTAATGGATGGTATTACCCTTATTCGTGAATTACGTAGCTTACCTAATTATAAGTTCACACCTTTACTGATGCTGACCACAGAGTCGGGTCTTGATAAAAAGTCTGAAGGTAAAGCTGCTGGTGCAACTGGTTGGATTGTTAAGCCATTTAATCCTGAGCAATTGTTAGCGGTATTGAAAAAAGTGATTCGCTAATAATAGGAGCGGGGCATGAGTATAGATCTAAGCCAATTTTTTGAAGTATTCTTCGAAGAAAGCTTTGAAGGACTCGACGCTATGGAGGCTGAGTTATTAAACTTAGTGCCTGGCGAAGAAGACTTAGAGACGATAAATACAATTTTTCGCGCTGCGCATTCAATAAAAGGAGGCAGCGGTACCTTTGGTTTTAGTGCTGTTGCAGACTTTACTCATGTTCTCGAAACGCTGTTAGATCAAATTCGTGAAGGTTCACGAGATCTTACTGCTGAGCATGTAAATTTACTTTTAAAATCAGTTGACTGTTTACGGGCTTTACTCAGAACTCTACAAGCTGAGCAGCAGCCAGACTTAACTGAAGCTGATGAATTGCGTATTAAGTTTGAAGAAATTCTTGGTATGCGTGCTGCAAGTAAAGAGACTGAGCAAGCGCCAGAAGCTGTTAGCGAAAGCAGCTTTAATACCTATCAAATCGATTTCAAACCACATCATCATTTATTTAAAACCGGTAATGAACCACTGTACATGATCAGTGAATTAGCGGAATTGGGTGAGCTTGAAACACAAGCCTTTCAAGATGATGTGCCAGATATTACGAACCTTGCCCCTGAAGATTGCTTTCTGTCGTGGCGCTTTTTCTTAACCACAGATAAAGAACAAAGCTGCATCGAAGAAATTTTCGAATGGGTTGAAGATGATGCTGATATCACCATCACACTATGCGGTGGCTTGTTTGGTGATGAAGAGATAACAGCAGCTGAGACTGTTACTGAAGATGTAGCGCCAGCGCAAGAGGTTGAGCCTGCAGCAGTTAAACCAGCTACAGATCCTAAAAAGCCAGCGCCAGTTAAAGCAACCACAGCCAATGCAGAATCAACCTCAATTAGGGTTGGTATCGACAAAGTTGATTCATTGATCAACATGGTGGGTGAATTAGTGATTACCCAAGCGATGTTAAGTCAATTGGGTGAGCAAGAGATCACTGAAGCAACTATAGCCTCATTACAAGAGGGCTTAGCACAACTGGCACATAATACCCGTGACTTACAAGAAAATGTCATGCGTATTCGCATGTTACCAATAAGTTTTGTGTTTAGTCGCTTTCCTCGCTTAGTACGCGATATCTCGCAAAAGCTTGATAAACAAGTTGAGCTTAAATTACTTGGTGAACAAACCGAACTAGATAAAACGGTGATGGAGAAACTTTCTGACCCCATGGTGCATCTAGTGAGAAACTCCCTAGATCATGGTTTAGAAACCGTTGATAAACGTGTTGCAGCGGGTAAAGACCCTGTTGGTACTGTTACGCTCAATGCGTTTCATCAAGGCGGTAATATCGTTATCGAAATTATGGATGATGGTCAGGGCCTTAATACCACTAAAATTCGTGAAAAGGCGATTAAAAACGGCCTAATTTCAGAAACTGATGAGTTGTCTGATAACGAAATCAACGAGCTTATTTTCTTACCAGGATTTTCTACAGCCGATCAAGTCAGCGACTTATCAGGTCGTGGCGTTGGTATGGATGTAGTAAGGCGCAATATTGAAGCGCTCAGCGGCTCTGTTGAAGTGGCTTCTGCACCGGGAGTGGGTTCGACATTTACAATTCGCCTACCGCTAACGCTGGCTATTTTAGATGGGCAGTTAGTCCGGATTGCTGAACATACTTATATTATCCCACTGATTTCGATTATTGAGTCATTGCAAATCGATATTAGTAAAGTGAGTCGGGTAGGCAAAGACTTAGATGTGCTGCGCTTACGTGACGAATATATTCCAATCTTAAGGCTTTATAACATTTTTAATCATAAAGGTGCGATAGAAACGCTCGATAAAACTTTGTTGGTTGTCGTTGAGAGTGACAACCAAAAAGTAGGTTTATTGGTTGATGACTTATTGTCGCAACAGCAAGTGGTGATCAAAAGCTTAGAGGCCAATTATCAAAAAGTTGATGGTGTCTCAGGGGCGACAATTCTAGGGGATGGTCGTGTTTCTTTGATTGTTGATATTAGTGGTTTGATTAAATTATCTGGGCTTAGAAAGCCTGGGAGCCAAGAATTGATTATTGAATCAAAAGCGAATTTGGAGGCGTCATGATTGCACAGCACGACGACCTGCATAACAAGCTAAACCTTGAACAAGATCAAGATGTAAAACAGTTTTTAACCTTCTTCATGGCTGAAGAAGAGTATGGTGTTGATATTTTAACGGTGCAAGAAATTCGCAGTTGGGAAGAAATTACGGTGATCCCTAATTCACCGGATTTCGTCAAAGGGGTTATCAACCTGCGTGGCACCATTGTGCCGATTATTGATTTAAGGCTTCGTTTTGGTATTTCAGCCATCGAATACGGGCCGCTAACCGTTGTAATTGTTCTAAAAGTACAGCTTGAAAATACATGTAAAATTATGGGCATCGCCGTTGATGCCGTCTCGGATGTCTATAGCATTGCTGAGCATGAAGCGAAGGCAGTGCCACATTTGTCTGACTCAGACAACGCGCAATTTGTTGCGGGTTTAGTCAATGTGGGTGAGAAAATGGTCGCATTACTTGACCTACAAAAAACAATGGACATTTAACTGGGTAGATTAACAAGAAGGTGAAGGGTATGGGATGGTTTAGCAGTCCTAAAAATGTTGAGTCGGAAAATGATTTAGTTATTGCGGCACTTAAAAAGTCGCAAGCGATGATTGAGTTTCAACCATCGGGGCAGATCATTACTGCCAATGCTAATTTCTTAAACACCATGGGTTACCGACTCGAAGAGATCCAAGGGCAACACCACTCTATGTTTGTTGCTGAACAAGAGTCGCAAAGCCCTGAGTATCAACAGTTTTGGCAACGATTACGCAGCGGTGAATTCTTTGTTGATGAATTTAAGCGTGTCGGTAAAAATGGCAAACAAGTGTGGATCCAAGGCACCTATAACCCAATTATTGATAGCAATGGCAATGTCACCAAAGTTATTAAATTTGCCAGCGATATAACTGCGCAAAAAGAGCTTGAACGTCAGTCAAAGCGTGATGCCGATTTATCAAATGCGCTGCGCGTTTGCCAAGCTAATGTGATGATTGCTGACAACGATTTAAAAATTATCTTTGTTAATGAGCAAGTAAAGCAAATGCTGCAAGCTCGCGAATCAACGTTACAAACAGTGCTACCGAGCTTCTCTGTGGCTAACCTAATTGGAACTTGCGTTGATGATTTTCATAAACAACCATCACACCAACGTGAGTTGCTAAAAACCCTATCTGAACCATACAAAACCACATTACGTTTAGCGGGGCTTATTTTTAGCTTGATTGCGACTCCTTGGGTGAGCGCATCTGGTAAGCGTTTAGGGACTATTGTTGAGTGGCAAGATATTACTGATAGCGTAAATAAAGCGGAAGCGGAAAAGCGTGCAGCAGAAGAAAATCTTCGTGTTCGACGCGCGTTAGACCGTGTGGCAACTAACACCATGATTGCTGATTCTGGCAACAACATTATTTACATGAACGAAGCCGTTCTGAACATGATGAAAATTGCTGAAAGTGATTTACGTAAAGACTTACCTAATTTCAATAGTAATAATCTAGTGGGTCAAAATATCGATGTATTCCACAAGAATCCAGCACATCAACGCAATATGCTTGCTAAGTTAAGTGATACTTACAGCACTGAAATTCAAGTCGGCGGCCGTACTTTTGGTTTGGTCGCAAACCCTATTTTTACCCCAGAGAACGAACGTATTGGTACGGTTGTTGAGTGGGAAGACAGAACTGCTGAAGTCGCGATTGAAAAAGAAATTGCGGGTCTGGTTGCTGCCGCGGGGAGTGGTGACTTAGAAGCCCGTGTAGAAGAAGCGGGTAAACAAGGTTTCTTCTTACGCCTAGCACAGGGCTTAAATAGCCTAGTTAGTATTGTTGATGATGCAGTAAAAGACACAGGCAATATGCTGGATGCTATGGCAAACGGTGATTTATCAAAACGTATTGAACAAGACTATCAAGGTTCATTCGATAAGTTAAAACGTGATGCAAATGCCACGGCTGATAAGCTTACTGAAGTGATTAATCGCATTAATACCTCAGCAACCTTGGTTGCTAGTGGTGCAGAAGAAATCTCGCAAGGTAATGCTGATTTAAGTCAACGTACTGAAGAGCAGGCTTCATCACTTGAAGAAACAGCATCAAGCATGGAAGAGATGACCAGTACGGTTCGCCAAAATGCTGATAATGCAAAAGAAGTGAATGAACTTGCTGAAGAAACACGTACTAAAGCGCAAAAAGGTGGCGAAGTTGTAAATCGCGCTGTAACCAGTATGTCAGCAATTAATGAATCAAGTAAGAAGATTGCAGACATCATCAGTGTCATTGATGAAATTGCTTTCCAAACAAATCTACTTGCGCTTAATGCCGCTGTCGAAGCAGCACGAGCAGGTGAGCAAGGCCGTGGTTTCGCGGTTGTTGCTGGTGAGGTTCGTAACTTAGCGCAACGTTCAGCTGCTGCTGCAAAAGAAATCAAAGAATTGATCCGAGACAGTGTTGGAAAAGTTGAAGATGGTACATTACTAGTTAATGAGTCGGGTTCAACATTACAAGAAATTGTTACGGCGGTGCAAAGAGTTACAGCAATGATTTCTGATATTGCCCAAGCTTCTGAAGAGCAAAGCTCTGGTATTGAGCAGGTCAATAAAGCCATTGCCCAAATGGATGAAATGACCCAGCAAAATGCAGCATTAGTTGAAGAAGCCTCTGCCGCGGGTGAATCAATGGCAGAGCAAGCGAATGATATGCGCCGCTTGTTAAACTTCTTCTCGTTATCAAATAACGAGATGGATATTACAAGCCGTGCAAGTTCAGCGCCTGCAGCTAAACAGCCAAGCTCACCAGTGCGTTCGGCACCTAAAGGTAATAACTTTGTTGACCCTAGTGATGAGTGGGAAGAGTTTTAAAACTCTTCCCAATTAAATTCTAACTAGTTAATTGCATCTAATGTTACAGCTGCAGGGTCAAGCACATGAAAGAGTTTTTACTAACGGATAGTGACTTTAAAGCTATTTCGTCACAAGTGTACGATGCTTGCGGCATTGTTTTAGCTGAGCATAAGCGCGAGATGGTTTACTCGCGCTTAGCAAGGCGTATTCGCCAACATAAGCTTAAGAACTTTAAAGAATATTTAGACTTTCTTGAAGAGAATAAAGAACAAGAGTTTAGTGAGTTTATTAATGCTATAACTACTAATCTGACTTCTTTCTTTCGTGAGCCACATCACTTTAGTTATCTAAAAAATACCATAGTCCCCAAACTGCTGATTAGTAATGCTAAACAAAAGCGTGTAAGGGTGTGGTCTGCTGGCTGCTCGACCGGCGAAGAGCCTTATACCATTGCTATGACCTTAAGCAGTCTATTTCCATCTGATTGGGATGTGAAAATCCTAGCTACTGACTTAGACTCAAATGTGCTCGCTAAAGCACAGGCTGGCACCTATACCGCTGCCAATGTGAATGGTTTAGACAAAAGCCAACTTAAGCGCTGGTTTCTAAAAAGCCATGACGGTCAGTTATATAAAGTAAAACCCGAACTACAAAAGAATATTTTCTTTAAACGTCTAAACTTATTACAGAGCTGGCCTATGAAAGGGCCGTTTGATGTTATTTTTTGTCGCAATGTAGTTATCTACTTCGATAAGCCGACGAAAGATACTCTATTTAAACGTTATTACGATTTGTTGACCAATTCAGGTCATTTATTCTTGGGGCATTCCGAAACACTGGGTAAGGACCACAAAGAGTTTAAGAATTTAGGCCAAACTATCTATCAAAAAGGTGGTCTATGAGTAGTCATTTTAAACCTGTATTGTCTGGTTTTGAGCACGTTAAACGGTTTTGGGATGGCAAGCGCCATAAAGTGGTTGCTAAAGTATTACCAGGCGAATTTTATGTGTCTAAGTCTGATGAATTGATCACAACTGTGTTAGGGTCGTGTATTGCTGCATGTATTTACGATGAAGGCTTAGGTATTGGTGGTATGAATCATTTTATGCTGCCGGCGGAAAAAGGCGTTGATCCGAGTAACGCACACAGTCTTAATTGCCGTTATGGTAACTGGGCAATGGAATACTTGATCAATGAAATCCTAAAAAATGGTGCTTCTAGACGCAACCTCAAAGTAAAGCTGTTTGGCGGCGGGAAAATAATCCGCTCAATGACAGATATTGGTGTTGGCAACATTCGTTTTGCAAATGCCTATGTACTTGAGGAAGGTTTAGATTTAGTATCCCATGATGTTGGCGGGCCTTGGCCACGTAAGGTGATGTTTGATCCACAAACAGGCAAGGCGCAGGTTAAGAAAATGCGTGAATTGCATTCTGATAAGCTTGAAAAACGTGAAATTAAATACTTACACGATATTGAGCAGCAAGATGCAGAAACGGATATTGAATTATTTTAGGAGAGCAAATGATCAAAGTACTCATAGTTGATGATTCTGCTTTGATCCGTGGTTTACTCAAGGAAGTGCTCGAGCAAGCGCAAGACATTCAGGTCGTTGGCGCGGCAGAAGACCCTTATCAAGCCCGAGATTTAATTAAGCGCCTTAATCCCGATGTCTTAACGCTTGATATCGAAATGCCGAAAATGGATGGGTTAAGTTTTTTAAAAAACTTGATGCGCCTTCGTCCTATGCCAGTTGTGATGATTTCTACACTGACTCAAAAAGGCTCACCAATCACACTTGAAGCCCTCGAAATTGGTGCTGTTGACTTTATTGCTAAGCCAACAATCAATGTCACTGAAAATCTGCAGCGTTATGCCCATTTATTACATCAAAAAGTGCGTACTGCAGCTGGCGCTAGAGTGCGAGCTTTTAAAGAAACAAAAGTTGAAGACGACAGCTCTTTAACAGCATTGCAATTTAAGGCAAACAGCGTGCTTGCAATTGGCGCTTCAACAGGCGGCACAGAAGCAATTAAAGAAGTGCTCGTGCGTATGCCAGAAAGCTGCCCACCGATTGTTATTACACAGCATATTCCTCCAGTATTTAGTACCTCGTTTGCAATGCGCATGGATAGAACGTGTAAAATCAACGTTAAAGAAGCTGAGCATGGCGATAAGCTACAACCAGGCTGGGCGTATATTGCACCGGGCGATCAGCATTTGAGTGTAGTAAAAAAAGCAGGCGGCTTGTTTTGTCAGCTTGATTCAAGTGAGCTGGTTAATCGCCATCGTCCAGCGGTTGATGTGCTATTTAACTCCTTAGTCGTGGCTTGCCCTAAAGCGACGGTAGCTGCGTTATTGACCGGTATGGGCAGCGATGGCGCAAAAGGCATGCTTGCATTAAATCAAGCTGGGGCTTACACCATAGCACAGGATGAATTGTCGTCAGTGGTATGGGGCATGCCTAAAGCCGCAGTAGAGCTTAATGCGGCTAATGAAGTGGTTCGCCTTGATAAGGTTGCAGCGCAAATGCTAAAACAAGCTGCTAAGGTACAATAACCCAAGGTTGAGAGAACCAGTAGTAACTGCCTTTTTTCGCGATAGAAGGGGCTGTGCAGTTAAAGCGAGAGCGGCCTTTTTTCAGTTTTTCAGGTGAGGTGATCTTCACCGTATCTTTACTAAGCCAAGTTAAGTCTGCTTGGCCAATACCAGAGACATAACAAGCAAACTGACTTTTATGAAAGTCCTGCATATCAAATTGAATGCTTATACTTGGTGGGTTTTCGTTTGTAACGCTATCTGAATAGCTGAGCTGTTTGATTGCGAATGCTTGAGAGTCGAGTTTAGTGGCAAGCGTATCAAGCTTTGAATAAAAGCCCGATGCCGGAAAGCGTGGTAATCGGGTAAAGTCAGAATGGATACCTACAGCACCCGAATGTTGACCTATACCAACAAAGCCTAGCGATTTTACTAATTGTTGCAATGAATTATTAAATTCACCATAAGGGTAAGCAAGGTATTTAAAATCGTGGCCAATTTCTTCTTTAATGCGTTGCTGGGCAGATAAAATATCTTTTTTAGTACGTGCAAGCCATGCTTCTTCACTCTCGCCATGCTGTTTGCGATGCAAGTAATTATGAACTTGTGTGTGGTTACTAATTAAGGCGCCTTTATTAGATAGCTCCTTTAACTGCTGCCATGTCATTACATAGCTTTTGCCTTCATCAATTAGTTTGGGATTTACGAAAATAGTATACGGATAGCCAAACTTCTCTAAGATAGGCGCTGCTTCTTCATAGTTATTTTTGTAGCCATCGTCGAAGGTAATCGCGACAGTTTTATCTGTTAGCGGTTGGCCTGCTTGTAACGAGGTGATGAGTTCATCTAGTGGAATAACGTTGAAGTTATTATCTTTTAAATATTGCATGTGTTCAGTGAATGTTTCGCTGCTGACACTGGTTACCGCAGGAAGGCTTTCACTGACGTGGTGATACTGTAGAATGACTGCGCCATGGGCACGCAAAGATAAACCTAACAGGACTGCAAATACTAAATGAAACATTTTCTTAAACGTCATAAGGCACACCATAAAAGTTTACTGTTATTAGCCGGTCCGATGATTTTATCAAATATTACCGTGCCAATGTTAGGTTTAGTTGATACAGCTGTAATCGGCCACTTAGGAAGCGCTCACTATTTAGCTGGTATAGCGCTTGGCTCAGCAGTTATCTCGTTATTATTTTGGCTAGCAGGCTTTTTGCGCATGAGCACCACAGGATTAGTTGCACAGGCCTATGGTAAAAGCGATCACACCTTACTTGCTGAGCTATTAAAGCGCAGCTTGTTACTAGCAACAGCAGTAGCGCTGTTATTAATAGCGCTGAGTATACCTATTCAATCCTTAATGGGATATTTATCAAATGCTAATGAAGCTGTATTAGAACAAGCAAATAGCTATTTTTCGATTCGTATTTTTAGTGCACCCGCTGCTTTGTGTAACTTGGTTTTACTTGGTTGGATGCTAGGTGTTCATTATGGCCGCGGGCCATTCTATTTGTTACTTATCACCAATATAACCAATATTGTGCTTGATATTTATTTTGTGGTGTTTCTTGATTGGGGTGTGGCTGGAGCTGCGTGGGCATCTTTAATCGCTGATTATATCGCCCTTGCTTTTGCACTGATGTTAGTTGTACAGCTCGCTAAAAAGCAAGGTGTTAACCTTGCCGTGAAAGCCTGGTTAAGTGTTACTAAGTTACTTGATTTAGTAAGCTTAAATCGCGATATTTTTATTCGCTCATTAGCACTCCAGCTATGTTTTAGCTTTATGACTTTTTATGGCGCACGTATCGGAGAAACAACCTTAGCGGCTAATGCCGTGTTACTAAACTTTTTAATGTTGGTGAGCTTTGCGCTTGATGGTATTGCTTATGCGAGTGAGGCAAAGGTCGGTAAAGCGAAAGGTGAGCACAGCGCTAAGCAGATTAAGTTATGGGTTAATTTGAGCTTGTTTTGGGGTGGGTTATTTGCACTGTTTTATAGCCTTATATTTTTATTATTTGGCGAGGCAATTATTCGCTTACTTACCGATGTGCCCGAAGTTATCAGCCTTGCAACGGTTTATCTTCCTTGGGTGATTATATTGCCTATCGCGGCGATGGGCTGCTTTTTATTTGATGGCGTATTTGTCGGTTTAACCCGTGCTAAAGACATGCGTAATACTATGCTATTTAGTGCTCTAGTGGGCTTTTTTGGACTGTTTTGGGTAGTGAGTAGCTGGCAAAATCATGGTTTATGGTTTGCGATGACCAGCTTTATGCTAATGCGGGGGTTAACGTTGTGGTTTCGCTACCGTAAAATTATCAATAATCAGCAATTATTAGATTAAATTACTTCCACAAATCAGGGTCGTGATTTTTGGGAGACGAGCGCTCTAAAACTTGCGCAAAACGGTTGGCAAAAATACCTAAGTAGCCCCAACCAGCAAAGAATAAAGCCACTGCTAGTATGGCTAGGCCAATTAATTGAAACAGTGCGGGTCCATAGTAACCTATGGCAATAAAAATCACGGCTAGCACAAACAGTGCTAGGCCGCGAAGAAAGCGTTTTAAGCTTAACTTGGGGTCGCTGCCTAAGCGAAATACCCATTTTTTAAGCATGCTTAATATACCGGTTAGTAGTAAGAGTGCTCACCAGATTGGTGATCAGTAATGTCTCTTACACCGTTGATTTCGTCAAACTTGGCGATCATTTCTTTCTCGATGCCTTCTTTTAGTGTGACGTCAATCATTGAACAACCGTTACAGCCACCGCCAAATTGCAGTACCGCGATACCGTCAGCAGTAATTTCCACTAGGCTAACTTGGCCGCCGTGGTTAGCGAGCTGTGGATTCACTTCAGTTTCAAGCATGTGTTGAACACGTTCTTGCAGTGATGCATCGTCGCTAAGTTTACGTGCTTTTGCATTTGGCGCTTTAAGCGTTAACTGAGTACCCATTTTGTCAGTTACAAAATCGATTTCAGCTTCTTCTAAGAAAGGGGCGCTTTCTGCATCAACAACGGCATCAAAACCATTGAATGGTAGACGAATATCAGTCGCTTCAACGGCGTCTTCTGGGCAGTAAGAAACACCACACTCAGCCTGCGAAGTACCTGGGTTAACTACAAACACACGAATGTTTGTTTGTTCAGCTTGGTCTGCTAAAAGTTTAGCAAAATGAGATTGTGCAGATTCAGAAATAGAGATCATAAAACGGACTATACTTGACTAAATTACTCGGATACTGTGTATCATACTCCGCTCATCGTGTTGTCGCCAGTGTTGAGCGTAAAAAGTTGCATCTATTTTATCGAATGGTAGCGTTAAAACATCAAATAATTACGGGTGCTATCTATGCGTTTCATAATAACAATATTAACCATGCTAGTGAGCGTTAGCGCATTAGCAAAACCTCTTTCTTATTACTTTGAACAAGATGTGAAATTCGACCCAAGTATTCCAACTCCTGAACAGGTGTTAGGTTACGAAGTGGGTGAGTGGCATGTGCGTCACGATCAACTTGTGCAATATATGCAAATTCTTGCTGAAAAAAGTGACCGAATGAGTTTTAAAGTAATCGGTCGCACTCATGAGCAGCGTCCACTGGTGATGCTAACAATTACAGCGTCCGACAAACTTGGCCAAGTTGAGCAAATCCGCAAGGCGCATTTGGCTCGCCTAAATGGTGAAGCAAGTGACTCAAGCAAACAGCCAGCGGTTGTTTGGATGGGTTACAGTGTTCACGGTAATGAATCATCAGGCAGCAATGCATCGTTACTTGTTGCGTATTACCTTGCAGCTGCGCAGGGGCCAGAAATCGATGCCTTACTTAACAACACGGTTATTTTACTAGACCCATCATTAAACCCAGATGGCTTAGCACGTTTTGCTAATTGGGCAAACAGCAACCGTGGCATGAAGTTGTCATCAGATCCACAAACTCGCGAGCATATCGAAAGTTGGCCAAGTAGCCGTACTAACCATTACTTGTTTGATTTAAACCGTGACTGGTTGTTACTGCAACACCCTGAATCACGTGCTCGTATTGCACAGTTTCACCAATGGAAGCCGAATATCCTAACTGACTTCCATGAGATGGGCCCTAACAGCACTTACTTTTTCCAACCAGGGATCCCAACTCGTAAGCACCCAATCACGCCAGAAGAAAATGTCACGCTGACTAAAGCCGTTGCAAACTATCATGCAAAGACACTTGATGAGCACAATGCACTTTACTTCACTGAAGAAAGCTTTGATGACTTTTACTATGGGAAAGGCTCAACTTACCCAGACGTAAATGGCGGTGTAGGCATCTTATTTGAACAAGCGAGCTCGCGTGGTCACTTACAAGAAACTATTAACGGCCCGTTAAGCTTCCCGTTTACGATTAAAAATCAGTTATTAACTAGCTTATCGACGTTCCAAGCGGCGATTGATAACCGTACAGACTTACTTGATTATCAAGCAAAATTTTACAACAAAGCAGTTGATCTTGCTGGTGATGAAGACTTTAATGGGTATGTAGTTAAAGGCGGCGCTGATCAAAGTCGCATGCAATACTTCCTTGATTTACTTAGACAACATCAAATCAATGCGTACATGTTAGAAGAGCCGTTAAAAGTAAACGGTCAAAGCTTTTCTGAGCAGAGCTATTATGTACCATTAGCACAGCCACAATTTCGTTTAATTAAAGCGATTTTCAGTGAGCAACAGCGTTTTGTTGATAATACGTTTTATGATGTATCTGGCTGGACACTTGCTCATGCCTTTAATTTAGAATTTGCAAAGGTAAGCAGCAACTGGGGCTTAAATGTGGCAAAAATGCCTTGGCAGCAAAGTGTTAAGTCAAGCTTTGCAGCATTACCGCAAAGCTATGCCTATGCATTTAAATGGGATGATTACCTAGCGCCAAAAATGCTTAATAGCTTGCTTGAACAAGGTGTGAAAGCACGCGTGGCATTAAGCCCACTTACAGCAAAAACGCCATCAGGTGAAATAGCTTTTGAACCAGGTAGTATTCTTGTTCCTGCTGGTCTGCAAACTGATAGCAACTGGGTTAGTTATTTAAACCAAGCACAGAATGAGTTTGGCATTGAAATTACGCCAATTAGTTCGGGCTTAACGGTTAAAGGTGCTGATTTAGGTTCTCGTGCAATGGCGGTTGTGAAAGCACCTAAAGTATTACTCGTGGGTGGTCAAGGAACTAGCCAGTATGAGCTTGGTGAAGTGTGGTATTACTTAGATCGTTTTGTTGGCACCGCGCCAAGCATTATCGAAATGGAGCGCTTAGGTAACATCGACCTTGAGAACTACAGCCATATTATTTTAGCGCACGGAAATTTCAATCGCCTTGATGATGCGACTAAAGTGGCTATTAAGTCGTGGGTTCGTAAAGGCGGTGTTATTTGGGGTCACAAAGGTGGTGCTAAGTTCTTAGCTGATCAGCAGCTACTAAAAGCAAACTACTTATCTCGTCGCGATGTAGCCAGTGCCTTTGATACAACAGGACTTACTTATGCTGATAAAGATGACTTAGCTGGTCGTCAGCGTATTGCCGGTGCAATTTTTAATACCTCTGTGGATTTATCTCATCCACTTACGTATTCGCTGAACCGTAATACATTACCAGTATTTAAGAATAGCACTTGGCTACTTGAGAAATCAGGCTCACCTTTTGTTAATGTGCTTACTTACACAGATAAACCGCTTTTAGCTGGCTTTACTGATGACATAAATGTAGAGCAAGTAGCGGGCGCGGCAGGGCTCATTGCGCATTCATATGGCAAAGGCAGTGTGATAGGCATGACAGATAACCCTGTGTTCCGTGGTTACTGGTACGGCACGAGTCGATTACTAAGCAATGCCTTATTTTTTGGTAATGCCTTTCATGCCTCTGGTGATAAATAATCACACTTAATCATAATGCAGGTTGCCTAACCCTGTTAGGCAAGTGAGCATAGCCCATACCTGCTTTGCCCCTGCATTTTTTATGGCTTCTGTCGCAGCATTTATGGTTGCGCCAGAGGTCATCACATCATCAATAATTGCCACGGTTTTTCCTGTTAAATCTTGCTGACAAACAAACGCATTTTGTAGATTTTTAACTCTTTTCGCTTTACTTAACTGTGATTGCGCTTTGGTTGCTTTTTGCTTGTAAAGAGCTGAGCTAACAGTACATTGTTGGTTTTTCAAAACAGGCAGCCAAGTTTGGCTTACCTGATTAAAGCCGCGTGCCAAAAAGCGCTGATTATGCAGAGGCAGCACAATAAAAAGATCGGGCCAATTTGTATTAACTTGACGAGCTAATTGCAGCTGTTTCTCTACTACTTGTTGTAGTGCCACACGAAAATATTGCTGGTCATTAAATTTCAATTGCTTGAGCCAAAGCTTAAAAGGCGCTTGATACCAAGCACAGGCAATTAAATGATCAAAATTACTATCAGGAAATGCATCACATATATCTGGTCGGTGTAACAAATTTGGATGGCGTGTAAGGTCAAATAAATTAAGGTCATCTAAACAATACTGACACAAAGCTTGATCAGCCTGTATGTGATTTTGGCAGCTAATGCAAAAGTTGGGGAATAGTGCGTCTAGCCCTAGTTTTAAGGCATGAGGTAAGTGAGACATTGCATTCATTCCTTTAAACGCTATTATGAGCGCTAAGTGTGGTTGGGAAATACAAATTATGCAAAATGAGATGGTGCTATTACATGGCTGGGGAATGAACCAAGGGGTTTGGCAAGTGATCAAACCTGAGCTTGAGTTTTTTCATGATGGTGAAGTCCGTTGTCTCGATTTACCTGGCTTTGGTAACGCACAGTCTATTCCCACACCTTACACTTTGCACGCTGCAGCTGAGCAACTAAGTACACAGCTAAATGAAAAGTCTATTCTTGTTGGCTGGTCGTTGGGCGGGCTTTTTGCCTTGTATATTGCAGCACATTGGCCTGACAAAGTCGCAAAGGTTGTGTTGGTTGCCTCAACGCCTTTTTTTGCGCAAACCGACGAATGGCCGGGTATTAAACCTGACGTATTGAACGCATTTAAAGATCAGCTAGTTAGTCACAGAGAAAAAACGATAGAACGGTTTTTAGCGATACAAGCAATGGGCAGTGAATCAGCTCGAGATGACATTAAGCAACTTAAAGCACTTTTAAACCAATACCCTGCGCCTCAAGAGCAAGCTTTAAGTGCGGGCTTAGACATTTTACAGCAGGATGATTTACGGGAACTATTCGCTAACCTTAGCGTACCAGTGCGTGGTATTTTCGGTCGCTTAGATTCATTAGTACCTTATCGCGCGATTGAAAAAATGTATGCCTTACACCCTCAGTTTGAATATGAAGTTTTAGATAAGGCCTCACACGCGCCTTTTATTTCACATAAAGCGGCATTTATATCAGCACTGAAATCAATGTGTTAAGCAAAACTCGCTGAGAGGCCAGAAAAATAGCGGGATTTAGCTTTATTTTGCTCGTTTTATGAGCGATACTTAACGGGTAGATCTCACTGTTGGAGGGTGTTATGCCAATCAGTTCTGTTTTTAATAATGCGGTAGAAGGTTATAACCGTGCAAGCCAAGGTATCGAAAAGGCGAGCGCTGAGATTAGCCGTGCCTCAATTGATCAGCAAGATGATGCCCAATTAGCTCAACAACGCCAATTACAAGCGGCAACTCCAAATGAAGCTGTAACTCCGCCAGTTTCACAACCTGCCCCAATCGATGAGTCGCTTGTTAATTTAAAAGTTGAAGAGTTTAATGCAAAAGCCAATATCAACACGATTCAGACTGCTGATGAAGTGCTCGGTACATTAATAGATATTAAAGTTTAGTACTTATGAATATCGTCACTCCGTTTCCTTCGATTAATATCAACACAGCGAATGTGCACACTGAAAGTGCTCGCCGTGATAATCAGTTACGTGAAGTGATCCCGCCTCCTGCTGCTACCAAGCCGAGTAACGCAGAAAATAAAACCCTGAATGATGGCGACAAAACCAAGCAGCCAGGTTCTGAAGCTGGTACGTATGATGCTAAAGGTCGTCTAGCTGAAGACAAAGTGATTGAAGAACGTCAGCAAGGTGGTGAGCAGGGTGAGCCTGAACAATCAGAGCAAGAACAGCAAGAAGCTAAACAAGAGCAGCAAAAAGAGCAAAAGGTTGCAGAGCAAGAGCAACAAGACACTGAGCAAATTAAAGAGCTAAAAGCCCGCGATACCGAAGTGCGTATTCATGAACAAGCGCATGCAGCGGTAGGAGGGCAATATGCTGGCTCACCAAGCTATGAGTATCAACGCGGCCCAGATGGTACAAACTATGCCGTGGGCGGCGAGGTGCAAATTGATGTTGCTGAAATTAAAGGTGACCCAAAAGCTACAATTGAAAAAATGCAGACGGTGCGTGCAGCTGCGCTTGCACCTCAAGAGCCTTCAAGTGCTGATCGCTCAATTGCTGCCGATGCCACACAAAAGCTTATGGCAGCGCAAGCTGAGCTTGCCAGTCAATCAGTTGATGACGATGCTGACTCAGGCAAATCGACCTTCAAAATAAACAGTGAGTATGCCGAAGATAGCGCTACTCAAACCAGCGAAACTAAAACAGCCAAGCGTGATGTAGAAGTAGACGAGCGTGCCGCACGTATTGCTAATTTTTATCAAGCGGCTACCTCGCCCACGAACCAAAACCAGTTCTCTGCCTTTATTTAACTAATATCAATTAACAGTATCAGTTAATCACTTTGCGGTTAAAACTTGTCGCTAACGAAGTTTAAATACTACATAACTACTCACTTAATTTATTAATGACCCTAACAGTTTCTTACATTTAGACTACAAAAACGAATGTTGTTTCCATTGTGGGTCCTTGCTCGCTTTGGTAGATTGTCCACGATTTATAATTAGGATGATTTAACAAATGAAATACACTCTTCTTGCTTGCGCATTATCACTTGCTTCTACCGCTGTCATGGCAGAAAACACCTCACTTCTAAGCTATGACTTTGTTGAAGCCGGATATAAAAAGACAGAAATTGATGACTTCGATGAGCTATCTCCTAAAGGTTATGGCTTTAATTTCAGTAAGCAGTTTGCTGAGAATTGGTATGTTACAGGTCATTATTCAATTTTAAATGATGATGTGACTGCAACGAATGAATTCAATGGCTCAGGTGTTTACGATAGCAATGATAATTATTGAGGTGATACTGTTATAGCTTATACTTTCGATTATGATGTTGACATGACCCGATACGAAATTGGTTTAGGTTATATTTATTCGCTATCCGATCGCACTAAGGTTGATTTTTCAGCAAAGATTGGCCAGTTAAAGATAGAAACTGACCTTAATGTTAAAGAAGTTGTATCATACCAAGATCAAGTTTTTAATAGCTTTTCAGAGTATCACTCAAATTCAGAAACCGCAGATATTTTGTCTGCTAACGCGCAAATCAGACATCTATTAACTGATTCATTTGAGATCAACGCTGGCGTTGGCTACGAGCGTTTGCACGACGAAGAGAGCGAAAATAATGCTGTATTTCATGTGGGGGCAAACTATGCCTTTACACCAGCTTGGCTGATAAGCGCAAGCTATCGTGATGCAAATGATTACTCAGACCTTGCACTTTCGGTTCGTTATAACTTCTAATTTTTTAGCAGCTAGGGATGCCTTTCCCTAGCTGTTTTCACTACTCACTTTGTTTCTGTAATCGTATTTTGTACAAAACGCTACATTTTGTATAAATATCCTTCAATGCGTTTATTTTTACCGCTCTGGTGTTTGTTTAATGTTAATTTTGTATCTCAAGTGTGTACGGGAGGGTTTGACCATGTAAATCCCCCTCTGTATATGTTTGCCTGCTAAATAATTTAGTGTGTCAGCTCAAGCAATTTATGAGCTGTTTAGAATTAAATCAGTGGGAATCATATGCAACCTTGCAATAAGAAAATCGCACACTTGAAAAAAAGTTCAGTAGCCGTACTTACAGCCTTGTATGTCGGCGCTACAGGCTATGCTGCGGCAGAGCCGGGCTTTAACAAAGTGTCTGATAAAGGCTTTTATCAGCCAACATTTACAGCTGAAGATATCGCGAATTATCAACAAGAAAAACAAATCGAAGATCATCCAAGCTTACTCAAAGGAAGTGCTCAACGCTTAAACCAGCACTATCAAAGTCAGCAGCCAGAACATGTTTTTCAACCTCAAGATGGGGTGACAGGCATTCAAACATACATTGTACAAATGCATGATGAACCTGTAGCAAGTTATCAAGGTAATATTCAAGGCTTCAGCGCTACAGCTATTACTGAATCTCGCTCTTTAATGGTTAAAGAGCGTATTGATACAGCGTCGCAAAGTGTACGCGCGTATCAAGGTTTTTTAAAGCAACGTCAAACAGCAGTATTAAGTAAGGCGCGTGCAATAGGTGCCAATATTGCGATTAAAAAGCAATTTACTCTTGCAAATAACGCGGTAGTGGTCGAAATGACACAAGCTGATGCAGAGCTACTTGCGACACAATCAGGCGTAAAGCGTATTACTCCTAACCGCATTTTTGAATTACGCACAGACCGTGGTCCTGAGTTTATTGGTGCTGATCAATTATGGCAGGGTGCAACACCGGCTTCATCGGTAGGTGTTAAAGGTGAAGGTATGGTCGTAGGTATTATTGATACAGGTATCAATACAGACCATCCAGCATTTGCTAGCGACGAAGAGTACAGTGAGAAAAATCCACTAGGTGCAGGTAACTTTGTAGGTGACTGTGAGGAAGAACCTGAGCTATGTAATGACAAGCTAATCGGTGTTCGCTCATACCCAGAAATCACTGCAATGAATGCTGATTATCAATTTGCACGTGCAGATCGCCGCCCTGAAAATGGTGAAGACTATAATGGTCATGGCTCTCACACAGCAAGCACTACGGCGGGTAATTACATCGAAAACACACCGCTTCAAGCTGCAACAGGTGAGACAGTAAGTGATGGTGAAAACTTACCATTTACGTTTGAAAGTACCAGTGGTGTGGCACCTCGTGCGCATATCATTTCGTACCAAGTTTGTTATGCAGGCCGTTCTGGCGATCTTTACTCAGGCTGTCCTGAATCAGCAATTTTATCTGCATTTGAAGATGCGATTGAAGATGGTGTCGATGCAATCAACTTCTCAATTGGTGGTAGCGAAAGCTTCCCATGGGAAGATCCAATGGAAATGGCTTTCTTAAGTGCACGCGAAGCAGGTATTTCAGTAGCAGCAGCAGCGGGTAACTCGGGTCCTTATTATATTTCAGCGGATCATACATCACCGTGGGTAACCACTGTTGGTGCATCAACTCATGACCGCGTGATGGATTTAGGTGTTAAAACCATAAATAACTTCCAAGGTACTCGCACGCCTTATGCTGGTGAGTATACAGGTAAGAGTTTCTCTGGCGGTATTACTGGCGAAGTTGTTCTTGCTGAAAAATACGACGATCCTAATGAAAGTGATGGTTACGATGCAGCAAGCTGTAACGCACCTTTCCCTGCTGGCACGTTTACAGCAGACCAAATTGTAATCTGTTTACGTGGTGACATTGCGCGTGTTGATAAAGCAAAGAACGTGGCAGCTGGTGGAGCGGGCGGCTTTATTCTACAAAACATTAGTTCTGCAGAGAGCCTTGTTGCTGATAACTATGTGATCCCAGGTATTCACTTACCATCAAACGCACGCTATACAATTCGTAATTGGGTTAATGCTAACCCTGATGGCGCAGCTATTGCGACAATTGGCGAGCCAGAAAATAACTATTCATTTGATGAAGAAGCGGGTAATCAACTTGCTACCTTTAGTTCTATGGGACCAAGTTATTACATCAATAACCTTGTTCCAGACGTGACTGCACCAGGTGTTGATATTTATGCTGCGAATGCTGATGACCAACCATTTACAGCTTATCCAAGTGCTTCTGATTGGACTTTTATGAGCGGTACCTCAATGGCTACGCCACATGTTACGGGTGCAATGACGCTAATGATGCAAATGCACCCAGATTGGACGCCAGCAGAAATTCAATCAGCGCTAATGATGACGGCAAATAAAGTACGTATTTCTAACGGCGTTACTTTAATTGACCCATACTACAACTTCATGGCTGGTGGCGGTGCGATTGACGTAGCACAAGCTGCCAATGCGGGTCTTATCATGGATGAGACTATTGAAAACTATCATGATGCGAACCCGCGCAATGGTGGTTTAGTAGAGTGGCTTAACCTACCTTCGTTAGTTAACCAAGACTGCGAACTTGAATGTACGTGGATGCGTACAGTTAAGGCAACAAAAGATGGTACTTGGGATGCAACGGCTTATGGTTGGGCTGTTGAAGGTGAAGAAGAAAGCTCTGGTGTAGAAGTTAGCGTAACACCAAGTAATTTCACACTTCAAGCAGGTGAAACACAAGATGTGATGGTTACTATGAAGTTGCCAAATATCATCGAGTCGAAGCTTGATCCTGTTGAAGAAGGTGCGCCTTGGGACAATATCTTAAATAAAGATGCTTGGTTCAACGGTAAAGTGTTATTCAAGAACACTGATGGCGACTCACCTGATGCTCATTTCACATTAGTTGCGAAAAACGTCATTGATGAGCTACCAACCATGGTTGATATCGATATGGCACGTGCAAGTGCATCAGAATCAATCGTAGTTAATACCGATAGCTACAGTGAATTTACGCCGACTTATTATGGTCTAGTAAAACCAACGGAGATTACCGCAAATATCTTAGGTGTTTCACCTTATGTGACAAAAGACCGCGTTGAAAAAGCGTGGGATATCCAAGCGTTTGAAGTACCAGAAGGTACAAAACGCTTAATGGTTAAAGTTGCATCTACCGAGCAAACTACAGATTTAGCAGACCTTGTTGAACCTCGTTGGCAAATGAAAAAAGCACACTTGATAGTGGGTTATGATGCTAATGAAAGCGGCTCATTCATGGTTTCTGATGAAGAGATTGCGGAAGATTCTACTGCACTGATCAAAGCGCTAAATGAAGAGATGATTTGTTACTCTTCAAGCAGTGTTGAAGATAACTATTGTAATATTATTGACCCTAAGCCTGGTAAATACTGGTTTGCGACTGCAGCTCTAGCAGGTTCACGTGATGTTGGTTATCAAACAGTGACTCATTACGCCATTGTTAAAGAGCAAAATACCGGTGAATTCAGTGTATCAGCGCCACAGCAGCACAGCGGCAATGGTAACTATGAAATTGCTGTAAATTGGGATTTACCAGATGCGCAACCGAATGATGTTTATTATGGCGGCTTTGCATTAGGTAATGCAGAGGGGGCTGAAGGCACCCTTGGTTTTACATCGGTTAACTTAAAGCGTGATGCAGAAGCACTTACCCTAAATGTTGATCAAGACACTGCTCGCGCTATGGACTTAGTTAACGTTAATGTAAAACTTAAAGCTAACTATGAATCTAAGGCGCGTGACTATTCATTGTCATTAACGATTCCTGATGGCATGCAAGTTTGGCCTGAAACGCTAACTTCAAACAATGAAGAAGTTGCAGCTTCGTTAGTTGTAGAAGGCAACACGTTAACTATTCAAGGTACACAAGACGCAACGCGTAACGTACAACGTGATTATGTGGTAACTAACAACATCACTAATGAGATGTGTAAAACGCCAATGATTGATGAATTCTCGACAGGGGGATATATCGATTTATGGGGTGATTTCCGCATTCAACCTGAAGCTGCTTGGTATGAAGGTGGCTCAAATGTGTACTTTGATGTGCCAATTGATTGGTTATTCTATAAAGAAGGTGCGAAGTTTGAAATTTACAACCAAGTAAATAATAACGAAGTACGTTTACACCCAACAGGTGCAATGCAGTTCACACCTATTTGGTGGATGATGAGTGCACACCGCGGTCCAGGTTTCTTAGTTGAAGCATTGGCACCATTCTGGCGTGGTTCGTTTGAAATCGAAAATCTTCGCCATCCAACGGATCCAACAGGTCTAACGATTGCTTCTCAGTATAAAGAAGAGCGTCCTGACTTAGGTGATCTCGTATTCATGGAATTCGATAATGTGACTGATAAATACACAGGCGACACGTTTGACTATGAAGTGATTTTACGTAGTGGTATCGATGACCATGAAGGTATGTTCGAAGCTATTTTTGCTTACGATAACCTAGGCGCAGGTGTTGATGAAGGGACTATCTTTATTGAAGGTGGTGATAGTGTTTACTCTACAACTGCTGGCTTTAAAGACGGTGCATTAAGCAATGTGGTTGGTTATGACGACCTTGGCAAGATCTTACAAGATGACTTAGTGATCTGTTTTGATTATGTTGGCCCAGAGCAAAGTGAAGTTGAGTTTAACTTTACTGCTACGGTTATGCCTGATGCGAAAGGTTCTGTGCAAGATATCACCCTTGATTACCAACTAGGTAGCCAAGAAGGTGGTATGTTAATGCACTCAATCGGCGTACAAAGCAACCTGAAAATGAGCGACATCGCTGATATGACGGTAGCAGAAAATGGCCGTATCGATGGTGTTGACGTGATGGTTGTTGATGCAGACCAGTCGCCAAATGAATTAGTGGTAACCGGTGAGAACGTTACGGCTGAAGTTGACGGAATGTCGTTTAACTTAATCCCTGATGCACATTTCCATGGTGAAACAATGGTAACAGTCACAGTGCAAGACAAAGCTAACCCAGCAGACAAAGTAAGCAAAGAGTTCTTGCTTATGGTTGAGTCTGATGGTGTAGAGCTTGGTTGTACTGATGCTGCTGCGACTAACTATGATGCGACTGCGAATGAAGATGATGGTAGCTGTGAATTCGCTTCACAAGTAACACCAGAAACTGAAGCGGAAACTAAGAGTTCTTCAAGCGGCTCATTAGGTCACTTCATTGTGTTACTACTGCCATTACTTGCACTTCGTCGTCGTAAGTAATAGCGATAAAGGCTCAGTTTATTGAGCCTTTCATAGCAACGAGACTGATTAAGTTGCTATACAAATAAAAAACCGCGTAAGTTTACACTTACGCGGTCTTTTTCGACTTATGCCTACAGTCTATTATTTTTTCACTTTTGCATTGGCAAATGCATCTGCAAAGGCATTACCCATGGCAACATTGCCAAATTCGCGTTTTTGCTTAGGTGCACTTTTCGCTTTCGCAGCTGGCTTAGGTTTGCTAGCTGGTGCGGCTTTATTGCTGGTATCAACATCATCATCTAAACGCATGGTAAAGCTAATACGTTTACGAGCAGCATCTACTTCAACTACTTTTACTTTTACAATATCGCCAGCTTTAACCACTTCACGTGGATCAGAGATAAACTTGTTAGTAATCGCAGAAATATGCACTAAACCATCTTGGTGTACGCCCACATCAACGAAGGCACCAAAGTTAGCAACGTTAGACACTACACCTTCTAAAATCATACCTGGTTTTAGGTCGTTAATAGTTTCAACACCGGCTTTAAATTCAGCTGTTTTAAACTCAGGACGCGGGTCACGACCCGGTTTATCAAGTTCTTTGATAATGTCGGTAACAGTTGGTAAACCAAATTTTTCGTCTGTGTAGTCGTTTGCAACGAGCTTATTTAGGATGTCAGAGTTACCAATTAGGCTGTTTACATCTAAGCTGTTCTTCTCGCAGATACGCTTAACAACCGGGTAGGCTTCAGGGTGAACTGACGAGTTATCAAGAGGATCTGAGCCTGTGCTGATACGTAAGAAACCGGCAGCTTGCTCAAAGGCTTTAGGCCCTAAACGTTCAACTTTTTTCAGTTCAGAGCGTTTGCTGAATGAGCCATTCGCATCACGGTAGCTAACAATATTTTGTGCTAAGGTTTTGTTTAAGCCAGATACGCGGGTAAGTAGTGGCACCGACGCCATATTTAGGTCTACACCTACTGAGTTTACACAGTCTTCAACCACTGATGTTAGCGTTTGACCAAGTTGGCTTTGCGATACATCGTGCTGATATTGACCTACACCGATTGATTTAGGCTCAATTTTTACCAGCTCAGCAAGTGGATCTTGTAAGCGACGCGCAATAGACACAGCACCACGTAGTGAAACATCAAGGTTAGGGAATTCATTAGCGGCAAACTCAGATGCCGAATAAACAGAAGCGCCTGCTTCACTAACCATCACTTTATTAAGTTTAAGCTCAGTGTTGGCTTTAATCAGTTCAGCTACTAATTTGTCAGATTCACGTGAAGCCGTGCCATTACCAATAGCGATTAGCTCAACTTTATGCTGGCGGCATAATTGCTCAAGAGTACGAAGCGATTTGTCCCAATGATTTTGTGGTGCGTGCGGGAAAATCGTTTGTGTTGTTAACAGCTTGCCTGTGCTATCTACAACGGCAATTTTACAACCAGTACGTAAACCAGGATCCAGACCTAACGTGGTACGTGGGCCTGCAGGAGCGGCCATTAATAAATCTTTTAAGTTCTTAGCAAAAACGTCAATTGCGCCGGTTTCTGCTTTTTCGCGCATTGCACCTAAAAATTCATTCTCAAGGTGAAGGCTTAACTTAATTTTCCATGCCCATTGCACTACGCCCATTAACCAAGCGCTTGCAGCAGAATTGCTAACATCTAAGCGATAATGATCGGCAATCATTTGTGCGCACACTTGCGCCGGATTTTCTGCGCTAGGCTCTGGGTTGATACTAAGTTGTAATACGCCTTCATTGCGAGCACGTAGCATAGCAAGTGCACGGTGTGATGGTACTTTTTTAAGCGGTTCTTGATGCTCGAAGTAGTCGCGGTACTTTACACCTTCATTTTCTTGACCAGCAATTACAGTACTTTCAATCTGACCATGTTGTGCGATATGGCTACGGAATTTAGCTAGCAATTTTGCGTCTTCAGCAAAGCGTTCCATTAAGATAAATTTAGCACCATCTAGCACTGCTTTATTATCTGCAAAACCTGCATCAGCATTAATGTAATCACTTGCTTGTTGTTCTGGGTCGAGACTTGGGTTGTTAAATAGCGCATCGGCAAGCGGCTCAATGCCCGCTTCAATGGCAATTTGCCCTTTTGTACGACGTTTAGGTTTGAAAGGCAGATATAAATCTTCAAGCTCAGTTTTACTGTCAGCGTTATTAATATCAGCACTTAGTTCGGCTGTTAGCTTGCCTTGCTCTTCAATAGTATTAAGGATAAAGCTACGGCGTTCTTCTAATTCACGTAAATACGATAAGCGCTGTTCAAGTAAACGTAGTTGCGTGTCATCTAAGCCACCAGTTACTTCTTTACGATAACGGGCGATAAAAGGAACTGTGGCACCTTCATCAAGTAATTTGATTGCAGCAACAACCTGTGGTTGCTGGGCACTTAGCTCGGTTGCTAAGCGTGCAGAGATATTGCTCATGCATAAACCTTTTTAAAAATAGAAAATCAGTAAAACTGAAGATTAATTGCCTGAATAATATCACAATAAGAAGGCCTTAAAAGCACTGCTTTTAAGGCCTGCAAAAATAGTCTTACACAACGCAGATTTTAACGCTTAGTGCGGGTGATCAACCTGCTGTAATACTTCGCTAAAGCCATTAGCAATTGGGTTGATATTAACAGGAATATGTAATTTTTTAGCGATCTCTCGAGCTGAAATCAAACCACATATTTCTTTTTTAGCACTGGTTACTAATAAGAACATCATACCTTGGTGTTCCATGGTTTGCAGTGCATCGCCAATACTTGCGTAGCTGATGCTTTGCAGGCTCACACCAGCTAAGCTGCTAAGTGGCGTCATTACATCGTGTAAAGTAATTTCTTCACGGTGTAAGTTCAAGCGCTGTGCAAGGATCATAATTTTTGAGCTTTGCAGATCGGCACTAGAAGTAATACCGAGTAGTTTATCTTCGTTATCAACCACTAAAATAAAATCTGAGCAACAGCTATTTGTTTGCTTTAAAGCATCAACAATAGTGGTGCTGTAATGTGCACGTAAAGGATCTTTTTTAGTAAAGCTATTAAGTACTTTTAAAGCTGAAGAAGTGAGATCTAGTGTTGGCTCAACTTCATTCACTGCATTAGATAATGCGCCATTAGAGATATCTTGAAGACGTAATTCTTTGAAATTATTCATTTTGGTCACCATACATTTTAATAAAACTGAAATAGAAAATTTGAGTTAATTAAAAAGCAGGTGGCCCTCGCTGGTGCGCGCTATAAACAGACACCTTATTACAAGGGTGAACATACGAAACCACACGTGCATCTGGCAGTGGTTGGGCTACATTAGCAACGAACGCAGGTGTATGTTTATCGAGGTCGGTATCTAAGTTGGCAGGGTCTGCACTATCACACGCAATAAAGTGAGCGGTTGGCGTAACACTGTCTGAATGGCTCTCTATATCACTGGCGTAAGATATCAAACTCACACTAATTAATAGTGCGAATACAATGGCATTACTCATTATGCGTTGTATTGCGTTTGACATACTTACTACCTTCTAAAACTCAAGTAATGATTTATCTTGAGTACCTTTAGTTATAGATCACATTTTTAGACTAAACAATCACTAATTAACGCTTTCTGAATTTTCTGGCAAAAATTATTTCGCATCCGGATAAGTTATCTCATTGATATACCATTCTTTTGCGCCTTCAGGCGTGTTCACCGAAAAGTCATCATCTACTTGTTTGCCAAGTAGCGCTCGAGCCATAGGTGCATCAATCGAAATGTAATCTTTGCGTTCGTAAATTTCGTCGGGGCCGACAATACGAAAGCGCTTTGTTTCGCCCTGTTCATTCTCAATTTCGACCCAAGCACCAAAAAACACTTTTCCTGCTTGCTGTGGGTTGTAGTCAACAATTTTAAGATCTGGCATGCGTTTACGAAGATAGCGTACGCGGCGATCTATCTGTCGTAAAACACGTTTATTAAATTGATAATCGGCGTTTTCAGAACGGTCGCCTAAGCTTGCTGCCCAAGTAACAATTTTGGTAATTTCAGGGCGCTTTTCATGCCATAAGTAGTCATGTTCTTGTTGTAATTGCTGATACCCTTCTCGGGTTATTAAATTTGTCTTTGCCATTTTATTCAGCCTAAAAAGAAAACCAGCTGCAAAGTATGCCTTTGTCGAGTCGGATTTTGAAATGTTCAGTAACAATCTAAGCGCGTAATTCGTTTTTTATTCTTAACTTTTTCATTTATATTAATAAGTAACATATTACAAAAAGAATGAAAGTTATGGGACACGAAACGACAAAAGTATTGGTTGTTGATGACGATATGCGCTTACGTAGTTTGCTAGAGCGTTACCTTGTAGAACAAGGCTTTATTGTTCGCTCAGCAGCAAATTCAGAGCAAATGGATCGCTTATTAGAGCGCGAGAACTTCCACTTGATTGTATTAGATTTAATGTTACCAGGTGAAGATGGGTTATCTATTTGCCGTCGTTTACGTCAAAAAGAAAATGACATTCCAATTGTAATGCTCACAGCCAAAGGCGATGAAGTTGACCGCATAATCGGTTTAGAGCTTGGTGCTGATGATTATATTCCTAAACCATTCAACCCACGTGAACTGTTAGCGCGTATTAAAGCAATTTTACGTCGTCGTGCTAAAGAAGTGCCAGGTGCGCCGGCTGCCGAAGAAAACGAAATTAGCTTTGGTGACTTCACACTAAACCTTGCGACCCGCGAAATGAACCATGGTGATAAAACAATGTCGTTAACCAGTGGTGAGTTTGCGGTATTAAAAGCGTTAGTGACTCATCCTCGTGAACCGCTTAGTCGCGATAAGTTGATGAACTTAGCACGTGGCCGAGATTACAGTGCGCTTGAGCGCAGTATCGATGTTCAGGTTTCACGCTTACGCCGTATGATTGAAGTGGATGCCGCTAATCCTCGTTATATACAAACAGTATGGGGCTTAGGCTACGTATTTGTGCCAGACGGTGAAAAATAACAGTAATGGGCATGTTTCCACGTAGTGCGTTTGGACAAACGGTATTTTTGGTTGCGGCCCTGCTGTTAATCAATCAAATTGTCTCTTATATCACGGTCAGTTTTTATGTTGTTAAACCAACTATAGAACAAGTAAACCTGATCCTTTCGAAACAGGTGAAAACCGTGTTTATCGAATGGGAAGAAGGGGTTGAGGTAAGCAAGGAAGCCTCAGACAAGTTTTTTGAGATCACCGGCATCGAAGTGATGACCCAACGTCAAGCGATGAGTGAGGGGTTGGCTGAAACTCGTGAGTACTCCATGCTATCGCGCAGTATGTCGAAAGAACTCAATGGCTCTGCTCGGGTACGAATAAGCCAAACCGATCCACTTGTTTATTGGGTTGAAGCACCGCAAGCACCGGGTTATTGGGTGCGCGTGCCGCTCACCGGCCTGCAAGAAAACAACCTAAAATTCTTAACCTTTTATTTATCGAGTATTGGCTTTTTAAGTGTACTCGGTGGGTGGTTGTTTGCCCGCCATCTAAATAGACCTTTAAAGGCACTGCAACAAGCCGCTGTTAAAGTAGGGGTGGGTGACTTTTCTACCAAGCTAGAAGAGCAAGGCTCTACTGAAGTTATTGAAGTAACCCGTGCGTTTAACCAAATGTCGCGTGGTATTGCAGCTCTTGAGAACGACCGTCGGTTATTAATGGCAGGTGTTTCCCATGACCTACGTACCCCGCTTACACGTATTCGCCTTGCTACCGAAATGATGTCGGACGATGAAGATTACCTGCGTGAAGGGATCATTCATGATATTGAAGACATGAATGCCATTATCGACCAATTCATTGAATATTTACGCCACCATAAACGTGAAGAACTTGAGCTAGAAGACTTAAACGCGATTGTTTCAGAAGTTGTCGAAGCTGAACAAAAACATCACCGCACTATTACCTTTAAAGAGAATCCGAGCTTAAGCGAAGTACCAGTGAGTATGGTAGCAATAAAGCGTGTTGTTACTAATATGATTGAAAACGCAATTCGCTATTCAGATGGTGATATAGAGGTTGAAACCCGCGTGAGCAGTAATAAAAAGTTTGCCATGGTCGTGGTTAACGATCACGGCCCGGGGATCCCAGAAAGCGAACTTGAAACTGTATTTGAACCGTTTAAACAAGGTGATGCCGCTCGCGGTAGCGAAGGCAGTGGCTTAGGCCTTGCGATAATTAAACGTATTGTCGATATGCACGGCGGCCGAGTACAACTACTTAATCGTCCAGAAGGTGGCCTAAGCGCGCAAATCTATTTGCCTTTTTAAAAGTATTTAGCTTTAAGCCTTAAGCTATAAGTTTCAAGCAGCCCGAGTGGGCTGCTTTTTTATTGCCATAAAAAAGCGCGACATCAAATGCCGCGCTCTTTTTTCTTGAAGCTTAAAACTTACAGCTTTTAGCTTAGATTGCTTTAAATCGAATCGCTGTGCCGCCGCTGGTGGCAAGCTTTAACGTTAGCTTATCATCAGCAGTAACAATGCGTTTTTCTACTTTTAAGTCGTAAGGGTTATTTACCCATTCGGCTTTGTCACCGTCACGGTAGATTTGCGCTTCAAACTTTTTACCTTTATCTAAGAAGTCTAACTTCACTTCTAAAGTGCGAGCTTTTTCGTCTGTAACAGCACCTAGATACCAGTCGTTACCTGAGTATTGATCACGCTTGCGTTCTTTACGTGCAAACACAACGTAATCGCCAACTTCACCTTGTAGTGCAATACTTTGTTGCCAATCAGTTGGTACATCCTGAATAAACTGGAATGCATCTGGCTTCGCTAAGTAGTTACGTGGTAAATCTGCCGCCATTTGAATTGGGCTGTACATTACAACGTATAGCGCTAATTGCTTCGCTAGGGTTGTTTGTGGGCGGTTGGTATCAGCACCTAAACCGTTAAAGCCCATATCAAAAATACCTGGCGTAAAATCCATTGGGCCTGCAAGCATACGGGTGAAAGCTAGCATTGGAATATGCTCTGGTGGGTTCGGTGGTGTCCCCCATGCGTTAAACTCTTGACCACGGGCACCTTCACGAGCAATCCAGTTCGGGTATGTACGACGTAGGCCGGTATCTTTCACAGGCTCATGTGTGTTGATACTAATTTTATGCTTTGCAGCTAGTTTTACGTTGTGTAGGTATTCATTAACCATGAACTGACCATCGTGCCATTCTTTGCGTACAATGCCGTTTTCATCGATACGCTTGATGTTACCACCGTCGGCGACATAACCTGTTTTAACTTGGCTTACATTTGATTTTTCGTATAACGCAAATGCATCTTCCATTTGGTTACGGTAGTTGGTCACGTTGCCCGAAGTTTCGTGGTGACCAATTAATTGTACGCCTTTTTCTTTGCCGTAACGTGTCAGCTCTTCAATATCAAAGTCGTCGTAAGGTTGTGTGAAGCTAAATACGTCACCGTTAAAAAACCAGTCGCCATCCCAGCCAATATTCCAGCCTTCAACTAACACGCCATCGAAGCCATATTTAGCAGCGAAGTCCATGTAATACTTAGTGTTTGCAGTGGTTGCTCCATGAATTTTACCGCTACCCCAAGTATTTTCATTGATGTGCATACCCCACCAAATACCTACGTATTTACCGGGTTTTACCCAAGATACATCACCCAGTTTATTTGGTTCGTTTAAGTTTAAGATGATATCTGAGTTGATTAAATCAACGGCTTCATCACCAATTTGAATTGTACGCCAAGGAGTATTAAATGCGCCTTGTTTTTTGACCGCTACACCGTCTGACCAAGGTGTTAGATCGGCTTGGAAGGTACCATCACGACGTTGATTTAAAACCATGCCTGCATAATCAACAAGGGCAGCTTCGTGAATACTGATATGCACACCCTCTTTATTTTTTATAGTAAATGGTGTGTGCACAAGTGCTGCTTTATGAAGTGGGGTGGTGTTATAAACATATTCATAACGGTTCCAACCACGAGCGGGGATCCACCAAGCTGTTGCATCTGATGAATCTGTAATAGCAAACTCTGTAAGCTCTTTAGTGATTTCTACATCATCATAGCCAGCTTGTTTTGGTAATTCGTATCGAAAGCCTACACCATCATTAAAAGCACGAAAACGTACCGTAAATGTGCCACCTTGTGGTTGTGGTTTTTTAAAGGTAACAGCGACTTCGTTATGGTTATCAACCACAGTTTGGCGTTCACCCCAAGGTTGCTCCCAGCTGCTTTTTACCGAATCAGTGGTTTGGCTGCTAATTTTATAACCTTCACTCATTGCTGGTTGTTGTTTAAAAACAAGGCCTAACGAAGAGTTAGCAATGACTTGTTTACCGGCAAAGCTGATTTCGTAGCTAGGTGTGTGTTGCTCATCTGAGATAGTTACTTTGATCTGCCCATCAGGTGAACTGACGGTTGTGGTTTGTGCTAGGCAAGTACCTGAAAAGGCTGCTAACATTAAGGCAGTTAATCGCATTGTTGTTCCTTGGCGGCTTATGGTTATGGATTGTTGTCATGTATTCACATATATCCTTAAAGCATAAAGTGACTTGCTGGTTAATACGAGAGATCTGCATACGTATTCAACAAAGTGAACGCGGCGATATCCAGCCCAGCACCTAAAAAGGTTTAGCAAAATGACAAGAATAACCCTGTTGCTACTACTATTGTTTAGTCAATGTTTATTGGCACAGCAAATACAGATAGTTGATAAGCAGAATCAACCTGTCAAAAATGCAGTGGTTTGGCTTAAAGGCTCAAAACAACTCACATCTCTTGATAGTCATTACACGATGAGCCAAAAAAAACGTGCCTTTGTGCCTCATGTGTTGGCAGTGCCACAAGGGGCTAATGTTGAGTTTCCTAACCTTGATTCAATCATGCACCACGTTTATTCATTTTCTAAAGCAAAGCAATTTGAGTTAAAGCTTTACCACGATAAACCAGAAAAACCGATTAACTTTGCACAATCGGGGGTTGTTGAGCTTGGCTGTAACATTCATGACTGGATGCTGGGTTACATTGTGGTTGTAGATGGGGGTATTTATGGGCAAACAGATGAGCAAGGTATGGTTGAGTTAAGCTTACCAGAAGGTAAGTTTACTTTGGCTGTTTGGCATGACCGCTTTAATGATATCAGCACACCAGAAACCATCGATATGACTAACAATGCAAAGTCATTGAGCTACCAGCTAAAACAAGCCTTATTACCAAAACTAGAATTAAGCAGTGACGAGTTTGATGATTATGAATAAATGGCAAGCTTTAGCACTGGCGAGTGTTTTTGGGTTGCCTGCAGTGGCATTTGCTGAGCATGATGGGCTGGTAACTGTTTCGGCTGTGCGTGGTGACCAACTAGCGAGCTATCAGCGCAAAGGAATTGGCTTATACCGTTATGACCAAGAGCATGATGGTGTTGTGATATCCCAAGCTATGCTGAGTAGTCGTTTTGAGTTAACGAGTGATTGGTCTGCGCATACAGTGCTTAACGCCCATCCTGATCCTGAACTAACAGTCGGTTTTACTCAGGCTTATTTACAATATCAACCGCTCACTGCAAGTCGTTACAAATGGGCTGTTAAAGCGGGTGGCTTTTATCCAAAAATGTCACTTGAAAACCCACAAAGTGGTTGGATGTCACCTTATAACTACACTAATTCTGCGATTAATAGCTGGATTGGCGAAGAGGTGCGGGCCTTTGGTTTAGAGGCAAACATCAAGCGCCCAGGTAGAAAATTTAGAAGTAACCATAGCTTTGAAGGCTTTGCTGCGGTTTTTAAAGGTAACGATCCAGCTGGAACACTCTTGTCATGGCGAGGGTTCGCTATGCATGACAGGCAAACCACATTCAATGAACAAATCGACTTTGCTATTCCACATTCTTTTGAGTGGACGCAGTTAGATAAGCAAGCTGAGTATGTTGAGCCTTTCGAAGAAGTCGATGGGCGCTTTGGTTATTACGTCGGTGCACATTGGGATTATCAAAAAAAATCGCAATTACGTGTTTATTATTATGACAACAATGGCGATCCAGGTGCGTTGAATACCCGTACTGGTCAGTATGCGTGGGATACACGTTTTTTAAGCGCGGCATGGTTATATAAGTTTAATAAGCAAACCCGGATTATTGTTCAGATCCTTGATGGTAAAACTGCGATGGGTACAAATCGTGGGGTAGACAATGATTTTTATAGTCATTTTGTTCTATTAAGTCACAAGTTGGACCAGCATCTTCTCACAATTAGGTATGATTATTTTAAGGTTAGCGATCATGATGATTGGCAATTTGATCCTAATCAAAGTCGTGGAGAAGCTTTAACCGCAAGTTGGCGTTATCAACTGTCGACCAAGTGGCAAGTAGGTGCTGAATATTCAGTGCTGAGCAGTGACGCTCAAAATAGACCTGGTATGGGATTTAATGAGCATAACTCGCAGCAGCAATTACAACTTTCAGCGAGCTGGCACTTTTAATTTCATACACTTTTTCAGTTTTTCTACTAACATTCTAATGAACGTGCTGATTAGAATTTGAATTAGGATAATGTATGAAGTTACAAAGCATTCGCGTCAAAAGTTCTTTGCCTATTGTGCTACTCGGCATTGCTATCGTCATTTTAATTGCTGGCTATACCTATCTAATTAACCTTCAAAAAGAAGCGATTGATGCACAGTCAGAACGCTTCTTAAATGCGGTCTCTGTGGTTGTTAATGCTGACCGAGACCTATACCAAGCTAAAGTCGCAGAGCTGCAACTCGTTACCCTAATGAAAGGTGATAAAGGCCAACTTACTGACCATCAAGAAAATGCCGAACAGGTTAAAGACCGTTTCAAGCAATATTTATCTTATATGTCGCCATATTCTGAGGTGACCGGTCAGTTTCGTAACTTTGATAGCGCATTTGACGCTTGGTATGCAGCATCAACAGCTCATATTAATAACCCAGCAAATGCTTCACAAAAACAAGCGTCTGAGCAAAGCTTTTCAGCACTACGTGATATTTTAGATAAAGCCGGAGAAGCGGCAGACAAAACCTCTCAAGCAGAGACAGAAAAGCTGATGGATAAAGTAATAGGCTTTAAAGTGATGCTTATGGTGATGATTGCTGTGGTTTTAGCTGTTGCTGGTTGGTTTAGTTATTTTGTGCCGCGCCAGCTTACAAAACAAATTAACTTTGTCACAGAGCGGATTAACGAAATAGCCTCTGGAGATGGTGATTTAACAGGTCGTATCAATGTTAAAACGCAAGATGAGTTTGCTGAGTTAGCAACCGCATTTAATCGTTTTTTAGATAATCTGCAGCAGTTAATCAAAGATATTTTAGAGCAAGCGAAAGAGCTACACAATCTAGGTAACGACTTAGATAACTTTGCTAATCAAAACCATCAAGTTAATCAAAAGCTCAGCCAAGCTTCTGAGTCGATAGTCAGTGCTGTACATGAAATGAGTGTAGCAAGTCGCGAAGTAGCTAATGTGGCGCAAAACTCATCTCACGAAGCCGATAATTCACAACAGCTAGCTAAACAAGGTTTAGCTGCGGTTGATAATTCAAGCCGTAAAATTATTGCGCTATCAGACAACATGGAGCATGCCAGCCAGCGTTCAACTGAGTTACAACAAAGCTCAGACAACATTGCTAAAGTGCTTGAAGTTATTCGTGCTATTGCTGAGCAAACTAATCTACTTGCACTGAATGCAGCAATTGAAGCGGCCCGCGCCGGAGAGCAAGGGCGAGGTTTTGCGGTAGTAGCTGATGAGGTTCGTACCCTTGCGACTCGCACGCAAGATAGCACTAATGATATTCAAACTATGGTCGAGCAGTTTGCTACAAGCGTAGAACAGTCACTGCAAGCTATTAACAGTGGTAAGCAATATGCCGATGAAGCGGTTGAGTCATTCACACAAACCAATGATGTTCTTAACTCAATGCAAGAGTCATCAGTTAAGGTAAATGATATGGCGATGCAGACAGCGCAAGCGACAGAAGAGCAAACTGCTGTAGCAGATGAAATTAGCCAAAATTTATCAGACTTAAATGACCAAACCCAACAAGGGGGCGGCTTAGCAAGTTCAACACAAGAAGTGGCTAATCGTATGAATCAACTCACTGATGAGCTCAATCATTTAGTGAATCGATTTAAAGTCTAATTATAAACCAACAAAAAAGGGCTCAATGAGCCCTTTTTACATCTAGCTAAAAACGCTTACTTTTTCTCAAAAGCACGCTTCATATAATTTGGTGTCGCTAATGCGCCGTGGTGAATACCTGCATTATAGTATTCTGTGCTTTGCGCCAGTGTATTTGCATCATCTTCACGAAACCCTGCGAATTCTTCTGACTTACGAGCAAGGGTTACTGACCATAAACCGCTTGGGTAAATTGGCTGTGGGAAAGGCAGCGTTTGTAGGTCAACAAAACCCACTTCTGTCATTGCATCACGCATTTCTACTAATAGTGGCATATGCATAAGTGGTGATTCACTTTGCTGAATTAAGATGCCACCCGGGCGAAGTGCAGTTAAACAGCTAGTATAGAAAGCGTGGTTGAATAAACCTTCGCCCGGACCAACTGGATCTGTTCCATCAACAATTACTACATCGATTGATTCTGGCGCTGCTTCACGCATGTACTTGATGCCGTCGTCAAACATCACTGTTGCGCGAGGATCTTGGTTTGATTCACACAGCTCAGGGAAGTATTTAAGTGACATTTGTGTCACGACTTCGTCGATATCAATTTGCGTTACGCTCTCAACACCTGGGTGTTTTAAAACTTCGCGTAAAGTACCGCAGTCACCACCACCAATGATCACAACATTTTTTGGATTTGGGTGTGCAAGCAATGCCGGATGGCTGATCATCTCGTGATAAAAAAAGTTTTCACGGCTACTTACCATAGTACAACCGTCAATAATCATCAGATTACCGAAGTCAGTTGTTTCGTACATTTCTACTTTTTGAAATGGCGATTGCTGTTCATCAAGCTTTTTAGTAATGCGTAATGAAAAGGCACTACCATCACGGTCACTAATTTCAGTGAACCAGTTGTTTTGATCTAAATTAGCCATCTTGCTTATACACTTTTGGTTAATGGTAAAAAAGGGGGGCAATTTTGCCAGTGCTTGACCAATTGCTCAATCAAATTTTAATCAGTATAGCGAATATTTTTTATCACTTTGGCATATAGCGCAATTTTTGTTAGCGTGGTCAGCCCTAGCGTATTAAAATGTGCGTTTATATTTAATGAAATTACAGAAGATATTGCCATGACTTGGGGTTTAGACAAAGCACGCGATACATACAATGTTGCTCATTGGAGTGACGGTTACTTTGACATTAACGCACAAGGTGAGCTGGTGGCTTACCCTGATGGCGATCAAACAAAAGCTGCGGTGTCTTTATCTGAACTAACCGAGCAATTCAAAAAGCAAGGTCTTACTTTACCTGTACTAGTACGCTTTACCGACATTTTACAAAATCGTGTTGATACCCTAACGAGTGCTTTTACCAAAGCCTGTAATGCCCGTGAATACCAAGGTAGTTATACCTGTGTTTACCCAATCAAGGTTAATCAGCAGCGCTCTGTGGTTAGTAAACTACTTGCTCATCCAAGTGGTTTAGTCGGCCTTGAAGCCGGCTCAAAGCCTGAACTTATGGCGATTTTAGGTGTAGCACAAGAGCCAATTACCATTGTTTGTAATGGCTACAAAGACAGTGAGTTTTTACGTTTAGCCTGTATCGGTCAAGGCATGGGCCATAAGGTTCATATTGTTGTAGAAAAACTGTCTGAACTAACCACCTTATTGGCTGAAATTGATGACTTAGGTATTGAGCCATCAATCGGTATTCGCATTCGCTTAAACTCGGTAGGTAAAGGTAAATGGCAAAACACCGGTGGCGAAAAAGGCAAGTTTGGTTTAACTGCAGGCCAAGTACTTTCTGCGGTTGAGCTACTTAAGTCACGTAATAAACTCCATTTAATGCAACTTGTGCATTTTCATATCGGCTCTCAAATTGCCAATATCCGTGATATTCATCGAGCACTGCGTGAATGTGCCCGCCATTTTGCAGAGTTAACGCAGTTAGGCGTACCACTAAATACAGTTGATGTTGGTGGTGGTTTAGGTGTTGATTACGAAGGGTCTGGTTCACGTAGTTCGTGTTCGATGAACTACAGTGTTGAAGAGTATGCACGTAATGTAGTGAATGCATTTGCTGAAGTATGCCAACAACATGATCTTAAGCACCCAGCCATTATTACTGAATCTGGCCGTGCGTTAACTGCGCACCACGCAGTATTAATTACAGATGTTATTGATGTTGAGCGTGCACCTAACCATGCGAATCCAACGGCGCCTGAGGCTGACAGCGTATTAGTGTTAGATGAAATGTGGCAGTGCTTACAGCGTTTAACACCACGTATGGCACTAGAAATTTATCATGATGCAATGCATCTATTTAGTGAAGCCCATGACCAATATGTGCATGGCCTACTCACTATGCTTGAATGGGCGAAGCTCGAGCAGCTGTATTTCACCATTTTACACCGTGTTCGAGCATCTCTCAGCGAGAATGCCCGTGCCCACCGTGAAGTGTTAGATGATTTAAACGAAAAGCTGGCCGATAAGCTATTTGTTAATTTCTCATTATTCCAATCACTGCCAGATGTTTGGGGTATTCAGCAGTTATTCCCAGTAATGCCAGTAGAAAACCTTCATCAGCCATTAACGCAACGCGCTATTATTCAAGACATTACCTGTGACTCTGATGGACAAATTCGTAACTATGTTGAAGGTACAGGTATTGAGAGCAGCTTACCTATTCCTGAGTACAAGCAAGGTCAGCAATACCACATTGCGATGTTCTTAGTGGGTGCGTATCAAGAAATTTTAGGTGATTTACATAACCTGTTCGGTGACACAGATTCAGTGCATGTTGAGCTTACTGAAGCGGGTTATCAGCTGACTAACGCAATTAAAGGTGACAGCGTTAAGGACGTATTAAAGTTTGTTGATTATGATAGCGACATTCTTGCTGAAAACTTTGCAAAACGGGTTAACTCACTGGCAATTGATGAGCAATCTAAGGCACAATATTTGTCAGAACTAAATGCAGGCCTTGCTGGCTATACGTATTTTGAAGATTAAGCATTAAAGGAATAAGTAGTAATGTCCATGATCCGTTGTGTGTTCAGTTTTATATTTTACACCCTCAATACACTTTTTTGGTTTGTGCCCATCTTTATTTGTGGCGTGATTAAACTGATCCCAATTAAGCCATTGCAAAAAGTAATGAGTTGGATTGCTAAGCAATGCGCCACTATGTGGGTGAGTTGCAACAGCATCAACCAAAATATATTTGCTTCATATAAGCTAAACGTGACAGGTCTTG
The DNA here is from genome assembly GCF_001399985.1 of Pseudoalteromonas sp. P1-8. Lineage (NCBI taxonomy): Bacteria > Pseudomonadati > Pseudomonadota > Gammaproteobacteria > Alteromonadales > Pseudoalteromonadaceae > Pseudoalteromonas > Pseudoalteromonas sp. P1-8. The sequence goes on from NZ_LJSO01000006.1 coordinate 246,066, forward strand.
AGCAACTAAAAGCGAAAGACTGGTACTTGGTGATCGCAAATCATCAAAGCTGGGTAGATATCGTTGTAATGCAACGCGTGTTTAATCGCCGCATACCGTTTTTAAACTTTTTCTTGAAAAAAGAGCTAATCTACGTTCCTTTTTTAGGCCTTGCTTGGTGGGCATTGGATTTCCCATTTATGACTCGCACGAGTAAAGCTCAGTTAAAGAAAAACCCTAAATTGCGTGGTAAAGACTTAGAAACCACGCGCAAAGCCTGTGAAAAATTCAAAGAAATGCCAGTAAGTATCGTTAACTTTGTTGAAGGTACGCGTTTTACACCGCAAAAGCACTCGCGCCAAAATAGTCCTTTTGAGCACTTATTAAAGCCAAAAGCGGGTGGTGTTGCGTTTGTTATGCAAGCGATGGGTGAGCAAATTTCCAAAGTGGTCAATGTTACTATTCATTACCCTGGTGGTATTCCTAGCTTTGTAGACTTTGCCAGTGGTCGTGTAAAAGAAGTCGAAGTGCGAGTAGAAGTGATGGAAGTAAGCCCTAATTTAATCGGTGATTACACCGGTGATGCTGAGTTTAGAGTTAACTTTCAAGCTGAATTAAACCGCATTTGGAATGAAAAAAACCAGCAGCTAGCCGAGTTAGAAGCAAAAACGCAGTAGTATTGCTAATGCAGTCGAGAGCACACTTATGTTAAAGAAATTTTTACCAAATTGGTTAACAGGCGTTCTAGTTAGCATTGTCTTGTTTGCTAATGTAATTATTTGGGGCACGCTTGTGCTGCTCTTTGGTGTGCTTAAATTAATACTTCCATTTAAAGTGGTTAGCGACATTCTTCATGCGGCCTATCGCGGTTGGTGTAAAGGTAACCGCTTGGCTTTGTGGTTAGGTTGCCCCACAATCGATATTGATATTAAAGGCAAAGTCAGTACAGATGGTTGGTACTTACTTATCTCTAATCATATGAGTTGGTTAGACATTGTTGTTCTAAGTGCGATTGATGTTTTACCCGCGCCAAAGTTCTTTTTAAAAGATGAGCTGAAGTATGTGCCATTCATTGGCACCGGCGCGTGGGCCATGGGTATGCCTTTCATGAAACGTGTTAGCAAAGCACAGCTGGCAAAAAACCCTAAGCTGAAAGGTCTCGATGTTGAGCGCACTAAGCGCAGTTGCCGCGACTTCCGTAATCACCCGACAACCATTATCAACTTTGTTGAAGGTACGCGCTTTACATGCCAAAAACACAAAAAACAAAATAGTCCGTTTACTTATCTTTTAAAACCTAAAGCGGGCGGTATTGCATTTGCCCTTGAGGTGTTAGGCGAACAGTTTGATGCATTATTAAATACCTCGATTATTTACCAAGGCGAGGGCGACCATATTTGCCGTAATCTGATGCGTGGCCGCCTTAATGTGATCAAAGTTGAAATGCACGTACAAGCAATTAGCGCAGAGATGATTGGTGATTATCAGCATGACCGCGCATTTAGAACGGCTTTTCAACAATATATTAATGAGTTATGGTTGCAAAAAGACGCTCAGCTACTAACTTATCATCAAGCCCAACAAGCTGAGTACCTTGCCAACATCAATAAAGAGGTTGAAGCACCATGAAGCAAACTCACCTGCAAGAGCTGGTGATGCCTTGGTTTGAATCAATGCCAGACGCGGCGCTGTTAAGTGCATTAACGGCTACAGCGATTGGCGTTGGCTCATTACTATTAATTTATATGTTTACCCGTCGACTGCTGTTGCCGGGTATTCAAAAGGTTGTTACACGCCTGTCTCCAGAGCGCATAGGTGCGCTTACTCCAATGCTCAATAAACTGAATCGTCGTTTTGCGGGGATATTGTGCTGCGTACTGTATTTGGCAACCTTTGATTATGTATATCCAGTTCATGATGTCGCTGCGTTGGTACTTAAAACCGTAGGTCAAGTTGCATTGATCATTTATGGTGGCTTCATTTTAAGTAGTGTGGTGAGCATTGCTGGTGGCATTTATAACCAACTTGATTTTGCCCGCGATATTCCGATTCAGGGTTTGATCCAAGTTGTAAAACTTATCACCTTTATGGTTTGCGCCATTCTCATTGTGAGCATTTTGCTAGAGAAGTCGCCAACTTATATTTTGTCTGGCTTTGGTGCGATAGCGGCGGTGACCTTACTCGTATTTAAAGACACCATTTTGGGATTTGTCGCCAGTATTCAAATTGCAGCTAACCGATTAGTGACATATGGCGATTGGATCCAAGTGGATAGCTATGGCGCGGATGGCGAGGTTATCGACCTTGGCTTAAATACGGTAAAAGTACGTAACTGGGATAACACCATTACAACCATTCCGACTTATATGCTGGTTGCTGGGTCATTTAAAAACTGGCGTGGCATGCAAGAGTCGGGTGGTCGTCGTATCAAGCGTTCTTTAAACATTGATATGAACAGTATTCGTTTGGTTGATGATGCGTTTCGAGAGCAAATTGATGCTGCTATTCCACTTAACGACTATATTCGTGTTTCAAGCTTGCCCGATCCGGTGACAAACCTTGGCTTGTTCCGTCGTTATGCTGAAGGTTACTTAAAACAACATGAAAAAATTAATCGTGATTTAACCTTAATGGTGCGTGAGCTACAACCGATGAATCACGGGTTACCTATTGAGTTTTACTGCTTTAGTGAAGATAAGCGCTGGATTTCATACGAGCACTTGCAAGCAGAGATTATGGATCACCTGCTTGCTGTGTTGCCAATCTTTGGACTCAGACCATATCAAAGTGTTACTGGGCAGTTAAATACAAGCGAAGCTCAAACAGGGCTAAAACCAAGTATTAAGGTTGCTAACCCTGTGCGCGAAAAAACTTAAAACTGACTAGCTAGCACGCTCAGTGCAATAAAGCCTAACAATAGCCACCAAATAGGTGGCTTTGCCATTCTTAGCCACGTAAATGCTGCAATGACTAAAGCTACTTGCCACAAACTTTGCACTGCCGATTGCCAAATAGGTGAATAAAGGGCGGCAGCTAAAAAGCCCACTACGGCCGCATTTAACGCTGCAATACTGCCCGCAAAGCGAGGCTTATCAGCCAGTTGTAGCCAGCTTTTCATAAAGGCTAACATCAATAAAAAGCCCGGTAAGAAAATCATGATGGTCGCGACAATGGCACCTATAAGTGGCGTATTTGGCGATACTTGTGCGCCTAAGTATGTGGCTATTGTGAACATCGGTCCAGGTATGGCCTGAGCACTGGCATAAGCTGATAAAAACTGCTCGGTTTCAAGGCTCGGCACGCCAGCTTGTAAAATGGGTAACACAACGTGGCCGCCACCAAAGACCATAGCGCCAGTTTGGTAAAATGGGGCAAACAAAGAAAATCCTTCGCCTAAAGGTAAAAAGCTGATCAGTAACAAGACTGTAAATAAAAAAAGCGGTAACCAAGCAATTTTCACAGGTTTATGTTCTTGGTTCTCTGGCAGTTTAAGCTGAGGATAAAACCAACCTATGGCCGCAGCCGCAATCAGTACTAAAATTTGACTCGATAACTGTGAGAATACAATCAGTGCAATCGTGCTCAATACCGCGATTAGCTTATGTAAGTGGTTTTTGCAAAAGCTCATTGCCATACTGTAGGTCGCATCGGCAACAATCACCACAGCAAAGAGCTTAAGCCCGGCAATTACCGCAAAGTAAATATCACCAAATTGGTGAGCACTAAGAGCTAGAAAAAACATAATTAAAAATGAGGGCAGGGTAAAGCCAATAAAAGCACACAGGCCTCCCAGTACTCCTCCTTTTTCAACCCCCATAGCAAAGCTAACTTGGCTTGAACCAGGGCCTGGTAATGCTTGGCTTAGGCTTATCAATTGCGCATAGCGCTCAGCAGTGAGCCATTTTAAGTTATCAACAAAGTGGCGCTTAAAATAACCAAGGTGTGCCGCAGGACCGCCAAAGCTCATACAGCCTAATAAAAAGAATTGTTTAAAGATGATAAATAACATTACTGTTGCCGTTACAGGATGATTGTTTCTATTATGACAAAATTGTATGACATTTTTGTGGTTTTTATGACACAAGGCCGTCTACAATATAGAGAACGAGTGAACGTAGTTATGAGTATCACTATGAAACGCTATATTACCAGTTTATTGTTATTACTTTGCAGCAGCTTTGCACTTGCAACCTCTTTTGAGAAAGTTGTGGTGGCTGTTGATCATGCGCCTCCTTATGGCATGGTCTCTGAAGATGGTAGAGTCAGTGGCGCAATAGTGGATATTATGCGTGAAATGCAGCGTACCTTGCCTATCAAGCTTGAGTATGTCGCTTGCCCGTTTTCTCGTTGTTTAAAAATGCTCGAGCAAAATGAGCTAGATGTAATGGGCGGGCTTATTCGCACAGAAGCGCGTGAGCAAAAAATGCAGTTTCTTACTCCACCATACATGATGCTGTCATCTTCTTTTGTGTTTTATGCCAGAGCCGATAGCGAGCTTAAAATAAACAATTATCAAGACCTAGTCGGTAAGCGTATTGCGGTAATGCGAGGCGCTGCGCACTTTCCTCGTTTTGATAGCGATAAAACACTCACCAAAGTCGAAGCGTTAAGCGAACATAATGCTTTTGATATGTTATTAAAGGGCCGCGTTGAGTTGGTAATTGCTGTTGAAACCACAGCTGATCATGCCTCAGTGTTTTTGCAGCGACCTTCGCAAGATATCGTAAAAATGCCTTATCGCTATAAAGATGTTATTTATGGTCACATTGCCCTTAGTAAGCAGTTTGCAAGCTCGGGTTTAGCCGAAAAAATTCAAGAACGCCTCAATACGTTAGTCCTCAATGGCCGTTTAACAGAATTGGTCAAAAGTTATAACTTACCTCCGGTTACTGCTGTAGCAATCGATAAGTAACCCATTCTTCATAGTTTGTTCATAGACGTTCATTCATAATTGTTAACAATTCAATTTGAATAATTGCCATGGAGAGATACATGACTTTTACAAAATCAGTTTTAACAGTGGGCGTATTAGCCGTTCTATTAACAGGTTGTGAGACTACGAATACAGGTAAAGGCGCTGCGATTGGTGCTGCTACAGGTGCAGTACTAGGTAAAGCAACTGGTGACCATGACGATAAACGTATTTTCATTGGTGCGGCTATTGGTGCATTAGCAGGTGCAGCCGTTGGCGATTATATGGATAAGCAAGAAGAAGCATTTCGCGATGAGCTAGCAGGTTCAGGTGTTGAAGTGGTTCGTGAAGGCGACAATATTCGTCTAGTGATGCCATCAAATATTACCTTTGCAACTGATCAATCTTATATTTCTTCTGGCTTTCATAGCACCCTAGACGCAATTGCTAAAGTAATGAATAAATACGAAAAAACCTACTTAAGCGTTGAAGGTCATACCGACAGCACAGGTAAAGATAGCTACAATATGACGTTATCTCAACAACGTGCGCAAAGCGTAAAAGATTACTTAGTTAATCATCAGATTATGTCTGCACGTATCAGCACGCGAGGCTATGGTGAAACACGTCCTGTGGCGAGCAATGACTCAGCAAATGGCCGAGCTTTAAACCGCCGCGTAGAAATTCAGATCGTACCGAATACACAAGGTTAGATTTTATATCTAGATTTGTGGTCAGGTTTGATATGCCCTTTCAAACCTGACATTTCCCTTCTTAATCTCGATTAAACTGTAATTCGCACAATTGTTTATACAATGGGTTAGTCTCAAACAATTGCTGATGCGTACCCGTTGCAATAATTTCTCCTTTATCCATCACGACAATCACATCGGCGTGTTTAACTGTGGCTAAACGATGGGCAATAATCAGTGTTGTTCTGTCTTTCATTAGATGCTCAAGGGCAGCTTGTACATGAAACTCACTTTGTGCGTCGAGTGCACTGGTTGCTTCATCAAGCAATAAAATGGCAGGGTCTTTTAATATTGCGCGCGCTAGTACTATACGTTGTTTTTGCCCACCTGAGAGCCTAACACCTTGCTCCCCTAAAAAGCTGTGGTAACCATCTGGTAGTTGCTTAATAAACTCATCGGCATGGGCATATTTAGCCGCAGCATATACTTGCTCGTCGCTGGCGCTTGGGTTGCCATAACGTATGTTATGCATTACGTCTGAGCTAAATAAAATTGGGTTTTGTGCCACCATCCCCATTTGCTGGCGTAAGCAATCAAGAGAAAGTGCTTTTATGTTTATTCCTGCCAGCGAAATACTCCCAGAACTTGGGTCATAAAAGCGCTGTAGTAATTCAAATAATGTTGTTTTACCAGCGCCTGATGGGCCAACGATTGCAACAGTTTGCCCCTGTTTTACTTGTAAATTCAGCGCATTTAAAGCGGCTTTATCTGGCCTTGAAGGGTAATGAAAAGACACCTCATTAAACTGGATAGCAGGGTGATTAAGCTTGTTTTCCTCAAGTTGTGCATCATGATTTGTATCTGGACTTTTTATCATGCTTTCAACGGCGAGTAGCTCTAATAATCGTGCAGCTGCACCTGCTGCTCTTTGCAACTCACCGTACACTTCGGCAACGGTTGCTACAGACATCGCCACCATAATCGCATAAAACACAAAAGCACCTAGCTCACCACCTGTCATGGTGCCAGCTAATACGTCGCTGCCGCCAACCCAAAGCATCACGCTAATAGCACTAAAGGTCAGAAATATTACCGCTGCAATCAAAAACGAGCGCTGTTTGATTCGGCTCCTCGCTACTTGAAACGCCTTGTTGGTTTCTTCGCTAAATGCGGCTTTTTCACGCTCTTCGTGACTATAACTTTGCACGACTTTGATATTTTGAATGATCTCACCAGCATAGGTGCTGATATCGGCAATGGCATCTTGGCTTGAGCTAGCCAGCTTTCTCACTTTTCGGCCAAAAATCATCATCGGCAGTAGTACCACGGGTACGCAGGCAACAACCACAAGAGTTAGCTTTAGGTTGGTGATAAGTAGCATAGCCAAGCCACCAATCAGCATTAAGCTACTGCGTAATGCCATCGAAAAAGAGGAGCCAATGATAGATTGCAACAAGGTGGTGTCGGTGGTTAGTCGCGACATCAGTTCGCCGCTGCGGTTTTCTTCAAAGTAGCTTGGGTGTAATGTAACGATGCGATCAAACACGGCTTTACGGATATCGTTACTGACTCGCTCACCAATCCACGACATTAAATAAAAGCGACAAAAAGTACCTACAGCCAATAAGCTTATTAAACCAATCAATACCATCACCGCTTGTTGAAGCTGAGCTTGTGAGCCTGCAATAAAGCCATGGTCGATAACAAATTTAACGCCTTGTCCTAGTGACAAGTTAACACCGGCCGTAAGCAGCAAGGCGCCAAGGGCTGCAAACACCATCCATTTATAGGGCTTTATAAAAGCTAAAATCGGTAACAGGCTACTAAATGCGGCCTTTTCTTTATTGTTAGACATGCTAGATTCTTGTTGGTGAATAGGGTATAGATATGGTTATCAATGCTCTAAAAATCAACAGTTATTAAGGGATTAGTATGGAATCTACAACGATCAGTGGTCAATTCACCGTAAAGTTAAACCCAATTGGCGGCTATGCCACAGGGCAAGATGGCGTAAATTTGGGACGCATGTCGATTGATAAACAGTTTTCAGGTCCATTAGAGGCAACAAGCCAAGGCGAAATGCTCAGTGCCATGACTGCAACTCAGGGCAGTGCAGGTTATGTAGCGATTGAACAGGTCGTCGGTAGCTTAGAGGGTAAGCAAGGCAGTTTTGTACTACAACATTTTGGCACTATGGATAAAGGGGCTGACCGATTGATTTTAGAAGTGGTGCCTAACTCTGGCGCAGGAGAGCTTGAAGGTCTCTGTGGTAAAATGGCAATTCGAATTGAATCGGGTATTCATCATTATGACTTTGAATACCAACTGATGGTATAACATGCAAAAAGTAGTTGAGTTTAAAAAGAAGCGCTTTTTCGGCGGTATCGATATTGATGCATTAAATCAACGGGTGTTCGAATTAGGTCAAGCTGGCTGGCAAGTGAAAACAATCACCACTGCCACTGGGGTTTATGGTCAGATAACATCCGTTTTATTACTAATTGAGAATAACGAATAATGACACTAACTGAGTGGTTGAGTTTAGTTTTAATTTGCGTGATGGGGGCAATGTCGCCGGGGCCGAGTTTAGCTGTGGTTTTAAAACACAGCTTACATGGCGGTATGAAGAACGGCATGTTAGCGGCGTTGAGCCACGGTATTGGGGTTGGCTTTTATGCATGTGCCTCGTTACTAGGTTTAGGTGCGCTGATGACTCAGTTACCAACGCTTTATCAAGTGCTGGTCTATGGTGGTGCAGCCTATCTCGCATATTTGGGGATTCGTATTCTGTTAGCTAAATCCAGCTCGCAAACACTGAATGTTGAGCAGACTAAGCCTAGCCCTCGCAGCGCGCTGCAAGATGGCTTTGCTATTGCCTTTTTAAACCCAAAACTTGCGGTATTCTTTTTAGCACTGTTTTCGCAATTTATTGACCCTGAGAACCTGACTTTGCAAGTTGGTTTAATCATGTGTCTAACGGTATTTGTGCTTGATACAGGCTGGTATCTACTTGTTGCACTGTTAACCGAAATATCAAAAAAGCGTTTTGGTTTCACCAAGACAAATCCATGGCTCGAAAAATTGCTAGGGGTGATTTTTATTGCCTTAGCTGTTCGTGTTGTTATTACCCTATAAATCCCTCTATATTGCGATTACATCACTAATAAAAAAGGGTTGTGATCGCTGCTCTCCCCAGCAACCTCCTATTGCATACGTATTCATCACACAATATTTACCTTTTGGTTACACTTTATTGGTTGTTTTTTGACAACTACAATAACCACAAATACAACACCTCCAACGACAACAGGGTGGAAATCCAATGGGGAAATTCAAGCTAAGTGCGCTTATGCTGGCTTTAGTGGCAGCAAATAGTGCAATAGCGGCGACGGAAGAAGAACGCACATCAGCAAAGGAAATCGATCCTGAGCTAGAAGTAATCGAAGTGCGCGGCTTTAGTCGCAGCTTAATTCAATCATTAAATCAAAAACGCTTTAGCGACACTGTCTCTGAGCAACTATCAGCTGATGACTTAGGGGCATTACCTGATGTGTCTATGGCTGATGCATTAACACGTCTACCGGGGATCTCGGCGGTACGTACCGGTGGCCAAGCTGCCGAAATCAACATACGCGGTTTATCTGGTGGATTTGTTTTTTCGACATTAAATGGTCGAGAGCAAGTATCTACTAGTGGTAGTCGCAGTATTGAGTTTGACCAATACCCGTCTGAGTTAATCAGTTCCGCGGCGGTCTACAAGTCGCCTAAGGCCTCACTTATTGAAGGGGGCGTAGCAGGTACGGTAGAGCTACAAACAGCCAGCCCATTGGATAATGACCAGCAACACAAATTTACTGCGAATGTGCGTGGTATGTATAACGACCGTGCTTCAGAGGTATTTGATGCCACGGAGTATGGCGACCGTATTAGCTTTTCTTACCAAGGCAAGTTTCTTGACGATACGCTAGGTGTCGCAGTGGGTTACGCGCGCTTATTCCAACCAAGTGTGGCGACTCAGTTTATCGGTTTAGCATATAACGGTAATAAAGATGTTGATGGGCTAGCAAATGATACCGATGGCCCTGCAGATAACCCTGCTAATGAATACATCAGTGAAGGGTTTGAGCTTCAGCACTTAGGTGGTGAAGAAACCCGTAATGGTTATTTAACCTCAATTGAATGGGTGCCAACCGATAACTTTAAACTAAAAGGTGATGCGTTTTTATCACGTTTTGATAGCGAATCATTTGCCCGTGGTTTTCGGGTTAAGTTTGGTGGTCCGTCTGCGGTGTATGCTAACCCTGTGCTTGACGGTAATGCGGTGATTGGTGGTGCAATTAACCGCACATCAAATAGCTTTACCCGTGTTGAAATCGTTAATGATGATAACCAAGACTTTGATGAAGTAGACAGCTATGGCATTAATGCCGATTGGCAAGTTACTGAGCGTTTAAACGTCAATGCTGACGTGTCGCTATCACGTGCGAAAAGTAATTTCCGCAATGGTTTACTATGGGCATTGGTAGCAGAAGATGCCACCGTTGAGAACCCTGTGTTCGATACCAATGTATCGCTAAACTATCAATTGAACGGCTTAAACTTGCCTGATGTAGGTTTTAACCAAGCCGACGCATTTAGCGATATTGACCGAGTTATGGTCAGTAAATACGGTATTTACCCGTATGAAAATGAAGATGAAGTAAAAGCATTTCGACTCGATTTTAAGTATGAGTTAGAGAATAACTGGTTTAGCTCAATTGAATTTGGCGCTCGTTATTCAGACCGTGAGTACAGCAATAATCGCTCTGTATTTGAATACGGTAACGATGGTGCATTCTCCTCGACTCAACCACCGCTTCGTCTTACTGATGACATGACTACAGTAGTCGATTGGCAAGGTGAGTTTAGTTATTTCCCATCATATTTAGCGATCGATTTAGATAAAGCACTCAACGCATGGTTTCCTGATGGAACTCCGCAGCCAGTACAGACCTGGGGTAACGCCGATGGTGTTGTGGATTTAGATGGTGATGGTGAGCCAAATGCGCAAGGCTATACCACTAACTACTCATGGACCATGTTACAAAGTGGCTCAGTGTATGAAGAAGTAGTGTCAGCCTATCTTATGCTTAACATTGATACTGAAATTGGCACTCTACCCGTTACAGGTAATATTGGTATTCGCCGAGTAGATACCGATCAGTCAGCGACGGTACTCGAAAACGTCGGTGGCGATCCGCAGCTAGGAGCGCAATATATTGTTGATGACAATGGCATTGTTAACGACCTTTATGCGCCAAGCGTGTTAGGCATTAAATACACAGACTACCTGCCTTCATTAAATCTGAACTTTAAAGTGAGTGACGCGACACAAATTCGTTTTGCTGCGGCAAAAGTGATGGCGCGCGCTCCGATTAACCGTTTAGCGGGTGATGCCAGTGCATCGGTTAACAATGACGGCGAAATTAACGGTTCAAGTACTAATAACCCATTCTTAAAACCTTTCTATGCTGATCAATACGATATCTCGTACGAGCAATACTTTGAAGACACCGATGGTGCACTGGTTGTTGCTGCGTTTTATAAGAATATCGACTCATTCATAGATACGGTAGCTATCGAGAACTTTGACTTTAAGGGTAATGGTTTTAACGTACCAGAATACATTGTTGACCCTGTCAGCGGTGAGCAAATCGAAACCACAAATGGGGTGTACACAACTGCGGTTAACAATGCCAAAGGCGGTTATATTCGTGGTATTGAGCTTGCCTATACGCAAGTTTTCTCTTTCTTACCCTCGCCGTTTGAAGGTTTAGGTATTAACGCCAGTTACTCGTATACCGAGAGTGAGGTGCAATCTATTACCGATTTAGGTGGTGATTCTGTGTCGCAAGACTTGCCTGGCCTTTCAAACAATGTCTTTAACGGCACACTTTTTTACAGCTATGAAAACTTTGAAACACGTTTGAATGTGCGTTATCGCGATGATTTCGTTTCAGAGCAAGTTGCTGTCAATGAGCAAGTGGTGAATTTTGATGCAGAAACGGTTGTCGATTTCCAAACGTCGTATCAGTTCACAGATTCATTCGGCATGTTATTACAAGTGAATAACTTAACCGATGAACCAACACAAAGCTACTTTGGAACAACCAGTAAAACAGGCACCACGCAATTTTTTGGTCGTCAGTTTTATCTAGGTTTTACCTATAACCATTGATCAGTAAGTTGGAGATAATAATATGAAAATAATAGCTAATTTTAGCCGCTTACTGATTGCATGTAGCATGGTATTGCTAACTGCATGTGGTGGTGGCGCTAGTAACGATATAGATTCTGGGCAAGTTTTATTGACCTGTAGTGTCCCGCAAGTTCCCAATGAAGCGGGGACTGAGTGTGTTGATCCACCACCGATTAGTTGTCCGGCACCAACGGTACCCGATGAGAATAATGAAAGCTGCGTGGTAGGCGCTGATCCCACTTTGCCTGATCCTGTGGTTTTCCCTGCAGATGACGAAGCCATCTTATTCTATAACCGCACCAGTGATGATGCCTACGAAGGTTATCGATTACACTCATGGAATAACGATGACTGTGATGCGTACGCAGCGCCGTTTGATGCCACTGATTGGGCCAATGGGCATGAATACGATGGTATTGATCCTAACTATGGCGCGTACTGGGTTGTAAAATTAAAAGAAGGTTACAACGAGTGTGCTAACTTCATCGTGCATATTGGTACCGAAGGGTCTGGCAAAGCGTTTGGTGATGTTGATTTAAAAATGCCATTGATGCAGGACGATGAAAAGTTCCAACGAATGAACTTTACTATTCATGGTGAACCATCAGTATTTGAATATCCAATAGTTAGCTTAGGTGAGCGCCCGGTGAGTATTTCTGGTGCTTCAGCGCATTGGATTGATTTGTCTACTGTGATTTACCAGCCAAGTAATGAGCTGACAAGCATTATTAAATTACACTCATCAAACAGTGCTGATTTAGCTGTCGATGAAGATACCGGTGAGTTAAATGGTCAAGTGGTTGAGCTTACATCGACATCTTTAAGCGATGAACAAATCGCTAAAGTGCCGCACCTTGCTGGATGGAATGCATACCAAGGTAACTGGGATGCAGCCGCTGCAAAAGAGCTTATTAAACAACAACTGGTTGTGGCAGGCTATGATGCTGATGGCAAGCTAACAGAAGCCACTTATGTGCAAGCCGCTAAAGCCCTCGATGACTTATACACTAGTGGCGAAAGTGATGCTAATGAAGCACAACTAGGTGTGCATTACGCCAATAATGGCATTGATGTGTCGGTATGGGCGCCGACTGCAAGCAATATGAAATTAGCGCTGTATGATGCTGATAAAACAGAGCTTGAACAACTTGCTATGACCTTTGATAGCACAACGGGTATTTGGTCTAGCAATGTCGATATAAGTCACGATCGCCATTACTACCGCTTTATATTTGATGTTTATCATCCTGCGACTAAGCAAATTGAAAGCTTATGGAGCACAGATCCTTATTCATTAAACGTTTCAACCAATGGTCTATATAGCCAACTGATCAACCTTGATGATGAAGATACTAAACCAACTGGCTGGGATGAGCGTATGGTGCCAACGGTTGATTACCCTGAGCAAGCGGTCATTTACGAAGGTCATGTGCGTGATTTTAGTGTACGGGATGAAACCGTCAGTGAAGCAAACCGTGGTAAGTATCTTGCGTTTACTGAGCTTGATAGCGCACCAATGCAACACCTCAAAAAGCTGGCAGATAATGGCTTAACCCATTTCCATTTACTACCACTGACAGATATTGGCACCATTGATGAAGATGCCAGTCAGCGTGTTGATATTACTGCAACCTTAGGTGATTTATGTAGCCGCATTGACGATGATGCTGATGCATGTAAAACCGAAGATAAGAGTGCTTTGATTGTTGATTTAATGGCGTCATATCTACCAGGCTCTGATGATGCTCAAGCACTTGCCAATGCAATGCGTGGTGTTGATAGCTTTAACTGGGGTTATGATCCGCATCATTTTATTGCACCTGAAGGTTCTTACGCTTCATCACCTGAAGGTATTGCACGAGTCAAAGAGACGCGTGCGATGATCCAGTCTTTACAAGAAATTGGTTTACGTGTCGTGCTAGATGTTGTTTATAACCACACGACCTCTTCAGGTGTTTGGGATAAATCAGTGTTCGATAAACTCGTTCCGGGTTATTACCACAGATACAACGAAACCTCTGGTGATATCGAACGTTCAACATGCTGTGAGAATACTGCAACAGAACATGTCATGATGGATAAGTTCGTTACTGATTCTATGGTGATATTAGCCCGCGACTTTGGTTACGATAGCTTCCGCTTTGATGTCATGGGGCATATGCCAAAAGCCTCAATTATGGCAGCGCTTAATGCAGTGCAAGCAGTTGATCCTGATACCTACTTCTACGGTGAAGGATGGAACTTTGATGAAGTCGCAGATAACCGTTTATTTGTGCAAGCTAAACAAATGGATATGGCTGGCACAGAAGTAGGTACCTTTAATGACCGTATTCGTGAAGCAATTCGTGGTGGTGCATTCTTTAGCAATAATGTCACAGATGGCAATTTATCTGAGCAAGATACGTTGCGTTTATCACTGGCAGGTAACTTACAAAACTACATTCTTAAAGACTTCAAAGGTAATTCAGCAAAAGGCAGCAGCTTTAGTTGGGGTGGTCAGCCAGCAGCTTATGCCCTTGACCCAGCTGATAGCATTAACTATGTCTCTAAGCATGATAACGAAACACTATGGGATCAGCTGCAATATAAGCATGGTACTAACTTAAGTATTGAAGAGCGTGTGCGTGTTCACAATATGGCTTTAGCTATGCCGCTGATGAGCCAAGGTATTCCATTTATGCAAATGGGTGCTGATATGCTGCGTTCTAAATCAATGGATCGTAACAGCTATGATTCTGGTGATTGGTTCAACTTTGTTGATTTCAGTATGGATACCAATAACTGGAATGTAGGCCTACCTCCTGCGCAAGATAACCAAGCGAAGTGGGGCGAAATTGCACCTATTTCAGCAAATCCTAACGCACAAGCGATGGCAAGCGATATTGAGTACGCAAGTAATGTATTTACTGAATTCTTAGCAATTCGTAGTGCCAGCCCACTATTTAGTTTAACCACAGAGCAAGACATTTTAGACCGCGTTGGCTTCCACAATATTGGTAAGCGTCAACAGCAAGGCTTAGTCGTGATGAGTATCGATGATGGTATTGGTTTGACTGACCTAGATAGCCAATACGATGCCATTGTCGTGGTGATGAACGGTACGGAGCAAAGCTTATCGCATACAGTATCAACGGCTGCGGGTTTTGAGCTTCACCCTGTTTTAAAAGCGAGTGTTGACTCAAGTATGTCAGCAGCAAGTTTTATGGCTGGTGAAGGCGAAGGTACCTTTAATGTTCCGCCTTATACTGTAGCTGTGTTTGTGAAACCACAAGGTGATGCACAAGGTGAAGGCTTAAGTGCCGATGCGACTGTGGGTGCGCCAGATATTGTGCCATTTGGTAGCACAACAGTTTATGTTCGTGGCTCGTTAAATGACTGGGGTACGGCAAATAGCTTTGAATATGTGGGTAATGGCGAGTACAAAATTGCGATTCCTCTAACAGCAGGTAGCTATGAATTTAAAGTGGCTTCTGAAGATTGGTCTACTGTTGATTTTGGTGCGCTTTCTGCCGATGTTGCTGAGGTGATAGAAGGTGAAGATGAGCCATTGACACGCAGTGGTGCCAATATGACCTTTACGGCGGCAATGGATGCTGTTTATGTGTTCTCATTCGATGCCACAGACACCGATAACCCAGTGCTTAACGTCTACAACGAAGAGCCATTTGTTGGCACGTCAATTTATGTGCGCGGTGACTTCAATAGTTGGGATACCAGTGATGAATTAATGTACCAAGGCAAAGGTGTTTATACTTTCACTAAACAATTAACTACAGGTAGTTATAGCTTTAAGTTTGCTTCAAGTGATTGGAATACCGTCGATTATGGCTCAGGTGAAAGTAGCGCAGCAGTAACTGTAGGTACAGAAAAATTACTCGCAGTAAAAGGTTCAAACATGACCATTGATATTGCCAGCGATGGTCAATATCAGTTTGTGTTTGATGCTAGTAACCTTGAAGAGCCACTCATGACCGTATTTAATGCAGAAATGTTTGGTGACACTCAAGTCTATTTGCGAGGCAGCATGAATAATTGGGATCCAGTGGATCCGTTAATTTATACTGGCGATGCTTTATATAGTACGACACTGGCACTTGAAGTGGGAGAATATGGATTCAAAGTCGCTTCAAGTGACTGGAACACCATAAATTATGGCGGTAGTGGTGATTCACCCATCGCTATTATTGGTGAAGCGACCTTATTAGAAGCCGTTGGGGGTGATATCACCTTGAGTATTGCAGCTGCTGGCGATTATCGTTTTACAGTGCAAGGACCTGATCTGAGTAAACTAACAGTGACGGTTGAAGCAGTGGAATAGCTTTCCCTGCAGTACCCTTAAGCCGGGCTTTTGCTCGGCTTTTTTTGTATTTAATGAAAAGTTTGTATATTGTCATAACTCTCTATCAAGGAGCCTATGATGACAGAAACCAGTTTAACGAGTGCTAGCTTTGATCCAAAAGTAAAACAATATTGGTTATTACTGGGTATTTTTACCTGTGTGATTAGTATGGTAGGTATCCCTTTCATTCCCATTGTTGCGTTAATAATCTGGCTGGTGGCAGGGCGTATTTTAGCGGCGATGTCAGCCACGTTGCTAACGCGTAAGTTAGTGGTAAAACGCGGTGTATTCTTTAAAGAAGAAAAATCGATCCCACTTGAAAAAATAACCGATGTGGCACTTAGCCAAGGTCCTTTGATGCGTCAATTTGGTCTTTATCGACTGAGTTTTGAAACGGCAGGTCAATCAGGGCAAGGTGCATTGGTATCATTACTCGGAGTGGTTGATGCTGAGAAGTTTCGCGAGGCAATCTTGAAACAAAAAGATGAAATGACTCAAAGCAGCAGTGCTAAAGCTGAGCATCAACCTGAAGATACTCAGTTAGAACTGCTGCGCTCACTTACTTATAGCGTAAAAAACATTGAGCAAATGTTAGTTACGCTATTAGATGAAAAGCGTTAAAAAACCTGACAGATTTGTTCTGCATTACAGGTGATTACAGTGACATTTTCGTAGCCAACACGAGTCAGTGCTTCGGCACTTAGTGTGGCGCGGGCACTACTTGCACAGTGTAAGTAAATGGGTCTTGCAGGATCTTTTTCAATTTCCATTAATTTCATTTCAAGTACACCACGCGGGATATTAATTGCACCTGTTGCTGCTTTAGTTGCGTGCTCAGCAGGTTCTCGTACGTCTATTAATAAACCGTGGTTTTCGCTTAATTCTTGTTTTGCTTGGTCAGCGCTAATGCGGCGCTGGTTTGGGGCAATAATTTTCATTAAGTCAGGAATTGGGGTCAGCATACTAATCCTCCATGCCAAGTTTGCGTAAAATGGTGATCATTGGGCACCACTTAGTGAATGCCGATTGAATTAAGTTTAGAGCAATAAATACCGTAAACCAAATCCACAGCGGACTGTGAAACTGTTGTAGCAACAATGAAATACAGATCATTACACCAGCAATTAGGCGAAGCGCGTCATTTAGTTTCATAATAAGACCTCGATAACAGAGTGATGTATTTAATATATTAGATAACACTACATTAGTAAATTCTAATATTAGACTTTTCTAATATATCAATCTATACTTTAGCGGTATTTTAAGAATATAGAGTAGTGTGATTATGAACATCGATTTTGCGGCTATGGCCGACAATGTGGAACAAGCAGAGCAAATGCTAAAGATATTGGCGAATAAAAATCGCTTGATGATCTTATGTTCGCTGCAAGATGGTGAAATGAGCGTGAGCGAATTAAACGAAGCTGTGCCGTTGGCGCAGTCTGCATTATCGCAACACTTAGCGGCGCTGAGAAAAGCTCAGATAGTTGCGACTCGACGCGAAAGCCAAACTATTTATTACCGCGTGGTGGATGAAAATGTGGTATCAATCTTAGCGACCCTACATGGCTTATTTTGCAAAGGTAATTAAGCAATGAATGCTATCGATAATGCAGTAAAAAACAGCTTGAGCGGCCGCCTCCCTGTCATTATTTTTATTATGTCGGTGCTGCTTGGTTTAATGGCATTAAAGCAAACACCCCGTGAAGAAGAGCCGCAAATTGTGGTTCCGATGCTTGATATATATGTGGCAGCGCCAAACGTTGAAGCGCCAGAAGTAGCAAGGCTGGTAACTGAACCATTGGAAAAGTTATTGGCGCAGTTAACGGGCGTCGAGCATATTTACTCGACTACACAAAGTAATGCTACTGTTGTTACTCTTCGCTTTGAAGTTGGTCACGATCGTGAGCAAGCCATCCTCGACACTTACGCTAAACTCTATAGCTATCAACACACGATGGCGTCAGTGATCAGCTCATGGCAAATACGTCCGGTTGAAGTGAACGATGTACCCATTGTGATGCTGGGCTTATTTAGTAAAGATCCAAAACTTTACGATGATTATCAACTTACCCGCTTTGCTAACGAAATCGCTAACAGTTTACAGCGCATCGAAAATACCAGCGAAGTGAAAGTGATTGCTGGTCGAACTCGTCAATTAACGATTAACCTTGATGCAAGTGCTCTTGCTGCACACCAAACAACATTAACCGATGTGTATTATGCGCTTAGCGTATCTAACCAATTAGTGAATGTGGGCAGTGTTGTTGAGGGTAAGCAGCAAATTGCCTTACAAGTGGGTGATGTTTTACGCTCTCAATCTGCGATTGAACGGCTTGTTGTCAATGTGGTAAACGGTAAGAGTGTTTATCTAAGCGATGTGGCCCAAGTGAGTGATGGTCCAAGCGAAGCACAAAGCTATCAATGGTTGGCTCATTCAGATAACCAGCAACAACTTCCTTTAGTGACCATTAGTGTCGCTAAACAAGCAGGCACCAATGCGGTAGCTGTGGCTAACGAAGTGCACAGCATGATGGACAGTTTATCGGCTAATCTACTACCAGATGAAGTGGGCTACACCGTACTGCGTGACTATGGCCAAACAGCGAACGAAAAAGTAAATAACCTTACCTCGAGCTTAGTGTTTGCGGTATTTACCGTGGTTATTTTTGTTGGCGTATTTTTAGGTTGGCGACCAGCGATTGTTGTGGGGCTAGCGGTACCTATTTGCTACGGCATCACCCTGACACTTGATTTTGCCTTTGGCTATACGATTAACCGAGTTACGCTGTTTGCATTAATACTTTCTTTAGGTCTATTGGTTGATGATCCCATTACTGGGATAGACAACATAAGTCGCTTTTTAACAAAAAAAGGCGATAAAAAACAACGCATAGTTGATGCCATGAGCGAAATTCGTGTGGCGCTGTTTATGTCTACATTGACCATTATGGTGGCATTTATCCCACTTGCATTTATCACCGGCATGATGGGGCCGTATATGGCACCGATGGCATTTAATGTACCGGTCAGTGTGATGGTTTCAACCATAGTGGCATTTTTTGTCACGCCATGGTTAGCCATGAAATTACTTAAAGCGCCAGTCGATGACAGCATGCAACTAGAAGCTAACCCCCATAGCTTATACGAGCGCATGTTATCGCCATTACTTGAGTCTAAAGGCCGCGCCAAACTCGTTTTATGGACCACATTAGCTTTGTTTGTCGCCAGTGCCATGTTACCCGTAATGCGTGCAGTGCCTCTAAAGCTATTACCGTTTGATAATAAAAACGAGTTGCAAGTTTTAATTGATATGCCAGAAGGCACGAGCCTTGAGCAAACCGCCGCTTTCACTAGACAAGTACAAACCATCACTTGGCAATTAAATGAAGTAAGTGAGGCGGCAGCCTATGTTGGTCAGCCATCAAGCATGGACTTTAATGGTATGGTGCGTGGTTATTATCGACGTGAAGCTGCTAATTTAGCTGAACTCAGAGTATTACTGCTCGATAAAACTAAGCGTGATCATCAATCTCATGGCGTGGTCATGCGCTTGCGTGCCGCATTAGCGCCACTGGCAACCGATGGCATTGTAATTAAAGTGGTTGAAGTGCCACCGGGTCCGCCGGTTTTAAGTACCTTAGTGGCCGAAGTTTACAGTGAGCCATTTGTTGATACAGAGACTCACTATCAAGCAGCCCTTGCTGTTGCTGCAAGATTAAAGCAAGAGCCGCATGTGGTTGAAGTTGATACCAGTATTGCTGCCAATGCGCCATTACAACGTTTTGTTACTGATAAAAGTAAAGCGTCATTGTCGGCGGTGTCTACGCAAGATATTGCCCAGACCTTAGCCATTGCCTCGCATGGGCAAAATGTTGGGGTGTTATATGTTAGCGGCGAAACAGATCCTGTCGATATAAAACTGCAACTACCATATCAAGACCGTAACCAATTTGCTCAATTGCTGGCATTACAAGTGCGTGGCGATAGGGAACTTGCAAAAACCAGTGACGAATTTGGGCTGCAAAGTGCACCGCGGCCGCTGGTGGCGCTATCTGAGTTAGGTGAATTTCAGCATCAAGAGGTTGCCAAGCCAATTATGCGTAAAGATCAGCGTAATGTTGTATATGTTATGGCTGAGCTAAATGGTCGTACACCCGCTGAAATTATTGCTGACGTTAACGCCGACTTAGGCATCAGCACTGACGAATTTAGCCAAACAGATTGGCAAAGTAGGCACTTTTTCAATAATGGTGGTGGCCAAGCTTGGCAATTACCTGCTGGCACTGACGTGACCTTTAGTGGTGAAGGTGAATGGCGAATTACCATTGATGTATTCAGAGATATGGGGATTGCCTTTGCGTTTGCGCTCACTGCAATTTTCATCATCTTACGCATTCAAACAAACTCTGCGAGTTTGTCACTGATCATCATGTCGGCTATTCCATTAACCGTAATAGGGATCATGCCGGGCTTTTGGCTTTTGAATCAATTTGGAGAGCGCACTATTGCTGGTGCTCCAGAGCCGGTGCTATTCACCGCAACAGCCATGATAGGCATGATTGCACTTGCTGGTATTGTGGTTCGTAACTCACTTATTTTAGTTGAGTTTATTAATCAAGCTCGCGGCCAAGGTATGGCAATTAAACAGGCTTTGATTGCCGCAGGTACGGTGCGTATGCGCCCTGTGTTACTGACTGCGGGAACCACCTTATTAGGTAACTTGGTGATCACCCTAGACCCGGTATTTAGCGGTCTAGCGATCGCAATTATTTTTGGTATTGTGGCATCAACATTGTTCTCATTATTTGTTGTGCCGCTGGTTTATTATTTAGTGTTTGCAAAGGATGCAGCCAAAGAGGAACAAGCTCATGCAGGGTAAATCGAAACTTATTGGTTCAATCATCGCGTTATCTGTGATCATTGTGGCGGTACTTTACATGGCGGGCAGTTTCTCTGATAAGCAAGCTGCAGGCATGAAAAACCCATCAGCAAATGATTACACTGGTCAGTTAGTGACAGTAACACTGGCAGATATTGCTCGTGATGAAGTTGTACCGGGCACCGTGATTGCAAAACAAAATACGCAAATCTCTTCTCGTGTAATGGCACAAGTTGAGCGTTTAAATGTACGCGCTGGCGATACTGTAAAACAAGGTGACGTGCTAATTACCTTGCAGCAAGATGACTTTAAAGCAGGACTTGCTCAAAGCGAAGCACAAATAAATGCAATTAATGCCTCGTTGACTCAAGCGGAGAAACAACTACAGCGTATTAACGATTTATACAAGCAAGGCTTGGTATCTGTTAGCGAATACGACGATGCAAAAGCAAGGTTCGATAATTTAACGGCGAACCTAGCGATTGCTAAGCAGCAGCAAACACAAGCGCAAGTTGCATTGAGTTTTACGCAAATTAAAGCGCCGATTTCAGGTGTTGTGGTTGAGCGTTTTGCAGAGCCTGGCGATACCGCAACTCCTGGCACGCCATTACTCGCACTGTATAACCCACAACAATTGCAATTAGCATTTAATGTCAGAGAACAACAAGCAATTAAGTTGAATGTTGGTCAAACTCTAACGGTTAAACTACCTGCTTTATCTACGTCAATGCCTGCCACAGTGACAGAAATTGTGCCTGTTGCTGATAGTGCTGCGCGTAGTATGGAAATCCGTTTAGAAACAGATGCGCAAACTGGGTTAATGCCTGGGCTTTATGCGCAATTACAATTACCGCTCGCCACTGAAAAAGGGGTGTTGATTGAGTCAAGCTGGGTGCACCAATATGGCCAATTGAGTATGGTCTATTTACTTGAAAATAATCAGATAGTGCGCCGCTATGTGCGCCTTGGCGAAATGCTCGATGGCAAGCAGCACATCGTTTCAGGTTTAAACCCAGGTGATGTGCTGGCTGTTGATTTTAAAACTAAATAAAGGTCGCTATTTCGTCCAGCGACTTTTTCACTAAGGCATGCTCAGGGATGGTTGCATCTGTGCCTGGGTAGCCTGCAATTAGCAGCATGTAAGGGCGCTCATTATCTTTATCACGGCCACAAATTTCGGTTAAAAAGCTCATTGGTTTTGGTGTATGCGTGAGGGTGGCAAGGCCAGCTCTGTGTAGTGCTTGAATTAAAAAGCCGGTTGCTAGGCCAACAGATTCATGAACATAGTAATTGGTATTTTTGTCATCGGCAGAAATACCGCCTTTCTTTTGACTAAACACGGCAATTAGCCAAGGTGCATGCTCAAGGTAGGGCTTACTGGCATCGGTGCCAAGTGGTTTTAAGGCATCTAACCATTCTTCACCCGCGCGACCTTCATAAAATGAGCGCTCTAGTTTTTCAGCGGCTTCTCGAATTTGTTTTTTCACATCGCTGCTGTGTATTGCTACAAAGTGCCAAGGTTGATGATTGGCACCGCTCGGTGCAGTGCCAGCCGCTCTAATACAGGTTTCGATTATTTCTTTTGGCACTGGGCGGTCGCTAAAGCTACGAATACTGTGGCGACGCTGACTCACGGCTAAAAACTCTTCGGCGCGTTTTAGCATCTCGTCATGAGGGTACTCAATAAAGTCATTGAGTGGCTGATTTTTGTGTTCTTGCATGGCTTTTCGCTTCTTGTGTGTTGATGATTTTAATTATGAATATGTTGGTTTCGGCGGTACTCTTTTAATTCATTGCTCAACCAATCTTTTGCATTGAGTAACGACCCATTGCTGAGTCTTACTTTATAGGGCTTACCGCTCCATGAGCTTTTACTCGCCAGATTCTCGATAAACTTTTCGGCAGTTTTTGCATAGCGGGTTGCTTTTCGATACTTCATAGCAAGGTGTTCGGAAGCATCTTGGCTTGAGTGCTCTGTACCGTTGCGAATAAATACGGCATCGCTTTTAGCAACAAAATCAATGAGGTGTTTTATCTCTTGTTCTGGGGTTGCTGCATCACTGAGTTGGCTGATGCTCAATAACATTAATGCGATTAACCAATATCCTCTCATACATAATCTCATAGCGTTTGATGCTCTATCGTCAAGGTTGCAATTATTGGGTTATGATCTGAGCTTGCAAGCTCAGGTACAACGGTAGTTTCTATTTTGACACCACGCACCCATACTTGGTCAAGTGCTAATCCAAATGCTTTGGTGCGCTTATCATCTAAATAAATAGCTTCGTGCAAACCTAGCTGGGTCAATGTTTGCTGTAATAAGGCTTGGCGTTCATCACTCCAGGTATTGAGATCACCGGCAAATACAATAGGGCCTTTATGCGTTCGCATAATAGCGGCTGCATCGTCGAGCTGTTGCTTAAAGTCACTAACGCCAATCGTAAAGTTAATGGCATGTAGGTTAATACTCAGTAATAACTGTTGATCTGGCAGCGCATACTCCACAATATTGGTGGCTTTTGGGCTACGTAGCCAAGGCTCTTTATGGGTGAGTGTACAATGTACAGTAGCTGGCCAGCGGCTGAGTGTCATAACTCCTGATTGCACGCTGCCGCTCTTATACCCTTTAGCAAAGCGCCAGTAAGGTTTTAGCTTTGTAAGCGAAGGTTCTTCGATAGCTTCTTGTAATAACACAATATCAGCATCGGCATTTAGGTTTTGTAAATCTGTGAGTAAGCCATCTATTTGTGCTTTGTAGATATTCCAACTCAATAACTTGAACTGATAGGGCAAAATATAATGTTCAGCGTAAGTTTGCATGCGGCTTTGCGCTAATTGCTGTTGGCAATTAGCAAGGTTCACAGCGGTTTTGGTTATACCTTGTTGCTCATCAGAGCTAGGATCGCTTGAAAAGCTATACCAAGGCAGCACACTTAAACACACAAGTAATAAAAATATACGCAGATATGCCGTCATAATGACCTTTAGTTACTTTCCTTGAGAGTTAGTCGTCGATAGCCTCAGTTTAGTTCAAAGGCTAAATGTTAGAAACTGTAGTATTTCCTACAATTTTTATACGCTTTCTTACCCAAAATGTGTACTCATATTCTTATACTTACTGAGCTTAACAACTCAGACAAAGGAACTACTTATGAAACAAATGGCCTGTATGCTGCTTGCCTTATCGGTGACAGCGTGTTCATCAGTCACCATAGTGCCAGAAAAAACAACCAATAAATTAGCCACTAAAGCTGATTACCAAGATAGCCGCCCATTCTTTTTGTGGGGCCTTGTTGGTGAAGAGCGCGTTGATGTAAAGGCTATTTGCCAAGATAAAAAAGTTGCCCAAATGCAATCGCAACAAACATTCGCTGATGGCGCATTAGGACTTGTTACACTCGGAATTTATGCTCCTCACACAGTAAAAGTATGGTGTGAGCAACAAGCACAGGAGCAACAACTATGAAAAGTCGTCTAGTAACAACTGTGTTAGTAGCAACCTTAAGTGGTTGCACAAATATCTACTTTGATAATGGCAGTGCTGCACAAGCCAATAAAGCGCCTGCAACAGAGCAATGGCATCATAACTTTGCCGCAGCGCTTTACGAAGGTTCAAAGCCTGTCGACTTATCTGAGGAGTGTCCTGATTCCGAATGGCAAACTGTTCACACTTATAAGTCGTTCACCAATGGTTTAGCTGAAGCTGCAGTAAACCAAGTTGGGCCTATTTGGTACCCGAAAACAGTTGAAATAAGCTGCGCTCAAGTACCTTATAAGCCAGACTAGTTATTCATAACGCAGCGCATCAATTGGGTTTAAGCGTGCCGCTTTAATAGCGGGCGCTAAGCCAAACACAATACCAATCAATGAAGTAAAGCCAAATGACAGCATAATCGCCCAACCCGGTATGTAGGCATCTGGCATGCTCGGCACTGATAACGAAATCAGTGCCGCAGCACCATAACCAATCGCTAAACCAATTAAACCACCAAACAGTGATAGCACCACCGCTTCAACTAAAAATTGCAGCATAATAAAGCCAGGTGTTGCACCTAATGCTTTCAAGGTGCCGATCACACGCGTACGTTCTGTTACCGAAACCAGCATGATATTCATCACTCCAATACCACCAACTACCAGGCTGATACCCACTATCCCCGCGGTAATTGCGGTAGCACTTCCGGTAAATTTATCGATATTAGCACGGGCTTTTTCGGCGGTTTCAAATTCAAAGTCGTCATCTTCACCGTCTTTCAGTTTATGTAATTGACGTAAGATACGGCGAATTTTACCCAATACTTGCGCTTCGTTAGCATCATCTTTCAAACGAAACATCATTTGTACATTGGTATCAACACTGCCGCCTTCTAGCGCACTCATGGTACTTATTGGAATATTAATGTAATCGTCTTGGTCAAAACCTAATAAACTACCTTGTTTTTCAGCAACACCAATAATGCGAAACCACTCACCACCGAGTTTGATATACTCACCTACAGGGTTTTCAGGCAGGTTAAGCTTTTCGATAATTGAAGGGCCAATAAATGCCACTCGACGGCGTTTTTCATCATCTTCTGCGCGAATAAACCGCCCGAGTTCTGGGTAGGTGCGATAAGCTTTTTGGTAGTCTTGCTCGGTGCCCATTACCCGTGAAGCATGACTTTTATTGCCATACTCTGCTGCACCAGAAAAGCGCCAAGTAAACATTAGCGCAGTAAAGGTTTCGGCTTCTTTCACTCGGGCTTTTAGAGTTAAAAAGTCGCTGTAGGTTAACTTTGCTTGTTGACCTACCATTTCTTTTTCTACGCTAGTGTAAGGTTTTATATTGGTGACATCGGGAGACATATCAGCAAGCTGATCATTAATTTGCTTGGTAAACCCTTGCATCACTGCCACCACGGTCACAACCGCTGCAACACCAATAATAATGCCTAAGCAGGTAAGGGCACTGCGCATCGCATTGGCTTTAATTGCCATCAGTGCGGCTTTTGTACCTTCCATTACAGCGATAGCAGATTTAAACATGTTGTCTTGTTCCTTCGCCTTTACGAGTATCACTAACAACCTTGCCATCAACTAAGCGAATAACACGTTGGCAGTGATCAGCAATATCTTGTTCATGAGTAACCAAAATGATGGTGTGTCCTTCGTTATGAAGCTCATCAAACAGCGCCATGATTTCAGTGGTGGTTTTACTATCTAAGTTACCGGTAGGCTCATCACCAAGTAGAATGTGGGGCTTAGTAACCAGTGCGCGAGCTATAGCGACACGTTGACGTTGGCCACCAGAAAGCTGGCTCGAAAGGTGATTTACCTTATCGCCAAGACCAACCCGTTGTAATGATTCGAGCGCTTGTTGCTTTCGCTCTTTGGCAGAAATAAATCGATACACTAAGGGCTGCATAACATTTTCAAGGGCGGATGCTCGTGGTAATAAGTTAAAGCTTTGAAAAATAAAGCCAACACTTTCATTACGCTGATGAGCAAGCTCCGTTTCGGTCATGCGCTTTACTAGCTTATCTTTTAAATAGTAGTCACCACTGGTGGGAGTATCTAAGCAGCCAAGCAAGTTCATCAGGGTTGATTTACCTGAGCCTGAAGGGCCAATGATGGCAACATACTCATTTTGTGCAATTTCAATATTAATATCATCAAGGGCTTTGAAAACTTGTTCGCCCATTTTGTATTGTTTATTGATATTACTGAGTTTGATCACCGCAGACATTAGTTAGCACCTTTTTCAGGGCTGTTTTTAACGGCTACCGTATCACCCTCTTTTAGTGAGCTAAGTGGTCTAGCTGGGCCGATAACAATACGATCTCCTTTTGCAACACCGCTGGTTAGTGCTTGTTCGATATCTGAAGAAATACCTACCGTAACAGCTGTTTTAGTTACTGTATTATCTGCATTAAGCTTCCAGACAAAGTAGCTATCATCCTCTTTTTGAATAGCTTCAATAGGCAGTTTTAAGCCATTTTCGGCAATGCTTGTGGCGATTTCTGCGCGACAGCTCATTCCGGCATAAAGCTGGCGGTCAGTGGCATCAAGCAGTACTTTGACTTTAAATGATAAGCCCTGAGAACCGGCTTGATTTTTTGCTGATGTGCCAATGTTTATTACTTTGCCAGTGAAAGGTTGATTTGGGTAAGCGGCGGCATAGATATCTGCATGTTGGTCTAATTTGATACCGGCAATATCGGTCTCATCCACTCGAAGCTCGGCTAATATTGCGCTTGGATCAGCTACTAGCATCAAGTCTGAGCCAATAATGTTAGTTGTTCCCGCAATAACAGTTTCACCTTCTTTAATATTTACCGAAGCAAGTAGGCCACTCATTGGAGCGCGAAACACGCTTTTATTTAAACGGTCTTCAGCAATCAATAACGATGCTTGGGCTTGGTTGTAAGCTTCACGTCTTGCTTCAATATCTATTTTTGCTAAATCGCGGGCATTTTGTAGGTTTTCATACACTTCTTGGCCTGCAAGGCCAACTTCATAAAGCTCTTTCTGGCGGCTTAGTTGACGCTCGATATTTTTCAATCGGGTTTCGCTATGCTTAATATCGATTTCGGTCGCGCGAAGCACGGCCTTGTTGCGTGCAACTTCAGATTCAAACGCGGTCGTATCTAGGCGCATTAAAATATCGCCCTCAGTGACACTTTCACCTTCCTCTACAAACACTTTCGCTACACGGCCTGTCACTTCTGAGCGCAGTTGCACTTGGGTATTAAACACTAGGTTGCCAGAGGCTAAAATTGAATCGGCAATATTGCCTTGTTCAACTTCTGCAATATGCATTTCTGGTGCATCTTTATTGACTGTGACTTGTTTTGAAATAAGTAAAGCGACAAATGCCGTAACAGCGAGGCCAATAATAATGGCTTTTTTCATGTTACTTCCTTGGTATTTAAGAGCGGCATATTGCCGCTCAAAGCAGAATTAAACGAGAGCGATTACAGTCCAAATACCGTAAATAACAATACTTGGTAGAGCTGCAAACAGTAGCGCTTTATTGAAAGTGAAATTAGTCCAGCTCTTTAAACCGATAGCTGCGATGAAAATACCCCAAATAGAAAAGATATTGAGACTTTCAAGTAAGGTGTAGAATGGGTGGCCAATTTCTAAACCAATTAAAAGTTGGTTAATCGAAGCATAGTTAAATAACGTCTGTGAGATTTGGTCGGTACTCGCAGTTAATACTAAGATGAGTAAACCAAGACTTGAGATAATCATTGGCATCATGGTCCACACACCAAAGCCATACCACGCACCATAACCGTAGTTAGCTTCTGGATCTTGCTTAGATACAAATAGGTAGTAGCCTGCCATTAGAGCATTAATAACAGCCAAACCAATGATGCCACCAAACATAGCAAACCATACTTGCATATCTATGGTTTGCTCCATGCTTTGGCGAATCATTTTTTGTTCTGCAATGGTGGCATCAACACTGGCAGCAGCCACTTGTTGATCGATTAAAAACTGCGGGTCAGCTTTATTGTAAAAAGCAAACATGCTGGCAGCGAGGATGCCGGCAAGTAAAATAAAGGCAACAAAAGACCAACCTTTTGCTTCCTTTAAACCATTAAAGGCTTTGCTCGGGCTGATAAAAATATCAACCAATGCGGTCATGACATTTGATGATTTCATTTTTTATTCCTTGTTTTATAACATTTGTTTTTAGGTACTAAAATATCCTGTTTAGTAACAAATTAGCAATTTGTTTTGTAACTGTATGTTAACAGCTGTGATTAGTAAATCTGTGATATGGTTAAAGGATTAATTTGAGTCGAATTTATTAGGAATAGTAGGTCGTTATGGTGAATAGCAATGGTCGTTGTATTGATGAGTTGGTATTAGGATTCTGGCGCTTGTTAGATTGGCAGATAACGCCACAGCAATGCTTAAGTTTTTTAGAAAA
This sequence comes from Pseudoalteromonas sp. P1-8, assembly GCF_001399985.1. NCBI lineage: Bacteria > Pseudomonadati > Pseudomonadota > Gammaproteobacteria > Alteromonadales > Pseudoalteromonadaceae > Pseudoalteromonas > Pseudoalteromonas sp. P1-8. Next base: position 275,029 of record NZ_LJSO01000006.1, read on the forward strand.
TGCAATTGAGATGGGTGTGTCACATACCGATCATGCTGACATCTATGGTGAATACGGTTGTGAAGCCGAATTTGGTAAAGCACTTAAACTAAAACCAAGTATTCGTGATGAAATCAAAATAATCACTAAATGTGGTATTAAGCCTGCGTTTGCCAGCCTAGGATTACAAGGCAAAGCAAACCATTATGATTCAAGTGCCGCGCATATAATTGCCTCAGCACAGCAGTCACTTAAAAACTTTAACACTGATCGTTTAGATGTATTACTTATCCATCGCCCTGATTACTTAATGAACGCCGATGAAATGGCACAAGCATTTAATACCCTAAAAGCAAATGGTGACGTGATTGATTTTGGTGTATCTAATTTTACCCCATCGCAATTTAGCTTATTGCAGTCGCGTTTAGACTTTGAGCTTGTGACTAATCAAATTGAGTTTTCACCTTACGAAATGAAAGCCCTTGATGATGGTAGCTTAGACCAATGTCAATTGCTCGATATCAAACCTATGCTTTGGTCACCATTAGCTGGGGGTCGTATATTCTCAAGTGATGATGAAAAAGCGGTGCGTTTACGTACAGTGTTGGAGCAGGTTGGTGCTGAAATTGGCGCCACAGCCATTGATCAAGTTGTTTATGCTTGGCTGTTAATGCACCCAAGTGCACCGTCTGTGGTACTTGGTACGGGTAATATTGAGCGTGTTAAATCAGCTGTTGAAGCTAAGCAGCTTACTATGAACCGTGAACAATGGTATCGCATTTGGCAAGGCTCAACCGGGCATAGTGTGCCTTAATATATAGCCCAAAACGAGAAAAGGGCCTTAACGGCCCTTCGTGTTGCAGCAAGTAACACATTCTTTATAAAGTGAAGTCAACCGCGTAAGCGACATACACTTTTACATCTGAACCATCAATGTCGTTGTCTGAAAGACCGAAAGTAAAGCCGTCTTTCGACACTGAAACACCGTAGTCGATGATGTCATCATCACCAATGAAATCCCCTGAGTAATGACCTAAGTGAAGGGCCATTTCTGCACCGGTACTGCCAACTGGGAAACTGTAGTCAGCATTTAAATATAGAGAGTCACCAAAATCTGTACCGTCACCGCTTGCTGCTGATGTTGCTAGGACTGCTGCACCAAAGGTGAAGCTACCCATGCTAATGCTACCGTAGATTTCTGAGAAGTCTGCATCAGTGTAAGATGCTGCATCTGGGTATGCATAATAAATGTAGCCAACATCGTAGCTAAAGGTTTCATTGATTTCACCGCCAAAACCAGCATAAAGGTCTAGCTCGTAAGTCATGTCGTCAGCCCAGCTAGCATTCGATACCCAAGTACCCGCATAAAAGCCAGATTCACTTGCGTAGTCGATACCACCTTGGATTGCAGCATCACCACCGCCTTGCTCTTGACCACGCCATAAGTAGTTTGAAGTTGCCGCAGCGTTTGCTGTAACTTCTGCATAGCTATATGTTGAGCTCAAAGTTAATAGCGCAAGGGCGCTTGCTGCGACCGTTTTTTTTAGTTTTAGCATGTTTCTGTATCCTGTTGTTATGTTGATTTTGTCCCATTTTCAGATTGCAGTCTGGTTATTATTTGAGGACATTTTCTATGTGTTGTCTGGATACGATATTGCACTGGTTGTGCCAAGTTAATTCCGAGCGGGATATTTTATGCTTAAAGGCTTTAAAAACAGGCTTTTAAACTTGTTTAATTGTGAAAAGGATGGTTATTTGAATTGTTCATGCGCACATGTGTGGTGCAAAAAATAACCCGGTTGCACAATTGCGAAGCAACCGGGTTTTGCTTATTTGAGAGTAACTTAGCCGAAAATTGCACGCATTAGAGTAATGGTTTCTTCAACACTGCGGCCTTTTTCAACTTCACTGATGATTGAATCGCGCTTAGCTTTGATATGTTCAGGGATATCATCACTTGCTAATGCTCGGTCCACCAGTATCTCTGCTGATTCTTTGCCACGGCGTACGGTCTTTTTACCTGCTGAGCTTGTGGTACTCTTAGGTTTGTTTAACAACTTAATATAGTTAGAGTTATCAGCGGTACTTTTATCTGCATAATAAAAGAAGCTAGGCAATAGGGCTTTGATTTCAACCAGAGATTGTTCAAGCTCATTTGCTGCACTGGCCATTTTGAACCAAGGCATGCTATGTATTGCTTCGACAACATCTTGCCAGTAGCGCTCAAAATCACGGTTATTAAGCTTAGTAATGCCTAATGCCGCACAAAGGGCATCAAGTTTACTATTTACGATTGGTGTAAACACGTCAGGTCGGCGCATCGCAAGCAAGCGAGTAGCAGGAGCAAGCGTTGGCTTTTCATCGCTGCCATTAAATGCCATGAAGTAAGCAACCATAAAATGCTGATAATGTTCTTGCGTTACTTCACCCTCAAGTGGAATGTGTACAAGCGCCTCATCGAATGCACCTGGTAAATCACTCAACATTTGGTGGAAACCTTTTGCGTTCTTAGTAGAAGCAAACCATTCAACGTCGAAGTTATAGCTGCTTGGATCAAGCGAGGCACTGTGTTTACCTGAAAACGCTAAACGGTCTTCTGGGATCATCTCTTTTAGGGATTGCGATTTAATTGCGGCAATGTAATTAGCTAAGCGTAGTTGCTCATCAAGGGCTACAAGCTCTTTATGCTGCTCGATGAAGCCTGCAATAACAGGCCATGGCGCAACCCTTAATGTTTTTAACTGCAAAAAACTGATTGCAGAAATTAATAAGTCATGAAGTTTTTTAAGAGTGGGTAATTGCTTATCTTCTAACAGATCGTAGTTAATGCGATCACGGCTTGCACTTAATAGCTCATAGCACCAACCTAAAAAGTCTTCAGGGTGGTTTTCTACTTTAACTGCCATAAGGTTTAAGCTGATATCAGAGGCTTGCTTGAGGATATTTTGATAAATTTGACTTTCTTGCTCGCCAAGCGCCATTTTTGACGGTGAAATAAGCAGTTTCTTCATGCTTAATCGATACTCCAGTTTTGACCAAATTGGGTTGTTTAATTTTAGTACACAGGGTGCAAAAACAACAGGGTCGTGCATCATACCGAAGTAATGGAATGATGCAATCTTACTGATAATTTATAAGTAAGATTGCGGCTGATGTGGTTTATTAATCATTGTCATCGAGTGTAAATAATTGCTCAACACTGAGTTCAAAGTGAGTAGCAATTTTTAACGCGATAATCACCGAGGGTATAAAGCGGCCGGTTTCAACTGTGCTGATGGTTTTACGTGATACTGCAATGGCATCAGCAAGTTCTTGCTGCGATAACCCCTTATCTTTACGAAATTTAGCGATATTATTTTGCACTTTTATACCTAGTCTCTACTTTGCCAAAGAATTGATACGCCATATATCAAACACATCAAAGCAAGGTAAAATGTGGCCATCATGCTATGAGATACATTTAAAGCAAGTTCATCAGACAATAAAAAAATAGCCCCCATGCTAAAAAGCAATCCAAGCACTACATGTTTATAAGCGATGGTATCAATCGTATTTAAAAATTCATCCTTATACGTAAGGCGATAACCAAGTTTCCATGTAAATCCCCCTCTAATTACAAACATAAAGAAAGATCCTAAAAATGCGGTACCGCCAATAAACAGTAACGGTGCTGATGTTTGCTTGAGCATTGGGTAAACACTAATAATTAATAACGTGACTCCCATGAATATTGAAAACCATGCGTTATGACTCATAAACTTTTCTTCTGTTTTGATATCTTGCTTAGACATAATCGTTTCCTTTTATTTTAAACTCAAATGTAACCTACAGGTATCAATGTAACCTACAGGTATCAATGTAACCCTAAGGTATCATGCGGTCAAGATTTTTTTGTAACCTATAGGTATCAAATGGTTTCAGCGCTGATTCATATTCTTGTACCTAAGCTTGTTCACAAACCTTTTTATGTGTTGGGCAATGCAATTGCGCCTAACTCCCGCTATGATAAGAACATTGTTTGCCCATTTTTAAGGATGATTATGAAAACCTTACTGAAAATCGTTGGTGTCATCTTCGTATTACTGATTGCATTGGTAGTCGCAGCACCATTCCTAATACCTACAGACGCGATATTTAATAAAGTATCGGAGCAAGTAGAACAAACCACAGGTCGTAGTCTGACTATTAATGGCGATAAAAAGCTGTCGGTATTTCCATCATTAAAACTCGAATTGAATGATGTGCACTTTGCCAATATGCAAACAGGCTCACAAAAAGATATGGCAAGCATGCAGCAACTTGCTATCCGTATCCCGTGGATGTCGTTATTTGGCGGTGAGTTTAAACTTGATAAATTCGTTATTAACGAACCAACAATTTTGTTAGAAACCGATAAAAATGGTAAAGCAAACTGGCAATTATTTGATGCGGTTGCTGAGCAACCACAGACAGAGCAGCAAAAGAGTTCTGGCGCTGTTAACTTACCAGATAACTTTGACATCGAACTTGGTGAAGTAGCAATCTACGGTGGTACTTTCACTTATCTAGATGGTAAAACCGGGGCAAAGCAACAGATAAGCGATTTAGAATTAGCAATCCTATTACCTTCTCTTCGTAAGACCTTAGAGTTAAAAGGCGGTATTACCTATATGGGTGAGCGCTTTGATTTAGATGTCACGCTAGATACACCTATTAAAGCGATTGAAGGCGAAACCTTTAATGTAAGCACTGAGGTTGATTCACGCTTAGTCGATTTGAATTTTAAAGGTGCAATTGCAGAAATGGGTAATGACGTGCAAGGGCTTCTTTCTGTCAGTGGTGACTCAGTGAAAAATATTGCGAGCTGGCAAGGTGTTGAACTTAATGCAAAAGAAATTGCGTTTAATGCCTTTAATGTAAAAGGGTCAATGCATCTAAAAGGGCAGCAGTTTAAGCTTACTGAGCTACTTGCCACCCTAGATGAGCTGCAAATTAAAGGTAAAAGCGATATTAAGCTTGGTGATCGTTTAGCTGTGAATGCCGATATTGATTTAGGTATGCTTGATCTAAACCCTTACCTACCAGAGGGCGTAGCTAAAGAAGAGCAAGCAGAGCCTGCAGCAGATGCGCCAGCACAACCAATTGTTTGGGATGATACTGCAATTGATATGAGCGGCTTAAATGCACTTGATGCAAATGTAGTCGTGCGTTCAAGTGGCTTAAAAGCCAATGATATTACCCTTGGTGAAAACCAGTTAACGGTGAACCTAAAAAATGCCGTGGCTAAAATCAGTCTAGACAAGTTTGTTGCTTATGAGGGCAATGGTAAAGGTGTGATAACCGTTAACGCCAAGCAAACACCTTATAAAATTAGTACTAACTTTTCTTTAGATAAAATTGATGCGCAGCCATTACTGACTGATGCGGCTGGTTTCGATAAGTTAATGGGTAAAGGTTCTCTAAACTGGGAGCTAACGACCACAGGCCAAAGCCAAAAGAGCTTTATAAATGCTTTAAATGGTAAGTTAGGCTTTGAGTTTGCTGATGGTGCGGTAAAAGGGGCCAACATTGCAGAGATGGTTCGTAAAGCAAAAGAGCTTATCAAAGGTAACTTAAGCGCAGTATCAGAAGGTTTAGATACTGGCTTTGATAACTCACAGCAAACAGACTTCTCAGCATTGCAGGGCAGTTTTGTATTCACTAACGGTGTTGGTGAAAATAAAGATCTGTCGCTACTTAGCCCGCTTATTCGCATTACAGGCTCAGGTAAAGTTGATTTACCTATGACGAATGTAGACTATCGCTTGGTAACGGGGATTGTTGATTCAATCGAAGGGCAAGGCACGACCGATGATAGTACCGGCTTTAAAATTCCACTGCGTATCAAAGGCCCATTCCATGATGTTGGTTATAGCTTAGATGTCAGTGATGCGGCGAAAGAAGAAGTCAAAGAAAAAGCCAAAGATAAAATTAAAGACAAGTTAAAAGGTCTATTTGGTAATTAATAAAAATTTAATTAAACTCAAAAACAGGGCGCATTTGCGCCCTGTTTGTTTTATAATCAATAACAAACCAGCAAGCTGCTGTAATTCTTCAATGCAGGCATTGCGATTAATTCCAAATTAATTAAAAAATAACCTACCACTTCCTTGCCATTGCTGCTACAATTGCCCGCCCTTAAGAGACAACTTGCTTGTTTTTTGAGTGGAATTTAACCGAAATGTCTTGATTTCAAACAAAATTAAGGCGTGTTGTAATTTCTACACCGGAGGTCATTAACATGATCCAAATGCAAACTCAGCTGGACGTTGCTGATAACAGCGGCGCTCGCAAAGTGCAGTGTATTAAAGTCCTTGGCGGTTCGCACCGTCGCTATGCAGCGGTTGGCGATATCATCAAAGTTTCTGTAAAAGAAGCTATTCCTCGCGGTAAAGTGAAGAAAGGTGATGTTAAAAACGCGGTAGTTGTGCGTACTAAAAAAGGCGTTCGTCGTCCGGACGGTTCTTTGATCCGTTTCGATAGCAATGCGGCTGTTATCTTAAACGATAACTTACAGCCAATTGGTACTCGTATCTTCGGCCCTGTGACTCGTGAACTTCGTACTGAAAAGTTCATGAAAATCGTTTCACTAGCACCAGAAGTACTATAAGGAGTCTATCATGGCAGCAAAAATCCGTCGTGATGACGAAGTAATCGTACTAGCAGGCAAAGACAAAGGTAAGCGCGGTAAAGTGCTTTCAGTTGTTGCTGAATCTGGTCGAGTATTTGTCGAAGGCATCAACTTAATCAAGAAGCACCAAAAGCCTGTTCCTCAGTTGAACCAAGCTGGCGGTATTGTTGAGAAAGAAGCGTCTATCGACGTATCAAACGTTGCGATCTACAACTCGGAAACGGGTAAAGCAGATCGTGTAGGTTTCAAGATTGAAGATGGTAAGAAATTACGTATCTTTAAATCTACTGGTAAAACTATCTAATAGTTGGAGTAGAATGATGGCGAAACTGCATGAAGTATATAAAGACAAAGTAGTTGCTGAGCTTCAAGAGAAGTTTGGTTTCAGCTCTGTCATGCAAGTCCCTCAGATCGAAAAGATCACATTAAACATGGGTGTGGGCGAAGCTCTAGCTGACAAGAAGATCCTAGATAACGCTGTTGCGGATCTAGAAGCAATCTCTGGTCAGAAACCTCTAATCACTAAAGCACGCAAATCAGTTGCAGGCTTCAAAGTGCGTGAAGGTTACCCAATTGGTTGTAAAGTAACCCTACGTGGCGAGCGTATGTGGGACTTTTTTGAGCGTTTGGTTTCAATCGCTATCCCACGTATCCGTGACTTCCGTGGTGTAAGTGCTAAGTCTTTTGATGGACGTGGTAACTACAGCATGGGCGTACGTGAGCAAATCATCTTCCCAGAAATCGATTATGATAAAGTAGACCGTGTTCGCGGTATGGATATCACAATCACTACTTCTGCGAAAACAGATGATGAAGGCCGTGCGTTGTTAGAAGCGTTTAACTTCCCATTCAAGAAATAAGGGTAGGGTTATGGCAAAGAATTCTATGAAAGCGCGCGAAGCAAAGCGTGCGAAATTAGTTGCTCAGTTCGCTGAAAAGCGTGCGGCACTAAAAGCTATCATCAGTGATGTTAATACATCTGACGATGATCGTTGGGACGCGGTATTAAAGCTACAAGCTTTACCACGTGATTCTAGCTCTTCACGTCAACGTAATCGTTGTAACGTTACGGGCCGCCCACATGGTTACCTTCGCAAATTCGGCATGAGCCGTATTAAAGTTCGCGAAGCAGCTATGCGCGGTGAAATTCCTGGCCTTAAAAAGGCTAGCTGGTAATAGTATCACGGGAGTAAGACTATGAGCTTGCAAGATCCTATTGCGGATTTGTTTACACGTATCCGTAACGGTCAGTCAGCGAAGAAAGTATCAGTAACGATGCCAACTTCAAAACTGAAAGTAGCAGTAGCTAAAGTATTAAAAGATGAAGGTTATATCGCAGATTACGCTGTAAGCGGTGAAGCGAAGCCTGAGCTTTCTATCGATTTAAAATATTTCGAAGGCAAAGCTGTTATTGAAAACATCCAGCGTGTTAGCCGCCCTGGTCTACGTATCTATAAGAAACGTGACGAATTACCAAAGGTAATGGGTGGTCTTGGTATCGCTATCGTATCAACTTCTAAAGGCCTAATGACAGACCGCGCAGCACGTAGTGCCGGCGTTGGTGGTGAGATCATTGGCTTTGTAGCTTAATCGGAGGGGAACTATGTCTCGCATAGCAAAGGCACCAATCAATGTTCCTGCCGGTGTAGAAGTTACATTAAAAGGCCAGGACATCACAGTTAAAGGCAAAAACGGTGAATTAACTCGTACTATCAACGACGCTGTTGAAGTACAAGTTAACGACAACGTTATTACAACTTTACCTCGTGAAGGCGTAGCTAATGCATGGGCACAAGCAGGTACTGCTCGCGCTCTAATCAACAACATGGTTGTTGGTACGCATGAAGGTTACGAGAAGAAACTTCAGTTAGTAGGTGTTGGTTACCGTGCAGCAGCTAAGGGCAAAGTATTAGACTTAACTCTTGGTTTCTCACACCCAGTGAATTTCGAAGTACCAGAAGGTATTACGATTGAAACACCAAGCCAAACAGAAGTTCTAGTTAAGGGCGTAGACAAGCAGTTAGTTGGTCAAACAGCTGCTAACATCCGTGCATACCGTAAACCTGAGCCTTATAAAGGTAAAGGTGTTCGTTACGCGGACGAGAATGTACGCCGTAAAGAGGCTAAGAAGAAGTAAGGTAAGACGATGGATAAAAAAACAGCTCGTCTACGTCGTGCTAAACGCACTCGTAGAAATTATATTGAACAAGGCACAACGCGTCTTGTTATCCACCGCACGCCACGTCACATTTACGCTCAAGTAGTTACTGCTGAGGGTACTGTACTGGCTGCTGCTTCTACTGTTGAAAAAGCAATTAGCGAAACAGTTAAAGGCACAGGTAACGTTGCAGCTGCTCAAGCAGTTGGTAAAGCGGTTGCTGAACGTGCAGCTGACAAAGGCATCGAAAAGATTGCTTTTGATCGCAGTGGCTTTAAATATCACGGCCGTGTGAAGGCGCTTGCTGATGCAGCGCGTGAAGCCGGTCTGCAATTCTAGGAGTAGACAATGGCTAACGTAGAAGCAAAGCAACAACAGCCTGATTTGGCTGAAAAGCTAATCGCGGTAAACCGTGTGTCTAAAGTGGTTAAAGGTGGTCGTATCTTTAGCTTCACTGCACTAACAGTAGTTGGTGACGGCGCAGGTAAAGTAGGTTTTGGTTATGGTAAAGCACGTGAAGTTCCAGCTGCTATTCAAAAAGCAATGGAAAAAGCACGTCGCAACATGATCAGTGTAGACCTTAACGGTAACACGCTACAGCACCCAATCAAGGGTCGCCACGCGGGTTCTAAAGTATACATGCAGCCTGCTTCTGAAGGTACAGGTATCATCGCCGGTGGTGCGATGCGTGCAGTACTAGAAGTAACTGGTGTACAGAACGTATTGTCAAAAGCATACGGTTCAACTAACCCGATCAACATCGTTCGTGCAACGATTGCTGCTCTAGAGAACATGAACTCTCCAGAGTCAATCGCTGCTAAACGTGGTCTTAGCGTTGACGAAATCACGGGGTAAACCATGGCTAATAAAACTGTAAAAGTAACACAAGTAAAGAGCTCTATCGGTCGTTTACCGAAGCATAAAGCTACATTACGCGGTCTTGGTCTACGTCGTATCAATCACACTGTTGAGTTAGAAGACACAGCATGTGTGCGTGGTATGATTAACCAAGTTTCTTACATGGTAAAGGTTGAGGGTTAATTCGATGCATTTGAATACACTTTCACCTGCTGCTGGTGCAAAAACTGAAAAGAAACGTCTAGGTCGTGGTATTGGTTCTGGTCTTGGTAAGACTGGTGGCCGTGGTCATAAAGGCCAAAAATCACGTTCTGGCGGTAAAGTTCGCGTTGGTTTCGAAGGCGGTCAAATGCCTATGCAACGTCGTCTACCTAAATTTGGTTTCACTTCACGTAAATCATTAGTATCTACTGAAGTTAACCTTTTTGAAATCGCTAAAGTTGAAGGCGATGTAGTAGACGTAAACGCGTTACAAGCAGCTGGTCTAGTTAAAAAGAACATCCAGTTCGTTAAAGTAGTTAAATCTGGCGAAGTTTCACGCGCAGTTACCGTTAAAGGTCTTAAAGTGACTAAAGGTGCTCGCGAAGCTATCGAAGCTGCCGGAGGCAAGGTAGAAGACTAAGGAAGTACTAATGGCTAAACCAGGTCAAGATATGAAAAGTGCACAAAGTGGGCTTTCGGAATTGAAGCGTCGATTACTATTTGTATTAGGTGCTATCATTATTTACCGTCTAGGTTCATTCGTGCCGATCCCTGGGATTGACGCCGCTGTACTTGCCGATTTCTTCGAGCAACAAAAGGGCACCATTGTTGAAATGTTTAACATGTTCAGCGGTGGTGCGCTTGAGCGAGCTTCAGTGTTAGCACTGGGTATTATGCCGTATATCTCGGCTTCGATTATTACGCAACTATTAACGCATATGTATCCGCCGTTTATAGAGCTTAAGAAAGAAGGTGAGCAAGGGCGTAAGAAAATTAGCCAGTACACACGCTACGGCACGCTTGTGCTTGCTACAATCCAATCAATCGGTATTGCTACCAGCTTACCGGGCATGATGGACGGGTTAGTTGTTAACCCAGGCATCGGTTTCTACTTCACTGCTGTAGTGAGTTTAGTAACTGGTACTATGTTCCTAATGTGGTTGGGCGAACAAATTACAGAACGTGGGATCGGTAACGGTATCTCAGTTCTGATTTTTGTTGGTATCGTAGCTAACCTGCCGTCTGCTATTGGTTCGACAGCCGAAATGGCGCGCCAAGGTGATCTGAATGTACTTGTACTGTTATTGATTGCTGTAATCGTATTCGCTGTTACTTACCTAGTTGTATTCTTTGAACGTGGTCAACGTCGTATCGTCGTTAACTATGCAAAGCGTCAACAAGGTCGTCAGGTATTTGCTGCTCAAAGCACGCACTTACCACTGAAAGTAAACATGGCGGGTGTTATTCCACCAATCTTTGCTAGCAGTATAATTCTGTTCCCTGGTACAATTGCAAGCTGGTTCGGCCAGGGTGAAGGTCCGGTCGCTGATGTGCTACAAGCAATCGCTACAACGTTGACTCCAGGTCAACCTTTATATGCGATGGTTTTAGCTGCGGCTATTATCTTCTTCTGCTTTTTCTACACCGCGTTGGTATTTAACCCGCGTGAAACAGCAGATAACCTGAAAAAATCTGGCGCATTTATCCCAGGTATTCGTCCAGGTGAGCAGACATCTAAATACATTGATAAAGTGATGACACGCCTGACATTGGCAGGTGCTTTGTATATAACCTTTATCTGTCTGGTGCCCGAATTCATGACTATGGCATGGCAAACGCCATTCTATTTCGGCGGTACATCAATTTTGATTATCGTTGTTGTAATCATGGACTTTATGGCACAAGTACAGACGCATCTGATGTCACATCAGTATGATTCTGTGCTGAAAAAAGCAAACCTTAAAGGCTACGGTCGATAAGGTCATTTTACGGAGTTGAGCAATGAAAGTACGTGCTTCCGTTAAGAAAATATGCCGTAACTGTAAAGTTATTAAACGTGCTGGTGTAGTACGCGTAATTTGCAGTGAGCCTAAGCACAAGCAAAGGCAAGGCTAATTAAACAGTCGTGCAGGCTGAGTTATTTACTCGGCCTGTGTTTTTAGTTGTGATTTGGTCTTCGTTTGAGTATCCTTACGGGCTTTTCAAACAGATGATTACCAAATTCAAATATAGGAGATGTGTTAGTGGCCCGTATCGCTGGCATTAACGTCCCTGATCATAAACATGCAGTTATCGGTTTAACTGCTATTTATGGCATAGGTAAGACTCGCTCTAAGGAAATCTTAGCAGCGACTGGTATCGCCGAGACCACAAAAATCGGTGAACTTTCAGACGAAACACTTGACGTATTGCGTGAAGCAGTTGGCAAGTACACTGTAGAAGGTGACCTTCGTCGTGAAGTTACATTAAATATCAAGCGCCTTATGGACCTTGGTTGTTTCCGTGGCCTACGTCACCGTCGTTCGTTACCACTACGTGGTCAACGTACTAAGACTAACGCGCGTACTCGTAAGGGTCCTCGCAAGCCTATCAAGAAATAAGGTGGGGTAGATTATGGCTAAAGCACCAATTCGTCGTAAGAAGGTTAAAAAGCAAGTTGCTGATGGTATGGCTCACGTTCATGCTTCTTTCAACAACACTATTGTAACAATTACCGACCGTCAAGGTAATGCACTATCTTGGGCAACAGCAGGTGGTTCAGGTTTCCGTGGTTCACGTAAATCTACTCCATTCGCGGCTCAGGTTGCTGCAGAGCGTGCAGGTACTGCTGCTCAAGAATACGGTTTAAAAAATCTAGAAGTTTTCATCAAAGGTCCAGGTCCAGGTCGTGAATCTGCTGTACGTGCTTTGAATGCTGCTGGTTACCGTATCACCAACATCACTGACGTGACGCCAATCCCTCATAATGGTTGTCGTCCACCGAAGAAACGTCGCGTTTAACAATAGGTTAGGAGAAATAACATGGCAAGATATTTGGGCCCTAAGCTCAAGCTGAGTCGTCGTGAAGGTACTGACCTGTTCCTTAAGAGCGGCGTAAGAGCTATCGACTCTAAGTGTAAACTTGAGACTGCACCTGGTCAGCACGGCGCTCGTAAAGGTCGCTTATCTGATTACGGTTTACAGCTACGTGAAAAGCAAAAAGTACGTCGTATCTACGGTGTATTAGAAAAGCAATTCCGTAACTACTACAAAGAAGCTGCTCGCCTTAAAGGTAATACAGGTGAAAACTTGTTACAGCTTTTAGAGCAACGTTTAGACAATGTTGTATATCGCATGGGTTTTGCTAGCACACGCGCTGAAGCACGTCAGTTAGTAAGCCACAAAGCGATTTTAGTTAATGGTCGTGTTGTGAACATTCCTTCATACGTAATTACTCCAGAAGATACTGTTGTAATTCGTGAGAAGTCAAAAACACAAGCACGTATCATCGCTGCTCTAGAGTTGGCTGAGCAACGTGAAAAGCCGACTTGGGTTGAAGTTGACGGTAAGAAAATGGAAGGTAGCTTCAAGCGCCTACCTGAGCGTTCAGATCTGTCTGCGGACATTAACGAACAACTAATCGTCGAACTTTACTCTAAGTAAAGTTAAGAGTTAAGAGAGGATAAAATGCAGGGTTCTGTTACCGAATTCCTAAAACCAAGGTTAGTCGATATCGACGCTATCAACCCAACGCGTTCTAAAGTAGTTTTAGAACCATTAGAGCGTGGCTTCGGTCACACTTTGGGTAATGCCTTACGCCGTATACTGTTATCATCTATGCCTGGATGTGCAGTAACTGAAGTAGAAATCGACGGTGTATTGCATGAGTACAGCGCGAAAGAGGGCGTACAAGAAGACATCATTGAAATTCTGTTAAACCTTAAAGGTCTAGCAGTAACTTTAGAAGGCAAAGATGAAGTTTTTCTGACCCTGACTAAATCTGGTGTAGGCCCTGTGACTGCGGCTGATATTCAGCACGATGGTGATGTAACTATCGCCAACCCAGATCACGTTATCTGTCACCTTACGACAGATAGCAGCGAGATCAGCATGCGTATTCGTGTTGAGCGCGGTCGCGGTTATGTGCCGGCATCTAGTCGTTTATCCTCTGATGACGATGAGCGTCCAATTGGTCGTCTGCTGCTTGATGCATCATTCAGCCCAGTTGAACGTATTGCGTACTCGGTTGAATCAGCCCGTGTTGAGCAACGTACAGACTTAGACAAGTTAATCATTGATATGGAAACAAACGGCACTTTAGATCCTGAAGAAGCGATCCGCCGTGCGTCTACTATCTTAGCTGAGCAATTAGATGCATTCGTAGATTTACGTGATGTAACTGAGCCAGAAGAGAAAGAAGAGAAGCCAGAATTCGATCCTATTCTGCTTCGTCCAGTTGATGATCTTGAGCTAACAGTACGTTCAGCAAACTGTTTGAAAGCCGAGCAAATTCAATATATCGGTGATTTAGTTCAGCGCACTGAAGTTGAGCTTCTTAAAACGCCTAACTTAGGTAAGAAGTCTCTAACTGAAATTAAAGACGTGCTAGCTTCACGTGGTCTTTCTCTAGGTATGCGCCTAGAAAATTGGCCGCCTGCAAGCCTAGCTGAATAATCTAAATCACTATATTAGTTTAGTTAGAAGGATAGGGTCATGCGCCATCGTAAGAGTGGTCGTCAATTAAACCGTAACAGCAGCCATCGCAAAGCGATGTTCAGCAACATGGCTGGTTCTTTGGTGAAACATGAAATCATCAAAACAACTTTGCCTAAAGCTAAAGAGTTGCGCCGTGTAATTGAACCTTTAATCACACTGGCTAAGACTGACAGTGTAGCAAACCGCCGTTTAGCGTTTGCTCGCACGCGTGATAATGAAGTAGTTGGTAAATTATTCAGCGAAATCGGTCCACGTAATACAGACCGTCCTGGTGGTTACACTCGTATTCTTAAGTGTGGCTTCCGTGCTGGTGATAATGCACCAATGGCTTATATTGAACTAGTTGGTCGCCCAGCGACAAACGAAGAAGTTCAAGAAGACGCGCAGTCTGCAGAGTAAGTCGTAAAGACACCAAAAAGCCGAGCTTATGCTCGGCTTTTTACTTTCTAAAATTCACTACTAAACTTCACTCCTAATAAAACAGCTCTATCAACCCCAAACAGTACCATACAATCTTGAAGCACCTAGCACCTAGCACCTAGCACCTAGCACCTAGCAATTAAGATCACATATAAAGATCAATTCGCGTTCCTTAATAGTTAAATCACCTTCTATAAAACTTAATAACAAGCATATTTATAAAATACACTGCCTAAATAGCCATAATGTGAGTGGTTTAGTGTTATTTTTACCCGTTTCGTTCGTATTTTGCGCGAACAGTCATTTTTTTCNGGGCCTTTTTAGTGCTATTTTTACCCGTTTCGTTCGTATTTTGCGCGAACAGTCATTTTTTTCATAAAAACTTCAAAAAACAGTTGATCTCAATTCGGATCTCCCTATAATGCGCATCCACCGACACGGCGGACTGCTTACAAAAAAGCAAAACGACGAGTTGGTTGAGTCAAGTAAGACTGAGTTTTGAAAAAATAAACTTTTCTCAAAATTAAGTGTTGACAAAAATAATGGCTTGCGTAGAATGCACAGCCCTTGAGACGCAAAAGTATCTCAAACGT